>CAWDAK010000029.1:0-26239 GCA_963800255.1 uncultured Ignavibacteria bacterium | reverse complement strand
CCTTTTCAGTTGTATCGCCTTTAGTCTTATAGTAAACCGGTACAGAGGGAACGGTAACATCAGAGGAATCATACTTTGAAAAAGTATAACTATAAGTTAAAATCTGCCTTCCGTCTGCCCCCTCTTTCTGAGGGGGCTGCTGACTAATAAGCTCCATGCCGGCAAGAGTATCGCTTACAGCAGGACCATCAACCTTAATTCCCTGCCGCGCCTTCACCAGTATTGTATAATGAATATAATCGCCCACCTGGTAGGCAGTAGTATCAGTTGAAGCCTCAACAGAAATATTCTGTGCAGAAGAAAACCTGCCAATGCACAGACAATAATCAGAACATTAAAAAATCTTTTTACCATCTTCTTTCACGTAATCTGAAGAATTGAACAAGAGGTTTTACGTAATCATCGCCCGTCTGCACCTCAATGCTGTCGAGACGGCTTGAAATAAACAACGATTTTCTCTTCCTTATCATATCAGATCTAACTTCTTTCAATCGTTTCTGAATCTTTGTACTGCTGGTATCCACCCATCGTTCCTCGCCCGTTTCGGCATCCGTCAGTTCTACAAGTCCCATTGCCGGGATCTCACTCTCACGCTTATCATTCAGCACTACGCCAATCAGGTCGTGTTTCTTCCCGATGATACGGAGAATTTTCTCATAACCCGTGTCCATGAAATCCGACAGCAGGAAGACGATACTTCTTTTCTTGATAGTGCTGTTCAGGTACTCGAGCGCAGCTTTAAGGTTGGTTGACTTTCCCTCAGGTTCAAACGAAAGAACCTCCCTGATAATCCGGAGGACGTGACTGCGGCCCTTACGGGGCGGAACGAATTTTTCAATCTTATCAGTAAACAGGATCAGGCCAACCTTATCATTATTCTTCAACGCAGAGAAAGCGAGGATAGCGCTCAATTCAGCGGCCACCTGCTGTTTAGTTTTTTCAACCGTCCCGAAGATCAGCGAGCCGCTTAAATCGACCATGAGCATCACCGTAAGTTCACGTTCCTCCTCGAAAATCTTAATAAACGGATGGCCGAACCTTGCAGTAACATTCCAGTCGATATTCCTGATATCATCGCCGAACTGGTACTCGCGCACCTCGGAGAACTCCATTCCCCTGCCCTTGAATACAGAATGATACTCGCCCGAGAAGACCTGGTTTACCAGACCTTTCGTCCTGATCTCAATCTGTCTAACCTGTTTTAATAACTCTTTTGTAAGCACAGCTACCGCCCCCCCCCCCTCCCTTCCCTACGGTACCTCAATCTTATTCAAAATCTCCTGAATTACATACTCCGACGTAATCTCCTCAGCCTCCGCCTCATACGTAACCGCCACCCTATGTCTAAGCACATCCTGGCAGATCGCGCGCACATCCTCAGGAATCACGTAGCCCCGTCTCTTAATAAAAGCCATAGCCTTGGCGCCCAGGGCAAGATTGATAGAGGCACGCGGTGAGCCGCCGTACGCAATAAGGTCAGTAAGATTATTCAGTCCGAATTCCTTGGGAGAGCGCGTTGCAAAAACAATATCGAGTATATACTTCTCAATCTTCTCATCAACATAAATATCCTGCACCAGCTTTCTCGCCTTAAGGATCTCGTCAGTTGAAATAACCGGGTTTATTCTTTCTTCAACAAAATTTACATTGTTTCTCATGATCTTCAGCTCCTCCTCACGGGAAGGATAAGTAATCTTCACCTTCAGCATGAAACGATCAACCTGGGCCTCAGGAAGCGGGTAAGTTCCCTCCTGTTCAATCGGGTTCTGGGTAGCCAGTACCAGGAACGGCTCTGCAAGGAAGAAAGTCTCCTCGCCAATGGTAACCTGGCGCTCCTGCATCGCCTCAAGGAGGGCGCTTTGCACCTTGGCGGGCGCACGGTTAATCTCATCAGCAAGAATAAAATTGGCAAAGAGAGGACCCTTACGGATGAAGAAATTCCCTTCCTTCTGGTTATAGATCATCGTTCCAACAAGGTCGGCCGGCAGCAGGTCAGGAGTAAACTGAATACGCTGAAACTTTGCCTTCATAGCCGCCGAGAGCGACTTTATGGCCAGGGTCTTTGCGAGTCCCGGCACACCTTCAAGCAGGATATGGCCATTGCCGAGCAGTCCAACTATCAGCCGCTCAACCATGCCCTTCTGACCAACAATCACCTTGCTGATTTCACCCATCAGCAGATCAATAAAAGCGCTTTCCTGTTTAATTTTCTCATTGAGAGCAGAAATATCCAAGTTTTACCTCATCATTTTGTGAGTTATCGATTATAATAAGCAATATATAAATAATACCCGGTAGTCAGATTAGACGGTCCCAAACATAAAAATGTTGCATTTCTTTTGCAAAAAAGTAGGCTGCGGGAAAAATTTTGGTATATATATCCTCAAAACAATTTTAAGAAACTGCCGAAGTTTATAGTTTTATCCGGCAGCAGACATAATCAATTTTACAAGGTCTGCCTTTTTCTGATTCGTAATATGAGTTCTACGGATTTCTCACAGCTTAAAGTTTACCTCTACATTGTGGTCCTGACGGTCATCAACCAGGGGAATCGCATTATCCGACATATCATTCCCATCTACTATTATAGTCTTATGAGGGTCACCTTCATGCCACTGGTAAATAGCAATATGATATACGGTTTCCCGGTATCTGTAGTTTACTTTGTAGCTTTCCCAGCCGGCAGGTATACAGGGTTCGATGTAAAGTTTGTCAGCTTCGAGCCTTAACCCGAGTAACGATTCTACAATGAGACGGTAGAGCCATCCGGCCGAACCGGTGTACCACGTCCAGCCCCCCCGGCCGGTGTGAGGCTTTACTGCATAAATGTCGGCAGCAACTACATAGGGTTCGACTTTGTATACGGCTACGTCTTCGGGACTGGAAGCATGGTTCAGCGGAAGGATTAGCTGAAGCAGTTCCCATGCGCGTTTGTTGTCACCTAAAGCGGCAAATGCCATCGCCGCCCATATGGCAGCATGCGTATACTGACCGCCGTTCTCTCTTACGCCCGGAACATAACCTTTTATATAGCCCGGGTTTAAATCTGATTTGTCGAACGGAGGATCCAGGAGCTGAATTAGTTTGTCATCGCGGTGGACAAGGTACTGGTCGAGTGAGTCCATTGACTTCCTTTGTCTGTCTTTGTCACCTGCACCTGAAAGTACTGACCAGCTTTGAGCTATTGAATCTATCCTGCATTCCGGATTTGAATTTGATCCAAGCGGAGTACCATCGTCAAAGTAAGCTCTGCGGTACCACTCCCCGTCCCATCCGTTCTGCTCAATGTTTTTCTGCAAGGCGAAAGCTTCAGCTTTACACTTTACTGCAAAAGCACCATCGCCCTGTATTTCCGCAACCTTGGTGAACCGGACCAGCACCTCGTAAAGAAAGAATCCCAACCAGATACTCTCCCCCTTTCCTTTAATGCCCACCATATTCATTCCGTCATTCCAGTCACCGCCCCCCATAAGAGGCAGATTATGTTCACCAAATCTTAATCCTCTCTTAATGGCGCGGACACAGTGCTGGTATAGACTTCCTGATTCCTCGGCAATAGCCGGCAGGTCATAATTTGAATCAACATCGGGGTTAATCGCGTGACCTTCCAGGAAATTTACATGCTCATTCAGCACACCTGTGTCTCCTGTACTTTGTACGTACCTGCAAACCGCTAAGGGCAGCCAGAGATAATCGTCCGAACAGTGCGTCCGTACTCCTCGTCCCGAAGGCGGATGCCACCAGTGCTGCACATCGCCTTCAAGGAATTGCCGGCTTGCGCAGAGTAAAAGGTGATTTCTCGTTAGCGCCGGCTCGGTATGTATAAGCGACATTACATCCTGAAGCTGATCCCGGAAACCAAAGGCGCCGCCCGACTGGTAATACCCGCTTCGTGCCCATATACGGCAAGCCAGTGTCTGATACGAGAGCCATCCGTTTGTTAGTAAGTTAAGGGCTGCATCAGGGGTTTCTACCTGAACTGCACCGAGCATTTTATTCCAATAGTTCCAAACTGCTTCAAGTGCTGTACGCGCTGCCTGAGAGCCCTTGAACCGGCTTAGTAAATTAGAAGCGTCCTCCTTATCTCTTCCTGAGCCGAATTTAAATATGATCTCGTAATCCTGCTCTTCGGCAAGCTCAAACGAAACTCTTATCACTGCACAGGGATCTAATGCGGCCCCGGTGTTACCGGAGAGATTACTGCTGCTCATGCCTGCAGGATTCTGCAATGAGCCGTTCCTGCCGATGAACTCGGTGCGGTCGCCGGTATAACTACCGGCAGCACTGTCCGTCTGAAGGAACACTACCCTGTTTGCAAATTCTGAGTTATAAGGATTACGCGCAAAAATCGCAGAACCGTCCATCCCGGTTTTTGTAATAACATGCATCCCCGTTTTTGAGCGCAGATCGCCCAGCACCAGCTCAGCATATCCCGTAAATGAGAGTCTGCAGGGCCGGCCTGACTCATTCCGTACTTTTAATACCGAAAACTTGATTGCTGCATCTATTGCGGCGTAAATCCAGAGCTCTGTACGTATGCCGTTTTCTGTATGTTCAAAAACGCTGTATCCGAAACCATGGCGACTGGCATAGGCACTGTTCCCCCTCGCCGGCAATGGTGTGGGCGACCAGTAGTGACCGGTGTCTTCATCACGAATGTAAAATGCTTCTCCGCTGGCATCACTTACAGGATCGTTGTTCCAGGGTGTAAGCCGGAATTCATGCGCGTTCATACTCCATGTGTAGTTGGGACCGCTTTCAGATACTACTGTTCCGAATTCGGGATTAGCAATTACATTTACCCAGGGAGCAGGTGTAACCTGGCTCGCAGAAGTTGTGATTATATATTCACGGCCATCAGGAGTGAAACCGCCCAACCCATTGAAGAATATCAGATCATTCCTGGGACGAAGGGTATCTTCATTAGCTGAACGATGGCTCCTTACAGGTTTGAAACGTCCCCGCGGCGCTTTTTCAAATTGCAATTTGCTAAGCTGCTGATCAAGACTTCCTTTTTGATCGGAGATAATTACACGGGCTACTGTCTGGATCAGAATACGGTCTTCGCTGGAGATCTGGTCTGACTGTCGTACAAAGATCCCGCCGGATTTGTCAACCAGTCCCGCTTCTACACCCGCAGTTATCAGGGTCAGAATCTGTTCCTGAAGCAGCTGCCTGTAACCTGCCCTGTCCTCGTTCCAGATCACCAGGTCAACTGCCAGACCTTTCAGCCTCCAGTATGAATGAGCCTGCACAAGCTGGCGGACAAGCCCTATGTTTTCAACGTCTTCAATCTGAAGCAGTACAATAGGCAGATCACCGGAAATAGCATAGCCCCATAAGCCCGATTGCCCCCTGCGGTTTTTCAAGATGATTTCCGGATCGGCCCGAAGAAATGAATTTCCGTAGATGATGGAACTTGCAAGCCGCCTGTAAATCTGGGCATCTCCCTCCGAAGCATTCAGCTGCCGCAACGTTACCTGGCTGTGCGTCCACGCCAGTTCAAAAACCCTGTTGGCAAGGCGCCTGTCCTGGTACTTATCAACCAGGGTGAGCACTGAATCCAGGGTTTCACCCATTCCATAAACCATATCTATCACGGCGGTTTCCTCGGGTTCAAGAATTAATTTATATCGGATTGAAGCTACCGGATCAAGCACCGAACCCTGGCTGCCTGAAAGAGTGCCGGTGTCTTTCATTGCATCGGGAAATGCATTCGTGTTTCCGCGGCCGATGAACTTCATCCGGTCGGTTTCAAATGAAATTGTTCCCTTATTGATTCCCCGCCCTGCCAGCATATGAAACATAAACGGCGTCTGCTCGTCTACTGATCTCGGCCTTCGTGTACAAATGATAGCATTCCGCTCGGGCATTATCTCTGTCCTTACAAAAAGGTTGCTGAATGCAGGGTGAAGATTGTCGGAATCGGCAGTGGCGAGAACTACTTCTGTATAACTGGTAATTTCAATAGTTCTGCGCAGGCGCGACTTATTTGTAAGGTGGATCCTGCGGAGTTCGGTATCATCTTCGGGAGAGACTACAATCTCTGTATGCATATCGATGTTGTGATCGCTCCGTTTGAATTCCGCCAGTCCTTCAGAGAAAATAACTTCGTACGATTTTGAACGTTTCAGCGTAGGCTGATGAGCGGTTGACCAGAATTCACCGCTCGCTTCATCGCGTATATAACAGAACGTACCCCAGTTATCGCGGGTACTGTCTTCCCGCCATCGTGTAACCTGAATATCTTTCCATTTGCTGTATCCCCCGCCCGCGCTGGTAACCATCACATGGTACCTTCCGTTTGACAACAGGTGAACCTCAGGCACGGGAGTATCAGGATTATTTATTATCTGCATCGGAATCCCTGTATCCCCCGTTTTAATCGGAGTATCTGTAAGTCCCGCTTCGTGTGAATGAAATATCGTCGCCCTGGGAATCCTTTCCTGAAGCAGCAGCATTGTAGCTTCCAGCAAAGGATCAGACCTGAACCGCTTCTGCATCTGCCGGTTAAGGATAAGGTATGCAAGGGAGAGGAGACTCATTCCCTGGTGATGAGCCATAAAAGATTTTATTATCACGCTCGATTGTCCGCGCGGCAGCCGTGATTTTGTATAATCTACAGCTTCATAAAAACCATACTTACCCAGCAGGCCGTCAGCTGCCAGCCTCTCAAGATTCGAACAGGCTTCCTCAGGGTCAATCATCAGAGCGAGTACCGTGGCATAAGGAGCAATAACAAGATCCTCAGCCAGTCCCCTCTTTAATCCCAGTCCCGGAACGCCGAACGCACGATACTGGTAGTTCAGGTTAACATCAACAATGTTGTAACCGGATTCAGAGATACCCCATGGCACTCCCCGGTTTTTACCATACTCCACCTGGTACTTCACTGCAGCCTTATACGTTTGGTGCAGAAGTGTGTTCTCATAGGTAGGCATTACAAGCAGAGGCATCAGGTATTCGAACATAGAGCCGCTCCATGAAAGAAGGATGGGATCTCCCCCTACTGTTGTAAGGAGCCTTCCCAATGCAAACCAGCTTTCCTGCGGCAGCTGTCCCTGTGCAATTCCCACGAAGCTGCTTAATCTTGCCTCGGATGCTAGCAGATCGTAGTAACTTGAGTCCCTCCGCCTGTCAATCACATTATAACCTACTGACAGAAGGTGGCGCGGTTTGTCATACAGAAAATCATAATCCATAAGTGAAAATTTGCCGGCCCGGGCAGCTAGACTCTCGATTACCGCAATACGTTCACTTGCTCTTGCACTGGCCTGACGAACTAACTGCATTTCGTCCCCATGCACAGCAGGCATTTCTGCTTCCGCTAGTTTGCGCAGCGTCGGTATTTCACCGTCCATCATAAAATGCCTTAAGGAAGAAGAATCCGAGGCTTTAATCCATGGGACAAGAAACGTTAATTCATCAAGAGTACTTCTGCACTCATCCGCAAGCGCTGAGGCCCATTGCCTGATTTCCTTATCATCACTTGTTGAGTAGCTCTTCTCTATATCAATGCTAAGTGATGTAAATGTTTCAAGTTTTCGTGAAAAATCTTCAAGTGTACCTGGACCTGAAGAGATTGTTAATTCAAGCTCCTTTTTAAATTCGGCCAGCCTGGCATTTTCCTTTGCCGCATCCGTAAGAATGCCTAAAGTATCGCTTATTCCTTCAAATAAACGGTAGCCCACTATTTCCTTATCGGGGAGTGAGAGAAGTCCCTGCCTGAGGGTAAGCAGATGACCAAGGAGATTTCCGCTGTCAACTGATGAGATGTACAGCGGAGTAAGCGGTGCTAAAGAATGTGTATCATACCAATTATAAAAATGTCCTTTATACCTTTCCAGGCTTTCCATAGTCATAAAAGTATTGGAGATACGGTCTACCAGTTTTCCGGCAGTTATGTAACCAAAGTCAAAAGCTGATAAGCTTGCAAGCAGCGACAGCCCGATGTTTGTGGGCGAAGTTCTGTGTGCCACCACTCCGACAGGATTTTCCTGGTAATTGTCAGGGGGCAGCCAGTGATCCTCAGGACCAACAAAAGTATGGAAGAAAGACCATGTCTTGCGGGCGATCTTTCTTAAAAATATTTTTTGTTCGGAAGAAAGAATTACATCGTGACGTGCAACAGGAAGACTGATCCACCAGGCAGCATAAGGCGAAAAAAACCAGAGGAATAGAATAGGCAAAGCCGCGGCCGGCAAATTTTGTTTTGTTAAAACGAAGTAGATAACCGCAGCGATAACGAGAGCCGGGGCGATCCACATTTTCCGGAAGGTACCAGGAAGAGTAATGCGCAACCTGCGATCACTGGACGGATTCCATTCGAGCAGTCTTTTATGCGAGATCATCATCCTCCACATAGTGCGGATAATTGCATCCAGACTAAAAAACATTTCAAACGGAAGGGTAATGATTGTGAATGCTGCCTGGGAAATATGCCTACCTGTAGCCCGGATAGCAGAGGCAAGGTGCTGACTAAAAAGCACATCTCCAGGTTTCTTAAAAAAGTCGACTACTGAAATGATCAGAGGAGGAACCAGTATTATCCCGATCACCAGCAATGTCCAGAACCAGGGATCGGGAAGAACCGTCCAGCCCAGAAGCAGAAGCATTGTGAGTGCAAACGGTGAAAGACTCCGACGCAGGTTGTCGCCAATTTTCCATTGAGAAAGCCATGAGAGGGGGTTTCTGCGAAGCCCTCCCTTAAGTGATGGAACAAATGGGAGCAGCCATTTTATTATCTGCCAATCGCCTCTTATCCATCGGTGCCGGCGTTTCACATCCGTAAAATAGTGTGAAGGATACTCCTCAAATAATTGCACATCACTCAGCAGTCCTGCTCTCGTATAGCAGCCTTCAATCAGATCGTGACTTAAGATCTGGTTCTCAGGAAAACTTCCCTTCAGCACCTGCTCAAACATATCAACATCATAAATACCCTTACCGATAAACGAACCCTCGCCGAAAAGGTCCTGGTAAACATCAGAGACAGCGCGCGTATAAGGATCAATTCCCGGTTCACTTCCGAAAAGACCTGCATAACGCGAGCGATTTATTCCCGGAAGGCTGACCGCAACCCGCGGCTGCAATATTGCGTGACCCGCATGGACGCATTTTCTTTTGCCATCAAAGCGCGGCCGGTTAAGGGGGTGTGCCATCGTTCCTACCATCTGCCTGGCTGAGTCGCGCGGTAATTGCGTATCGCTGTCTAGCGTAATTACATACTTAACATAAGGCAGAACAGTAGTCTTGCCGATGATACACAAGAACCTGTCGTTTATACCGCTCCGCAGCAGCGAGTTCAGATCCTCAAGTTTTCCTCTCTTTCGTTCATAGCCCATCCACTTCCGCTCGCGTGCATTCCAAAGCCTCGGACGGTGGAATAAAAAGAATTTATCACCCTTATATTTTTTATTGAGGTCTTCAATAAGTTTAACGGCAAGCTGAAGGAGAGATTCATCCCCGGGGAGTATTTCCTTATCAGCGTCCTGGTAATCAGTTAGCAGGGAGTAGAAAAGATTACTGTCCTGATTTCCAAGGAAACGTATTTCCAACGACTCAACAAGCCGCCGTATACCATTCTCATTAGTTAATATGGAAGGAATTACTATTAGCGTACGTGATTCCTCCGGTATCCCCTCCGAATAGTCCATCCTCGGTAAACGGCCGGGCTTCACGACTAAAGTGGAAATCCAGTTAACCAGAGCAACCGGTAAATTAGCGGCAGCTATAAAAAAAAGTATTCCCAGAAGGACAAGCTGTAAACTATCAAATCCCTTATCGTAAACCTGCCCTAACATAAGGGCAGTAACAAGTAGTGTAAGGAGTATAATTGAACCGCTGTAGATCAGTAATGGAACCCTGCGGCTTACCTTTGCAAAAGCTTTAAGCGGGGAAATCCGCACCTTGCAGGCCGATTCCAGTTTGACCAAACCCTTGTCCACCAGGTAGTAACCGACGTGAGCTGTAACGGCATCAGGACCGTTTTTTTGAGCGCTTTCTTCTGAAAGACGGATTGCCGTCCTTGCAGTTTCTTCTTCGGAAAGCGGACTGTGCTTTGCAATTTTTTCAATAACGTGGCGGTACCGGTCCCGTGTGGAAAAATCCATCTGACGGTATACGCTGCCCGGGTCTTTCATCAAAATATTTTCAACAGTACTCATCGTTTCGACGAAACTTTTCCAATCCATCGTTTCAAGGAAACGAAGGCTTCCTATACTATTGCTGATGGAGACCTGGTCAGCCGCCTGCTGCTGATTGCCGAGCTGGATCAACTCTTCAATTTTCTGATCAGAATCTGAGAGTCGTTGTTCCACCCATATCAGGGCGGTAGACAAAGTATGGCTCAGGCCCTGCAGTTTGCGGGTAAGTTCAGACACGAAAGACGTTGTCATCGGCGGGTCTGACCGCGACATATCCGCCACAACCTGGATGAGATTCTTAGGATCCTTCTCAACCATTTCGATCATATCGTCAGCCCAGGCATCAGCCAGGTTACGTTCAATCCTGCCGGCTGCAACCTTTACGGCAACACGGCGTAGATTCTCAATCAGTGCCAGCCGCAGCATAATAGGGATTGCCCATAACTCGCCAATCTTCAGCACTGTCACAGTCTGGTAGGCTGATACAAACCGGTTAAGATTTTCCGGATCCACCCGCCCGTCGCCATGAGATATAATTTCCTGTGCAATATCATAAACGCGCGGCAGGCCTTTCGACAAACCACGCGAAAGTCGTGGTAATTCACGACTGTAACCTTTAGGCAGGTGTTTTTTGCCGGTACGTATCTGTTCTTCTATGAGGTAGAAATTATCAAGAAGCCATTCCTCGGCTGGTGTAATCGGGTGTTCAGCTTTAAGTGAATCAATCAGTAATTCCTGTACCTCAAAAAGGAACTCCTCATTCTCTGCAAGGCGTTTAAGGAGCACAGGTTCGATTAAGAAGCTGGAAGTTAAAGTGTGAGTTTCCGCAAGAAATCTCCCGTGATGCTCCATTTGGTCGGCACTGAATAACTCGGAACGCATAGGAGGTTTCGAATTTTCAAACTTCTTTATAAGGGAATTCGCATTTATCTGCGACTTAAAGCGCAAAATCGACTCATTAATGTTCGGGATAATAGGTTTCATATTCTAATGATCAATATACCACAAACAATCCCTTTTATTGTGCCTCATCGGGTTACATCTTTTTTCCTCGTAAGGTTAACAGCTTCCCCTCAGTGTTTTTGAAGTATGTAGATATTCATATCTTCATCCGTATGTGAAGCGTATTCACTGCGTATTCAAAGCGTATTCACTCCGTATTCAAAGCGTATTCACTCCGTATTCACTAGGTATTTATCTTGCTTATAGGCTTTGTTATGTCACCCTTTCTTTCCAAAGCGGTTTTAATTGTACCACAACGAGCTATTCCTCATTGTACGGCTATTCGATGGTAACTTAAATTTCCAGCTTAGGTTTTCAGGTTTTTGATTTTTTGCGGCGGTCAGTTTTCGGAAGGAAAAGTGATCTACTCTCAGAAGGGAAAGTGATCAGCTTTCAGAAAGAATCGATTCCTCAGTTTCAGGTCCACATTATTCCTCACCCTTAAATAAGTAAATCTTATTCAAGCGATGGGTACTTAAATTTGGTAATCCCATTAATTAGAATAGATTTATTACTGATGGTTCTGTAATAAAAACAATTTTTTCAGATATTAATTTCAGGTAAGCCTGGTTCAAGCGAATAGTATACTAAATCTTTTTAAAATCAATTCTGAATATTTTGCTTTCATTTCCTCAGATAAGAAACTTTTGGAAATTAAACCTGTCATCGAAGGATGTATATTACTAAACCTGTCATAAATATCTGATCTGGTTTTTTCATTGATGGATAGTTTCCCGGCAAAAATATCAAAATCCTTCCTGCTCAGATTATTTTTTTTACCATTCAAAGTTAAAGCCAAATCCTCTTTGTCCTCAGGTATTAAAAGTTTTGTTGAAAGTAAATCATAAGCAGGTGACAATATTATTTCATCATCCTGCTCTCTGAGCAAAGAAAAGTTTTTAAGATGCATATCTGAATTTCCGGTAAGAAACGAGAATAAAATCAGCTCGAACAAACGATTAATATCATTCCCCGGATAATCTGAATAACTTAAGATTATTTTACTGATCTTTTCCATGGACCCCCGGTATTTATATTCGGTAAGGGAACCGGTTAGCTGAGCCATATCTTCAACATGCAGTTTTTCTTTTTTAAACGATCAAATCTCCTGCTTATATAGGCAAGTTCTCCTGATTGCAACCTTATCAAACTGTGAATTGCCGTTCTAATTTTACAAATCTCAGCTAATTGCATGGTAAGATCTTCAATTTCCGGCATCTGCGGGTATTCAGCCAATGCCGGTTTCAAAATAAATTGTCCCCACAATCCAACTATAGTTAGCCTGTTCTCTTTTCCTTTCTTTTTATAGTAATCAAGTGAAAGTTTTGGCTGAACCCCGGTAAGTGCAATACTTTTTCCTAAAGTTTTTAATTGCTAAATCTGCAATATCTTTTAGCCCGAAATCCAAAACGGGGGGAACTGTTGAACCAAAAAACTTTTTACTGCATAAAGGATGATAATCAGTTTCATCATCTTTGAGATGATCGTAGCAATAAAGACATTTTGTTCTCAGGTCACTCATAACTTATGCTCCTCATAGGGAACAATACTTACTGCACCAATACAGTCTCTACAGAATCCTAACAGTAATCCCATTCTATCTCTTTTATCCAGCTTCCAGTTTTTCTCGGCAAGGTTTAACAGCCAGCCTTCCGGTATCAAACCGTCAAAAAAAGGCAACATTACTTTGCTATTATAATCATCATTCCCTAACGGCATAGTTAAACTTATTGGTTGTGCGTCTTTCTGTTCTAAGTATTCTTTATCGTATTTGAAATTAATACCGTTTTCATTTTCTTTGATAATCCCGGCAAACATTTCTTTGTAATAAACCCTCGCCTGCCTCATTCAATATCCTCATAATTTTTTTTAACCGGCCCCATTTCAAGACCGAATAGATGTAGAACCTGGTCTACCTTGTTCAGCTGCAATGATTTTTTACCTTGCTCAAGGTCCCTTATAAAACGAAGTCCGACTCCGGCTCTTTTTGAAAGCTCTTCCTGGGTTAGTCCTAATTTTTTTCTTTTTTCCTTAACCAGGGCGGATAGTTTGTTAATTTTCATCTTATTATACCTTTACGGGTATATTCTTATATGGTTGATAGGAACTTATACCTTTTCGGGTATAAAGTCAAATAACCAGGGGTTATTAATACCTGAACGGGTATATCTAGGGATTAATTCTTCTATAGAAGAGCAGAGCAATGCACTCTCCCTGTTGATGACCGGCAGAACCGGAATGTAGAGGTAAACTTCACGATTGGGGAATTGCGGCTAATAAATCATTAATATTTGGATTCTGCGGAAACGTTGATCTGGTTTAAATACTAGTTCTACCGCTAAGGCTGCGGGAATGCACTCTCTTTATTTCATTCAATATATTATTTTTTATATATTAAATTAAGCATTTTAAATAGTTAAACGCTCACTTATTTGTTGTTATGAAGAAACTGAAACTTTTGCTCATTGAAGATAACCGCCTCCTAAGGGAAGGTATTAAAGTAATGCTTTCAAAGCAGAAGGATATGCAATGCCTGGCATCTGCCGGGGATGGTGAAAATATTTCGGGTTTGCTACAAAAGCACAAACCTGACATATTGCTGCTTGACATGGGCCTGCGTAATAGGAATAGCCTCAGCCTTGTGAAAATGATACGAAAGAAGATTTCAGAACTACGAGGATAATTGTGATGGACCTTATTCCCGACCCAGGAGGATGTTTTTGAGTTTGTCCAGGAGGGTGTTGCTGGATTTATACTGAAAGAGGCCACGGTTACGGATTTCCTTAACACCATCAGGGATGTGGCAAAAGGACTTAAAGTACTCCCTCCAAATATGACCGGATCCCTCTTTTCGCAAATTGTGGAACACGCACTTAATGGATCAAACCGTTCAACTATTATCGATTCAGTTAAAATGACTAAGCGGGAAAGGGAAGTCATTGTCTTAATCTCAGATGGCTGCTCGAACAAAGAGATAGCCCAGGAACTTCATCTCTCAACCTATACGGTAAAAAGTCACGTTCATAATATACTTGAAAAACTTGCCTTGAGCACCCGGGTTCAGATTGCGAAGTATGTTCACGACTCAAGCAAAAAAGAATCAGCTTCGCGGGGAATTTCCCTGATGGATGATTAGCCCTTCCAATAGTACTAATCCCTTTTTCAATCTAATGCCTTTCAACCTGAAGACTTACACCCTTTTTCATCCCATTGGTCTATTGTTATCCGCATAAAATTGTAATAATGTTTAATTACATATAAAAAAAAGGAAAGACTTATGAAAAATCTGATTTTGTTGTTTGTAATATTAGTCCCGTTTGCTCTTTTAGCCCAGGAGAATAATGAGAACACAAAAATAATGGATACTGAAACGAATGCCTGGATGAACAAAATTTCATCTGATTCGGATATGCGGGTCATGATGATGGAAATAATGATGGACAAAGCAAGCATGAATAAAACAGAAATGAAGAAACTCGCAAATTCAATCGTAAGTAATCCTGATATGAAGAGGATGATCATGTCTGAAAATAATGCTGAAACGCGAAATACTGGTTCCCTGGAACCTGAGTCACGTGGGATGATGAACGATAGTCTGCGGGTTAAAAAAATGACTACAACCAAGCCGGTTTATAGAAAGTAAAGCGGAAAGGGATTTTTAGAGATCAATTATGAAAAAAATCAGGCTGCTTCTAATTGAAGATAACAGGCTTCTGCGGGATGGAATTCTTTCTATTGTTAAATCTCAGAAAGATATGCTGGTTATCGCGGCATCCGGCAATGGAAAGAAAACGCTTTTTAAAATTAAACAGTTAAAGCCTAATGTTGTTCTGCTTGACCTGGGTCTGCGCAGCCAGAACAGCCTGCACGTTGTCGAAATTGTAAAAAGGGATTTTCCGCAGGCCAAAATAATTGTGATGGACCTGGCGCCCGCTGAGGCGGATATCCTTCAGTATGTTAAAGCCGGTGCAAATGGTTTTATTCTTAAAGATACCTCACTAAAGGATTTCTTACACACTTTAAGATCGGTGTCTGAAGGGGCAACTGTACTCCCCCCCGTTCTGGCTGATTCACTTTTCTCGCAGATTATTGAGTATGCATTAAAAGTAGATAAATCAAATGTAGAAGATGCGGTAAGAATGACGAAACGTGAAAGTGAAATAATCCTGCTGCTTGGTGAAGGTAAGAGCAATAAAGAAATCGCGCAAAAGATTCACGTCTCAACCTATACGGTTAAGAGCCATATTCATAATATTATGGAGAAGCTTGCTTTACATACACGCCTGGAAATCGCGAATTATTCTTATTCAGTTGAAACACTGCAATCAATCGCTAAAAGTATCTCAACTATCAATAATTAACTCCCCGTTGTTACTTAGAAAGTAGTAGTCCATCTTTCATCCTCTTGCTCTATATAATACATAGTTAATAGTTGGTAGCTTAAAATATTAAATAAAATGATTTTACAATTAAAACGAAATTGGAGTATCAAGTGAAGAAAACAAAAATGATGCTGTTAACAGGGAGCTTTTTCCTTGGATTACTGTTCATAGGATGCGGCGGCAGTCCTGCCGTTATAGATAAGGAATCGTCAACCTCTTCAATCAGGGCGGCAGAAGAAGTAGGTGCTACCGGTATCTCCAGCGCAGCGCTTTACCTGCAGCTGGCAAAAGAGGAGCTGGGAAAAGCGGAGGTATTTGCGGCAGACGGGGATAAGAAACAGGCTGACTCCATGCTTCTACGCGCAAGCGTTGACGGCGAACTTGCGGTTGCACTTTCAAAAAGCGATACCGACAAAAAGGAAGCCGCTGATGCAATGGACCGTGTAAAAAAACTTAGACAGGACAATAACATTTCTGAAGAAAGGAATTAAAAATGAAACCTATTATATACCTGATTGCGGCAGTTTTTACTGTGCTTGTAGGCTGCAGTGCAAGTTTACCACCCAAGGAATTGGTGGATGCACGCTTGTCCTTCCAGCAGGCAAATGCTGGTCCCGCAGCCAAACTGGTTCCGGCAGAACTTCACAAAGCCAGAACAGCACTTGACCTTGCGGAAAAAGCTTTTCTGGATGATCCCGATTCTTACAAAACGGCTGATCTTTCATATGTAGCAGACCGCAAATCAAAATTAGCGGAAGCCCTTGCTACCACATTCGCTGAGAACGAAGCCACAGAAAAAGCCAAAAAAGATTATGAAGTTGTTCAGAATGAAATTATGAAGAACACAGCAGAACAACTTACGATTGAACAAAAAGCCCGTACTGACGCCGAGAAGGTAGCGGTTGATGCACTAGCAGATCTTGCAGCTATTAAGGAAGAAGCCCGCGGCCTGGTGATTACACTCTCAGGCAGTGTACTTTTTGCTTCAAACGAATCGAACCTGCTGCCGGCAGCACAGGACAGGCTTAACCGCGTAGCTGATGCACTCCTCGTTAATAAAGAACGCCAGCTCACTATCGAGGGTTTTACTGATTCGCAGGGATCTTCTGAACATAATATGGTATTATCTCAAAAACGCGCTGAAGTAGTACGCTCTTATTTAATATCGCGCGGATACCCGGATAATCTTATCCAGGCTAATGGAATTGGTGAAGAAAGACCGGTAGCTGATAATACAAGTGCTGAAGGCAGAGCCAATAACCGCAGGGTGGAGATTGTAGTAAATCATACCTCCAAACTATAGAACCGTTAATTTATAAAAAATTATGACCCGGAAAATTTCCGGGTCTTCTTAATTAAGGAATGAAAGTTAAAATGTTATATATAAAAAAGTACTTTATTCAACTGGCCCTCGTAATTATTGCTTTAATCACTTCTGCTGCCATTACCAGTTGTTCCGACTCAACTTCGCCTGAAACAGCAAGGGGACAGTTAAAAATGACGATGGTTGATGCACCCGCAGGTTATGATCAGGTTAATATAGTAGTTACAAGAGTTGAAGTTCATAAAGCTGATGCTGATTCCGGAAGCGGCTGGTTTGTAATAAACAATACTGCGGCAACATACGATTTGCTTACTTTAAGGAATGGTGCAAGTGTTATCCTTGGGGAAAATTCTCTTGAGACGGGACACTATTCGCAGATTAGATTAATTATTGGTTCGGGAAGTAACATTGTTGTTAACGGAGTTACTTATCCTCTTGTTATACCCAGCGGTGAACAATCAGGTTTAAAACTTAACCACCAGTTCGAGATTCAGGCAGATTTACTTTATGAATTGATTCTTGATTTTGATGCAGAGAGATCAATTATAATGATTCCTAACGGACAGTATAAACTGAAACCAGTTATTCGCGTAATCCCTACAGTAATCTCCGGAACTATTTCCGGTAAAATAAATCCTTTATCTACTGCAGGTTACGTTTATGCAATCAGCGGATCAGATACTGCAGGTACTTTTGCAGAGCCGCTCACAGGAACATTTGTATTGATGGCTCTGCCACAGCAAACGTACAGGGTGGAGGTATTCTCAGCAAACCCTCTGTATAATGATACAACAGTTGCTAATGTTTCAGTAATTGCTCAGCAGAATAATGACCTGGGAACGTTAACATTGAGTGCGAAATAATCAAAATATTTAAGGAATGAGTATACATGAAAACGTTTTTTCAGTGCGCTATAGTAATAGGACTACTGTTATTCTTCATAAAACCTGCAGCGGCCCAGGAGCGCGGATTCGGTATGGGACTAATATTAGGTGAACCAACCGGGTTGAGTGCAAAGTTATGGGCAAGCAGCGATAATGCTTTTGATTTTGCGGCCGCCTGGTCTGTAAGGCGTGAGGGGAACATACTTCTCCAGGCTGACTATGTGTGGCATTTCTTTAATGCCATTCCAGTGTCTTCTGGCAAGCTTCCCCTATATATCGGTATAGGAGGCAGGGTGGTTCTGGCTAATGATCCTCAATTAGGAGTAAGGATTCCATTTGGAATGGATTACCTTTTTGCCGATGCACCTGTGGACATCTTTGTGGAACTGGTGCCTATACTTGACCTATCACCCGCAACCGACTTCGGTGTGGGAGGAGGAATAGGAGTAAGGTATTGGTTTTAATTTACTACAGGATTAATTGTGCTGTAGATTTGGCTGTAATTAACAGTGAAAAAAGGATAATGTATGTCTAATGTAATCGGTCTCGGTATAATAATGTTATGGCTGCTGGGATTTTTAGCTCCATACACCTATATAGGATTCCTGGAGATTCTGATGATATTATCAGTCTCGGTATATATCACAAATAAAAGTCCTAAGCTTCTCCGTTTCATTTCCCGGTAACACAATCCTTTGCTTTATTGTGAAAGAATCCCGGAATATTTATACGACAATGATAAATCTCTATCCAGATATTCCGGAAATCGTAGATGTGCTGTATTTGCAGGCACAGCCGGTCCCCCCCGCCTCCTTATACTATGCATGTATCTGATCATCCTTTGGAGTAGTCCCTCTTTCATCCCTTTGATCGATTGTGCAAGTTGATATTTCTAACTAATGTTATACATAATCATAAATGTATAAAGGAAAGAATGATATTGCACCAGCCGCCCGGTGAAGATTATAATGATGAAGAGAAACGTGAAGCACCCGTAGATGTTGTTCCCGATACGCTGCTTACAAAATTCTTCCTTGAAGTACAGTCGTTAACTGTTTTTGTGCTTCAGTTTTTCCGTGAGGTACTGAAACCGCCTTATGAATTTAATGAACTGCTTAAACAGTCATTTCTTATCGGTTATAAAACATTTCCCCTGGTAGCAATTACAGGTTTTATAATAGGACTTGTGCTAACCATTCAGACGGGACCAACGCTGGCTAAGTTCGGAGCAGAATCCTGGCTGCCTGCAATGGTGGCAGTCTCAATCATCCGTGAAATAGGTCCGGTTATAACTTCATTGATATTTGCCGGTAAAGTTGGTTCGGGAATCGGCGCTGAGCTGGCCTCAATGAAAGTAACCGAACAGATAGATGCCATGCAGGTGTCAGGCACTAATCCTTTTAAGTTCCTTGTGGTTACAAGAATACTTTCTGCAACCTTAATGCTTCCGATACTGGTCATTCTTTCCGATGCCTGCGGGTTATTTGGATCTTACATTGCGGTAAACTTAAACGGCAGCGTAAGCACTTACTTGTTTTTTTCGCAGATATTTCAGAGCCTGCAGTTTGCCGACCTCCTTCCGGCATTCATTAAAACATTCTTTTTTGGATTTGCCATAGGTGTTATAGGATGTCATAAAGGGTATTATTCAAATAAAGGTACCGAGGGCGTAGGTAAAGCAGCTAACTCAGCTGTTGTATTCGCATCCCTCATGGTCTTTTTAATAGATATGGCAGCAGTGCAGATTACAAGCCTGCTTCAAAAATAAATTAAGCAAAAGCAGAATGACAGAAAATAAAGACGATACAGAAACTATAAATCATAATCAGCAGGACGATTCCGTTGTACTTAAAATGGAGCATCTGAGGAAATCGTTCGGCAATAAACATGTACTGCGTGACATAAACCTAAAGATTAATAGAGGAGAAAACCTCGCAATACTCGGACAGTCAGGCACCGGTAAATCTGTACTTATTAAATGCATAGCCGGACTTGTAGAAATTGACGGGGGTGAACTGTTTATATTCGGTCAAAAGGTTTCTGATATAGAGGGCGATGAATTATTTGAGCTGCATAAGCGCGTTGGATTCTTATTCCAGAGCGGCGCTTTGTACGATTCGATGACAGTAAGGGAAAATCTTGAATTCCCTCTCCGTAGAAAGAAGAGATCGATAAAAAAAGATAAGATGGATAATTTAATAAAAGAAGCACTGGAGAATGTAGGACTTTCAGATACAATTGACAAAATGCCCTCAGAGCTATCCGGCGGGATGCGTAAAAGACTGGGATTAGCCCGCACATTAATACTGAAACCTGAGATAATGCTTTATGATGAGCCTACTACCGGTCTTGATCCAATCACGTCAAAAGAAATAAGTAAGCTGATACTGAGCGTGCAGGAAAAATATAAGACAACTTCAATCATCATTACACATGATATTGAATGCGCCAGGCTGACTGCAAACCGGTGTATAATAATTAAGGATGGGAAATGCTTTGCAGAAGGATCGTATACCGAGCTTTTTAATTCGCCGGATCCATGGATAAAATCATTTTTTGAATAGATAAAAGAAGAAATATCAGATGAAAAATAGCGTAAGCAGTAAAATCAGGCTGGGGATATTTATAAGTATTGGAATTGCGGTGTTCATAGCTGCGATATATTTCCTGGGAGCGAAACAGCAGATGTTCAGGAGTACTTTCCGCTTAAGCGGTGTATTCAGAGACGTTGGCGGACTCCAGGCAGGAAATAATGTACGCTTATCAGGAATAAATGTTGGAACAGTGGAAAATATAACTATGATAAGTGATACTTCTGTCAGGGTAGGTATATTGGTTGATGAGAGCACCCGGGAATTCATAAAAAAGGACGCGCTTGCTACCATTGGTTCAGAAGGCCTTATGGGGAATAAAGTATTAATTATTAGTCCCGGTACAGGCGGAAAAAAAGGGATAGAAAATAATGATGTTATACAGACTGCGCCGCCCATAAATATGGACGATATTCTGTATTCATTAAAATCGACTATTGATAACGCATCCAGCATTACAGGTTACTTAAAGACGATAACAAACAACGTGCAGTCGGGACAGGGAACGATTGGAAGGCTGATAATGGATAAGTCGTGGAGGGAAAACTTCGATTCAACTTTTACCAATCTGAAAGAAGGCTCGGTTGGATTCAGAACATTTATGGAAAAGACAAATGAGCTGGATGTGCTGCTTGCGTCATTAAATAAAACTGTTGAGAATGCCTCAAATGTAACACTGGATCTATCAAAGATTACCAGTAATATGCAGTCAGGTGACGGAATAATCGGAAAACTTCTCATGAATAAATCATCAGGAGAAAATTTTGATACCACCCTGGTTAACCTGAAAAACAGCCTGGCCCAGTTTGAAATATTTATAAAGAAAGCACAGAACAGCTGGCTGTTGGGGTTATGATCGATCAAATCAATTCTTCGCGCGGAATGCGTGTGCTTTTTGGCCTGGCCGCAACGGTAATAATAATTGCGGGCATATACCTCGCACAATCAGTTGTTGTTCTATTCCTTCTTTCATTTTTTCTGGCTTTACTGGGTACACCACTTGTCCTCTGGCTGAAGAAAAAACGGGTACCATCCTCAATCGCTGTATTGGTGGTAATGGCGATTATTGTGATTATTATACTTCTAATAGGAGCACAGATTACCACTTCATTCAGCGGTTTTACAGAAGAGCTGCCTCAGCTGCAGTCGCTTCTCCGGGAACAGGTAATTGAACTGGTAGCGTTTTTAAAAACTAAAGGGCTGTTGGTAAAAGATAAATTTTTACTGGAATACATAAACCCTGAAGCGATCTTAAAACTTACAGCCGGTTTACTAACCGGGTTCAGCGCTGCACTTTCTGATCTGGTGCTTGTGCTCATAACAGTAACCTTTATTCTTCTAGAAATATCAAGCTTTCCTGTAAAGATCCGGAAAATTCTCGGAAATCCGGAACAGGTATTCCCCCGTTTTACAAAGTTCATAATAGATATGAAAAAGTACATGTTCATCAAAACTATTATCAACATAGTTGCAGGAGTATTGATCGGATTCTGGATGTACGTACTTGGTGTGGATTTCCCTGTGCTGTGGGGCTTTCTTGCTTTCCTGCTTCATTACATTCCGAACATCGGGGCTATTGTATCTGCCATTCCCGCTGCCCTCCTTGCTTTGATCCAGATAGGTCCAGGCACTGCCCTGCTTGTGGTTGCAGGAAATATCCTTATCGGGTTTGTAATTGGAAATGTTATTGAACCCCGGCTGATGGGGAGACAATTCGGACTCTCAACACTGGTTGTATTTTTATCGCTGATATTCTGGGGCAGTCTTCTCGGTCTCATCGGCGCAATTCTTTCAATACCTCTTACGATGACTTTAAAGTTCATATTCGAAACAAACACAAGCACCAAATGGCTGGCCATTCTGCTGGAATCAGAAAAAATGGATAAAGGATAGATGTAGTTCTCTTTTCATCCCTTTGCACGATGGTTCCCTTAGAAATTTAACAATATTATTAGCTGTACTAAAAAACTAGAAGTACCAGGACAGATGATGGTTCAGCTTCCAATAACGGCAGGGAAAGATTTCGATGAATATATTTAGATCAATTGTAAAAACATATACGAGCACACCTTCCTGGTACTTCAAATATTTTCTGGTTTGAATGAAATTTCAGAAATAGAAGGAGAAAACAATGTCACTTATTTCATTAGTTTCAATTCTGGTGGTTGTGGGTGTGGTTCTATGGCTGATTAACAGTTACATCCCTATGCAGTCAACTATCAAAAAAATACTTAACGCTGTAGTGGTTATAGTGGTTATTGTCTGGCTGTTAAATGCATTCGGACTTATTAGTAATTTTGAGGCGATTCATATCTGACCCTAAGGCTTCAGGTACAGCCTGTAACCGGTTTATGTTTTGTTAACATTTTGTTACGTAGCTAGTGATATGGCATTAATAATTTTACTAAAAGGAATTTTTATCGGTTTTGCGATGGCAGTTCCCCTTGGGCCTATTGGTATTATGTGCATCCGCAGGACATTGACGGAGGGACGTTTACGCGGACTAATCATAGGACTTGGGGCTGCCACTGCAGATTTAATTTACGGCTGTATTGCTGCTTTCGGACTAACTATTATTTCGGATACCCTTGTCAGTCAAAGGATCTGGATACGGCTTGTAGGCGGGGTACTGCTTCTGTACCTTGGCATAAGAATATTCAGGAAAATTCCGGCTGATCCTAAGATCCCAATAGAGAACAGCGGATTTTTAAGAACATACCTTACAGCTTTTTTTATAACTCTCACAAATCCTTTAACAATTTTTGCATTCCTTGCAGTATTTGCCGCGCTTGGTTTAGGGAGCGACCTCGGAAACTTTTCTGCGGCCGCTCTTGTTGCGGGCGTTTTTTTGGGCTCAGCATTATGGTTTCTGCTGCTTAGTTCAATTGTTATACTTTTCAGAAGCAAACTTGACCTGGCAGGTCTCGGGTGGGTAAACAAAATTGCGGGTATTCTTATTATTATCTCAGGAATAATTGTCATGGCCAGCTTACTGTAAATATTCAGGAAAGAGCGCAAGATCACGCAAAGTTTATAGTTCTTTTTTCATCCTTTAGGATGATTGTATCATTTGACGTCTTTTTCTATCTTTATATAAAAAGAAGTGCTCCATGAAGCTTTTCTATTAGAATAAACTTGAAATATTAAATCAACAAAATGAGAGAATAATGAAAAATCTAGTTTACTTTTTGATACTGGTTGGACTGATTCTAATGAGTAAGCAAACTCAGGCCCAATATAAAGATTGGGGAACCAAATTCGGGGCACGGTATAATATGCTTCTTCCTCAAGACGAGTTTCCGAATGTTGGTTTCTGGACAAATGATAAATTTTCATTCGACCACTATACAATGTCGTGGCTGCTTGAAGGCTTTGTTGGCTTCGAGTTAACCCCCGCACTTGAAATGGATATAAATGCCGGTTATGGTTCTTATGCCGGATTTCAGTTTAACTATGTAGGCTATCATAAATCGGAAATCATTCCCGTCAGCCTGCGGTTGAGGGTGGCACCTTTTGATCTTAAAGGCTGGAACCCGTACTTCTATGCCGGCGGCGGTATGCTGCATTACAGTAATAAGTACTTTGAGTTAAGCAATGTAACTTCGCCAACAGAGGTAAAAAGTGAAGGCTGGGCGGGAGTGTTCCCCTTAGGTATAGGAACTGAAATTGCAATAAGCGATGAAGTGCTTGCAGATATTTCTATAGGCGGTGCGTTTACTTCTACCAGTGCATTGAACAATTACGACAACGGCAGCGCTCTTGATAATTATTATAACATAGGTGTTGGTTTAACTTTCACCGGGGAAGGCTGCAGTTCTGACAGGGATAATGATGGATTGGGTAAGTGTGAAGAAGAGGAACTCGGCACGAGTCCCAGGAATCCCGATACAGACGGTGACGGCTTAACCGATGGTGAAGAAGTAAGAGTGTATAAAACCAATCCCCTGCTTGCGGATACTGACCTTGATGGATTGAGCGATTTTGATGAAGTTAAAAAGTATAAAACCGATCCTCTTAAGTCAGATACTGACGGAGATAATTTAAATGATGGTGAAGAAGTTCTTAAATACAAAACCGACCCTCTTGATACAGATACTGATAAAGATGGTTTGAAGGATGGCCAGGAAGTAATTAAATACCAGACGGATCCTTCTAAAGCTGATACCGATGGAGACGGCTTGAATGATGGAGCGGAAATTTTAACGAACTTAACAAATCCTCTTAATAAAGATACTGACGGTGATGAATTATCAGATTATGATGAGGTAGTCACTTATAAAACAAATCCGCTTGTAAAAGATACAGATGGCGGAACAATAGCTGACGGAGTTGAGGTAAAACGCGGAACTGATCCTCTTGATCCTTCAGATGATGTGATTAAAACCGGAGTTCCTATTATACTGGATGGTATTACATTCGCCACAGCTAAATGGGATATTACTCCTGAATCTGAAAATACTTTGAGGAAAGCATTAAAGAGTCTGAAGACACATCCTGATATTGACGTGGAGATCTCCGGTCATACAGATAATGTAGGAAGTGATGCATCAAACCAGAAGCTTTCCGAAAGAAGAGCAAATGCTGTAAGAGACTGGCTCATTCGTGAAGGTATAAATCCTGACCGGCTTACGGCAGTGGGCTACGGCGAATCTCAGCCAACAGCCACAAATGATACGCCTGAAGGCAGACAGAAAAACAGACGTATAGAATTTAAACGAATTAAATGAACTGAACATTAACTATCTTTAGGGTGTCTTCGGACACCCTGATTTTTTAAACATCCTCATCCCCTGATAACTAAAGGAGAAAATATCATGAGTAAGACACAGGATACAAAGAAAGGTTCTAAGAAAGAACCTTTAAAAACTATGAAAGAAAAAAAGGCAGCTAAAAGGGATAAGAAAGCTGGAAAGAGTAATACCGGTATCATGGATAAAAAGTTTAACTGATCCGGCAATCCTTTTCTCCATTTGCAGAATAACATCCGGCTGATTGTTGCCGGTTCTTATTACTGCGGTTTACCGGATACCATGTATACACCGAACTTAAGGTAGGAGGTTTCCGGCATTGAAGGAAGCACGGGATGATCTAGTGAGGCCCCGTTGAAGTAGAGTTCCTGCACTCTCCTGTCAGCTTTTCCGGCCGACTGGTTTATGACCTGCCTGAAATCAGCTCCCGATATATGATGGGAGCAGGATGATGTAACAAGAAAACCGTTTTCTTTAACTACCTGCATTGCCATCCGGTTTAATTTTTCATAACCCTTTTTTGCAACCGGAATTGACTTCCTGTTTTTGGCAAAGGCCGGAGGATCAATCATTACAATATCAAAAGTTCTTTTTTCTTGTATGCATTTCCCGAGATAATCGAATATGTCTTCTTTAATAAATTGAGCATCTGCATTTAATCCGTTCAGCTTGAAATTGTTTTCCGCACTCTGTACTTCAGTTGCCGATGAATCGACAAAAACAACCGACTCTGCTCCCGCCTTGGCAGCGTGAAGTCCGAACCCGCCTGAATTGCAGAAGGCATCCAGTACATTTTTACCCGCGGTCAGTTTTTCTATGAAGAACCTGTTATCTGACTGATCAAAATAGAATCCGGTTTTCTGTGACGTTTCAAAATCTATTTCATATTTAATAAGGCTGTCGCTTATCAGCTCACTCTTCCTCTCACCGATGTAAATGTTATCTTCCGGGGCAATTCCCTCAAGCTTCCTGAGATAGTCTTCATTCTTCGTGAAAATATTTTCGGCAGAAAAATCTGCCTTAAGTATTTCAACCAGCATATCAATATTTTTTTCCATTCCAGTGGAATAAACCTGCAGCACAAAGGTGCTGTTGTACTTGTCTATTATTAATCCCGGCAGAAAATCGCTTTCACTAAACACCATCCGGAATGAATTCCTTTC
>CAWDAK010000028.1:0-62560 GCA_963800255.1 uncultured Ignavibacteria bacterium | reverse complement strand
GACTCTAGCCAACTGAGTTACTCCCGCGATAAGATCAAACAAAATTTTAATGAACTGGGTTTATTTTTTCCGCACAAAAAAATAAGGGAATCATTTTTAATAAGTTATTCCCTTAACAAAATTTCTAGCTGTGGGCGGCGAGGGATTCGAACCCCCAAAGGCGTCAGCCAACGGATTTACAGTCCGCCCCGGCTCTCCAACTCCGGCGTCCGCCCAGTTTTCGAAACGAGCCACAAATATATTCCTATTTAAAATAAAAAGCAAATTAAAAAGGGGGATTATCTTCTGTTTTCTCAGAATATCAGGACTTTTTAGAAGTAGAACAATTAATATACTAATACATCCGGTCAATTAAAAAGTAAATAATCGTGCCTGAAAGGATACACCCGACAGTACATCAACTTAGTGATTCCAGAGTTCTCTATCGAGGCTGCGGTATTGGATTGCTTCGCTAATATGCTGAGGCAGTATATTTTCAGAATCCTCCAGGTCTGCAATTGTTCTGCTTACCTTCAAAATTCTATCATAAGCCCTTGCAGAAAATCCCAGCTTGGTCATAGCCATTTTCATTAGTTCCGAGCCTGAGGAATCCAACCTGCAAAACTGCCTTATTTCCCGGGAGGCCATATCTCCATTATTGAATAGATTTTTAAGTCCTGAAAAACGTTTTAGCTGAATTTCTCTTGCTTTTATAACCCGCTCCCGTATAGAGGCGGATGTTTCACCCTTTGTATCGGAAGAAAGGTCTTTGTACTTCACAGCAGGTACCTCAATATGAATATCGATCCTGTCCAATAAAGGACCAGATATTTTTGCCATATAACGCTGGATCTGCGGAGGAACACAGGTGCATTCTTTAGATGGATCAGTATAATAGCCGCAGGGGCAGGGATTCATTGCTGCAGCGAGCATAAAATTTGCCGGGAATTCGAGGGAGAGTTTTGACCGGCTTACCGTAACTTTTCCATCTTCCAGGGGCTGTCGGAGTACTTCCAGTACATTCTTTCTGAATTCAGGGAGCTCATCAAGAAATAAAACACCATAATGAGCGTACGAAACTTCGCCTGGTCTCGGGAAAGATCCCCCACCGACCATGGCTGCATCTGAAACGGTATGATGGGGATTTCTAAAAGGACGTTCTGTAACAATTGCCTGATCTTTCGGAAGAATCCCTGCAACCGAATGAATCTTTGTTGTCTCAAGGGCTTCATCGAAGGTCATAGAAGGTAATACTGAAGGAATTCTTCTGGCCAGCATAGTCTTCCCTGAACCAGGAGGTCCTATCATAAGAATATTATGCGATCCGGCAGCTGCAACTTCAATCGCACGTTTAACATTTTCCTGTCCCCTTACATCTGAAAAGTCAATATGGTATTGATTTACCCGTGAAAAAAGTGAATTGACTTCCGTTTTCGTCTTTTCTTTTCTGATTTCATCATTTAAAAAATGTATTACTTCTGCCAGGTCTTCCATCCCGAAAACGTCAATGCCGTCTACAATAGAAGCTTCATCAGCAGATTCTTTGGGAAGGATTATTCTTTTAATTTTCTTTTTACGGGCTTCAACTGCTATTGACAGCGCTCCTTTAACAGGCCTTAACCTGCCGTCAAAAGCAAGTTCACCTAAAAAAACAGTATCACTTAAATCTGATGCCTTAATATCTTCCGTCGCCGCAAGGAGTCCGATAGCTATGGGCAGATCAAATGAACTTCCTTCTTTTTTGATGTCAGCGGGGGCAAGGTTTACGGTGATTCTTCTTTTAGGAAATTCGATTCCTATGTTTTTAATAGAAGTTGATACCCTCTCCCTGCTTTCTTTTACCGCACTGTCAGGCAAACCAACGATTGTAAACCCTGGTATTTTTTTCTCTACGTTTGTTTCCACCTCAACCAGGTATGCGTCAATGCCGTAGGTTGCACTAGAATAAATTTTTGAAAGCATTTCCCTTTTGTCAGGTAAAGTTATTTAGAACGATCCAAATATAGACCTAAATCGTAAAAAAGTAAATATTTTTCGTGAAACCAGAATCAGGAAAAACCGAGACCGTTATTTGGTGAGAATCATCTTTTTGGTATTTGAGAAACGGGGAGTTGAAACCTTGTACAGATAAACTCCTGAGGAAAGTTCGGAAGCATCAAATGAAAATTTATGTGTTCCACTTGTTAAAAACCCTTTATATAACCTTGCGATTTCCTTACCCTCGAGGTTATAAACAGTGATCTCAACCTCTGTATCTTCAAGTAAATCTACAACTATACTGGTGCGGGGATTAAAAGGATTAGGGTAATTCTGCTCAACAATGAACGGTTCAGTTATACCCTGACCAATTTTTACCTGGGATGAGTACACCTCCGAACCATCTTTATTAATTTGTTTTATCCGGTAATAGATTATTTCAGCAGAGGGATCTTTTCCATCAAATGAGGTATATTTTTTCTCGTAGGTGTTGTCAGCATCTATTGAAGTAACCCTTGTGAAATCAGTATTACCAACTGATTTTTCAAGAACGTAAGTCCGTGCTTGCTTATAATCCCCACCGCTCCAGGTAAGTTCATAAGCATTCCCAAGAACATCCAGATTTATTTCAGGGGCACGGGCAAAGATTGGAGCATCAGATCTAACAAAATCTACAGAATTATAATTGATTTTAGTATCATCACCTGAATTCAAGAGTTCGTCTTCTTTATCAAAATTGTACTGGTTCAGCACGTGCGAATTCCCGGAGATAAAATTCAGAAAGTTTTGATTCATAAATGATGATTCAATATCATCTCCAAAATCAATAAACCTTAAAACATCGACCTGGAATGATTTGTTTTGTGAATCATTTCTTAAAATCCATAGTAAGTCTGCCGGCTGGAGAAAAGAAGGAATTTCAAAATTGCCGACAAGGGAGCTGCCGCAGAATAATTTTAATTTATGACTATTGAAAGAAGTTAGAAGCGAAATATGGTACCAGCTGCCACGACTGATAAAAAACGGGTTAACCAGATCCCCCGTTAATCTGCTCCGGGAATCGAGGGTAATCATCTGAAACTGGTTTGTTGAGATTTTCCATATGGTTTCGTTCGTCTGCCTGTTGATAATATTCAGGAAATTTGTGTTCTTATTATTAAATTTTACCCAGAATTCAGCGAGAAGATTTCCTGCCACTCCATCTACCTGCGGTGTAATGGAAAATTCTGATCCGGGCGAGAGCTGAAGCGAATTTCCGGCAAACTTTTGGGGTTTATAAAATTTTAATGGAATTGAAGAAAATCTTAAAGTATCTTCAGAAGCGACAAATTGCGGGTAATGCAGATAACCCAATGTTTTTTCTTTCGACTTAAAGATTCCTGCAAACTTAAAATTGCCTGATTCTGCATTATCTGCTTTCAGGGTAAAAATCAGTTGAAAATAGTCCCTGGAAGTAATTCCGTTTTTAACAAAACTAATTTCTGCCTTAAACAGCGACTCTCCATCGTTTTCTAATTCAACTTTCCTGCAGGGAATATCAGAAGTTTTATCGAAAGAACGAAGTTCAAGATCTCTGAAATTAATTCTTTCAGGAAGGTCAAAATAAATAATTAGTCTGTCTGCATGTTCAGAAGGATTTGAAGCCACT
Organism: uncultured Ignavibacteria bacterium; assembly: GCA_963800255.1. GTDB lineage: Bacteria > Bacteroidota > Ignavibacteria > Ignavibacteriales > Ignavibacteriaceae > DATFVA01. Next base: position 58,956 of record CAWDAK010000028.1, on the reverse strand, counting down.
ATAGATAAATCGAAAGAGGAAGATGATGGAATATTAGAGGGAAAAGCTAATTTATAGCTGTTTTTTTGCGAATTCTGTCCAAAAACAGTAAAAGTAGAAAATAAGATAAGTAATATGTAAAGCTTTCCATACATAGGGGAGCGAAGTTATGAACAAAAAAGAACTTCTTCAACTATTTGTAGTGCCTCAGAAAATTGATTCTATCCTGAAGCTGGCTTACCGGAACCAATAATTTATCTTTTCCGTAGATTGCTTCCTCCCTGCTTGAAAAAGCCATTTCGTAATCTTTACTCATTACAATGGCCTCTTCAGGGCAAACTTCTTCACAAAATCCACAGAAAATACATCTAATCATGTTGATTTCGAATTTTTCAGGATAACGTTCTTTTTCTCTGTCAGTTTCCCCAGCCTGAACTTCAATAGCCAGGGCAGGACAAACCCTGGAACATAAACCGCAGGCAACGCATCTCTCTTCACCATTGTCCTCCATCACAAGAACAGGACGGCCACGGTAAGAAGCAGCAGGTATAAACTTTTCTTCGGGATATTTCATAGTGAATTTGGGCTTAAACATATTTTTTAACGTCAGGCTAAGACCCTTTACTATTTCAGGGATATAAATCCTTTCCCAGAATGTCAGATCTTTTTGTCTCTTCTTAACGGCCATCAAATCTCCGAATTTTCAAAATCGTATTGTTAATGAATAACTAAATAACTGTTAAAATTCAATTTTAATTATAATTTAAACACCATTATAAGGATTGCCACCCAAATGATGTTGATTAGAGAGAGCGGAAACATTACTTTCCACCCAAGATTCATCAGCTGATCATACCTGAATCTCGGCAGACTCCACCTGACCCAGATGAAGAAAAAGAGGAGGGCTCCTGTCTTTATTAAAAACATGAAAAGCTGGATCAGAATTATGATTCCATTCGGAAGTCCAAATGAATACACATCTACAAATGGCAAATTATAGCCGCCGAGATAGAGAGTTACAATCATCGCGCTTGCGATAATCATATTGGCGTATTCCGCCAGGAAGAATCCAGCAAATTTCATACTGCTGTACTCAGTATGGAAACCGCCTACCAGTTCGGGTTCAGCTTCAGGAAGATCAAAAGGAAGTCTGTTCGTTTCCGCAAAAGCTGAAACCACAAAGGTTATAAACCCCAGAGGCTGTATCCAGGCGTTCCATAGCAAACCGCCCTGCGATTCAACAATTGCATAAGGACGAAGAGATTCTGCCAGGAGCAGAACTCCTCCGATCGAAAATCCCATTGAAATTTCATAAGAAATCATCTGAGCGGAAGACCTTATTCCCCCAAGCAGAGAATATTTACTTCCTGACGACCATCCTGCAAAAGTAATTGCATATACTCCTAATGAAGTAAGGGCAAGAACATAAAGTATTCCCATATTAATGTCAGCTACTACCAGCGGGATTGAATAGCCAAATGCATCCAGCGTTCCGGCTACAGGTATTACTGCATAAGTGGTAAATGCAACAAATAATGCGATAATAGGAGCGAGTGTGTGAATGGGCTTATTGGCAATTGAGGGAACGATATCCTCTTTCAATAACAGCTTCAGAACATCTGCAAAGGGCTGAAGTACACCTTCCCAGCCAACTCTGTTTGGTCCAAGTCTGTTCTGAGCCCATGCACTAACCCTGCGTTCAAAATAAACCAGGTATGAAACCGTTAGAAGCATAACAGTTACGATGACCAGGATCTTAATAAGACTAATTATAATTACTTCCCAGATGTTCACTATAAATTCTCCGTTAAACTTTTACTGGATCTTTTGTGAATTTTCCTTTTAGCTGAGCACCGAGCTCTCCTATATCATCATAATCTAGTCCTTTAAAAGCATCAATATTCCTTGCTATTTCTTCAAAAACTTCCTCTGCCATATCGAACTTTAGTTTGTTTCCGCCGGCATTCGCAAGCATCACAAGCAGCTTCCAGGTTGGAAATGCATCATGTTTATTTTTCTCAGCCCACCTGTCAAACTTAGTTCCGAATTTATCAAGCCGGCTCATCATCATACCTTCAAGTGCGCGATCAACATTAATTGTAGCAGAAGCTGGTCTGAGCCGCTGAACTCTTCCCTGGAAATTGACCATGGTGCCATGCTTTTCAGCATAAGTAGATGCCGGGAGAATAATATCAGCCAAAGAGGCTGTTTTGTTCATATTGGTAGCATGCATTATGAAAAGATCCAGTTTAGCAAAAGTCTCTTCAAGTTCTGGTCTCTCATTCACAAGGTCATCTTCAATAAGGTATAATGCTTTGATTTTACCTTTTTTTATGCCGGCCAAAATACCTTCAAAGTTCAGTCCTTCTTTTGAAGGAAGTACCCCGGTTAGCTCGGCACCAAGTGAATTAGGAGTAATATCTTCCCTGCGGAGGATCTGGTCCTCAAATGAGGGGTCTGTTTTCCGCATAAAGTCAATATGTTTTGAACCTGTTAACCTTGCAAACTTTGCAAGCATATAATTATCTTCGTTTGTTATATGCGCTGAGCCTATGAATGCAATTTCATCTTTATTGAATTTCTTCAATTCTTTAGCCGCGGCAGCAAGGGCTTCATCAAGAGTAGTCTTACCAGGAACACCATCTTTCCTCACATATGGACCATCAACCCTGTCTTCGGCATTCACAAATTTAAATGTATTAATTCTTCCATGATCACACATCCAGTAGCTGTTAACTTCTTCATTAAGTCTCGGGGTTAAACGCAGAATCTGGTTATTTCTTACCCAAAGTTCAGTGTTGCAGCCTCTTGCGCAACCGACACAAATTGATTTGGTGGCAGACATATCCCATACGCGTGCCTGGAAGCGGAAATCACGGTTTGTAAGGGCACCAACAGGACAGATATCAGTAGTATTCAGCGAATATGGATTATCCAGTTCTTCCCCAGGGTAGGTAACAATAGTTACCCTGTCGCCGCGTTTTATAAAAGTAAGTTCAGGATCTTTAGCAATTTCATCACAGAAACGAATGCAGCGTGAACAGGAAATACACCTCTCAGCATCGAACATTACATAAGGACCAAGAGGAACCCTCTTATCTTTATGTGTCTTTTCTTCAACAAACCTGCTCTCGCCTACACCATGAGAATAGGCATAATCCTGCAGTTTACACTCCCCTGCTTCATCGCAAATCGGGCAATCAAGCGGATGGTTTATCAGGAGAAATTCCATCACTGCATTCCTGGCTGCAAGCGCATTTTCTGAAGCAGTATGAACAACCATACTATCGGCTGCAAGAGTTGCGCAGGCTATCACAAGTTTCGGCATCTTTTCAACCTCAACGAGACAAACACGGCAATTCCCGGATACTGTAAGCTTGGGATGCCAGCAGAAATGAGGTATTGTAATCCCGTTATCCCTGGCTGCTTCTATAATCGTCTGTCCCTGGGTAAATTCTATTTCTTTTCCATCTATTACTATTTTGGGCATTCTGAGTCTGTACTCCTGAATTCTTAATTTATTGTCTGATTAAAATGAAACCTATTTGCCGACAGCTTCGTGCTCTTCGATAAATTTCTCAGTGAACCGTGCTATATTATTATATGCTCTCATCAGGATATCTTCCGGAGGAAGAAATACTACTCTGAAGTGGTTCGTTCCCGGGCGTTGACCGAAACCTGAACCCGGCACTACAACTACTCCTGTCTCCCTGATCAATTCGGCTACAAAAATATTATCGGGAGTATTTATATGGAGTCTTGGAAATGCATAGAAAGCGCCTTCCGGCTTAACACAGGAAATACCGGGAATGGCATTAAGCATCTCCACCGTCATATCTCTTCTTGAAGTCAATTTCTGATTTGCTGTTGCAAGGTGTGACTGGTCGCCACTCAGTGCAGTTGGGATTGCATATTGCTCGGGATGATTTGCGGAGAGCCTGGCACGCAGCAGTTTGTTTATTGCTTCTATATAATCTTTAAGTATTGCCCTGTTACCGCTTACTATACCCCATCCGATTCTGAAACCCGGAACCATATAGTTTTTTGATAACCCGCCGAAGGTGACCATTGGAGCTTCACTGTCAAGCGAAGCTATCGAAGTATGAGATTCACCTTCAAATAAAAGCTTATCATAAATTTCATCGGCAAAGATTATAAGATCATTTTCTTTAGCAATTTTTATAAGCTCCTTCAGGGTATCAACACTGCAGTTGGAGCCTGTAGGATTATTAGGATTTATAATAATGATTGCACGGGTCTTATCGTTTATTTTACTACGTATATCGTCAAGATCAGGCTGCCAACCGTTTTCTTCATTTAAATAATAGGGATTTTCCATATTCTGAAGTTTGCTGGCAATAGCAGTATAAAGGGGGTAGCCCGGAGTGGGAGTTAAGACATTTTCTCCTTCATTTACAAGTGCTGTAAGGCAGATATCAATTGCCTCGCTGGCGCCTGTAGTTATAAAAATATCCTGTATGTTCTTTATATTTTTCCGATCTGCTTCCTGAGCGATAGAGTCCAGTGCCGGTTTAATTCCAGAAGAAGGTGAGTAACCGTTATAATTGCTGAGCATTGCCTTGTATGTGGCCTCAACCATATGTTTAGGCGGGGCGAAATCAAATAAGTTCGGATCACCGATATTAAGATAAAGCATCTCCTTACCTGTCTTTGCAACTTCGTTTGCAAGTACCACTATATCACGTACTGCGTACGTAATATTTTTTGTTCTTACCGCCGGTCTTATTGTTTTGCTCATTTTATTTTTTTACTTGATTAAAGTTATTTTTCAGGCTGCTGATTTTAATAAAGTATCTTTTGATTTTATAATTATTTTGATAAACGTATCCTCATCAAGCAGAGAATTTGATAGTTCTAGTATATCCTCCCTGGTAACCGAATCGATCTCCCTTATAATTTCGTCGGTACTCTTTATCCTGTTATGATATAATTCCGACTGTGCCATCCTGAACATCCTGTTGGAAGTATTTTCAAGACTCAGCAGGAAATGTCCTTTCATTGCCTCTTTTGCTTTTTTCAATTCTCTTTCGGAGACTTTATTGTTTCTCATTTTTCTGAATTCTCTGTCAACAATTGTAAGCGCCTTATCCATCATCTTTTCATTTGTAGACAGGTAAACACCGAAGGATGAAACATCATAAAAAGAATTAAGAAAGGAATTAACCTGATAGGCTATTCCGTTTCTTTCTCTTATCGATTGGAAAAGTCTTGAACTGCTCCCCTCTCCTAATATCTGCGTGAGCACTGCAACCTTATTTCTTAATTCATTTTTATATCCGAAGGTTGACTTACCAATTATGGCGTGAACCTGCTGAATTTCTTTGTCGATTAGTTCAACTTTTGCAGGGAGATTAGTGTGATTATAATATCTCCGTTTTACGTTTGAAGTGCCGAGATCTCTTGAAAAATATTTTTCAATGAGACTAAGGATTTTATCATGTTCAACAGCACCTGACGCTGATATTAATAATTTATTGAAGCCGTATTTTTCTTTTATAAAATGAAATAGTTCATTTTGATTAAAATGGCGGATATTCTTCTCAGTCCCGATTATAGGCAGGCTTAGGCTATTTCCTGCAAAAATTATTTCCTCAAATTTATCAAAAATCAACTCTTCCGGATTATCTTCGATATCGTAAAGTTCATCAACTATAACGCTGGATTCCTTTTTAATTTCAAGAGGCTTAAAAGTTGGATTTTGTATCATATCCGATAAAACATCGAATGTTTTACCAATATGGTTTTCGAGCCCTCTGCCGTAGTAGCATGTATGTTCCTTCGAGGTAAACGCATTCAGGTATCCGCCGGTTGATTCAATCTCATTTGCTATTTTTCCTGCTGTTCGCTTCTTTGTACCCTTAAAAAGCATATGCTCAATGAAATGCGTAATTCCATTGTTACTGAAATTTTCATCACGGGAGCCAATATTAAACCAGAATCCGAGTGAAAATGATTTTACATAGGGTATGGTTTCCGTCAGAACTTTAATACCGTTAGGCAGGATTGTCTTCTTATACTGATTCAAAATATCAAAAATCTCTATATTTTTTTCAAAAAAACGTTTCCAAATATAGAGAATTGACTTCCGGCAGTCAAGGTAAGTTATGCAGTGCAGGTCCCGCTTAAAGGAAATATCCAGGCTGAATTTATAGATACGCCGCCGCCAAAAATCGGCCATTCTGCTGTCGGACATAAGCCCAACCTTTCCCGGACATTTCGAGGAGAACGTAATGCACATAATCCCTGATACCATGAACTTATATCTTCCGTTTTTACCTCCCTCAAGCTATTCTGATGCAGTATCATTTAAATACATCAACTTTTAACTGCTTCAAAGACCGGATTTAGATGAGGAAGGATGTGCGATGAATATTCAAAGTTTAGAAAAAGCAGTTATCAAGTGATTGGAGCGTATATGAACCGTACGTGGAGCGGAGGTGGAGCGGAGGTGAAGCGGTGGTGAAGCGGTGGTGAAGCGGTGGTGGAAAGTAGATTGAACGTATATGGAAGGTGTTTTAAATACCAGTGGAGCGGATAAAAGGTACAGTCGAAAAGGTAACTGTAGAATTATTATACGCTCCACAGATGGAATTTTTCCAGATTTATTTGAGCAAAATCATTTTGTGACTTTGGGTGACCCCACCTGCCTCGAGCCGGTAGAAATATATTCCACTGGCAAGCCTGGCAGCATTAAAATTAACGAGATAATTTCCTGCAGGTTTTACTTCATTCACAAGTACTGCAGCCTCCCTTCCAAGAGCATCATAAACCTTCAGGCTGACATATCCTGTATTAGGTATACTGTAACTTATATTTGTAGTCGGATTAAATGGGTTAGGATAATTCTGTTCAAGAATATACCTCGATGGCTGAATATTACGATTATCCTCTACTGAGGTAGTATTACTTACGTCAACTATAGGGCAGTTTACATTTGCTGCACCGGAAACAAGTATTGTAGCCATCAAAGCTGAGGAAAGGTCATGCACTGAATCAAAGTCAGCATTATCATAAATATTCACCTCCCACAATGGAGAGTACGGGGCATCACCAGGAAGAGTTGCAGGTACATTATGTGAACGTCCGGTTGAGTCAGTCTTAAATCCTGAAGGCGGACCACCTCCGGGCTCACCAGGATTAATGTTGAATGAAACATATATCGGAGAAAGAGAAACCATACCGTTTCCGTTCACCATTAAAGGAGCTTCCGAAAAATTAAAATAATACACAACTGTAGAATCATACCATCCCCGGGTTAATGCAGTATCCTCCCCTGAATTATATCTTAGCCTTGCAGTGGAACCATCCGGGACAATAGGGCAGTTAACAAGCATATCTGTCTGCTCAACATTAATATCCGCCGTCAACTATCTGTTGATAACTGACGATTGTATTTGCCACATAAGTTTGCGGCACAGTCACTTTGTTAACCCTCCAGAAATCATTATAGTCTGAATCACCAGGTATATCATCCACAATATTTAACTGATCCGGAACCGGGGAAGACTCTCCATCCCGGAATAGAACAAATATCGGTGCGGGAGTTGTAGGTTGAACGTCGAAATTATAGTATGCAGTGTATTCTCCGTTCGGACCCAGTCCAAAACTTCTGAATGGTTCCATATCCATATTTATTGGAACATTTGGTCCCGGAAGGTTATTTGACGTATCTCTGACGAATAAATGACCCGCATCCATACTGAACCGGTCAATGCTTGCTTTCATCGCGGTATCGGGATCAACCTGTGCAAATGAGGCAGACTGTAAAACAATGAAAATCAGCGTACTAAAAAGAAAAAATCTTTTCTTCATAATGCTCTCCTATAAATTATTTATAATTAATTGCGCCCGGTTACAATATGCCCTGTAACTGTCACATTATTATAACAGCAAGATAATTTTAGTTGCACGGAAGAAGGGACGTGACACAAATCGTAGAGAGAAAGAAAAGAATTCTTTTCGAATACGAAACGCGGTACTAAGAATCAGAGATTTTCAGAGCCTGAAATCCATCTGAAGATTCGGAAGTATCAGTAAGCTGCCGGAATCCATCTGGAGAATTGTTTCTTTCAGAATTTTAACACCAATAAGTACGCGAATGTTTGGGGCCAGGCTCAGCGCCACGCCAGGATTTAAATAGAAGAAGCCGGCTGAACAATCAGGTCTTTTATCTGTACTTACGGTTGATGTAACAAAAAGAGGATCCTGGTAGTAGCTGGTCCCGGGGGAATAGTTAAGAAGCTGCTGAATGAAATATCCGGCATTTACAAAATAGTTTGCAAAGGCTGAATCATTATTTGAATTTAAAGTAATTGTAAAAAATGGGTTGAAATTAGTTTCCTCACCGGTATCATGGAACAAAAACCGGTTCCTCGTTTGATTTCCCTGCCAGTCAGTTATTGTCTGTTCTACTACCGTAACAGCATCATATTTATATTTCTGAAAAGACAGGCCGACATCAAACCTGAATATTGGATCTTTCATATCACTGAACAAACCTATTCCAAAGTTTCCTCCCATAAAATTTTCATCAGAAAATGAAATGCCTCCGAAGAATGCAAATCCTCTGGAAACTTTCAGATCCATATCCACCCCGAATGAGTATTTGCTGTAAATCCATTCTATATTTTTATTGCGGGTTTTATACACAGAGCTGTCAGGCAGGGTCACTACTCCAGTATATACCTCATCACTTGTAGCCTGCATGTTTCTGCTGTTTGTGATAGAAAACTTAGGTGAAAAGGTGATTTCCCCGGGGTTGCTCTTAATGTTAAGGTGTACGGGAGGGGTTACAATAGGGGCTTTAACATTAGCGTCGCCGAGATAAAGCGTTTCTTCTATTTCCTGCGCAACACAGCCGGAAAATAAAAAAGCACCCGCGATCAGCACACATATCAAGACTCTGGTTTTCATTGCAAAAGTCCTTATAATCTTTGCTGATATTATACTGAAATGAATACCCGGAATTGTCAAAAAAATGTCATAAAGATGTAAAAGAAATTTTAACCTGATCTTGAGAGAACTCCTCTGCGATAATTACTTATTTCATCAGAACAAATTTCTTTGCGGCAGTAAAATCTCCTGCCTTTATCTGGTAGTAATATATTCCACTGGCCAGATTACCTCTGTTGAAATTAATAGAATAATTTCCTGATGGCTTATATTCATTGACGAGAGTGGTTATTTCCTTCCCCAGAATATCAAAAATTTTAAGAGAAACCTGAACTGGTTTGCCTATGCTATAATTAATTGTGGTTGAGGGGTTAAAGGGATTAGGATAGTTCTGAGACAGCGAAAAGGATATAACCGGATTTATTTTGTCTTCAATCCCCGTTAAGGTTGTATCGCCATAAACGATTCCATTTATAACAGCTCCTTTAAGATCGCGGGAATCCCAGCCAAAATCATATCCGTTGAGGATACTTGTCAATCCGAAATCCTGAATAAGTCTATATTGATAACTTATCAAAGAAACAGATGAATATGTTTTGGCCTCTTTATCCTCACCAAAAATTGTCGTATCAGAAAGATCTATCATATTGGAAATTATATATGTCTCAAACCTGTAACTTTTAATTGAATCACCGACGGAGGCGCGCAGGTCATCTATAAGGTATTCCTGGCCGGACTGAACCGAATCCTCATCATATCGGTAAACCTTAACATTTTGAGTGTCCACCCTTTCATAATATAATTTGCTGTACCCAGAGCCGACAATTGATTCCTCCACTTCGTAATAAGCTAACTGGTTTGGTTTAGTGACCATACTGTTAACTTTTCGAGTAAACTGATATATTTCATAATCAGGGAAATCCCACGTTATGCCATCGTATACCCAAACATCACCAGAATGCAGAGGATAATACCGAATAAGTTCAGGGTCAGGAAGAATTTCTTTTAAGGTTGTTAGAGTATCATCCTGAAGCTTGTAAAGGTGGTATTGTGTTGCAACGTAAAGAACTTCAGTCCCGGGTTTAGGATAGATACCCATTATCCTTTCATCAAACTGATAGAAGGGCACGAAACTTTCCGCATAATTTGTCGACTTATAAAGGTGATAGAAATATCCAAGATAGCAGGTACCGCTCGCAGAAGGATCATTAGAAAAAACAAAAGGTTCAGGGTATTGTTTTTTCAGCACCCAGGTATAAGAATTCCCGTTACCTGCAGATACATAGAGGTTATAGGAATCATATAAGGCATTTGTTCTATATATATGCATCTGATCAGGATCATACAATAATTCCGGATGGAAATAAAGGTCCTGATATATTGGAGTATCATCAACTATAATGGAGGTACGACCACCATCAAAAGATTTTATAAGCCTGTTCTGCTGATCAAGCCCAAAGATCTCCTCATCATTAAAATCAGAAACTGAGATCATGTTAAAATTCAAAACAGAATCCTCCGGATAACTAAGTCCTCCATCAAAGCTCCTGTTGAGCATTCCATCACCGGCATATGTTCTTATAGGATTTTGTCTGGAAATGTCTACATAATAGAATGGAGACTGAAAACCTGCCACCGAAGAATCGTTATAGGCTACAAATGCAATATTGTCGGGCTCCATCCCAAATCCGCAATCGATGAAGTTGGCAGTGTCTTCGGGAAAGAATTCAAAATCCTGCACACTCCTGGTGTGTGATCCGTTTACAAAATAAGCATCCATTATTTTTTCCTCATATCCTGAGGCAGCATCAAATTTGTATACCGGGGAGTATGCTCTGTAATTTTGCAATCCATAATGATAAAGCAGAATTGTTTCACCTTCCGGAGTCTCAATTCCATCCAGTGATAAAAATGACTGAGAGAACGCGCTGCTTACAAAAACAACAAATAGAAGGCCTATTATCTTTTTCATATTTTTAGCCCGATTTTATTTTAGCAGAATTAATTTCTTTGTTACTGAATAACTTCCCGCTTTCATTTGATAGAAATAAACACCGCTGGATATTCTACTGGCATCAAACTGGATTGAATAATTACCCGCCTTTTTTTCTTCATTTACCAGTGTTACTACTTCTCTGCCGAGGATATCATAAACTTTCATCTGAACGAATTGTCTATCCGGAACAGAGTAATTTATATTTGTAATGGGATTAAAAGGATTGGGATAATTTTGGGACAAACTATACCGAATAACAGCGGGTTCCATATAATTTATCTGAGAAATATAATCATTATTATAAAAATCCTGGACAGTCTGTGCCAGCTGCTTGAGCTTATAAACACTATGGATATTATCAGAGCCGCGGGCAATACAAACAGCAACTACGAATTCCTGGGTATCTCCGGGAGCCATGTTAAAAGGTCCGATACTCATAACGTGTCTTCGATCGTCAGGAGAAGGACCTCCGGGCCATCCTTCACCCTCATACCAGCCAGTATGAAAATAAGGATCACCAGGAACGCAAAATTTTGTTGTATCATTTGAATTAGGATCAACGTATGGCTGACCATCCCGGCTTAATCCCTTTAAATTATTATAAAATTGGATTGATCCTTCAGAAACACCTAAATCAGGATCCTGATAGATATTTGACATGTTGAGATAGATAGAAAAGGCATTAGATTTTAGATTCTTAAATCCCCTCCGCCAAACCCCTCGGAATTTAGCACTGTCAGTCGGCAGTCCAGCTGCTATCGGACCCTGGACTATTTTATATCCAAGGGCAGGAGGAGCAGATCCATAAATATTATCAAAGTTAGTTCCATTATAAGTATATGACAAATCAAGCAGTGAATCTGACCCAGTAAAATCGTCATTGGCATCTCCGAGATCGGGATCGCTCCAATATCCCAGGTACATATCTTCAATATTATTACTCCCCTTATTTATCATTAGATACTTTTTAAATACAACATTTTTCAGATCATCCTCTCTATCAAAACCAAAAACGAGTGTCTGAAATTCCAAACCCATAGGATCTGTGCCATACATAAATGTAGTATGTGCAGTATCCATATCATTGGACACATTAAAAAGCACCATATCACCGGTATATTCAGGATGGTCAATACCGGGTGTATAAATACCATCTCCATCGACATCAACATAAGGAGCCCCGGTTTCAACCGGCCAGTTATTATTCATATATTCATAATAATCCTTCTGATATCCCTGAGGGAGATTTTCCCATCCTTTAAGAACCTTCCAGATGGTATATTCTGATTTATCTACAGAATCCGGCATACCGTTCGAAAGAATCCTTCCTGCCTGAAGCCCATGCCTGTAAGTACTACCATTGACTCTTATTTCTCCATTTGTCACACCTCCGTATATCAACCCATCCTCAAAAATCGCACTCTTCTCCCAAGCATCACCCTCTTTAGGCCAGAACAGACCACATTCATCTGTTAAAGGCGAATGTGAACCATCCCCATTATTCGAGACCCACATCTTGATTTCATTTACATCGATATAATTATAGACATCGTTGCCAAACTTTGTATAATAGATTAAGAAGTCATTTGTTTCATCCAGTACTTCACCACTGCTGTTTGTTATCCTCAACCTGCATTCAGATAAATGTGCTGAAGGAACCTGCCAGGAATATTCCCTGTCATTAGAGGAAATATTAGCTGCAATAGATTGCCAGCTGAATCCATCATTAATAGTATATAATAGATTTATATTACTTTCATATCCTGCAGACCATTTGATAGTATAATCTTCATTTGAAATTAATATCTCTCCAGAACCAGGCTGATAAATATTGATATCAAAACATTCCCCAAAGGCGTTAAATTTCTTTACCCATATGTCATCTATAAATACATTAATACATTAGGAATTGCTCCGACAACTATAAATCCCCCATCGTTCGTACTATATAAATCATTTATCCGAAAGGGTAGAACATTCAATGTGTTAATAAGATTCCCATTTTCATCCAGAATTGTGATTCCGGTGTAATTTATAGTTGCAGCAATTTGACCGGTAGTTAACGAAGTAATAGATGAGGTGATATCCCGAGTTTGAATTGTGCCATATAATATTCCCGCTTGAATCAGCCATGAAGATATGTCCTACCCCCCCGAATATATATCTATCATTTTGATATTTCGCCACTGAAATGATTTTATAAGGAAATTCTGTTATAGAGAGGGGATCGCCATTATTACCGATATGGTACATAAAATATCCACGAGTGATTAACACTCCTGATCCTATTGCTTCAACCAAATCCCAGTAATCACCAAAAACACTACCTGATATCTGATAATTTTGAGACCAGATAATATTACCAGAAGCATCAAGCTTTGTTAATATAGCGAGATTGCCGGATTCTTCTGCACTGAGGAGATATATCGAATCTTCGATAATTATCATATCTTTTAATTTATCTGCGATATTAAAATCCAAAGTTTTCTGCCATATATTATTCCCATTCGAATCTGTTTTAACTAAAATAAGATCTCCTTCATTAGTGCCCGTCTGATAGCCGTACAAGATATCGCCGTTTTCAAATTCACTGACCTTGATATAATTATTTGTTACTTCATTTATATCAAAATTTTTCTGCCAAATTGTGTTTCCTGTGGAGTCAATTGTAAGAAGATTGATTGCTCCGAAGCTTCCAATGAGATAATTTCCATCTGATTTCTGAATAATGGATTTACCTGTTTCCTGGGAGGAATATGATCCATAGGTTTCTTCAAATGTTATTATTTGAGAAAACACAGGTATTTCAGACAACAGAATAAATAAAAATAGGAATGACAGTTTACCCATAGCTCTCCCTCTATATTTTCCGGAAAATGAATTTATTCAAAAAAATCCCCGTTTATTTTAATAATAATAACTTTTTAGTAATTGAAAAATCACCTGCATGGAGACGGTATAAATAAACACCGCTGGATAAATTCTTTCCATACCTGCTGCCATCGAACTTAACGTAATATCTACCAGCCCTTTTTTCTCCATTTACTAAAGTGGCTATTTCATTACCAAGAATATCATAAACTTTGAGAGTAACAGTAATATTCCCGCCCTTCAAGGTCGTAGTATTATCAGGAATTATATACTCAATTGTCGTAACCGGGTTAAAGGGATTGGGATAGTTCTGCATCAGCTGGAAATCTTTTACAGTGATTTCCGGATTCTCTTTGACTCCTGTAATAGAATAGGCACCATAATAGTTCTGGATTTCAAGTCCCCTCTGTTTAAGTGCCGCCACACTCTGTATATTATCAGAACCCTCAGCCAGGAAGATGGCTATAACAACTTCTTGTGTATCGCCGGGAGCCATAGTTAAAGGTCCTGCGGTGATGTAGAATCTACGATCACCGGCAGAGGGACCTGCCGGCCAGCCGGCGCCTTCATACCAGCCTGTACCAACTACGGGATCTCCATTTAGTGCATAAACCGTCGGCTCATTGTTATGTGGATCTAATAAGGTATCTCCGATATTTGTTAATCCTCTCTGCAAATTATACAGTTCTATGGTACCCTCATGTTCACCTAACACCGGTTCATGTGGTAAGATCAGGGAATTCTTAAAGTTCGGTCCGAAAGCAGACAAAGAAAGATTTTTAAAGCCAATTCGCCATTCATTATCAAAGTAAGCTGAATCGGAAGGCAAACCGGGAATAACAGGACCCTGAACTAACATATGTCCTATTGCAGGCGGCGGGGTTCCGTATCCGCCTTCATCGTCATTATCACTATTGTAGGTATATCCTAGCTTAAGGTTAACATCACATCCCACAAAATCATCATTAGCAAAACCTAAATCGTCATCCGTCCAATAGGAGAATAACAGATCATTTATAGTATACTGACCTTTATTTATTATTGTATATTTCTTGAATACTGTATTTCCAAGGAAACCGGATTGATCAAACGCATATACCAGAGTCTGTACTTCAAGTCCCATCGGCATAGAGCCATATAAAAACATAGTACGCGAAGGATCTAGATCGTTGGATACGCACCACATAGTTTCATCACCTATGTAAGGGTTGTCTACACCGGGAGTATAGATTCCGTCATTATCCATATCATTAAAAGGTGCGCCATCCTCTGCAGGCCATTCATTATAGTCCATTTCATACTGATCTCTTTCAGGTCCCGGAGGTAAACTCTCCCATCCATTTAATACTTTATATACCCTGTATTTCGGAAGAGTGGGATTATCTGCGCTGCCATTCGAGAGTATTTTGCCAGCCTGCAAGCCATGCCTGTAAGTACTTCCTCCACAAAGAGTGTCACTATTAATAATTCCTCCCCAAACCAGGCCATCCTCAAACACAGCACCCAAAGTAGCGTTAACTCCCCCGGGCCAGAATAATCCTTTATCATCAGTTAAAGGACTATGAGAGCCGTCGCCGTTATTGGAAATGTACATCATAATTTCATTTACAGAAATAAAATTGTAATGGTCATTTGTAAGTACTTTTGAAGTCTTCTGGCTTTTATTCCCTGAATCAAAACCAAAGAAGAATGTGCAGATGCTTAAGAATATTATTAGGTTATATTTACGAGACATAATTAACCTTTAAGTTTTATTATGCGGATTGAATAACGTGATGGAGAGAAGTTCCTGAATGAGGAGATCAGTGTAATAAAGCCCATTTTTGCCCCACGCTAATTTTTAATTATTGAATATTAAAGAATTAAGAGGAAAGAGTCAAAGGTTAATCTGTCACTTCGCTGGCGGAGTATTTCGAAAAGAAGCACCCCTGCAGCCACTGAAACATTCAAAGACTGTATTTTCCCCTTCATTGGAATGTTTACCAGGATATCGCAATTTTCGGCTGTTAGCCTCCTGATACCTTTTTCTTCATTCCCAACTATAACCGCCGCGGGTATTTTGTAGTCTACCCGGGTATATGGCTTAGAATTTTCCAATGAAGATCCTATAACCCAGAAACCGCTCTCTTTAAGTTCTTTTATTGCCTGTACCAGGTTGTTCACCTGTGCCATTTTAAGGTGTTCTACAGCTCCGGCAGATGTCTTTGCAACTGTTTCGTTGATTGGTGCACTATGGTGTTTTGTTAAGATAATACCGTCAACCTCAGAGCATTCCGCGGTTCTGAGTATTGCTCCAAGATTGTGCGTATCCTGAATTGAGTCTAATAATAATATGAGGGGGTATTGTTTCTTTTTTGCTGAGGCTATTATTTCCTCTATCTGAAAAAATTTCTGAGAAGATTTCCTTGCGGCAATTCCCTGGGTATTCGGGTGATCTGTAAGTGCTTTAAACTTTTCAGCCGTTACCTGGTTTACTTTTATCCCTTTCTTATTTGCGGCCGTACGAATAGCGTCTACAATTCCACCTTTTTGTCCGAACAAGATATAAACCTGCTCAATCTCCTCTCCTGAGTTAATTGCTTCGAGTACAGGTTTTCTACCTACGATGAGACTCATTAAGTGGAAACCTCTTTTACCGGTTTCTTTTTGCCTGTAGTTTTTTCGGGAATCGGGACAAATTTAGGTTTGTTACGTTTTGTAAGATAAACAAAGCCTGCGGTTCCTACCACTACCATTACAACTGAAATAAGCTGAGCTTCCGATAAACCAAAAAGGATCCGGGGATTCAATCTAATAATTTCGATTAAAAACCTTTCAATTCCTGCAAATACAAGATAGATCATAAATAATTTACCATCGCTCCAGTCTTTTTTCCGCAACTTCCAGAGGATTGCAAATATTATTACAGCTGCTATGAACTCATATATGGGAGCCGGGTGCAGCAGGGTGTTGTCAGGAACTATACCATTGGGGAAATGTTTTGCTATATCGGTTCCTCTGAACATTACTGATGGAGGAACTGTACCATTTGAATAATCCGTTCCCCAGGGAAGGTTTGTCGGTATCCCGTAGTCGCCGTCACCTGCAAGGTGACATCCTATTCTTCCGATACCATAAGCCAGAATTAAAGATGGCGATGTTGCATCTGCTATTACAAGGAAGGGAATTTTTTTCCTTTTTACGTATAGCCATATTGCCAGGGTAGCAAGTATCAATCCTCCGTAAAAAGTTAACCCTCCCGGGGAAAAAGCCATCCCTACGGGGTCCTGAAGAAAAGCATCCCAGTTTTCAAAAAGGTGGAATAGCTTGCTTCCGATAATTCCGAAAACAATGGCAAGCAATGTAATCTCGGTTGCAAGATTAGGGTTAAGTTTTCTTCTTTCGAATTCTTTGGTTAGAATATAGCTGGCAACGATAAATGCTATTCCCAGCATCAGTCCGTAACTGTAAACAGTAAAAGGACCTATTTTAAATAATTCCGGATACATCCTTTTTTAACCTTTCAGGCAAATGTAAATTTTTCTTCAGCTATTTTAAATGTACAGAACCTGCTGTTATTTTTCTTTTCAGGAACAGATTCCGAGGTAATCTCAATACTTTTCTTGAATACGTTAAAGTCCGAGGCTGCCGTGTTTATACTTCCATCCTGCTTTATAATATTCACCTGGTGTTTTCCGTACAAGTCATCAAAATAGACTACCCCGACTGCAGGTCCGGGTTCGTTTGTATAATTATTTGTTGCTTTCAGACCCAGAACACTAATATCGATAGTATTCTTTGATTTTGCGCTTTTCAAAGATAACTGGTAGTTTAACATTGAAAAGAGCCTGGTTGTTTCAAGTTCAACAGCGTATTGTTGGATTTTTTTTGCCGGATTATAAAAAAAGTAAAATTTGCAGTGATATTCTATTTCATCACTTTGTTTTGAAGGTACCGCTGATTTTAGCTTTTCGGTGGACTTTTCCCTTGTTTTAGGTATTTCCGGAACAGATTTGGGTTTTTTAAGAGGCATTATTTTTTAACGGTTTTTGCTAAAATATCTCTATCATTCAGGTGAATAAGCTGCTGTTCGCCTGTATTCATATTCTTAAGATTGGCCTGCCTGTTTTGATATTCCTCACCGCCAACAAAAAGGACATATCTCGAATTAAGTTTGTTGGCTTCTCTCATCTGTGCTTTAACGCTCCTATCGAGATAATCAAAATCTACGGCAAGACCGGACCTGCGGGAATTTACCGCTATCTCAAAAACTTCGGAAGTCAATTCTTTGTCAATTCTTACTATGTAAAGATCAAGCTTATCATCAGGGATCTTAAGAGTGTTCTCATTCTCACAGGCAAGAAGAATCCTTTCCATACCTGCAGCAAAACCAACACCAGGCGTAGGTGCTCCGCCAAGCTGCTCGATCAGAAGATCGTACCTTCCTCCTCCGCATAGAGCGCTTTGCGAACCGACGCTGCCGCTGACGATTTCGAAGGTTGTTCGCGTGTAGTAATCCAGACCGCGTACAAGTTTGGGGTCAACATCAAATGGAATGTCAGCCTGCCTTAATAAACTTTTTACAAAGTCGAAATCCTGGATGCTTTCCTGATCGAGGTGATCAATTAGAAGAGGTGCTTCTTTAAGCAGATCCTGATCTGAGTCAACTTTGCTGTCGAAAATCCGCAGGATATTTTTGTCAAATCTTTTGCGGCTGTCTTCTGATAGTTTTTCTTTTTTATCTGTAAGGTAAGCCCGGAGTTCTTTTTTATAGGCTTCCCTTGATTCCGGGATGCCGAGCGAATTTATTTTCAGTGTCAGGTCTGTAAGTCCGAGTGACCGCAGTATATCATAAACCATCTGGATCATCTCAACATCCAGCATAGGGGAAACACTTCCTATGGCCTCTGCACCGAACTGATGGAATTGTCTCAATCTACCAGCCTGGGGACGCTCCTGGCGGAACATCGGAGAGATATAAAACAGCTTTGACAGCGGCTGCTGTTTTCCTAATGAATGTTCAATGAATGACCTGACTACGGCGGCAGTCATTTCGGGTTTAAGGGTAACACTTGTTTCGCTTCTGTCGGTAAAGGTATACATTTCTTTGCCGACGATATCTGTTTCTTCACCGATTCCGCGGGCAAAAAGACCGGTTTCTTCAAATACCGGGGTTCTTATTTCTTTGTAATTGAAGTTTCTGAATATGCGTTCGACGGTATCTTCAAGGTATTTCCATTTCAGCGTTTCAGGGTATAATAAATCTTTGGTACCGGTTATTGCTTTTATCATCTGAACCGAAATGATCCTTTCAGGGATGTTTAAGGGAAGTACTAAACTTCGAAATAGTTTTCTTCTTCTTTCTGAAAAATATCTAATATTTCTTCAACCGAACCGGCTTCGAGCAGCCTGTTTCTGAAGTCGTCTTTGTTCATCATTCGTGAAATCCGGCTAAGAAGCTTAATATGCTTGCTTACCAGATTGTCCTTACCAACCAGGAGGAACACAAGGTGAACCGGCTGATTGTCAAGCGCGTCGTAATCAACAGGATTTTTAGTTTTGCCGAAAGCGGCAACAATATCAGAAATTGAGTTTGTCTTACCATGAGGAATTGCAAATCCCTTTCCGACTCCGGTAGACATTATTTTCTCCCGGTCAAGTACAGCAGATCTTACTTTTTCTATATCCTGCACCCGGCTGTCGTTATTAAAGAGATCGATGAGTTCATTTATCACTTCTTCTTTTTTATTTCCTTTGAGATCGGATATGATCACACCCGGATTTAATAGTTCAGAAACTTTCATTCTCCGCCTTAATACCTTCTATTTCAAATAATTGCAAAATGAATTATAAATTTAACATTCCCTTTGAAGTTAATCAATTTTATCAGTATAAAATAAAATAAAGCCTCAGGATGTTATGACAGTGAATACATCATTGCCATGTTGAACTATATTTATTTTTAATGACATTTAGATTGCCTTGCAATACACTTTAGCTTAATTTTGAAAATGACTTATTTTTCAATTTTACGGGGATTTTATAATGGAGCTACAGAATAAAACCATACTTGTATTAGGCGGCTGGGGATTGGTTGGCAGTGCGTTAATTAGGAAGCTTGTTTCAGAAAATCCAAAAAAAATAATTATCTCTTCTTTAAGATTATCCGAAGCAAAAGAAGCTGTTGAAAAACACAGGAAGGAATTTCCTGGTAAAGATAAAGATCTGTTTGCAGCCTGGGGCGGAGATATATTTGTAAGAAATGAATTCAAGGAACTCAGCAGGCAGGAAATTCTTGATGATCCATCCAAAAGAAGAATCCTGATGACAGATATAATGGAGGAATTAAATAATGAGATACTTCACAGTTCCTCTGTCTATCATCTGCTTACAGAGTATAAACCCGATATAATAATTGATGCTATCAATACAGCCACAGCTATTGCTTACCAGGATGTATATACAACCTATCGTACTATTAAAAAGGCTATTAGTTCGAAGGTGGATTATGACAGGATTGTAGAGGAAACGGAGAAACTTCTCTGTACCGAATATATTCCTCAGCTAATCAGACATGTGCAGCTTTTGTACAGCTCGATGAGCGAAACAGGCACTAAGGTTTATCTGAAAATAGGAACAAGCGGAACAGGTGGAATGGGTCTCAACATTCCCTACACTCATAGTGAAGAAAAACCATCACGCGTTCTTTTAAGTAAATCATCAATTGCCGGCGCACATACTCTCCTGCTCTTCCTGATGGGCAGAACTCCTGAAGGACCAATCACCAAAGAAATAAAACCAACCGCAGCCATCGCCTGGAAGCGGATTGAGTTCGGTGAGATTAAGAGAAAAGGCAAACCTATTGAACTGGCAGAGATTCCTGTTACACAGGCAATTCCACTGAAGGATAAATTTCAGATCTGCTCTGAACTAAATTATCCTTTAACCGGCGAGACTCTCAAATCTGTATTTATTGATACCGGTGAGAATGGAATATTCTCCAGGGGCGAATTTGAAACAATAACTGCCCAGAAACAGATGGAATTCGTTACACCTGAAGAGATAGCTGATGTTACCATTTTTGAAATTAAGGGCGGAAATACAGGGCACGATATTGTAAGTTCGCTCGATCACGCAACTCTGGAGCCTACCTACAGGGCCGGATATATGCAGCATATGGCGGTTAAGAAACTGGATGAACTGGAGAAAAAACACGGAAACCACAGCATCGCATTTGAACTGCTTGGTCCCCCCAGGCTTTCAAAACTGCTGTATGAGATTCATATTATGCGGCTGTTTAATGAGTCCATGCAGGATATCATCAGCAAAACCCCTGATGAACTTTCGAAGAAATGTTTCGATATCATTGTAAATGATGATAAACTGCGTAATGAGATGCTGGCAATAGGTATTCCAATACTTCTACCGAACGGAGAATCACTGCTTCGCGGCAGCATGATAAAAATACCGGCATTCAGAGGCGAGAATGTTGTGGATGTTAATGAACAGAACATTAATACCTGGGCTTCTGAAGGATGGGTTGACCTGCGTGTAAGCAATATGGAAAGATGGCAGGTAAGATTGAAGGAGCTTATTGCAGAAGCTGAAAATATTCCTGAAGATGATACAAGTTCGCAGCACGTCCGTACGAAGGAATACTGGGATAATTTCAAAGATATAAAAATAGGGAAGATCTGCAGCTGGATCTTCATCCATGAAGAACATGGAAACAGAATGAAATCATAACTGTATCGTCAAATTCATTTAAAAACTAAGAGGCTGTCTCATAAGTGTCATTCCGAATTTATTTCGGAATCTGATTATTCGATTTCGAATCGGGATTAGAACCTGAAACCAGTTCAGGTTGACAATATCAAACCTTTGAGACAGCCTCTTTTTTATAATTTCATATGAAATAATGAAACTTTTTTAAGAATCCCGGGTTCAACTCATAATGAAAAAAAGCGTATTCATTCTACTAAAAGTCCTGGTTATAGCTGCTGTAATTGCAGCATTCCTATACCAGATGAGCATTGGAAAATGCCCCGTTCCTTAACCTAGTTTATCATTGAGATCATAGTTGAAATTTCATCGGCCATTTCATCAGTATTTCCCGAGAACCCGACTTTCATAAACCTTATATTCCCTTCGCCATCAAGAATAAACTTTGTAGGGATTCCGCTGACCCTGTAATCCTCAATTACTTTATTATCATTATCCATGAGCACGTGAAAAGGATAATTGTTGTTCTCAATAAATTCACGGGCATTTTCTTTTTTATCCTCTGCATTTTCCCATGAATTTATGAAAAGAAACTGAACATTGTTATTGGATTTATATTGCTCAACAGCCTTCTGCATACCGGGAAACGAAGCTTTACAGGGTCCGCACCAGGTTGCCCAGAAATCCAGCACTACAGTTTTACCCTTCATTGATTTTAATGAGACTTTTCTGCCGTCTATATCTGCAAGGGTGAAATCAGGAGCCGGCTGTTTCATAATCTCCTTTTCCAGTCTTGCCACCAGAAGCTGCTTTGCCACCGATTCAAACTGGGCAATGTATGAATCAAATCCTGCTGATGTACCTTGTTCCTTTGTATAAATTTCCTTCAGCGTTGCTTTCATTTCAGGAGTAGCTTTACCCTGTTTTATATACCCTTCTATTTCATTCTTTGCTATATCAGTCCTGCCATTCGCAACCAGGATCCTGGTATACAACTGGTTAACTTCTTCATCTTTGCCTTTTGTCAATTCCTTTGCCTCATTTAAAGGAGCTTCAGCTTCCTTCAACTTTCCAAGGGTAAACAAGGCTTTGGCATAAGCATACAGGTTCATTCCCAGCATAGACTGACGATCCTCCTTCCATTCCTCACTACTCTGGTATTCAGGTTTTTTATCAGAAGGATTATCCAGCTCTTTCCTTGCCCTTTCAACACCCATGCCGGCAATATCCATTGCAATCTGAGGATATTTATTATTATCCAGCATCTTGGTGGAAATGGAATAAAACCTGTAGGTGGAGAACTTATCTTTGTTATTATCAAAATATTCAAGCAGGCTTTTATACTTATTCTTCTGAAAATAATTTATAGCCATTACATCATAAAAATTCGGTAAATATTCACTCCCGGGATAAGCAGCTTCAAAATCTTCAAGCATTTTATTTTTCTTATTTAGGTCCGGTTCATTATAGAACGCCTCATATTTCTCCTCCTGCACATATTTACTCTTAGGGTATTTGTCTTCCAGTATCTTCTTATATGTATCTGACCGGTTTGCCATATCGGCCTTGTCATACCATTCCGCAAGAACAGTATAATCTTTTTCACTTTCAGCGTGAGTGTACAAGCCTGATAACTCTCTTATTATAATTGAAGAAGCATTATCTTTGTTGAGCTTGGTTTCAACTCCCAGGTAAGGACCCATATAGTCATTCTTAATATCCGGATTTGTTTCAAAGTCTTTTTTGAAATAGTACAGCGAAGAATCAAAATTTCTGTCCATATCCAGATAATAACTACCCCAGGTATAAATTGAAGAGGCATAACCGGCATAACTACCGGGAAGAACGTTTCCCTTTTCATCGTAGAGATGAACCAGGTAACCCTGCTTTTTGTTGTTATCAATTTCGTCGCCATTCTTAAATTTAATCAGTATACCTTTGGTGGAATCCGGAGCTGATATTTTCCCTGTCCATCCTTCTTTTGATTTCTGCATTTCAACCTGTTTAGTGTCATCAAGATCAGTACTGTAAAAATATGCTACAAGACTAACCTTTGACGCATCCTTCAAACCTGTACTGTCCGGATTATAAGTAACTGTAATCTCGTCTCCCAGGTTTGGGTTTAGCGGGCTCCGTAGAGAACTTTCCTTTTACCTTAACTTCGTCTGAACACGATTGAAACAGGAAGAAAGAAGCAGTAAAGAGTAGTAAAACAAATAGATTTTTTTTCATTGTGTTTCCATTTTTTCAAAATTCAGCAGTGATAAATAACAAACTTCGTTAATATTTGAAATGCTTAATTTGCTCACCCTTCTCGTCAATCTCCGTCATAGCTTCAATTCCAAGCTGAAGATGAAGATCCGAGAAGTTCTCCGTCACCTTACGGTCGGATTCCATAGTTTTTATTCCTTCAGGAACCATAGGCATATCCGAGACAAGCAGTAAAGCCCCGTGAGGGATCTGGTTTACAAGACCGACGATAAAGAAGGTGGCAGTTTCCATATCAATTCCTATCGTGGAAAGTTTTTTGAGATAACTTTTAAACGCTGTATCCCATTCCCATACCCTTCTGTTTGTTGTATAGATTACCCCCGTCCTGTACTCAAGGTTTCTTGCTGTCAGTTTCTCGGATACAAACTTATGCAGCTTAAATGAGGGAAGGGCAGGAACTTCCTTCGGCAAATAATCGTCGCTGGTACCCTCACCTCTTATTGCGGCGATGGGGAGGATAAAATGACCTATCTCGGTAGATCGTTTCAATCCACCGCATTTTCCAAGAAACAATACTCCCTTAGGGTTTCGTGCCACCAGCAAATCCATTATCGTTGCCGCATTTGCAGAACCCATTCCAAAGTTTATAATACTTAATCCGTTTGAATTAGTAGCGGTCTGCATCGGCTTTCCTATCCCCTTTATATCGCAGGAAAAATGTTCAGCAAAAGAGGTTACATAATTATGGAAATTGGTAAGCAGCATATAATCGCCAAACTCTTCTATTTTCGTTCCGGTATACCTCGGCAGCCAGTCTTTAGCAATATCAAGTTTTGTTTTAAAGGTGTTTTTATGTGATTTAGTTTTCAAGGGGGCTTCTGTGTTTGAGGATTGTGTTCGTTTCATATATTTTGTAGTTGTTGATCTTTGGGAATTAAAGTTATAAAAAATCCGGGACAATCCATGCAGAAAAGATTCGGGAATTTCTTAGAAAAGTCGGGCTTAAATGAAGTCAAGGTTCTGCTCATAGTTCTGTCAGTACTTGCAGGTGTTCTTATATTCATTAGCATTGCTGACGAAGTAGTTGAAGGTGAAACGCAGCATTTTGATAATTTTATACTTAAATCTCTTAGAGTACCTGGCGATGTTTCAACCCCTGCTTTTCCCGGCTGGGTAACCGATGCAATGGAAGATATTACTTCCCTCGGAAGCGGAACAGTTATTGTCTTAGTCACTTTATTTGTAACAGGTTATCTGTTATTGAGGAGAAAATATTACTGGCTGGCGTTTGTTCTGATTGCGACTATAGGGGGAGCCTTGTTGGTATGGGGATTAAAAGAATTCATAGGAAGAACGAGACCCACTGTTGTAACGCACCTCCTGGAGGAAAAATCTTTAAGTTTTCCCAGCGGTCATTCAATGATGTCAGCAATAGTTTATTTAACCCAGGCAACGCTGCTAAGCAGAATTGAGGATACCCGGAAAGCCAGAATCTATATTATTTCTGTGGCGCTTCTGTTATCCTTTCTTATCGGCATCAGCAGAATTTATATAGGTGTGCATTATCCCACTGATGTACTGGCAGGCTGGATTGCCGGCATCAGCTGGGCACTGCTTTGCTGGTATGTTTCCCTATTCCTTGAGCGAAGAAGACAGCAGCTTAGTTAGCGGCGGCCGCATCCCTCATTTGGGTAAAAGATGCTTTAGTAACCGCGTATATGTACAGACCGGTTGACAGCTAGCTGACTTACCCCAGGTTCCTCACAAAATTTATTTTCTTTATTTCGCCGGCTATAATTAAGGTATCATCAGCTTTTATGACATATTCGGGACTCGGGATAGCATTTATTTTCTCTCCCTTTTTCTCTTTTATCTTTACTGATAAAACATCCACCCCATACTCGCTTCTAATATTCAATTCTCGTATTGATTTTCCAATGAAAGATTTTGGCGGTGCTATTTCAATTATTGAATAACCTTCCATAAAATGAACCATCGGTTCTTCTTCTTTCATCGTTATCAGGCTTGCCAGGTTTGATGTTAGTTCTCTCCGCTCGATTTCACGATCGTAAGCATCCTGAATATCTTTCCTCCAGATAACCCCGATAATTTTATGCGAGTTGGTATCTGCAACAACTGGAAGCCCGTCGAAGGAATATTTTCTAAGTCTATCCAGTGCTGTCTGACAGTTGTCGCCCGGAGAAATTGTCTCAAATTCAGGATTGGCGATATCGCCTGCTATCAGAAGCTTCTGCAGCGAATCACGTTCATACAGGAAATCTTTAATATCGTGAATCGAAATCATTCCGCTTACATGTCCTTCCGAATCCACTACAGGAAAATCGGCTTCTTTTCCCCTGATAATACGATTAACAATCTGACTAAAATTATCTGTTACAAGAATGGATTCAAATTCTTTCCTGTACACATCTTTCACAGAAATTGATTCCATTAAATTGGTTTCCATCCCCTCTTTTAAACCGATATTTCTTAATACCAGCTTCAGGGTATAGATTGATTCCCTGGATAACTTTGAAGACACTATCATGCTCATTATGCAGGTGATCATTAAAGGAAGAATTATATGATAATCATTGGTAAGCTCGAAGACTATAATAATAGCAGTTATAGGCGCCCTTGTAGTTCCTGCTACCAGTCCTCCCATTGCTACCAGTGCATACGCGCCTGGCGATGCAGTGATGCCGGGAAAATAGTTATGTACGAATGATCCGAAAAAGTAACCAAGCATTGCACCCATAAATAATGAAGGTGCAAAAATACCGCCTGAACCTCCTGAGCCAAGCGTAAGAGAGGTAGCCAGTATTTTCATAAAAATTAATATCAGCGCCATATACCAGATCATATTTCCATAAAGAGCATTGTTAATGGAATCATAACCAACCCCCATAATCTGGGGAAAAGCCAGAGCCATTAAACCGATGCCGAGCCCGCCCAATGCCGGTTTGAAACTTTCCGGAATATTCAGCCGGTTATCAAAAATTTCTTCACAGTAGTAAAGCGTTTTTATGAAGAGGTATGCAACAAGTCCGCTGGCCGCTCCTAAAATAAAGTAAAACCCGATCTCTACAGGAGAGGCTAGCTGATACCTTGGAACAATAAAGGCAGCAAAATTTCCTTCAAAGGTGTGTGAAATAACAGTAGCCATAACAGAAGAAATTACAATAGGAGAGAACTGCGCAACGGCAAAATCCATAAGCACTATTTCAACTGCAAAAAGTGCCCCGGCAATGGGTGCATTAAAAGCAGCAGCTATACCGGCAGCGGCTCCGCATCCAACCAGGGTTTTTAATCTTTTAGGCGAGACTCTAAGGAATTGACCGACCACAGAACCCAGGCTGGAACCTATCTGGATAATGGGTCCTTCCCGTCCTACCGACCCGCCGGTACCAATCGAGATAGCAGAAGCCACAGCTTTAACAATGGCTACCCTTCCCCGTATTTGTCCACCTTTCAGCAAAATTGCCTGCATGACCTCTGGAACTCCATGACCCTTTGCTTCAGGAGCCAGGTAATGAATTATTGGTCCTACTATAAGTCCTCCTATCACAGGAATAACTATAATCAGTATCCAGGGAGTATTCATTATATTCTGAAGCAGGTTGCCGGGACCGGGGAATGAAACATCAGAAAAGAATTTTATCATTGCCCGAATACCGATAGCCGAGAAACCCGCTAATACACCGATGAAGATCGCGATGACGATCATAAAGGTGTGTTCTGTCATTTTGGCTCGTTCAAAAAGAGAGGCGGTACGGAGGGAGAGACGTGAATACGCCTTCTTTAAGGAGACTTTCACAATTTCTCCGCAAAAAGAGCAGACTTACATTCAGAAAACAAATTAACAGACGAGAGCATGTTTATTCAAACTTAGGTTTATTAATAGCTAAAAATTACAGGAAATACCCATTATAAATTTTTTCTCACTGAGTGCAGGGTCAGATCTCTGGAACCCTATATAAATATTTAAAGGGATATCAGCCATCATTTCGGTCTGCTTTGAGTATTGTACCGGCATAATTTTCCGGGTATTTCTTAAGAGTAATGATTCCTGTGAAGTAGAATCCTGATCCTCTTTCTTCGGATCATCCTTATCGATGACAAGTTTATAGACCAACACTCCCGCAATAATTACAATACCCACTACTAATAAAGTTGAGCCGCCACCTCCAGTATCCTCTGTCTGGCTTGTTGATCCCCCTCCGCCACCGGGAACATCGGCTGCTCTCAGCAAACCCTGTCCGCAACATTCCGGTGATGAAAGCATAACCTGTAAAGCGAAAATGATCAATACAAATACCGGTATACATGTTTTATTCGAAAAACTAAACATCTTGTCCTCCGGAAATTTCATTTTTACGTCATAAAATAATTCATTTATAACTGAATTACCAAACGCCGGATAAATTGATTATTTACTTGAATGAAGATGCAGCCATCTATTAATAGACGTCTTTGTTATTCGTAGGGACAGAATGTTTTGCTATAATTTCTCCATCATCTACTATTACAGCAGACAGCTTATTACTGGTATAAACTGAAGTATCTATATACGCAGTGTTATTCCATTTCTGGTAAATCACATCCTGCTTACGTGTATGTCCCACGATCTGAAGTTTTCCAAGATTAATCAGTTCATCCCTGGTCCACAGTATCCCGTGTTCGCTGGTAATGCTGTTATGCATTTCTTCATCAAGCTTCTCAATATCCTTCAGAGGGTCAGGGCCAAGTGTAGAACTGTAATATGATGATATCCCGGCATGAGAGATAAAGCATTCAGGAAGATTAAAAAACAAGGGAGCCTGAGTAATGAGGTCGAGATGCTCTGAAATCTTATCAAACTTATTATCATAAGACGAAATAGTTTTCTCAAAGCCGTTGTATATCCACGAGGCGCCCATATTAGTAGTAGGCTTCTTAATAAAATAGTAGAACATGTAATCGTGATTACCGGGGGTGAATTTTATCCCTTCATTTTTAACATACTCCAGCACTTCAAAACTGAAGTTTCCCCTGTCTATAAGATCCCCCACACAATATAAAGGGATAGCAGGATAAAGACTTTTTATTTTTTTCACTAATTCCTGCAGAGTATACAGGCATCCGTGCACATCACCAATTACAGCTATCATACTTAAATATATTTAATTTCCTGTGCATATTTTTGAAGCTCATCACGGAACTTCGGATGTGCAATGCTGATAAGTTCCCTTACACGTTCTCTTATAGATTTTCCAAACAGCTGGGCTACTCCGTATTCTGTAACAACGTAATGGACGTCAGCCCTGTTGGTTATTACACCCGCCCCTGGTTTAATCTGGGGCACTATCCTCGACAAACTTCCATCTTTTGTAGTTGAAGGCAGGGCGATAATAGGTTTCCCGTTTTCAGAATGCGCAGCCCCCCTTATAAAGTCGACCTGTCCGCCAAAACCGCTGTACAGCCTTGTGCCGATAGTATCAGAACATACCTGACCGGTTATATCAACCTCAATAGCAGAATTGATTGCCACCATGTTATCATTCTTTGCTATCACAAACGGATCATTAACATATTCCTGAGGATGGAATTCAATCAAAGGATTATTATCTATGAAATCGAACAGTTTTTTTGTTCCTAAAACAAATCCCGCAATAATTTTCCCGCGGTGGAGGGTTTTCTTTTCATTTGTAATAATCCCGGCTTCAACCAGCCCTATTATCCCGTCTGAAAACATCTCCGAGTGTATTCCCAGTGCTTTTTTATCATATAGAAAGCTTAATACAGAATCCGGTATTGCGCCTATTCCCATCTGGAGGGTTGAACCGTCTTCAATTAATTCTGAAATATGCGACCCTATATTCCTGTAGATATTTTCCTGCTGGGGCGACATATTTTTATCAACCTGGGGAAGCTCCTGTATAGGATCATTAACTTCAACGATATAATTTATTTTGTTTATATGAATAAAAGAATCGCCGAAGGTCCTGGGCATATTAGGATTAACCTGAGCAATAATCACCTTGGCTTTATCAGCAGGATTTTTAATAGGACCAACATCAACCCCGTAGCTGCAGAAGCCATGTTCATCAGGAGGTGATACATGAATAAAGGCTATGTCAATTGGTATTATTCCTTTTGTAAAAAGGAGAGGATATTCATAAAGATAAATAGGAGTGAAATCAGCTCTTCCTTCATTCACACCTTTACGTGAATTTCCGCCTATGAAATAAGCGTTATGCCTGAAATGTCCTTCCATTTCAGGTCTCAGGTAGGGCAGCTCTCCCACTGTTAGGATGTGCAGAATTTCCACGTCATAAAGTGTATCTTTCCTATCAACCATTGCATTAATGAGAGTATGTGGAACCGCGCATCCGCCCTGGAGGATTATCTTGTCTTTTGATTTTATTACTCTTACTGCTTCTTCTGCTGTTACTATCTTCTTATTATATGCGCTGATCAGACTGGTTGGGATAGTATTCTTCGATTTTAATTCATCAAGTGGTGTCATTTCGTTTACTTCTTCGATTCTAATAGTTTTCAATTCGTAGAGAACACCCTGAGTTTTCTGAACTCTACATTAAATATATTGGCTATTTGTTCATTAGAACAGTAGCCGTTGAATGTGCAGACCCCCTTCGCAAGTCCTTCATCACCCATTAGTGCATTTCCGAGGCCATTATCTGTAATATTCTGAATATACGGAAGCGATGCGTTATTCAAACCATAACTTGCGGTACGGGCAACAATAGCAGGCATATTCGGTACACAATAATGAATGATACCGTATTTCTCAAATACCGGATCCCTCAATGTTGTTAATCTGCTGGTTTCTATGCATCCGCCCTGATCAATCGAAACATCAATTATTACTGCTCCCGGTTTCATCTGTTTAACCATATCTTCAGTAACCAGGTGAGGAGTTTTTTCTCCTTTTATCAATACTGCTCCTATAAGTACATCTGCAAATTTAACACCTCTCTCTATGGTATATGGATTTGCAACTACCGTGGTGATTTTTTTTCTGAAATGTTCATCGATTTTGCGAAGACGGCCAAGATCCTTATCAATTACGATTACCTGTGCCCCAATTCCAAGGGCTGCCCTTGCGGCAGAGGTGCCAACAACTCCGGACCCGAGGATAACAACTGCAGCAGGCGCAACGCCTGTTATACCTCCAAGGAGAATTCCTCTACCTTCCCTGGGATAGCTCTCGAGATACCTGCTTGCTACCTGGATAGAAATTGGTCCTGCAATTTCACTCATTGCCTGAAGAACCGGGAGACGATTGTTGGTTTCAACGAGATCATAGCCTACAGCAGTGACTTTTTTCTCCATTAGTTTTTCGATGGTATTTTTTTTACCAACTGCAAGATGGAGAAATGAGAATAATATCTGATTTTCTCTGAATAATTCTAATTCAGCATCATTTACCTGGGTAACTTTTAGTACAAGTTCAGCTCTTCCGAAAATTTCATCGGCTGTGTATACTATTTTAGCCCCTGTTGCTTCATAATCCTCATCGCTGAAATGACTTCCTTCCCCGGCGCCTGACTGGATAAAAACAGTGTGACCTTTCCTGGTGAGTGCATCTACTCCTGCCGGAGCTAATGCAACTCTTTTCTCTTCATTTAGCTGTTCTTTAGATATTCCAACAATCATAATTGAATTTCCCGATTTATTACTCAAAATTAGCCAGAAAGATTGATAGTATCAATATTTTCGAGGTTCAAGATTGATCCCGAAGCGGTAAAAAGGGTGAGCTTTCTATATCAGAACCGGCGTTATTGCCCCTTTACCATTTAACACAGAAATTATATTTCTTGCAGCAAGTTTGGCCATCTCATTCCGTGCATCTATTGTTCCGCTGCCAAGGTGGGGCAGCAGAACTACATTATTCAGCTTTAATAAATCCTGATTTATTGACGGCTCATTTTCATAGACATCAAATCCTGCCGCAAATAGTCTTTTATGCCGAAGCATCCTTATCAACTCTTTTTCATCCACAATTTCGCCCCTGGCTGTGTTAATGAATACGGCAGTTTCTTTCACCAGGCTAAGCCTCTCTTTATTCAGAATGTGAAAGGTACTTTCAGTAAGTGGAAGGTGTAAAGAGATTATATCGGACCTTTTAAGGAGATTGTTTAGAGTGACTTTCTTTCCGCCCAATGATTCAATCTCCGGATTTTCCCTTCCATCATAATAAATAAGATTTACGCCGAAACCTGCTGCCCTTTTTGCAACTGCGGCCCCGATTCTTCCCGCTCCTATTATGCCAAAAGTTTTTTCTCTGAGCTCAACTCCAAGCAGCAGCTTAGGCTGCCATCCCTTAAATTGATTTTTTCTCATCATCCCCTCACCTTCAACTAACCTGCGAGAGCATGCAAGAACCAGCGTCATTGCCAGGTCAGCTGTAGAGTCAGTTAGAACATCAGGGGTATTTGTTACAGTTATTCCTTTTTTATTGGCATAGGCAACATTGATATTATTATATCCGACGGCGTAGTTGGCAATAATCCGGCAATTCGACATCGAATCTATCATTTCCTCATCAAACTTATCTGTCAGAAGAGAAATAACCCCATCCGTATCTTTTACTTCTTTTTTAAGGAGCTCATACGGTATAGGTTTATTTTCCTTGTAAACTTTTACATCAATTTTTTTATTTTTTAAAAGTTCGGCTGCAATGTCGGGTATCTCCCTTGTAATATATACTTTCATACTACCTCAATTTTAATGTCCGAATAACATTCTAACTATAAACACCGCTCCAAGGATCCCGGCAAGGTCTGCAATTAGTCCCGCAGGAAGAGCGTGTCTTGTATTTTTTATGTTCACAGCGCCGAAATAAACGGCGAGTACATAAAATGTGGTTTCTGTACTTCCAAAAAATGTTGAAACCATAATTCCTATAAACGAATCAGGTCCATGAACCTTAAGTATTTCCGTCATTATTCCCAGGGATCCGCTTCCCGAGAGCGGGCGCATTAATGCCATCGGCAGGGCTTCAGCAGGCATTCCTATAAAATCCGTAAAGGGTTTTAATATATAAATGAGCCAGTCCATCGCCCCCCCTGCCCTGAATATTCCAATTGCCATCAGAATTGCTACAAGGTATGGAATAATTCTGACGGCTATATTAAAACCTTCTTTTGCGCCCTCAACAAATTGTTCATACACCCTTATCCTCTTTACAGCTCCATACCCGATAAATAAAATAATTAAAGCCGGAATTGCAACTATGGATATGACTTCAATAAATCTTTTAAAATATTCAGGCTTAATAACCCGTGAGATTCCTGAAAGCAAAGTACCCGCACCTGTTAAGCCTGCAAGAACAATTACTAGGATTATTGATAGAAATATAAGGATGCCTTTAAGGTGATTTTTTAACCAAGCGGAAAAACCTTCTTTTAATGGAAACTGCTGCAGAAGCTTCGCGGCAGTAATACCTGCTGTAGTTGCACACGCAGCTCCGAAAATTGATGTCCCGATAATTATTGCAGGATCGGAACTTCCTGCTGCCGCCCTCACGGCAATTGCGGTTGCAGGAATAAGAGTAAGGCCCGCAGTATTAATAGCTAGAAAGGTAACCATTGAATTGGTTGCTGTACCTTTATCAGGATTTAACCTGTCAAGTTCTTCCATTGCCTTCAGTCCGAAGGGAGTTGCAGCATTTCCAAGTCCAAGCATATTTGCCGAAATATTCATAATCATTGAACCCATTGCGGGGTGGTCTTCAGGCACATCTGGAAATAGTCGTTTCATTACCGGTCGCAGCCACCTGGCAATCAGAGAGATCAGTCCGGCTTCTTCAGCAACTTTCATTATCCCGAGCCAGAGAGCCATAATACCTATGAGACCAATGGCTATGTTCACAGCGGTGCCGGCATAATCAAGTAGAGCATTGGTTACATCTTTAAGCTTAAGGAATGAAACACCTTCAAGTATAACATGAGCATTAAGCCTGTTGTTTTCCCCGGTCCGGTATGTTATTGTTCCTGTCAGGTTATTTTTATCCCCGGAGGCTTTTGCCATCTGCAGCCAGATTCCGGGAGTGGAATTGTTTACGCTAATAACTATCGATCCGCTGCGTTTACCGGGGTTAATGGTTACGCTGGCGGGAAGCAGGAAGGAGCTATCGGTTTTTTCTGAGTAAAAGCTGTTGAAAGTTGATTTGTCGATTAAAATTCGGGCGTTATACTGCTCAGTTCCGGAAGTATCTAAGGTTCTGTTAAGCAAAATCTCTGCTTTAAAAGGTTCATCATTCCGGTATTTGTCAGAACTCTGGTTGGATATATCAGTAACCAGTGCGGTTCCTATACCCAGAACCAGCAAACCAAGCCAGACATAATTCAGCATTAACTATCCTGTTATTCGGTTACTAGTATTTTGTTTCTGAATGGAAAATTATGGCTGCCGTTTTTATTTGCAGCTGTAATTTTAATGTTATGAAATCCGGTTTCAACATTCTGCAGATTTATACTCAGAATATTTGTTTGCTTGCTGAAAGTATAGTTTAAAGTTTTAACAGAATCAAATTGAACACTGATAGAAGCTGAATCAATCCCGCTGCTGTCTGTTAAGCTGTAGTTTAAATTTATATCCCCTGCAGATAAAGTATCATTGTACAGAGGCTGGATCAGCGGAATCCCTGATTTTAAGTAGCGGGTTAGTCCTTTGAATATACCCCAGGCTTCTATCTTATTAAACTCATCGACTGCGAGTAGCTGTTCTTCCAGGTGATGGGTATGAAAGCCGCATTCAATTAGAACCGAAGGTATCAGGGTTTCCCTGAGGACAGAAAATCCTTCCCCGGGATAAATATTATAATCAGAGTAGGTTCCGTCAAAAGAGCCGGGACCACCGGAATTTCTCATAGCATATGCCAGGTCCCGTTCAATATACTTCGCAAGATCATGCTCGCATGCATCGAATTCATAATCATCAGGTTTAGCATGATAATAGACGGAAGTATAATTCGTATAATCATCACCAGCCTTTGGAGGAGCATTATGATGAATACTGATGAAAATATCCGCCCCGCTTTCATTAGCCATAAGCGAACGATCCTTCAGTCCTACTGTTTTATCAGTAACACGCGACATCAAAACAACAGCGCCGGCCTGCTGAAGGAAATCTTTCAGGTACAGGGCAACCCTAAGATTTACATCTGCCTCCACTGTACCCCGGGAACCCTTATTCTTTCGGTCTTCACCTCCATGCCCGGGATCTATAAAATATTTTAGTTTTGATATAAAGGGTGCTGAATCAATGATGTATTGATGAGTGGTTTCACGGTTTTGTAATTCGATGGGTACGTCGTACAGGTTCTCTATTGATGAACATCCCGCCAGGAAAAGGCCCGATAATAAAAGCAGGATGTATTGCTTCACACTAAAGTCCTTCTTCCTCGGCTGCCTGAATTTCTTCTGAATCTATCATAATAAGTTCTTTGGGTGAAGTTTTAGATTCATTCTCTTTTTTCAGGGAATATTTTGAAAGATATTTTTCCTTAATATCATCAAAAGTCTTTTTCTCGTCAACCAGTTTAATTGAGCCAATAACTGTTGCGGAAAACAAATAATAACTGTCCTCCTTTGACCTGTTTTTTTTAAGACGTTCGTCTTTAATAATTGTAAAGCTTACCGGACTGTTATATTTTATCTTCTCATAAACCTCATCATCTTTATCAAGGAAGAAATAGACATTTTTATCAAGGTACAAAAAAGTTGTTGTATACTGCATTGCCTTCTCGCCGTCAATATTAAAAGCGAGAATTCCCCCGGAACTATCATGAAGTTCCTTTTCAATTGTTTCGAGGTCACGTATATATGATATTTTTCTGTGCATTTTACACCATTTTGTTATCTATAGGCATAGTTATTTATGCCCGCTCAACTATGCAGCTTAAATTATTTAATGAGAAATTACAATCCCTGCAATGCGATAAATTCCGTTCAAATTTATTAAGTCGAATCTGATGTACCATTTCCCTTATCTGTTTTCCAATCGCTTCTGCTTCTTCAAGACTGATAATTTTATTAACGTCCTCCCCCGGAAAATTGATAAAAATTAACCTGAGTTCAAAGGATGTTAATTCTCTAAAGAAACGACTTACAATATAGGAATAAAATTTCAATTGATGGAAATATAGTGATGCCCGGTCACAAATTTCTTCCCTCTTTATGGAGTCTGTTTTATAATCAATTATTACAGCTTTGTCCCCCTCAATTATTAGTTTGTCCATTATGCCATGAAGAAAATAATCCCCGTCATTAACATAAATTTCATGTTCATTAAAAGAATTTTTATATGAAGAGATCCTGGTATAAATATCAGATCCTGATAATTCTGTAAGTTTACGGGATATCTCATTGCTCAGCAAAGTGATGTTTCCTGTAACATCGGGTACATTTTCTAATCGTATGATCTTTTCAATTTCTTCAGTGGAAATTTTAAGATTATCCTGCTGAAGAATTTTATGGATGATGCTCCCTTTCCATTCTGCCGATAAGGCTGGTTTTCCGCCGGGCTGTTCTTTGGAAGATTTCTCTTTAATCTTTCTAGCTGCGAGAGATTTTATATAATCCTTCATTAGTCCTGACATTTCCAGTTCGAAGGTGAGCTGATATTTAAGCGGACACTGACTAAAGGCAGCAAAACGGGTTGCCGATATAACTTCCCCTTTCGGGTAATCTCCTGTTCCCCCTATCATTATTTTTGGAACTGCTGCAGGTTCAGAATCCTTATCAGCATCATTAATTTTTTCATCCACATACCTGAGAATATTTATCTTCTTACCAATCTCCCTTGAAAAATTTTCGAATTTCCCTTCTTCTGTTTTAAGGAATTGAAGCTGATCTCTGAATTCGAAAGTATCCTGCGTAAAATC
The DNA here is from genome assembly GCA_963800255.1 of uncultured Ignavibacteria bacterium. Classification (GTDB taxonomy): domain Bacteria; phylum Bacteroidota; class Ignavibacteria; order Ignavibacteriales; family Ignavibacteriaceae; genus DATFVA01. The sequence continues at coordinate 22,393 of CAWDAK010000028.1, read as the reverse complement.
AATATTAAGTCCCTCTTGGAGGAGTCTCATAAATGAGCCTTCCTTATATTTCTCATTGCTTTCAGCACTTATGAAAAGGTAATTTTTTGCACGGGTAGCTCCCACATAAAAGAGTCTTTTTAATTCAGCGGCCTCTTTTTTAGCCGAGATATAGTCATACAGAGAACTGATCGGAGCTGATTCATATTCGCTGAAATAATCATTATTAACCGGGACTTTCGTAAGGAGACCATAATTTTTGTCGATCTGGACACTTCCTTTTTTTACTTTTCCCGCCTGAGTGGTCTCATGAGCATTATAAATGAAAACTGCAGGGTATTCTAGACCTTTTGCCTGGTGAAGAGTCATCACCTTCACAGAATCTGATTCATCAGCAATGGCAGCCTGGGCCTCATCCTCTGTTTCCTCAATTGAATTCTTCAGAAAGTCCACATAATCGTACATCGTTTTGAAACCCTTCCCCTGAAAGTCGATGGTAAGTCTCACAAGCTTGTCTAAGTTTGCTATTTCCTGCTGACCGGAAGCTTTTTGAGCAAGTACCGCCAGGTATGCACTCTCACGTAATATTCGCCTGAGGAGTCCCGGCGCATTAAACACCTTTGCCTGTTCGAGGTGAGCTTTTAGTCTGTTAGTTATTTTCTGAAAATCCTGGTCTGACGAGCAGGCTTTTAACAATTTTTCCCACAGCGTTCCGCCTTCACAAAGTGAAAGTTCATAAATACGATTGTCAGGAATATTAAAAAAAGGTGACCGCATGATTCCCACAAGGGCTGTATCATTCCGCGGATCCAGTAGAAATGAGAAATAATTATAGATGTCATAAACCGACTGCCGCTGATAAAATCCTTTTCCCCCTACAATGTTGAAAGGAATATTCTTTTCAATAAATATTTTTTCAAGCGGAGTAAATGATTTCCGTTTCCTGACGAGTACAGCAATATCTTTCCAGTTTAATTCTTTACCATCGCCGGTTTTTACCAGTGAAATTATTCTGCGTGCAACAAGTTCGGCTTCATCTGCAGATTCCTCCCCATCTTCGTTACTGTCAGAAGGGGTTCCGAGGATTATTTCAATCAGACTATCAGTTTCCTCCGCTTTAGCACAGACAAGGTCAGAATGATTAACTTCATTAAAAAGATTATTCGGTCTGGAAAATAGATTCCTGAAAAGCTTATTTACAAAAAGGCAGATACCCGGAGCCATCCTGAAACTATCCGGCAGACTCAATAAGGAACTTTCTCCCGAGGCATTGCTTATTTGTCCCTTTGTAGTTCTGAACACCTCAAGATCAGCATCCCGGAACATATAAATACTTTGCTTTTCATCTCCAACCACAAAGAGATTGCCCTCCCTGAGATCATCAAGTATCGGAAGAAATATCTGGTACTGGATCTCATTAGTATCCTGATATTCGTCAACCATTATATATCTGAATTTGTGTGAAAGCTCCGTCTTCACCGAGGGAATCTTCAAGAGATTTTTTGTCAGGATCAGGATATCTTCATAGTCGAGGCTGCCGTTTTCTCTTTTTTTGGATTCATATCTTTCAACACAAACGCTGAAGAGGTTTAAAATCGATTTGCCGAAACGGGCCAGGCTTAACTCACTCTGCTCACTGTTTTCAGGAAACTTCAGCCTGGATACTTCCCGAATATAATTTTCAGTGGATGAAATTTGCTCAGACAGACCATCTCTCATACCATTTGCAAGATAACCCTGCTTTCCAACCTCACCGCGTTTTGTAAAGCCAAGGTCTCTTATAAGTCCCAGGAGCCTGATTTTCTCTCCGGGATCTATTTCATTCACATAATTTTCGATCAGCGGTCTTAACTTCAATGCCTTTTCGTTGTTTTCCTTCTCCGATAATACTGTATCATTTATGAGAGTGAAGGAATTTATAAAATCTTTTTCACCTATCTGAAGCAGTATACCGGCAGTTTCCAGAAAACTTTCATGAAAGAAACTTTGCAACTCTTCTATTGTCCTGCTGTATACTCGCTCCCGTATATCAAGCACTTTTTTCCGTTCCTTCACAAGTGACCGCAGCTGTGAAGCGAGGCCCAGCCTTGACCGGAAAAATCTTACAAGGTATTTTGCATCATCTTCACCTGGTTTGCCTGAAAGGGATTCCCTCAAGACTTCTTCGATAGAAAGCTCAATTAATTCACTTGAGGTTATTTCATCAATCGACTGGAAATTGGCATCAAGCCCGGCCTCCACCGGGAACTGCCTCAGTATATCGATACAGAATGAATGGATAGTGGAAATATTAGCCGATACAAGCTGTCTCCTAATGCGGTTAAGGAGATTTTTTTCAACCGGGTTATCAGAACCATCAAAGCGGCTTTCTATATATTCTGCTATTTTTTTGTAGAGTTCACTGGCAGCCTTGTCTGTAAAAGTAATGGCAGCTATCTGTCCTATTGAACCGTTAAGTGAGAGAGCAATTTCAAGGTACCTCCTGGAAAGTACGAACGTTTTTCCGGAACCGGCATTCGCGGTAAGGGAAATATGGTCTTTAAAATTAAGAGCCTTCTTCTGATGTGTAGTAAGTAAATCCATTAAAAAAATAATTAACTAATTTGTTTCTGACGGGGAATTGATATCCGGAATTTGGTACCCTTGTCTTTTTTATCTGCAAGAGAGATAGTGCCGCCTATCCCTTCAATAAATCTTTTAGAAAGTTTCAAACCTATACCCATTCCTTTTTCCTTGGTTGTATAGCCGGGATCAAATATTTTCTCCCGGTGCTGCAAATCTATTCCTTTCCCGTTATCATCTATGATAAGGATAAAAAATTCCTCATCACTTTTAAGTGATAAATTTATGTTTTGCGCTTCAGCCTGTATTGAATTCCTGATCATATTGATAATCAGTCTCCTCAGCTGGAACTTATCAGTTTCAACTACTGCCTCATCAAGCCCTGTAGAAAAGTCGATATTAACATTTTCTTCAATAAACAGATCTAGAGCATTCTTTATAACAGGAATGATATCCATAGTTTCAAGTTTGAAATTGGGCATCCGTCGCAAACCTCGAGAATTCTGATGCAATGACGCTCAGGTTGTCTATCTGGTTTAGAACTGTACTTGAAACTTTTTCAAATATAGAATCGAAATTCTTGTTTTTATCCCTGTAAGAAATGATTAATTGCTGAACAGCAAGCTTCATTGGTGTTAATGGATTTTTTATTTCATGGGCTACCTGCTTGGCCATTTCCTTCCAGGCATTTTCCCTTTCCAGTTCAGCCATCTCAACTTCATTGCGTTTAAGCTCCTGGGTCATCGCATTAAATCCTTCAAGGAGTTCCTTTACTTCTCCCCGTTCGTTCAGGTCAAGCTGTACATTAAGATCACCATGAGCAACCGAATCCGTTGCCCTAGTTAGTCTTCTTATGGGCGATGATATTTTATTTGCAAGGATCGTACTGATTATAATTATTAGCAGTGTAGCGAAGGAATAGATCCCGAACAGGAAAACATCCACATCAATGGGTGAAAAACCAAGATGGACCTTATTAAATGCATCATTTACCCCTATTGTGAAATCCTTTCCGTCAATGGTTATCTTTTTATAAAAAGAATCATAGGTATAGTTCTCAATCTCTTCTTTAGTAAGATATTCCCTGTAACTGAGATAATTCAGGTGATAATATACATCTGAATCCAGCTTCTTATTGAAGAGTCCAGCCTGATAGAACTGACTCCTTGAGCTGTAAAGCTGGTTAGTATTATCATAAACTGAAAATGATATCCTCAGCTCCCTGCCAGCATTTTCGAATGCCTGCTCAATTGATTTTTGTCCGTTGTTCTCTACCTGGGAACGCACATGGTTTTCCAGATAATTGGATCTCTCGTTTAGTTCATTAAAAACTGCAGCCTGGCTTCTATCGGCTACGATTTGACGGTTATATATAGCAAGGATTATAACAGGAATAATTGAGATGATGAGAAAAGCAATAAGCAGCTGCGTCCTGAAGCTGTACTTAAATTCCGAAAACGTGATTATAAAGAATATTATAAATAGCGCCAGGATAAAGATGCTGTGTACCAGGAAAACTTTGAAGAAATTGAACAGGTTCCATGTGATATGTTTTTCTACGAGAGATACAGATGTTATTATGTTATTCCCGTCTTCATTCGTTTTTAATGCATACGTAAAGTAATTTTCTCCATTCAGATTTACAGTCATCCAGGCTTCATTATCCTGTGAAAATTTAGCGTTTATTATAGGCTCATATTGATCACGAGAAGGATAAATGTCTCCATAAACCTGTATCAGTCGTGAGTTCCTGAACTCAAAGATCTTAAGCTGACGCAAATCAAGAACAGAGTTTATAATATTCTTTTTTGATTCCAGGAAATCAGGAATATTTCTTGCACCCCAATTTTGAAGGCTGAAGTTAAGAACAGCACCTATATAGCCTGAAACTATCCCTCTTTCCTTGACAGGGATGAGTCCGGCAAATACTTTTCCAGCCGGTCCGCGTTCCGTCTCCATCTCCACTATTTTAGGTTCATTACCGGAATAGTTATTAAGCTGAGGAGGCAGTTTGAAATCACTTCTTATTCCTATACCAAACCTGCCAATCTGCTGCATGTCCTTGTCGTAAATCATGACCGCCGAATTTATAGATTCACGCTGCAGTGAACTATTGCTCCAGATAATGAAGGCCAGTGAATTATAATTGGTATTCAGCATATAAAAAGAATTCCTCACCTCCTGGCTGCCCAGGGCACTGGTGAGGGTTTCCTGCAGCAGAAAATGGAGAAGGTTATCGTCAGGACGGTTAATTTCAAGTGCGCTTGTCTTGAGTGATTCTTTTTCAAGCTGCAGGTTATAAAAATTAAGCAGGGTAATGGTTATAACAGAGGCTGCCAGAGTAGCATAAACAAAATTGTAGAGGGAGTTGAGCCGTCGGAATAAGATATAATAAAGTACAAGGAAGATGAGAAGTATAAACACAAAGCCAAGTGTATAGTTTATAAGCGGTTCATGCTGAAAATAAATAAAAAAGAAACCTGTAATACCAAAACCGATAAGACAGAAAAGAAAGATTAAGCGCCTTTTTCTTTCATCCTCTTCCGGTAAAGTGAAAAAGAGGAGAAGAAAGTATGAAATAAGAAAAAGGACAATAGTTAATCCTATTAGCAGAATGGCCAGATTCATTATAAGGAATATGAAATCCGGTATCAGGTTTGCTTCCTGGAAGTATCTTAAAGTTGAATCAAAAACCACGCTCTTCATCGAAGCAAATAACCCCCGGAAAGTCATATAGAAAAGCAGGGCGAAAGGAATAAATAAAAATGCGAAAAGAGAATACTTTTTATACCTGGCAGAACCGGGATCTTTTATGAAATCAATAACATAAAGGTAGGTGCGGATGCTTATTATCAGGACGAAAAGAGAAGATATAATAAGTTCAACGGGCGACTTTACAATCCCCCAGCCGAAAGCAGAAGAAAAATTTGCAGGATCAACTATGGGTCCCTCCAGCAGATTTGAAGGAAACCCTACAATGAAGATTACTGCTCTGAATAAACTGCAGTATACCATAAAAACAAGCAGCCTGATTGAGCGGTATTTAATAGTTTTAAATTCCTTCCTGAACCCGAACGAAATGAAGAATAATGCTATAGCAACAAGTACCGACTGAAACTGGCTGGTTGTGTTCTGAATTGAGCTGATGTATGTATCAAGTCCGGGCTTAAAAAAACTAACCGTACCGATTTTGCTGCCTTTATTATTAATGAGCTCGAAAGAATATCTTCTTCCGTCTTTGGATTTTGGAGTAAACGGATTATAATTTACATCGAACCTTGTAAGGAATCTTTCCGAGATCTCCCTTGTGAAATTCAGTTCATTATAATACTGATTCTGTAGAGAGTAATCTTTCTCAACAGGAAGGCTGACAAGGTAATAGAAAAGATCGTTCTCAATTCTTACTGTGTCGGTAACAGAAAGATAAGTAGTTAAATCGCCCTTGTAGAAATGAGTCTCCCCTACCGGGAAGCTCAGGGGAAATATATCATCCTGGCTTATTGCTATTGAGCTGTTCCAGGCAATCAGTTTGCCGTTAGGAGCGAGTATTTCGACTGAATAATCATTATACCTGTCATCGTTAACAAGGTTTATCAGCGCTCCGTATGATGAATTACCCGGACTAAGTGTGCTCTTCAGTTTTTTATTTAATACAGCAGAAGCTAAAAGAAGGTTTGATTCTTTCTGCTGTAAAATTGAATTAACAGAAGATTCAATCTCCTGAATTTTTTCAGTGAGCTTTTCGGGCCACGCATTTTCTGTGTACCGGATGTAGACAGGAGTTAAGATTCCGGATACGAGGATCAGAAGTAAAATAAAAAAGACGATAGCAAAGTATTTCCTATCGCCTTCAAATATCTGAAAAATCTTTTTCGGCATTAATTAATTGTAATCTGTGAAATCTTCCAGTTTTTACCTGTTTTCTTTAAAGCAATGTATACCTGCGCCAGATCTCTTTTGCCGCGGTATTCAAACTGGTATTCCCCGGTTGCGTATGGATTGCTTGAATCTGTTTGAATATTATCAAATCTGAAAGCAGTTACCCTGTATACCTTAAAGAAATCTTCAAGTACGTAATAAGCCTGGTTGGAACTATAATAGCCGCTGATTCCATTTGACAAACTTAGATAGGTTTGTGAAGAAAAATACCTGGCTACGGATTCCACATCCTGTTTTGCTATTCCGCTGCTTATTTCCGTAAAGATATGATAGCTTTCAGTTTGTGTGTTCTTTTGTGAATCTGAATTAAAATTCTGGGAATAAGCGGAGCTGACAAAGCTGAGGCAGAGCAGGCTTAATAGTATGTAAAAACTTTTCTTCATTTTATTCAGCCGCAATTTAAACATTCTTCCAAAGTAAATCTATAAGAACTTGTTATCATTCAAAATGAGATTGCTTCCTCCGGGACTCATTCGCCATGATAAATATTCCATTCATAATAACAAATGCCCGGTGACTCGTCTGGTAATTATGTTTACGTGGCAAGTCCCGGGCAAATAACTTTTTTCTTATTCAGTAACAGCTGCAATATTTCTCGTTTGCGGCCTGGTTAGTTCTTTTCTCTCACCAGCAGGTGCTCTGGGTTTAAGCATAGGATTTCCTTTTACTAACTGGAAAGAACAGTCGAACACTATCCTGTCATGAGTAATAGAAGAAACTCTTACCTTTGCGTAATGGTTATCCCATGTCCAGATTACGTATGTATGTCCTACCCTGGCGATTTCGTCTTTGGTAGGGCTCCAGCCTCCGTCAGGCGCATAAGGAATATCCCAGATATCCTGAGTCTGCCCCATATCCTGAATATCAGAATCATTCCATACATCCAGGTAATAGGTACCCTCAAAATTTTCAAAGAAGAAATCTGCGTAATCATCATCATAAGGAACTACACTGAAATCGTTGAAAGTATATCCTGCCATATCGGGGAAAGCCAGGTAATTGAAAATGGACTGATCGTATCCTTCGGGTCTTGGTATTGCGTAGATAGCGTCATAACTTAGTTCACTCTCATTTCCGTTATAATCATAGGCGGTAACGGCATAATAAACGGTTTCCCCGTTAACTGCATCATAATCAGCATAATAATTTTCGCTGGTGGAACCAATTAAAGTATACTTACCATTGTAGCTGTCAGCATAATATACATTATATCCGGCCAGATCACCTTCATAGTTATTATTCCACGAAAGATCCACACGGCTGTCACCGTTAAGAACCGTAATTCCCGTAGGTGGTGCCGGTGGTGTATTGTCAACTCTGTTGAATGGGTCGTTTACTCCGCAGGAGTAAAGAATAAATGATGTTAAAAGTATTATCGGGTAATATATCAATTTTTTCATGGCCTTCGTCCTGATGTTTTATGCAATAAGTAACTCAAGATAAATGCCACCATAAAATGTTAGTTTCTTGCGAAAATTAGCAGGATTGAGCCCCCAAGCTGTATATAATAGTATACAGCATAGTACAATTGAATGGAGAGAAATTTTTAGGAGTGAACGGCTCCGGAACTACAATTCCAGCTATTAAGATAGCTGATGGGGACAAAATTCTGCATGATCTCAGATAGTAATAAGTCCGTCAGAATCAGCCAGGAACATTTTTCCTTTATTGATCACGCCGACAGCCTTTCCGGTCATCAGTCTTTTATCGAATGGAGAGTTATGTGATTTACTTTTGAACTTTTTAATATCCACCGTCCAAACTGCATCAGGATCAAGGATAGTAATATTTGCCAGTTCGCCTTCTTCAAATTTGGGAATTGGGAGGTTTAATATTTTCCTGGGATTTATGGACATCTTCTCTATGATTTGTTCAAGAGTAAGGACCTTTTTTGCATAAAGTTCTGAGAAGGCAATACCCACCTGAGTTTCGAGTCCAAGTATACCATTCGGTGCAAATTCAAATTCCGTTTCCTTCTCTTCAGGAGAATGAGGAGCATGGTCGCTTGCTATGCAGTCGATGGTTCCGTCTTTCAGTCCCTTTACAACTGCATCAACATCAGCCTGGGTTCTCAGAGGAGGGCTCATCTTCACATTAGTATCATAAGTTTTTACTGCATCGTCTGTGAGGGTAAAATGATGAGGAGTAGCTTCTGCCGTAACTTTAACTCCCCTCTTCTTTGCATCTCTTACCATCTCAACCGACCGTTTAGTGCTGATATGGGCTATATGAATTCTTCCGCCGGTATATTCAGCCATGAGAATATCGCGGCTGACAATGATATCTTCTGAAACTGAAGGCACCGGAGGGAGTCCCAGTATAGTAGAATTTATTCCCTCGTTCATTGCACCGCCGCTAAGGGAATCATCCTCACAATGTTCAATTACAGGAGTATTATACATGCCCGAATATTCAAGAGATCTCCTAAGCATAGCTGATGTTTTAATTGCTGTACCGTCATCCGAAAAGCCGACAGCGCCGGCCTCAACCAGTTCAGCCATCGGGGAAATAATTTCTCCTTTTCGTCCCACTGTTGCGGCACCCACAGGATGAACATCAACCAGGTGATTGGCAGCTTTTTCCTTTATTAAAGTCACCACCTCGGCAGAATCAATAGCTGGATCAGTATTCGGCATACAGGCAAGGCCCGTGAAGCCTCCGGAAGCTGCTGCATCGCAGCCTGTTTTTACCGTTTCCTCATCCTCCCTGCCCGGTTCGCGGAGGTGAACGTGCATATCAAAAAATCCAGGGACAGCATACTTGCCGGCGAAATCATAAACCTTAGTATCACCTGACTCTTGATCAGAAACCTTCCCTATCCCGGTAATTTTTCCATCGGTAATTTGTAAATCAGTTTCCTTTTCATTCAATCCCTGATCAGGATTCAGGAGATTTATATTCTTTAAGATAATTTTCATTTATTCCTCTTAGTTTAAGGTACCCAGAAGGTAGAGCACAGCCATCCTGACTGCAACGCCGTTTGTAACCTGTTTAAGAATAATCTGATGCATGCCATCGGCAACCTCAGATGATATTTCGACACCGCGGTTAATTGGTCCCGGATGAAGAATAAGCACATCCTTACCATTCTTTTCAAGCCGTTCAGAAGTTATTCCAAAGTATTTTGAATATTCCCTTATTGAAGGAAAATATTCCCTTGCTTTTCTTTCAAGCTGAATCCTCAGAATATTAAGTACGTCATTTTCCTGGATGGCTTCATCAATGTTGTAAATTACTTTGACGCCAAGTTCTTCCATGTATCTGGGAATCATAGTAGAAGGACCGCAGACAGAAACCTCAGCGCCCATAGTTTTTAAGCCGTAAATATTTGAAAGAGCAACCCGGCTATGAGCAACATCGCCGACGATGCACACCTTAACACCTTCAAGTCTGCCTAGCTTTTCCCTTATAGAATACATATCCAGCAGAGCCTGGGTAGGATGTTCATGAATACCGTCACCCGCATTGATTATATTCGAATCGCAAATCTTAGTAAGGAAGAGAGGCGTTCCGGCCGCGGCATGGCGAACCACTACCATGTCCACCTTCATCGCTTCAATATTCCTCATCGTATCCTTAAAAGTTTCACCTTTAGACACGCTGCTGGCCGAAGCCGAAAAGTTTATCGAATCAGCAGAAAGTCTTTTTTCAGCAAGTTCGAATGAAATTCTTGTACGTGTGGAATTTTCAAAAAAGAGGTTTACGATAGTTTTTCCCTGCAGAGTTGGAACCTTTTTAATAGGCCGCTCAAGAACCTCCCTGAAGGTTGTAGCCGTATCAAGAATAAGCTGGATATCCTCTTTGGGAACCCCGTGTAATCCAAGTAAATGTCTGCCTGATAATGCCATTAATTATCCTCTTTATTTTCGATGAGATAGATCGCATCCTCTCCGTCTATCTCCTGCATTTTAACTTTTATTTCTTCAGAATTGGCGGTGGGAATATTTTTACCCACGTAGTCTGCCCGTGATCGGAAGCTCACGGTGTCCCCTATCGACAAGGACAAAGAGCTGGATCGAGGACGTCCTGCCGTAATCCATTAGCGCATTCAGGGCCGAACGAACCGTACGTCCCGTGTACAGAACGTCGTCAACCAGCACAACGATCTTCTCGTTGATATCGAAAGTAATATCCGATACGGAAACCTGCGGCTGCTTCAGTCGCGTACGGAAATCATCGCGGTAGAGAGTAACGTCCAGAACACCGAGAGGCAGTTCAGTATTCTCAATTGATTTAATCTTCTCAAATATCCGGTTAGCGAGAAACTCGCCTCTTGTTTTCATTCCAATAAGGACAAGATTTTTAGCTCCTTTATTTCTCTCAAGAATCTCGTGGGCTATCCTGGTAATTATACGGTTAAGCCCCTCCTGGTCTACTACTTTTGCTTTTACATTCATATATAAAAAATCCTCCTTGGAAAATTTCCTTGGAGGTTACCTTTATCAGCTTTAGTTATTTTAATTTTGCTCATTCCTTCTCCACCTCTCCGGATAGATTTAAAGGTCTTTAATTAAGTGACCAAAACTTAAGAGAAATCTTTTGAAAAGTAAAGTGCTAATCAATTTCTGTTCCTGACATACAAAGGAAATTGTCAAGGTTCAGGTTGCGATTGAAGTAAACAACGGCTGTGAAGATGAATATTTGAAATGAAAAAATTTTTTGTTTTATTTTAACTTAATTGTAACAGGGAGAAGTACCGGCTATAGTTGAGATCAATCTAACATTCGGCAGAGATTAGTACCTTAAAAACTTAAGTAAGAAAGGTGAAATAAAATAAATTGGATAAATGGCTGGAGGCATTACTGTGGGGATTGTTAGCAGGGGGCGCACTCATTATAGGGGCTGTAGGCGGAGTTTATTTCAAATTTTCCAAAAAGACTGTTGCATTAATAATGTCATTTGGAAGCGGAGTATTAATTTCCGCATTAGCTTTTGAATTAATGGATGAAGCATATAAAGGGGGGGGATATATTTCCACAGGGATAGGCTTTTTATTGGGCGCAGGGATTTATTCTATAGTCAATAAAATACTCGCAAAAAAGGGAGCGAAGCATAGAAAGCGATCTAACATCAGGCAGTCAAAAGAAAAAAAGAGCTCAGACGGCGGTATGGCCATCGCAGTAGGGTCATTATTAGACGGGATACCGGAATCAATAGTTATAGGGTTAAGTTTATTAAGCGGAGGAGCAGTGAGTTATGTTGCGGTTACAGCAATATTCTTATCGAATATACCTGAAGGGTTATCAAGTTCTTCGGGTATGAAAAATTCCGGACGTTCTTCAAAATACATATTTTCGATATGGACAATAATAACGTTAGCTGCGGGATTATCTTCCCTGGCAGGATATACTGTTTTTCAAAATTTTTCTGTGGAAGTGGTATCAGCCACCACAGCCGTCGCGGCCGGAGCCATCCTATCCATGCTAATAGATACAATGATACCGGAAGCTTTTGAAGAAGTACATGATTGGGCGGGGTTAATAACAGTGCTAGGATTTTTAATTTCGTTTATATTATCCAAACTTGCAGAGTAAGGAAGATCCCTGATATTCGGGGGAGGAAGGAAAAGTGCAGTTTTTGTGCACACAGAAATAAAAGACCTGAAATTAACCAAAAACCAAAACAAAACTTGTCGGGGTGGGGAGATTCGAACTCCCGACCTCTTCGTCCCGAACGAAGCGCGCTAACCGGGCTGCGCTACACCCCGAATCAAGACTTCAAAAATAACGCTTTATACCCAAATTCCAAAAGAGTGTTGATCGTATCATCAACCATCCCGCAGACGAAATCTGGTTCATAGAGATCTCTACCAGCACGAAATCAGCAGAACTACCTTAAACTTCAACTGCCTTCATCCTAAAACTCGGGACCCTCTTACCAGTTCTGATGCCGAAAGCAGAAAGAAAATTTTAAGTGCCGCAAACATTCAGATTTACCGCGCCAAGCTTATTCGCACAAACCTGTAGCGGGAACCTTTAAAGTTGCGCAGAAGTAGTCGACGTCCAGTACACCTTCCTCTTATACTCCGTTCCGCCTGCAAGAGCGACGTAAACAAGCGGCGATGGATCCGCGGCGAGAAGATTTTTCGTCGGCACGTCCGGCACCACATTAATCTCATACACGCCGTCAGGTTCCGGTTCAGGAACATCCACCATCAGCGGCACGATACGGCCGGCCGATCTCCCGAAACAAAGAAAAATAAACAAAGCAGCCGGAAAAGATATGCTGGAACTTCCGGGGCACAAGAAAGAAAGACAAACCATCTCATTTTCAAGCGATGCCAAATTCAGTTTAAGGAACTGACCCGGTGGAGTAATAACATTAGCTGTTGTCAGCGCGCCGTCACGTGCAAGGCTCGTGTTCATACTAACCATTCTCTGGTAAGCATTTGAACCAGTGACTTTGGCGACCGACCAGATAGTCTGCAGGCCCGGCGCAGAATTAACAACAGAAGAGAAAGTGTTTGCTAAGCCAAAATTTGCTCGTGTATTTTTAGCCTTTTGTGAATCAGGTATTTTTTGATTTACTGGTCTTGCATAAGCAATATTCTTTCCGTTGCGGGTTCTGAAGATTAAATTTTCAACCCGTCCGTGCAGGTCCCCTATGGCAGAGGATTTACGATGAGCCATAATATTTCCCTTATTTGTTTCCCGAAATATACAGCTTTTTGTCTTGGGAATGAAGCGGTGGTGAAGCGGTGGTGAAGCGGTGGTGAAGCGGTGGTGAAGCGGTGGTGAAGTGGCCGTGGATAGTATATGAGAAGTAGAAGCACCACGTTCCTGGGCCTAAAAAAATGACAGCCGCAGCGTGCGAATAATACTTGCAGAAAGCTAAACGAAAAAATGCTGGCATAGCTCAGTTGGTAGAGCAACAGATTTGTAATCAGCCGGTCGGCGGTTCAAATCAGTCCGCCAGCTCGGATACCCTCCCGCAAATTACACATTTAAATTCATGTTTGATCAGGATAGATTCACCATCCTTCACTCTGTACTACATATTATAAAACACCATACAACAGCCTGCAGAAGAATTCTTACAAGACATATACACCCAAAGTAAAATCGTTTACTGCTCCTAAAATAATATCTTATTCATCCCCCAAAATCAGGACTTTAAAGGTTAAGATATTTAAGTGATCCTCTTACTTTTTTTCTTGTTTACTTTTTGAATTTGGTAGTATACCGGTCGGTTTAAAGTTCGCAGGATTCAATATCGGCAGGTAGTATTTATTTAAATTCGATCCTTCAGTCTTCGCAAATAATATTCCTCTTGTAGTTGATAACGATATACTCAATAATGTCTGTATAAATTGATCAGGCAGTTTGGGCGTATTTTTATTTTCTTCCGGGACGATTTCTTTTAAATTATTTACAATAAATGAAACTCTTGTGATCAATTCACAAACGCTTTTATTCTGTTTGACCTTAATATATGCAGTTAATATTATATCAAACCCAACAATATTTTCTTCATAATTAAAAAAAGATGCGGGCAATATCTGGAATTGAACATCATGGGTTTTTATTGAATCACTATCCGGAATATCATTAAATGAAAATCTGATTGTTTTTATTTCTTTGATTCCGAAATTGATGCCGGTTTTCTTTTGTTCTTTCATTTAGGCAGCCGTGTTTGGTTCATATTCATCACTGAATACTGCTGAAGTTGTTTCAACTTTTTCTTTTTCATATTCTACAGTCGGAGCCTTGCCCGAAATAGGTTTTTCCGGAACAACATAAAACACGTTATTATTCGCTTTTTCATTCATACAATAATAATTAATTATATTGCCGTAATGCTCTGTAGTATAAATATCCCTGAATTGCCGGAACAAAAACGGAAGGAACCTGTCTGTAATTTCTTCGCGTGTAAATACAAATTGTTCCTCTAATACAGTTTCTATTTTAGCCAATGATTTAATTGTAAAATTATGATTGCCAGATAACCATTTACTAATTTCAGATTCTTTCTTTCCCAATTTATCCGCCAAATCTCTTTGGGTTAAATTTTCGTTGGAAAGCATGGTATTAATTTGTGATACAATATCCATCGAAAGACGGACGTAATTTTTTGTCTCGTCAGGAATTGATTCTGAAAATCGTTTAAAGAATTCCTGTTCATTTTTGTTTTTATTTATTCTTTCCTTCATCCCGATACCTCAATATTCTAAATTATCTAACTCCCCCTCAAATCCATTCTCTGTTAATGTAATATATCCTCTTCTTAATTGAAGTCTTATTGCATCCTCTATTTGCATTAATCGTTTTACCTCCTCTGCCAGTGGAGGATTTTCGTTTAATTTTTTTGTGCCTGCTTTTTTTACTCCGCCCGAGCCAAACAACAGTACGATGTTATCAAACATAATACAATAGATCCTTAATTCATTTGTTTTTAATAACCTGAATACATTGTGACTCTCCGGCGATTCACGTCGAAAAAAAGAAAGCTGAATGCCATTTCTTTTCGAAATTTGGTGTATACGTTGAAATATTTTTTGTAGTAAATCCTGATGTGTATCCTGAAATTTGTATAAAAAATTCTGAAGCTCAGAAACTTCCTTATTTTCATACTTTACCGAATAAATTTCTGCTTTATCCCCGGAAAGGGCTTTTATATTAATTATCGAAAACTTCACTTATAAGTTAAGTAATACTTGATGAAAAAATCAACTAAAAAATGTGCCCTGGTACAAGCGTAAAACTAAGAAATTATTAAGTATTAAAATCCCAAAAGACAGAATGTTTTCACTAAACACTTTCGATTGACTGAACACTTTATTATATCATTACAGTCTAAAATCGAAGAAGTTTAACGTATTTGTAATCAGCCGGTCGGCGGTTCAAATCCGTCCGCCAGCTCAAAAGGTGCGAAAATCCTATCTTTTTAAGAGGCTAATCTCTTCATTTTATCTTGAAAGTGCTTAAGATATAAATGCTTTACTTCTTCCGTTAAAAATGATCTTGATATTAGCTCTTTGACCCGATCGGTCTTATCCGGAAATCCTGAAAGCAATCCTGTATATCTTTTTTTATTGATGCCGATTCTTTCTGCGAATTCTTCAAAATCTGTTGCGGTATGTTTTGAATCGGCCTTGTAGGATTCAGTGACAAATCCATCCTTAAATAATTCTAAAGCCAGATATCTTTCCCCGGGAACATGAATTGAAGTATCCAGCAGATCATAAAATGGCGTCAACAGATAATCACCGTATGTATTATTTCTGTACAATGAAAAGTTCTTAAGGTGAGAATCACCGTTTGAGTATAAATAATTGAACACAACTATCTTAAAGAATTTTTCAATCTCAACCTGATAAGCATTCACATACTTTTTCATCAACTCAGCAATTTCTTCACAACTAAAATCATACTTATAATTTTTTCCATGGGTCTCTTCTGTCAGCTGCGCAATCTGTGCAAAATCCTCCTGAAGTGATTTTGATTTATCGGGAAGCACGTCGAATCTTTTTGTTATGTATGCAATTTCACCGTCACTAAAGAAAATAATTCCATTCTCCGCAGTTCTGATATTATTAATTTGTCTCGCAATCTTATAAAGACGTTGCATCACTTGTACTTATGTGGCAGTGCCTACGTTTTCCAGTTTTTTGAGAGTTTGTTTCCCGACTTAAACTCGCAATTAGGGGATAAGGTATTGACTTATAATGGATGTCCTAAATTAAGACACAATCCCAAATTTTTAATCTACCACCGAATCAAGAGAATCAAAAAGGTAAGTTTTTGTTACTTTCAGCCTTTAGGATTTGGCACGATTTATTAAATAATGCTAGAAACTTATCCTTTATTTTGGTATGTTTTCCAAAGGATAAATTCAGGGAGGGATTTATGTCTCAGGAAACAATACAACCTACTTTTTTCAGAGAATCCTGTTATTTAACGCCGTCTGATAATACTTTGTATAATTTTGTCAATAAGTATGTCCGTTAAAATATGACCGGTAAAATAGTTGTTATAGAAGATGATCCTCTATTCAGAGAGTACCTGAAGATAGCTCTTCAAAAAATCACCAATAGGTTAAATTTCTTTACCGATGGAAGTTCCGGACTGGCACAACTTTCCGAACTCAAACCTGATCTTGTAATCACCGACCTGAAATTACCGGATATTACTGGCATAGAGATACTAGCAAAAGTCAAAGAAATTGATCCTTCCATTCAGGTTATTATAATGACCGCGTATGCTGATATGAGCAACATTATTCAGTCGATGCAGCTTAACGCCTATGACATCATTAAAAAACCATTCGAAATGGAAAAGTTCCTGGCTATAGTTAACCAGGCATTGGAAAGCAGGAGTCTTGACGGTGGAAGATCAATTGATATTAATGAGGAGAAGTACGAGGCAAAAAAAGAAAGCATATTGATCGGTAATAGTCCTGCTATTTACGAGTTATACAAGAAGATCGGAAAAGTGTCATCAAACAGGGTAAGCGTACTGATCCAGGGAGAAAGCGGAACAGGAAAAGAACTTGTTGCAAAAATTGTTCATGGTTCAGGGATAACCAAAAACAAACCTTTTATTGCTGTGAATTGTTCCGCATTGACCGAGACCCTGCTTGAAAGCGAACTATTTGGTCATGTTAAAGGTTCATTTACAGATGCGTCCAGGAACAAGAAAGGCAAGTTCGAACTTGCCGAAGACGGGACAATCTTTCTCGATGAAATATCGGAAATATCACAGAGCCTGCAGGTAAAACTTCTGCGGGTAATCCAGGAAAAAGAATTTGAGAAAGTCGGAGACGAGCTGACTGTACCGATGAAAGCCCGGCTAATAGTAGCGACGAATAAAAACCTCGCCGACCTGGTTAACCAGGGAAGATTCAGGGAAGATCTTTACTACCGCCTGAAAGTTTTCTCAATAGAAATACCTCCATTGCGTGACAGGAAAAGTGATTTACCGGCACTAATAACTCATTTCCTCAGGAAAATAAACGCAGAACTAAGCAAGAATGTAACCATCATTCCCTACGAAGTAATGGAATTACTACAGTCGTGCGACTGGGTAGGAAACGTAAGAGAACTTGAAAACACACTTATGCAGGCAGTAATACTAGCAAAAGGCAACATCCTTGAGAAAGACTGTATACTGTTCGGTGGGATAAATCAGAACAACAATCACAATCAACCTCACTCTGACTCCAAGATGAGCTTAGCCGAACTTGAAAAAAATCATATAAAGATTGTCCTGGAAGAAGTAAACTGGGACAAGCGCGAAGCATGTAAAATCCTGGGTATAGCAAAAACCACCCTCTACAACAAACTTGAGATCTACGATATTAAGAAATAAAGTTATTTCTTAGAACGTTTAATAATCAATCCCGAATGAACCGCTTTTCATTAATAAGAACAACTATTTTTAAGCTTAAGTATTTGTACCATAATTTATCCCGGATCATTTTTTGAACTTTAAAGTCTTATTTCCGGACACCTTAAATCCTGGAGGAATGGAAAAGGTCAAAAAAACGTATCTTTTGTGATGGCACTCAATTTGTCCCTTCTGCTTTCCAAAAATTTTAATGGTTAAATGGATATTTCACAGTTAGTCGAAGTTATACCGGGAATAATCATTTTCAAAATATCCAGCGTGGAGTTCTGCATTAATGTTAGGGATGTATATGTCATTAAAAGAGCAGAAGAATTTGAACACTTAAGAGATAATGGTATTAACGGGGCAGCATACGTAAAACTATATAACATTAACGTTCCGATCATAGATATTTCGAAAAAATTTAATCTTCCTGCTGGTAGCGGCAGAGACCACCGAATGGTTCTGATAATAAGGCATCACAGTGAAGAAGATGAGCTTGAAAAAACATTTGGTATAAGAGTAGACGAAGTAATTGAGCTGGTAACGACGGATGAAAACGACGATAATTACCTGTTGAAATTCGTTCCATCAGTTGAAAATCCATATTTAAGCGGTTCAATATTCATGGGAAACCGTAAAATCCTGCTTCCTAACTTCTCAAAAATCGCCGCGAATACGTTCTTAAATCATAACGCAGTTCAATAAACGGAAAGAGATTCAGGTATTGAACTACCGGCAAAGGAAATCTGGTTGAGGGATCAGATGACCTCTAAAAAACTTTTTTCAACAATGTTTGTGTGAGGGCATGACAAGCATACAAATGATTCTGGCACTCGGTGCAATGATTTTATTAACGATTCTGATTACGAACGTCAATAAAAACTCATTGGGTGTAGAAGACGTAATGTATGATTCCAACTTCGGGATTACGGCGACCTCGATTGCTTCTTCGGTTATAGAAGATGCAAGTAAAAAACGATTTGACAACATCTTTTATGTTGATTCCTCCACAGTTTATGACCCCGCTTTTTTTACCCCTTCTGCCGACCTGGGAATTGAGTCAGGCGAAGATATTACCAATCCTAAAACATTCAACGATTTTGATGATTATGATAACTTCACATATGTAGACAATTCGATGCCATCCGCTATTTTTGATATCTCCTGTAAAGTAGTTTATGTAAATGACACTGACCTGGATAACTCTGCTAATTCACCAACTTATCATAAAAAAATAACAGTTAAAGTGTGGAGTAAATCGATGCAGGATACAATGGTAATGTCATCAATTTATAGTTATTGGAATTTTTTACCGTAAGAAAATATGGGAACATCAGTAATATTAGACATACTTGGTTCAATGATAATAGGAGGAATCCTTCTATTAACACTATTCCAAATGAACGACAATGCCACAAAGAATACGTATAATTTTTCGGGCGAACTGATCGTGCAGCAGAACCTGGTAACGACAGTTGAAGTTCTTGAATATGATTTCAGGAAAATTGGCTACTGCGAGGATCCATCTCAGCTGCCCTTTCCCGAAAGAGACGCGGTACTATTTGCGGATACCAGTAAAATAAGATTTTTAACAGATGTGATGGAATCACCATATGATGATCCCCATGGTGACGGCACCCTGGATGTAATTGAGTATTATCTTGGCCCTACATCAGAATTATTGGGTACGCCCAATCCAAATGACAGGATGTTATACAGAGTTGTAAATGGAGGAACTCCCCGTAGTGTAAATCTAGGGATAACAAGGTTTAGAATAAGGTACTACAGAGATTCATCTACCGCTTCCGGAAGTACAACACTCGCAGAAATTTTACCTGGTAATCTGCCAAAAACCTGGGTGGCAGGCACACCAACGGGAATAACAGCAATGCAGATTGATATTCAGGTTGAAAATACAGCATCATATGATGCAGCAAATAATCCATTCCGTCAGGCTTTCTGGAGACAGATAAGATTGTCATCAAGAAATATAAAGCGTTAAAGGAGGGTTTATGTCAGGCAAAGCATTATTGATTTTAGTCGTAGGGTTTACAGTTATATTTCTTGTTATGGGTTATTTCTGGGGGGGACTGGCCACCCGATCAACCGAAAATCATGTTTCATACTATAAGACTACCATAGCTCACAATATCGCTGTGAGCGGGGCCAACATCGGACTTCAGGAAGTTATCGCTGATTCCGAATGGGTCTCAGATATTACAGACAGACCCTTCGAAAATGGACTTATGAATGTTGAACTTAGTCCGCTAGGTCCGGAACAAAGAACTTTAAAATCAACCGGTACCTTCATGGGAGTAGATCAGATCGTGAAGGTAAAATTAATGCGTGATCAGACATCTTTGGCAAAATATGCATGGTTTATTCCTTCAGTCTCTACTGGTAGTGTAACCCAGCGTCCGTGGATTACCGGCGATACTGTTTGGGGAGGATTTCACTCAAATCAATTCCTGGTAGTAGACGGCCGACCTGTATATTTTGGAAAAGTGACAACCCTTAAAGGAATTAAGGATATGGGATCAGGATCTGACCCACAATTCCTCGGAGGATACGCAGAAGGGGTTAAAGTCGGCTGGTTAAAAAGTATGCACTATCCAGATTATTCAGCCCTCGCCGGATCCGGCGCCACATTTAATAAAGACTTATGGTTGAAATTTACAGCAGATGGAAAGGTGACTTATAGGGTCAGAACGGGTAATGGCGGATCAAATCCCGGCCAGGACAGCACCAAATATGGACCGCCCACAACCGTCCCTATCTCAACCTTAGCTCCAAACGGAGTTATATATAATAAAGGAGCTGACATATTTATGTCAGGTACACTTAGCGGCTATATCACGGTCGTCTCGGAAGGAAGTTCAGGGGGAGGCTCGGGCAACGTATATCTGGAAGGTGATATGATCTATAAGACTGATCCGATGATTCCAAATGGAAGCGGTGGATACGATGTTAACCCTGCATCGCTGGATGCTGATGGAAAAGCATTAGACATGCTTGGTATTATTGCCACTAATGATATCCTCGTCTCGACATCCGGAAACCTTGGTGGAGCTATTAATAATGTAGTGAATAAAGATATTCAGATTGACGGAGGCATTTTCTGTAACTCCGGTGGTTTTAAAGTTCAGGGATTGGGAAGTTCTCCGGCTAATGTTCCGCTCGGGAGTATTTTTCTTCAGGGATCGATGACTGCGGGTAAGGAGGAAGTTGTAGCACAGTTTAGTAAAAATACTTTAACTGCAGGTTATAATAGGCACGTAATTTTTGATGAGAGATTAGCAACCGGACCGCCAACCTGGTTTCCTTACCTTGATTATTATCGGGTAATATCCTGGCTGGAATAAAAATAAATCTCATTTAAGGAATAGTATCTAATTCGAGACAAAACAATGATCAGATATTATATTTTTAACAAAAAAAAGTGTGGCATAGAATTCTTTAATGAAATAGTTAATGGAAATAAAAATATATAAAAGAGTTTTAACGAGGGAGAGTGTGAGGGTAGCAGGTCGAACTCTCTGTTAAATAATACATAACTAAAATACATTCACAAACATTTAGAGGAGGTCCGTAATGGGACAACAACAATTATTGCTCATAGTACTCGGTGTCATCCTGGTTGGCGTGGCAGTAGTACTTGGTATTCAGTATTTCGGTGTTGGTGCTGAAGAAGGTGCAAAAGATGAATTAGTTGCACATTCATTAATTATCGGAGCTAATGCACAAGAATGGTTTAAAAAACCAGCTATCAATGGGAGGTGGTGGAGGAATCTTTTGCACTGGTCATTAGATGACCTATTATGACTGCAAATCTTAGCTAAATTACGGACATCAACCAATGGTGACTTATCTACTAGTGCGATGATCATGACAGCGACAGCTGATCAATCATGATAACCGCAACACCAATAAGTTAACCATGGTTTTACAGTTTACAGGACAGTATGTTACAACTGTATTCCACCGATAGTAATGTCAACGGTAATCAATTAATCATTAAAATGATCGAACTAAAATTTACAGCAGAAAAAATAGATGGACAAATAGTCGGCGGCGTGATTGCCGCCGACTCTGTTTCCTCCGCAAAGCAAAAAGCAAACTTGATTGCCGTACAGAATAATTTCCGGATTAAAAAGCTGGAAAGGAAAAGCACTTTTGTTTATAAGGTACGCAGAGGAACTGAAAAACCTGTAACAGGAGAACAAAAAGCATTTAATAAAGAAGAAGTTATTTCAGCATTAACTCTTCTCGGATACCAGGTAGTGGGCGTCAACAAAAAAATTGTTGATATACAAAAGAAACCATCTACAGCAGATATTTTAATGTTTGTTAAAGTCTGCTCTGATATGCTGGATGAGAAAATGTCTTATGGAGAAATTCTATCTTTTGTTATAAATGATACCCGTAATAAAGTTCTTAAAAGAAACACTTAAAGAGATAAGTAAAGATCTTGAAGCAGGGTGAAGACAGTGAAGCTGCTTTTATGAAGCATAAAAATATCTTCGGATATTTTACTGCTTTTATGCTCGGTCTGGCTTCTAAAAGCGGTAATATGGCGGAAGTTTACC
>CAWDAK010000027.1:0-88531 GCA_963800255.1 uncultured Ignavibacteria bacterium | reverse complement strand
AAATGAAAAATACTGGAACTTTAACAGCTTTATTATTAATACTTCTAACATCCTACTGGGGATGTTCCGGCAATAATCCCGCGGAACCCTCACCTGATCCTGGTCAGCAAGCCAGCTTAAGTAAGCTAAGTAGTATACAATCCAATGTATTCAGTCAAAACTGCGCTTTTTCGGGCTGTCATGGATCAACAAACAATCAGGCTAATCTTTTACTTACTAATGGAAATTCCTTTTCAAACCTGGTAAATGTTCAGAGCAAACTTTTTCCTCAATTAAAAAGGGTGGTTCCCGGTAATAGTTCACAAAGTTTATTGATTAAAATCCTGAAAGGCGAGGTATCACCCAGAATGCCGCAAAACCGTAATCCCCTGTCCCCCGATCTCATTGATTCCATTGCTGCATGGATAGATAATGGGGCTTTGAATAATTAATAATATAATGCTGCTGCAGGAGCGATTCACGGAACGCGGGGATATTATTCAAACCCTTTTTATTTACGGCAGTGTTTGGCAGGGATAGAGGTTGTAATATAACAGCAATTAATTACATGGTTAAAGGTTCAAACCTATACTATATAAAGCAGGTATCCCAAAGCTGCCCCGCCGAATACGACGTAAGCAGAATTTATCCTTTTGAAAAATACAAATGCGGATGCACTCGATAGAGCAATCAAAAAAGCTTGCCAGCTGAAGCCTGCAGGAGTATACATTACCTCAACACCCAATTTCACGGCAACAACCAACATTACTGCAAGAGCGCTTACGTTAACGGCATCAAGAAATTTTGAGAGATAAACTGATTGCCTTATTCGGGGTACTATAGGATTTAAGATTAAAACAAAAAAGAAGGATGGAATAACAATCCCGATTGTCGCCAGTACTGCTCCTGAAAATCCTGCGATCTGATAACCTATAAAGGTTGCCGATGAAAGAAGTGGACCCGGGGTGAACTGACCGACTGCAATAGCATCAAGTAATTCTTTCCTCGTCAGCCAGTGAAGCCCCTGGACTAATTCTCCGTTAAAGTAAGCTACAAGGATGTAGCCGCTGCCAAACCATACGGCTCCGATTTTCAGGAATGTAAAAAATAATTTTGAAAGCGAAACCGATGTTTTTTCAAGAGCCTGAGATGTACTGTTCAGTAAAAATAGGGGAAGGAGAATCAAAGGAGTGAATGAGCTTAGTTTTATCTTTTTCTGTGAGACTAAGAGGAATAGAGCTCCGAATATCCCCCCTGCCAGGATTGAATATATTTCATTAAGTCCATATAAATTTAATACAGCAACAATAAAAGCTATTATCACCAATTTTATCCTAAGGTCTTTTTCCCCCTTTTCAACAGCTTTAACCCCTAGCTTATACACAGCACTGATAATAATAATTATTACGGCAGGCTTTATGCCGACTAGAAAAGGTTCAATAGACGGAAGGTGTCCATAGAGAAGATAGAAATAAGCAAGCAGCCCTGTGAGCATCACAGAAGTAATCAAAAAGCATAATCCACCGACAAATGCCCCGGGGATACCGCCCTGCTGGTAACCTATATGTATAGCCATTTCAACAGCATTGGGGCCAGGAATTAAATTCGTCGCACCAACAAGGTCGAGGAAATGCTGCCTGTCCATCCATTTACGTTTGGTTACAACTTCATCCTCTATCATACCGATGGAAGCTGCCGGACCTCCGAATGCAATTGCTCCAAGCTTAAGGAACAGACGTGCGATCTCAATCAGTTTTATGGTTCTGATATTTTTGCCTTAAATCATCATCCTTGTTTTAACCGAGGAATGGATAGATTGAACATAATATTACAAATACACCTTGCAAATATAAGGATCAGAATCTGATGAAGGTAAAATTGTTTCTATGTCCTTTTAATGAGGATCAGGGTTGCGTCATCGTCGCGTGAAGGGCAATAAGCGGAGAAGTCCTGCCTGATTCCATCAAATATTTCCCTGGCAGAAAGATGCTTCGTATTTATCAGCTGTTGTTCAAGTCTCTCCTTCATATAATTCTGTTCACCATTGCTCTGCTCTGTGAAGCCATCGCTAAACAGAAGCAGTATATCCCCTTTTCCCATAACATTTATGCTGTTAAGAGAATATTTGGTTTTGTAGCCGAAAAGACTTTTCGTCTGCAAACTGTCAATATCAGCTTCAGAAGGCAGAGTTCCTATAGGCACAAAGTTTATGAAGTTTTGATCATCAATGTTTACTATTCTGTTAAACTCATTAGAAAAAACCATCGGCAGCGGATGTGCAGCGGAGATGAACCTGAACTCGCCGTCATTTTGTATCTCGCCGTAAATCAGGGTCATAAATTTATCAATGCTTGATGACTGATAAAACCGCTGGTTGATGGTTTCAAAAAGATCTATAGTTATTTCACCAAACATTGTAAGCTCATAACTGGCACCTACAAGAAAGGCCTGGTGCAGCATAGCATTAAGAAGGTGATCTGTTATACTATGACCGGAAACGTCAGACAACAGTATGCCTGCTTTGTCTTTTAAGCCTTTCAGCTTGTTGGTTATATCTATTCGTCCTGCTGTTTCTGCCCGCCTGATCCTTTCGGGAAGATTAAATCTCTTTGCGAAATCCACATAGATTATATGATCACCGCACACTTCACCCGATAAAGGAATTGTTTCCCCATATATATCCAATCCGTTAATTTCCGGGAACTCTCCGGGCGCAGGTTTAATGTTCTTTGCAATATTCTGGAAGTTTAATATTTCATTTCTATCGTCAATCATATACCGTTTTACCATAAAAGTGAATATTAAAAATACAACTTTTACCGCTGATTTCAGCAATTAATGGATTATTAAATGATTAAATAACGGATCTTACAGCAAAGAATTAACTTAAAGTTTTTGCTTTCCTGCGCAGGTTGATAAATCCCCAGATTCCAAACCCCAATCCTAATTTTAATGCGGCAAGCCCAATCAATAGAATTGGCAGATACCAGAACAACAGGGATTGATCAGGTTCATCTATTCTATCGATTATTGCATTTAGGATATAAGAGATAGTAAGCAGAATTCCGACCATTGATGAGAGTGTCCCGAAGATTAGCGCCAGTTTATAATTTGTTTTATCAGATTTAAAAAGCATATACAAGTAAAAAAATATGACTGATTAATATATGTTTTTATACCCTATTTAGGAAGAGAACACTCCAAAGAACTATTTACTATAGGGCCATTTGGCATTATTTCAGCAGAAGCATTTTCTTCGCCTGGATGAATTCCTCCGGCGTTAAGCCTGTAGAAGTATACGCCGCTGGAGACAGATCTTCCCTGGTCATCCTTTCCATCCCAAACAGCATTAAAGGATCCGCCGGGCCTAAAGTTATTGTAAAGTGTCTTTACCCTGGTACCAAGCGCGTCGTAGATTTCAAGGATTACTCTGCCAGGAGATTTTATTATATACCTGATATTTGTCTGTGAGTTGAATGGATTAGGATAGTTCTGAGTCAGTTCATACGTTAGGGGAACTTCGGTGTTAAGATTATCTTCTATGCCTGTAGATATATCGTAAAGCGAGTTAATATCCGAATATGAGATAGCATAATTATATATCCTGATGTCATCCAGTACGCCGCTGAAGTTGTACTGGTTGTTGCCCGGAAGAACCTGCCCCATCATAAGGTCAATGTTAGTAGTGAGGATCTGTCCTGAGAATGTTGTGAAGGCATCAAGCTCACCGTTAATATAAATTTCATAGTCGCTTCCATCATAGAGTACTGTAACGTTATAAAGACTATCCTGAACCAGTTCTGTCTCTGAATCAAGGTCTTTTGTTCCTGTATCAGTCTTCACAGTCCATCTTATGTGCTTATTAGTCAGGGAGATCTTCCACCTGTTTTCCCAGTTGCCATGTGAAAGGGGATACGACTCCCTTTCGAAGAACTGATTCACCGTGATCCAGAAGTTAATGCTTACTGAATTCTGAAAGTTTAAGCTTGCACTGGCCGGTACGCTTATATAATCATTCACTCCGTCAAACCGGTATGCGCTGGAAGGATTACCGTGCCTGTCGGTTGTAAGAACGGCACCGGAAACGGTACCGTTATTATTAAACCCGCTTTCATCCTCAGCATTGCCGTTAAAAGGATAGTATGCAACAAGCTCGCCCGACTGATGTACGGAAGTATCACGCACCGAAACGCCTATGCTGTCTAATGCCTCTCCTCCCCTTCCGTCGCTTACAAGGCATGCTATATAATAATTTCCTGCAGTTGCAGGGGCTGTCCATGTTACTTCAGCACCGCTCCCGTTTATCGTTCCGGAACCGGGATACCATGTGTAAGTTAAGGTATCATTATCAGGGTCGTCCGCTGCACATGATATCTGTGAATCCGAGCCCAGGTTAATTTTTCTGGGGTGAGCTGTCATCCCTGAAATAACAGGATCATTATTAATAAATTCAGTTACACTGATAGAAATTGTATCAGAAGCTGTTCCTCCATTACCATCATCCACTGTGCAGATAATAAAATATGACGCTGCCGTGGAAGGTGCCTGCCATTTAATTTCAGAACCCGACCCCGTATAGCTTCCTCCTGACACCTGCCATTGATACTCTAAAGGATCTCCGTCCATATCTTCTGCTGTGCAGTAGATATTTGTGGAATCATTAAAGACGAGCAGCTTGTCCTCAGATGCAAGTGCTTTTATCCTTGGAGGATAGTTGGATACTGCCTGCCCGGAAAGGTAATCGATCACGACACCATTCACGTAAGCTTTATCCAGATCGTAGGTTATTGTGCTTCCGGCGGGAATACTCACTGCAATGACAGCAGCATCAGCGGGTATAGTAATAAGTGTATTCCCCGTGACTCCTCCGGCAATTACAGCGTTGGACACTGCATCGTAGATATCATGCGAGCCTGAGCCGGCGTCAAAAGTAACCTGCCTGCTGTTTGTATAAGGGTTGTAGTAAAGGTAGCTCGGGTATGCATTGGAATGAAAGTAATCAGTCTTAAGAAGATCAAGCCGCAGGATCATACTCACATCTGTAGTATCAATTATACCGCCGGCAATTCCGACATGCGATGAGCCATATAGTGCAAGGTTGGTTAATCCCCACCCGCCGCTGATTGCGTCACCGGTAGCATAGGGACTTAAGCCGCCCTGTGATTGACGAAGCGCTTCATGACCTATATAAGCATCCGGATCATATTGATGAGCCCATTCTTCGCTGTCCTGGTTCTGATCAGGAAGATAATTAGTATAAAACAGCCTGGCCGCGTTTGCAGCATTAAGCACCCATTTTCCTATGGCCCGCGCAAATCTGTCGTCATAGCGTGTCATCGGCACTAACGCTCCAATCTGCTCAAATGTATTCATCAAAAATGCATAATTGTTGGAACCGTTAACCTCGCCAATCAGCCCGTCAACATCATAGCCTCCCCAGGTGCCTACCATAGCTCCCCACTCTCTGAGAGGACCAACATCAAAACACCAGTTTGCCATTTTGGCAATGTTATAGTTTGTTCCAAGTTCTGCATTCATTTTTGCAGCTGTTAGTACCCCGTATGGAAGCTGCAGTTCATATGAAGGGTTAGAAGTAAGTGAATTGAGAAACTCCATACACCATTCAGCACCAATCCTGTAGTCATCATTTCCCGTTTCTCTATAAGCATTATAGAAAATCCAGGCAAGAGCACCGGCAGCCTCAGGTTCGGGAACCCCTGAAGCATACGGCGTCATCGTCATAAGGTTAAATGCACGGTAATTCATAGCTGGAACATGCCAGGGTGTTGTACTCCCTCCCATAACAGATACCGCTTCAAGCCAGCGGTCTGCAATCTTAGTGAACTGGTAAGAAAACTCGCCGTAGGGCGGATACAGGTCATACAACTGGTAGAAAAAGATATTCGGCATAATATCATACCACCAGTCATCCCAGTTGCTTCCTGATGGGTGATTCAGATAAACATCAGCACCATTTTCTTTATTAAAATATTCTTCACTCATCAGCACAAAATTGTATCCGTTTTGACTGCTCTTATCAATGCCGGACAGGGTTGCCCCAACCAAAGCAGGAATCAGATTTATTGCTTCGGATGAGGACGGAACGGTGGTACCGACCACGGTGTGGAGTCCAAAACTGTTGTGTGCGGGATAATTGATAGTATTTGTATTCAGCCAGATAAGTGGAAGATACTGACCGGTAAGGTTAAAATCGAAAACTAGATTATCATAGCCTGCGGCAGCCTGCTTCCAGTCACGCATTTCATAAGGTGAAGGCATATTCGGCATCTGCTCTATACGCGTAATGTTAATCTGCTGAGTATGAATTTGAATTGATGAGAGGATCACCATCATAAAGACGATGAAAAAATGTAATGCGGATTTCTAATTTCATACTATTGCTCCAGGTAATTATTCAGGGAAAAGACCCTGATATTCTCCCTGCTGATTCTTTTATTGCCTTTTATAATGTTCAGGTTTTTCTTTTCTCCCGGGAGCATAATAAAGCCTCTTTCACTGAATGTCATACCCGGGGAGTATACATCAACAAAGAACGCAGGCCTGGCAGCGGTTAATGTAATAACACCATTTTCCGATCCTTCAGAAATACTGAATTTTAGTCCGGGCTCAGCCATTTTAATGTGCTTCCATTCTTTATCAGAATAAAAGTTCCTGCTAATAATAGTTCCATCCTTAGTATATAATGTTGCCACAAAGACAAGGTTATCTACCTCAGAATATTTCCCGGTAATTATCTTCTCAGCTTCAATGTATTTTCCTTTAGGCACAGAGATCTTTTTCGATTTAGTATGAAGTATATTTCCTTTCAATGAATTGACGGCTGAAGTTTCAAGCAAAAACTCCTCGTTATCGCTTTCATTCAGGACATATATTTTTAGTGATGACCCTGACTTTTTGAAATGCATAATTTTTTCAGAAAATGCATTCTTAACGAAGTAATATGCTAGCTTCGGACAATTCGAGGAGTCGATTAACGACCAGCTGGTAACAGGCCAGCAGTCATTCAGCTGCCATATAATGCTTCCGCTTGTAACCTTTCTGTTCCCCCGCCAGTGATCAAGACATCTTTTCAGCGCCAGTCCCTGGCTTAACTGAGCAAGGTATATGAAATCCTCCCACCCGGTTCTGAGGGGAAGGTGAGCAGTAAGAAAACGAACTACACGTTCAGGACCCTCAACCTGTTTGTTGTAGTACTCAAAGCCCTCATCCTGTATTTTTCGTTTTCCTGCAGGCAGTATCTTATTAAATGTATCAATGCAGGCAGGACCCTGAAAGCCGAATTCAGTTACAAAGAGACTATTATCATTCTCTACATGAGAATAATCTACCCAGTTGCTCCAGATATCCCATTGATGCCTGTTGCCGGACGTCTGTGAATTCGGATCCTCGTCAGATCCGAAAGGTGAAGTCGGCCAGTAAGGTGTCCCCGGATCAAGCATCTTCATTAGGGCAGGAATTACTTTATGAAATATTTTGTATCCCGGCATATCTTTGTATGATCCGGAAAGATTACGGTACCAGATCCATTCATTTTCGTTATTACCGCACCATATGGCCATACATGAATGGGTCTGCAGCCTTTCCACGTTCTGGGTTACTTCCTCGGTTACAGAGCTGACAAATTCATCATGTTCAGGATAATTTTCACAGGCGAACATAAAATCCTGCCAGACAAGCAGACCAAGTTTATCGCACAGATCATAGAACTCATCATTTTCATAAATACCTCCGCCCCATACGCGTACCATATTTGCATTCGCATCTGCAGCGAGGGTTAACAACCCGGTGTATTTGCTTTTATTAACTCTCGGTAGAAATGAGTCTGCCGGGATCCAGTTCATTCCTTTCATATAAATCAGCTTATTGTTTACCTTGAAACGAAATACAGGTTTCTCCTTCTCGCTAAGTTCAAGTTCAATTTTCCTGATACCGACCTTCTTACGAACTTCATCATAAACTTCCCCCGAACTGCCGGTAATACTGATACTGAGTTCATACAGGTTCTGCTCTCCGCTGCCATTGGGCCACCATAAGGAAGGATTATTTATTTCAAAGCTCACTGAATGCTTCTTATTATTGCCTGAGTTAATTTCTCTGCGGCAGGAAACATTCTCCCTGGTTAATGTAATTGCAGCTTTCACAGGTTCTTTAACATTAACCCCGGCTGTGAATCCAATTTTAACCCTGGCTTTCCGGGCTGTAAGTTTTTCTGTACTGAATCTAACTGATCTTATGACAGCTTTTTTTACTTCGGTTAAATAAACTGGTCTCCAGATACCTGAAGTCGGGAAAGAAGGACCCCAGTCCCATCCGAAAGAGTATTGAGCTTTCCTGATATGTACCCGGAATGAATCTTTGGCCGGTGAGAGTCGTCCGTATTTCTCTTCATTCTTTAATGCCGTTTCAAGAGGTGAATCAAACCTTAGTTCAAGAATATTCATCCCTGAGTTAAGTGCCTGGTCAACATTAAATTCATAACGAATGAACATGTTTTCAGTTCTGCCGAGAAGCTTATGGTTCAGAAAGATATCCGCAGCCGTATCAATCCCTTCAAAGACGAGTTTTATAATTGAACTTCTGCTCAGCCCTTCAGGGTAACTAAATTCTGTTTTGTACGTCCAGCTGTTCCTGGATATCCAGTCATACTTGTATTCATTTCTCTCTTTAAAAGGGTTGTCGATTATACCTGCATTCAGCAAATCTGTATGGATAGTTCCGGGAACTTCTGCCGGTATCCAATTCTTCAGTTTATTCCGCGGGATGGATTTATCATTCGAAGATTTCCCGGTAAACTTAACGCTCCAGTTATCATGCAGGTAAAACTTTTTGCTCATCATTTCCCTATTTAAATTCCATTCTAATTTTTGCTTCGGGTCTTTCAAATCTGAAACTGAAGCTGATAATTTTTACCCCGCCGTCGTTCTTAATTTCAGGCTTATCAGATGACTGTTTCCCGTCAATAAAGATTTTTGAAGGTACTCCGGGTGCTATAATTGTAATCGCATCAGAATGCCCGGAATAACTTTCCAGGTCCAGGTCCAAAGTACCCTGGCCCGCATCATATTTCGCGCTTTTCAGCCGGGAACGTGACTCTGCAAGATATGGTGCCGAAGGTATACCAGCTTCCAGTTTAATATTATCATATTTTCCACCATATGGTATGACTGCGGTAGGTAATTCTTTACCATCATAGAGAATGTTTCGTATATACTTTCCACTGCCCGTAACCACTAATTTTGCTAGTCTGCCGTTGCTGTAAAGATCCAGTGTAACTGGCTCCTTGCCCGGATTATAAGGATCAAGCTGTATGTTCCATTCATTTTCAGTGACGGCGAAGAGATGATACAAGGAATACAGATACCAGCCGGCAGCCCACAGGAATTGCGGCTTATCTACAGTACCATAGACAGCCGGATCATTATAATTACCGTTGCGGACTTCATACATAGCAGGCTGACCGTTGGGTCCTGCCATTACTCCGTCAATTGTCATAACATTTTTAATAAAAGAATAAGCCTTATCTTTTTTTCCATCAGCCATAAGGGCGAGGGCATACCAGGCATTCCCATGAGGCCATATGCCTCCATTTGCATAAAGGAAGGGATCTCCGGCTTCATTGCCTGCAAACTTTAGGTAGCTGCCCAGCTTTACAAAATCCATCGGAAAAACATTATAGATTCCAACCTTCTTATCCAAAAGTTTTTTACCCGCAGTTTGAACCAGCTCATCCATCCTCTCTTTATCAAGTAAACCGTAATGAGCAGCAAGCAGTGAACCAATATAATAATGCTCATCCTCCCTGCCGGGTTCATAATAATTTATCAGGAACTTAAGACTATCGTCCCAGAGTTCTGCATTGAGCTGATGCTGCATACTGTCTGACAGGCTTTCATAATTTAAAAGGTTATCCAGGTTATTTCCCAGAACCGAAGAGATGAAGCTGTATTCTCTTATTGCTTTAACTGCAAGGATCGTCATATATGTTCTTGGACCATAGATATTCCCTATATCCCACCAGTCGGGTCTTTTCGACCACATCAGGTCGTCATCACCTTTTGTCATTAGTGCCTGCTTCAGACTTTTTTGAATGTACGGATAAAGGGTTCTTACAAATGCCGTATCGCCGGAATGCCGCAGGTAGGTTCCGGATACGATAATAAGCCAGAAGTTGTTCCAGTTGTCGCTGGCTGCGAATTCAGTAACATAAGCACTGTCTTTCCAGTAGTACGCATGCGGAATGATTTTGTTTTCATCGGCATGCCGTATAATAAAGCTGAGGTCGCGTTTAACCCTTGCAGTATCAAAATTAATCGCAGCCAGATCGGTCAACAGAACATCATGTGTAAAGTAGAAATTATACTCAGCGGGACAGGGCATCGGAACAAAATTACCGTCAAGATAATGGGTGTTTACTTCAAGTATTGCTCTCGCCCAGGAAACTGATCTGTCAATCACAGGGTCCCCGGAAGTCAGCTCTGTTCCCTTATAAACCTTTTTCAGTACTCCTTGTTCATAATCATTTACTTCTTTCTGATAGTTACCGCTGAGGTATGCAGCAAGTTCTTTTCCTTCATCCTGCCTGCACATACCAATAACCTGCACAACGGTCATCGTTTCTCCGGGTTCGAGAGTTTTACGGTAAATGAATTTTGCAGCCGGACGGTTCTGCTTGTTTCGTGGTATTACTTCATTATTTAAACTATCCTTCGTCAGCCAGTCATTGCCGGGATTGGTTATCCCTGTAAGACTACTGAGTGTACTGAATGAAGACGGTTTCTCACCTGCATTGATTACAAATATTTGCGCATTCTTTGTCTGTGGATTATCAAAATTTGTAAATATTGCGGAAATACTGCTGTCATATTCTGTCCATGCTTTATCAATAAAATTAAAAGAATGGCTCGTCCTTAAAGCAGTCTCAAGATCTGTATAAAATTCAAACGGAGTATTTTCCTTTCTGTTGTTTGTTATTTCATATTTAATAATCATAGCGGGTTTTGAACCGGCAAAGGTATAAATAACTCTAATGGATTTATCACCATCCTCTTTCTTAAAATCAACAGAGTAAGGTGTTAATGAAAATTCAAAAGGCTGATTTCCGATAAGTTCTTTGGATCCGTTTCCCGTTTTCAAACCAAGCTGCATAATAAAAGAAGTATCGCGTTTCCAGTAATCGGTACTCTCGTCAAGACTGTTTGCAACCGGATAGTAAAAACTGATTCTTTGAAGAAGCGGAGAGCTGTGGTGTAGCTCAATTCCGGCGAATGGTCCTCCTACTTCAACTTTTGCATCACCCTTGTAATCTATTTTTAATTTTTCATCGGATATCTGTCCCTTGCAGATCGAAGTATTCAGCAATAACAGTGCAATTACCGGTAGTGAAAATTTAAGTAATTCCTTCAGCATATTAACCTCATTCGGATTTTAATTCTTTTAACAGGGCTTCAAGACTGACTTTTGCGAAGCTGCCGGCATAATCTGATACGGCATAGGGAATAATTAATTCTCCATCCTTCACAATGCTGCCGCAGGTATATACTACATTTGGAACGTATCCTTCTCTTTCCTCTTCATCAGCACTTATTAGAGGATCTCTAAGGCGGCCTATTACCCGAGCCGGATCATTACGATCCAGAAGCATCGCACCAATGCAGTACTTCCTGACGGGACCTACACCGTGCGTAAGCATCAGCCATCCCTCTTCAGTTTCAACAGGCGAGCCGCAGTTACCCTGCTGAACAAGCTCCCATGGGAAAACAGGTGAGGATAACAATGTTTTTGAATTCCAGGTAAGCAGATCATCGGAAAACATTATGTAATTGTTTTCATTGTCCTGCCTTGAAAGCATAACATATTTACCATTAACCTTTCGCGGGAAAAGCGCCATTCCTTTATTTTGTGCTTCCGATCCTAAAATTTTATTGACCTTAAAATGCAGCAAGTCTTTTGTCTCCAGAAGCTGCGATTGTATTTTTTTCCCATCATAAGCTGTATAAGTAGCATAGTATGAAACGCTTCCATCATCTTCAGTAAATTCTACAAACCTTGCGTCCTCTACTCCGTTGGATTCAGCAGGACTTCCGGGAAAAATAATCCTCTCTGATAAAGGAATATCTTCTCCATAATAAATTTCGTACTCCAAACCCGGAGTATCTGAGGTCCTACCGGATTGAACAGCCGGAGAAGAAATGAATCTGCCCGGATCTTCAACATCTACTATATTTTTAGAATCAAGAGTACCTGTCCGGAAAACAATCGAAGAGATATGCCCCTCGCCTACAGCACGAAGACTTAATATAAACCTTTTACTCCCCGCCGGAAGTCCCGATTGATCAGGATGCCATATAACAGAGGGATTAAACAAGGCAGCCGATTCAACCGAATATTCCATTGAAAATGATGAGCCAATTAAAAGTTTTCTTTCACGGCTTAATTCTTCTCTATCAGAAATATATGATGACAGCTGGTTATACCTTCTCATGAAAAATTCTTCGGTATCCCTGTGCCTGGAGCCAAATTCACTTCTCACTTTCTCCAATTCGTTATTTAATTCTTCGTAGCCAAGTTTATGTATCCTTGCAATGATATTCATTTTCTGATTTTCTGATGCAGGTTCCATTGCTCTTAGCAGGACTCTTTCCGGGTTGGGCTTTAAAAGCAAATGTGTCTTTTCTAGTTTCATATTCAAGGTTATTCCGTTCCGGGTTTCAAAATATCTTCTTTGGTGAGGCCAAATCTTTCCAGCATCTGCATTGACAGCAGAGCCTCAATTGTAGATTCGGCTCCCGAGTTTAAATTGATTTCATTCTCTGAATTTATTCCATCAAAACAGATTCCGTCTGAAGGGTTATACATCCGGGCATGCGCAGGGTTATTCCCGAAAAACCATCCGGCGATCTCCATGGCCTTTGATTTATAAATAGAATCTCCTGTCAAAGAAAATGCTTCAAGGGATGCAAAAATCATAGGTCTGATGCCGTAGGCAATCTGGGAAAATTTATCCTGTTTCGTGAAAACAACGCCGCTGCTGTCATTCATGATCTCAAAGCTGTTGTAATAGTTGTTATTAAGCAGGTAATCATAAAAAGAATTGATTTCCTTCAATGCAGCCGACTTAATGTCGCTTCTTTTCAGCATCCCGGATGCTTTTAACATGGCATAGGATTGACTGCTGCCGTAAGCATGCCAGACATTCTGCCAGCTCAGTATAGCACCGTAAGGAACTTCTCCAGGTCCGCCTTTCTGCATCATAAGGATGCCGTTGCATAATTTGCCGGCTAACCGGAGGATGCCGGAATCATTCGTCTGCTCATAAACATTCTCCAATGCAAGCAGCAGAACAGCAGCCTGGTCGGATGCACTTCCATCCGGAAGCCACCGTGGAACTTCTATACCGTGAATGTTTTCGGTTTCTTCCTGATCAGGAAAATATCCTTCTGCAGCACTAATAGAACTTTTTAAGGCGGCGGCAATTTTTCCTGATAAAACGGGTTCAAGTTTTTTAAGAACGTTATACCCTTCTGAAAGAGCCCACATGGCACGCCAGCTCCACCACCCTGCCTGGTTAATACTATTCTTGTGGGTTTTGTTTATAGAATGATCGTCAAATATGAAATTATAAAAGAAACCGTTATCCGACTGCATATACAGCAGAAATTCAATAAGTCTTTCCGCTTTTAAAAGTGAGCCAGCATCCTTTCTTAAATCATATTCTCCCAGGTATAATACAGCAGCCCGGGCGGCATCATCAACACAAGCCGCACCTTCATCATCATCAGAAACCCATTTATAACCGGGATAATCGCTGTATATATGAATTATCCCCATCAGGGTGCCGTTTACATTTATCTCTTCATAAAGTGAATCGAGGTGAGAAGTATTAACAAGCGAACTTCCGCCGGGTGAAAGGGTTTCAGCCGACTCACAGGAAGATATCATTATTAAAATGACTGAAGCTAAAAATATTGTTCTCAAGTTTTTCATTCCTAAAGACAGAGTGATAATAAATGATCCTTCGAAGTAACTGCGAGGCAAACATTGCTGTCGGCCCCGGAATAATAAATCTTAATTTCTCCGTCAGGTTCCATAATCCACCCGTTAGAAAAAACAACGTTCACAACATCACCCGATCTTTCATAATCAAGATCCGGTGCAATTATCGGTTCGCGGGTTCTCCCCTTCACAACCCATGGCTTTTCTGAATCAAGCAGAACAGCCCCCAGCTTATAAATAGAGCTGGCAGGAAATTCCCTGACTCCATGATAAAGCATGAGCCATCCCTTCTTCAGTCTTTATGGGATTGCTTGAGGAACCAATTTTGTCTGCTTCCCAGGTACCGGGCAGGGGCTGCATCAATAAACGCGGTGCGCCCCAGTGAATTAGATCGGGACTTTTACTTATCCATATGTCTTTCCTGGTTCCTGCAGAGGGTCTGTCGATCTTCCAGTAGTAACCGTCTATCTTCTCAGGGAAAAGAGTGCAGTCTTTATTGGAAGGTTCGCTGATGGGACCATGAATTGTGAAATCTTTGAAATCTTTCGTTTCCGCCAGAACAACAAGCGGCTGAAATTGTGAATACCCGGTATAGGTTATATAATATTTACCATCTATAGGAGTTATCCGTGGATCTTCAATGCCCCATTCCACGTATTCAAAGCAGTCCTTATGATCCTGCGGCGTTAAACATAATTTGCTTGAAACAGTAAACTTTATTCCATCTGAACTTTCAGCCTGTGTAAATGATGATCTTCCATCCGGCATTTCAGTTCTACAGAGAAGAAGGTATTTATCATTTATTTTCACAGCGCCTGCATTAAAGATTGAATTAACACGAAACGGAACATCATCTTTCGTCAGTATAGGATTACCCTCATACTTAATTATTTTATCCATTTATAATACTCCATTATTTCCTCTGCTTTTATAGTCCTGCTTAAAGGGCTCTCAAACTTCGTTTTTACAAATTTCATTGTTTCCCTATTCTTTTAAACCGGTTGAAGTCATACTTTGTATAAAATATTTCTGAAAAAAGAGATATGCTAAAACTATGGGAAGGGCCAGTACTACCGCCGAAGCAAGTTTTACCCCGAGCTGTGAATCGGCTCTGCCTCCTACAGAAAATAAGGTTACAAGCTGCGGCATGGTCATTAAGCTCTCATCACGTATAACTATCAGCGGCCAGAGCACCTCATTCCATGAAGCCATAAAAGTAATGATGGCAATAGTTATGATTGCGGGCATGGAATTCGGCCATAATATCCTGAATATTATCTGCAGTTCGTTACAGCCGTCTATTCTTGCCGCGTCAATCAGACTGTCAGGTATCGTCTTGAAATACTGCCTGAACATAATAATGCTAAGTGCATTCACGAGATATGGTACTATCAATGCAAGGTAAGTATCAATCCATCCGAATTTTACCATAATGATGTACTGCGGTATCAGGGTTATCTGGAACGGCAGCGTCATAGTAAAAATTATTATATAAAAGATCAGCTCCCTGCCTTTGAACTGAAGTTTGGCAAGGGCATATCCTATCATTGACCCGAAAACCAGTACACCTAAAGTGATAGAAAGCGAAACAATAATACTGTTTACAAACGCACCAAGGATGGGGATCTTATCGAACATCTGGGAATAACTGCTAATTGTTAATGAATGCGGAAGCAGGGTCAGACTTCCGATCTCATTCTCAGGAGAAAGTGATCCCATCACCATCCAATAGAAAGGGTAGACAAAAATCAAGGCGCTGATTGAAAGCGCAGAATAGAACAATATTTTTTTAATATATCTCAATTGTTCGTCTCAATGAACTTTTTCTGAATTACAATTACTGCCAGAATGATCAGGGCAAAAAACAATCCCAGTGCAGCCGCATATCCCATATGATAATAAAAGAAGCCCTGTTTATATATGTATAACACAGCCGACATGGTGCTGTTAAGAGGGCCACCCCCGGTCATTATGTATGGTTCAATAAAAAGCGAGAACCCGCCGATTGTAGAAAGAATGACTACCATAAATATCGTGGGGTTTATCATCGGCAGCGTTATCTTAAAGAACTTCTGGAGATGGGTCGCTCCCTCAAGGTCAGCCGCCTCGTAATATTGAGCCGGAACGGTCTGAAGCCCTACCAGGAATAATATTATATAAAGTCCTACATTTTTCCATGTTGCCATCAGGGCTATTGAAGGCATAGCTGCTTTTGGATCTATTAACCAGCCGACCTTACCAAGTCCTATTGATGTTAAAAGCCTGTTAAGCAGCCCGGTATCGAAGCCGTAAAGCTGCTGCCATAACATTGATACCACAACACCGGAGACAATTACAGGCAGAAAGAAAGATCCCCTGAAAAGTCCTCTCAGCTTTATATTCTGATTTAAAACCTCAGCAAGGAACAGCGCAACAATAATTTGTAAAGGGATATGGATTACAAGGAATATTAGTGTATTGAAGATCGATATAAAAAATGTTTTATCGTTGAACATTTTAATATAATTCGTTAACCCTGAATACTCCATCGGCGAAATTATATTCCATTTATGGAAAGTCAGCACAATCGAAAAGATAACCGGGAATGAAACAAAAAGCAGGAAATGCACTATGTATGGCGAAACAAGAAGGTAAGGCAGTATTTTCTTTCTGTTGATCATTTATAATAAATCTATTTGATAAATAATAAGTTCACCGCGTCCGAAGCATCTTTCACGGCCTGCTCTGGAGTTTTCTGTCCGTATATAACGCAGGCTTCATACTGCTGTGAGATTAAATCGAAAACTTCCTTGAGTACGGGCGAGGCATCCGTTCCCCTTACATATTTTGCCTGGGCTGCGAATATCTTCATCCTGGGATTTTTTTTGAAATAGCTTGTGAAAAAAGAATCCTTCTCCAGTTCCTTTCTCCTTGGAAGCTGGTTGGTTATTTCAAGCAGCTGAAGGTCTGCTTCTTTATCAATCAGTTTTTTTATATAATTCCACGCCTCTACCGGATATTTGCAGCTTTTAAATATTACTATATTCTTCGGATCACAATATGTATAGGCAGGACCTTCATGGTCGTCAGGTACAGGCATGGTAGTATATTCATAATGAAACCCTTCAGGCTTGTACTTTTCAGCGTGTGCTATCTCCCAGGGCCCCGTAAATCTCGTAGCAATTACGCCATCTAAAAATGGATCCTGCCTGGCACTCAGCTGCTCTTTTGCAAAATATTTTTTCCGGTATAATGTCTGGAGAAACCTGAATACTTCTACAGCATACTTATTATCAAAAACGGCCCTGTCAGCCTGAACAAGCGGCGCTCCGCCCGATGCTGCAAGATAGAGAGGATAAAAATCAAAAAACCTCTGCCACCAGGTTACAAGTACTTCCGAATATCCGAACCATCTATCGACGTAGCCATCTCCATTGAGATCCTTCTGAAATTTTTGCGAAGCATCAAAAAATTCATCGTAGGTGTGCGGCGGTCCCGATAATCCCAGGTTGTTTATAATATTAACATTATAAATCAGCATAATAGGATTTATCTTCCATGGAACCTGGTATATATGCCCGTCGTTAGATGTAATTTCCCTTATCACCGCACTGTCGCACCGGCTGTACATAAAATCCAGAAACCCCGGTATACTATCGAGCGCAACCAGCACTCCTGCCTGCGCATATGCTTCAACATCACCCTGCCACATGTTAGAATAGATATCAGGAGTAGTATTGCCAACCACGGCAGCCAGAATGATCTCCTCACTTGAACGTCCTTCCGGTACGGGCTGATATTTTACCTGGTGTTCAGGATTGCCTTTATTCCATTCGTCTGTACGCACTTTTGCAAAAGTTATTTCGTCGGTATTATTGGAACACCAGTAAAGCAGCTTATCACCCCTGTTATTATCACTGCCGCAGCTGCTCAGAAGCATGATAACAGCCGGAATGAGTATGGTTAGAAACAGTTTTTTCATTATTATTCCCAGTTGTTCCAGTCATTATCAATTGACGGGAATAATGTTCTCGGGATCAGACTGCCTTTTTTGATAAAGTAGATATCGATGGCTTTTTTATCATTTTCAGATGATACATTAATTTTATCAAGGATGGCTTTATTGATAACAACTTTATGTTCCTCCCTGAGCTCGAGAACTTTATGAAGAAGCTTTTTTGAAAGTTCTTCACTCATAATATCGGATTCCGATTTTTTATTCTCTTTTACAAGGTTGATTTCATTTGAGGAAAGCTTTATTGATTTTTGAAGCTGGTTCCGGTAAGCGCTGTACGATATTTTATCCTTCCACCAAGAGGCCTGTTTCTTTACCCAGGGGTTATTATCGTAACTTTTCTGAGCAGCTGTTTCTCCAAGCATCCTGTCCCTCACCATCAGCCAGATCATATTCTCAAGCGACCTGGAAAAGCTGCTGAGGTCAGATTCAGAAAATTTAATATACTCCGCCCTGTCCCTGTACCATTCAATAAATTCATCCATGGAAAACTTTCGGGTCTCTCCCGTTACCAAAGTTATACCGGGGTAGGTGTCGCCGTGATTAAGACCAAGTATTGAGAGTGCTGAATCCAGTTTGACATCAAGTCCCCATTCAGAATACTTACCAGGATCTAGCACAAACCTGCCCAGGTAGGATCTTAGAAAAATAAAAGCATCCCGTTTGATAACAGGTTTTTCAGAATCAAAAAGGTCTCTAACATATTCATCTGACATCATTCCCATCTTGCTTTTTTGGATTCCCTCAGCTGATTCTTTCCGGAGCTTATTTATTTCAGCTTCACCTGTAATCATATTTGTTTTAATATCATCCACTTTGATAATATACCATCCGTCATCGGTATGAACAGGAGGGGGAATAACTCCGGATTTCAGCGTATCAAGTATGCCTGCAAGAAGTGGATTCTTCATGTATATATCATACAGGGAACTAGTCATCTGCCTGTCGTTACTAAATACCGAATCATTAAGCTGGGCATTGAATAAGGAATCAAATAACACACCCTCTTTTAACTGCTTTAAAAGATTTTCAGCAGAATTTTCGTCTTTACTGTACAGCCACCTTATATCATATTCTATAAGTTTTTTTTCGGTAACCCTGTCTATCTCGTCTTCGGAAATTTGCACCTTAGGCAGTATCTCCTGTCTGAACATTTCCTCGGCAGCAAGGTCCGACTTAAAGTCTTCATACATTCCCTTTACGTCATCCTGCTTTAACACACCGGATTTGTATCCTTCCAGCGCGAGGAGTTTCTCGTCAATAAGATATTTTAAATGAACCGACTTTGAGTCGCTTTCCCTTTTTGGAAAAGCGGGACCAAATTCATATGAATAAAAAAATTCTTCAGCGGTGACTGAAATAGTATCAATTCGTGCAACTATATCTTCTTTACTGATATTATCATGATTTGATTCGTAGAATAAATCCTGGGAAAAGATGTAACCCGGGTAAAACAAAAAAAACAGGAATAAGAAAATTTTCGTTTTCATATCAAGACGTTACATTATTATAGAAAAAGAGATTAAAACTTTATCCCGATTGAAAAATTATGAACATTATCCAGTCTTCCAAAATCTCTGAAAGCATAATCGAAATAAACTGTGGCTACACTTAAAAGCATCTGCGAATTTACTCCTACACCAAGCGACAAACCTCCTTCGGCATCAGGCAGGAATAATGAATTATAACCTGCTCTTAAGGATAATACATCCATAAATGTAAATTCAGCACCCGCATTAACACTCTGGTAATCATTGTTCGGAACGATGGCATCCGCAGATACAAACATTTTGTAATCTTCATAATCAAACACCGGAGATGAGACACCAATCTGGAAATACAGAGGAAGATCCCATGAGTCAAGGTCGATATTAACAGGTATATTAGAATTTGAACCCTGCTTTGTTTCATCAACTCTTATAAAATATCTTGCGTCTCTCCCCTGCAGCCTCATCGGGGTACCGAAATTTGAGAGGACTGCACCAATTGTCAATCCTCCGAGAAGATCTGTTCTGAATACAGTACCGGCATCAATAGCAAAAGCAGAGGCATTCATGTGCCAGATAGACTGCTGAATATATTTTGCTGTAAGACCCACGGAAAACCTGTCGGTCAAATACCTCGCGTATGAAACACCAACAGCAATATCTCCGGCACTAAAAAATTCTCCGGTTCCTTCGGGCTGTTCAACTGTCCTGACTTTCATATCCGCCATTGATAATGAAGTAAAGCTTAACCCGATATTTCCAAAATCTCCCAGATTCAAGACCAAACCTGCAAAATCAAATCTTGTATCTGCAATCCAGTTTGTATGGACGAGAATAACCTCATTACGTTCACGGGAAGCAATCCCTCCCACATTCCAGTACAGTGCCGAAGCGTCATCTGCACGTCCTACGAATGCACCGCCCATTCCATTTGCAGCAGCACCCACTCCTATTTCAAGGAATGAAGCCGAGGTGGTACCGGTTTTTGAAACGTTCTGAGAATAAATATCCTGATCCGCAAAGCAGATTGTCAGAATTATTAAAAACATTATTGAATGAGATAGATTATGCATAGCATCCTCTTGCAATAAATTTGAAAGATCTCATTATTTTATTACAGCAAACTTTCCAATGTATTCTCCTATTCCGGGTGCATCAATGTGGAATACATAAACTCCAAAGGCAATGTCCATTCCATCTTTTGATACAAGGTCCCAGCTTTCCTGTCCGTCAGCGATTGTGCCGGCATGCTCAATAGTATTCACAAGCTTTCCGCTTATGGTATAGATCCTGATTGTACATTCCTGCGGGAGATGAATGAAAAATATTCTTCTTTCACCTCTTCCAACTTCAACGGTTGAGGGCTCCCAGGAGGCAGCACCGACATAAGGATTAGGAACTACGGCAATATTAGCCAGGTCTTTTGCCGCCTGAGATTTATCAAGTCCCTGTGCCTTAGTTTTGAACTCATAAAACTCACCTTCCCTGAAGGGTTTCGTATTAACTAATTTATATACATCACCGGGCTGAGGCGGTTTTTGATCTGCTTCAGCTATTGAAGTATCCTTAAACAGACTAACAGACCAGCTGACATGTAGATTTGAAAAGCCCGTAGCCGGTTTACCAAGTGAATCTCCGAATACAAAGAATATTGCATCGCCTGCATTGAAAAGTGCGTCGTTGTTCTGATCTCTGAAAATGAACTGAAAGTGATCATTGTCCTCGGTAAGGTTCTTTACAACAATATTTGATTGTATAGGATCACTAAACGCGGTAGCAGGAAATGACAAATCTCCCTGTCCCGGTTCTGTAAAGGTTATTTCATAATCGGCAGGGTAATTTATTTTCTTACCCGAGTAAGCTGAGGCAAATCGTG
Organism: uncultured Ignavibacteria bacterium; assembly: GCA_963800255.1. GTDB lineage: Bacteria > Bacteroidota > Ignavibacteria > Ignavibacteriales > Ignavibacteriaceae > DATFVA01. Next base: position 67,182 of record CAWDAK010000027.1, on the reverse strand, counting down.
AGTCGAATCCGGGCTGAACAACATAGTTGCTGTTGCCGGTAACCCAGCCTGATTTATCAAAATCAATTGTTACGAGGGTATCACTTTTAATATCAATGGTATAGCCATCGAGTACCGGGGTCTGTTCATTTATACCTTTTATAGTCTTCATGTTAAGCAGTGTATCCCCGGTAACGGCATTAATAACGGAGTATTTAGGATGTGCGGAATTATGATATGGCACATTATCGTAAAACTCCAGCCGGTATGTATTATTATTCTTTATCGAATCAGGGTTAAGGATAGAAATTGAAATCTTGCCGGTGCCCGGGCCGCTTCCCTCGAATGATTGTATCTCGGGTGCGATATAGCCAGCGGCAGGTGCCCTCGGGGTAACAACTGCAGTGTTTATATCAGTTGTAATATTTCCGCTGATATCCTTCTTTAGAATTGTGGTCGTTTCCGAAGGAGGAATACCTTCAAAATTTCCTTCAATGGTTACGGTCTCAAATCCTTTATCATATGCTGCAACAGCATAATAGTATGTCTGTCCGTTTTGAACGGTAGTATCAATAAAGGAATGTTTAAGTCCGGAATCATCACCAAGATAAAATTTTGCCCCGTTTACATCTATAGGATGTAATCCTGTTACGCCGTCAACCAGGTCAAACTGTGCAATCGGCTGGCGGTATATCGCCTTACCGTATGCATCGGTAATTATTTTATCTTCAAGAAAATTAGGTTCTGTGGAACGGTATACCCTGTAGCCTTCAAAATTTATACGCTGGTAGAACTCATCGAAAGTCTTTTCAGCGCGGTCGTCCCAGTATAAAGTTACCTTATGATCTCCGGGAACCGCAGTTACAATGGGCTTCTCGGGTGGTTTGGCGAAACGATAATTTGCATTATAGATCTGCTGAACTGTTTTCTTTCTGCGGAATATATCACTGGTGTTTATTCCGAAAATCATAGACATTGAAAACCGTTCGGTTTCACCGGCTTCCTCGCTTTGTCCCGTGATAGTAGAATAGGTGTTGCGGCCGTTCATGCTGAACAGGTAACTTGAGAAATAATTGGCCAGATTAACGTTTTCAAGAATCTGACCGTGCGGTGACGGTAAAGCGGAAAGCACTCCCCAGTTCTCTTCATCATTATCAAGTTCGTACTGGTGAACAGGGTAAATTGCGAAGCCGGTAAGACCAAGCTGATCTGACTCATCTTTGTCGAGTGCTCCAAAATTAGGTTCTCCCTGGTCAGGTCTTCCATTGCCCTCCGTACCGTCAGGGTCGGGACCGTTATAGCCTTCATCGTAGGGACCAAGTCCATCTGTTCCTACATCGTCCCTAAGCAGCTCTCCCTCATCCCAGACACCATTTTCATTTATATCAAAAAATGATCTCCAATTAGCATTTTCATCTGCATCCCAGTGAGGTCTCCACGAATAACCATAAAATGCAGCGAATCTCGTAGTGTCCTGAAAAGCGTTTCTTAAGAATGGATCCTGGTCGGGCGTTTCGATAAAATTAACCGGCAGGTTGTCTCTCTTTTCATCCGTAGGTCCGTCCTGGTCATTATCTATATTATCATCAGGAACACCGGGACTCTCAAGGAATGCGTAGCCGGCGTAACCCACAGGCGACCAGTTGCCGGGACTTCCGAACGGTACTGTTGACCATGCATAAGAGATATCAAGCAGTTCGTTATAATCACCGGCGTTATTGGAGGAGTTATCATGTCCGCCAATACCCCAATCCACATATTGTGCAAATAAAGTTTTCTGATAATCATAAGTCCCCATATTAGTTATCTCATAATACCAGAATATCGCATCTTCAGCGAGAACCTGCGACCACTGAAATCCTCTTGCCCTTACCTGCATACCCAGTCCTCCTCTCGAGGGATCATCGGCATCAGGATGGAAATTATGTTCTAGAAGGTACTGACGGTCTTCATTATCATCGAAAACAAAATATGTTTCAACATCAGCATTGAAGACTCCCTTTCCAAAAAATCCATTCCAGCTGTTGTTCCAGTCAGCAGGTCTGTCGGGCCAGGTTGTAGGCCATGTAGAAGCAACATCGCTTCTTGCAGGGGAACTGCTGAAGGGACTTGAGTAGCCCGGTAGAGGCCACCAGCCGTAGGTTACACCTGTTGAGGGATCATAACGGGTAAACTCATAATAATTCGATTCAAGCGGGTGAATAACATTTCCGGCAGGATCCTGAGCCTCAGCCTGTACTATTATAGCAACTCCATCCACATAAGTATGATTTGTTCCTTTGGGCCAGACCCCGCTCCTGCTGGGTTCGTTTTCCCAGTCCGCAATCTCACCAAAATTATAATAAACAGTTGCAGCAAGGTTTCCATCCATGAACCCTTTTTTGGTCTGGTTATGGTCACCTTTATTTTTGTCGACAATCCTCTGACCAAAGACCGGGCAGGAAATGATCAGGAAAACTGCTGCCGCAAGAAATATAAAACTGGTATTAATTCTTTTTAATAACATTTTTACTCCAATAAAAAATCGGCTAAAATGATACTTCAGCCCCGATGATAACCTGCCTGGGTGCAGAATAAAAATCGGGTCTTGTAAAAAATTCCTGGATGGTATTAACGCCTCTGGGAGGTGCCTGATTCCTGGTAAGCTCTAGAGTATACCCTGCCCTTCCGGTATCTCCGAAGACATCATTCTCATTCAGTGTATCAAACAGGTTATAAACTTTTGCAAAGACCGAAAGCTGCTGACTTCCAATATCAATATATTTTGTCAGGTAGACATCTACATCGTAGTAAGATGGTTTATTATCGCTGTTCTCAAGTCCTGTCCTTTGATTCTGTATTGACGGAGTGTAAGGCAGGCCCGAACCCAGTCTTCCAATAAAGCTGGCAATATAATCGCCGGGCACGCCTAATGTTAACGTGAACCTTAACGTATGTCTTCCGTCCCAATCCAGCGGCACCAGCTGTTTGTTTTCCTCAATGGGAGGGTTAGCCTGCGCGTTATTAAAAGCAGTGTTAGGATCAGATGCACTTCCTTTTGCAACCTGGAAGGTATAATCTATTGCCGCACCCATTCCGGCACCGAATCTTTTTTCAAGTGAAAGGGTAATTCCTTTAACAGAACCATAATCCCTGTTCACAAGCTTGCTGAATTTTCTGAATTCATTCTTAATATATATTTCAGTCCCCAGCAGGTTCCTGATATCTTTATAGTATCCCGTTATCGTCATCCCGATGTCGTTGGTTAAAGCCTGCTGCAGTCCTATTTCATACATTATGGTCTGCTGCGGTTTTAGGTCGGCGTTGCCGATTACATTACCGATGTTTTCAGGAAAATCGCCGGTAAGGGGAATTCTGAAATTAGGATTGCGGTAAAGGTTTTCAAACGGCGGTATCTGGAAAAAGTGACCATACGAAATATGTATGGCACCCTGGTCGGAAATCGGGTATGAGATCCCTATCCTGGGACTAAACTGGTATTTAGCCGAAGCATCTACCATCAGTGAATCCGGGAAAGGTGGCTGAAGCTCATCAAGTTCGTTAATTTTATTGGGATTTTTAAGGTACTGTCCATCTGGTTGAAAATAATCAAATCTTATTCCCGCATTCACTATTAGGTAATCAATCTCAATCTTATCCTGGATGTAATACGCAGCCTGGTAGGGATTTGAATGATACGTATTATAGTTAAAAGCTCCCGGCGAGGGAAGCATTGGTTTAAAGTTTGAAGTTGCATCTATTATAATCTGGTAATCCTGGTACTTTAAATCATGACGGATAAACTCAACGCCCGACTTGACCTGGTTGATATTATCAATCTGCCATGAAAAATCGATCTTACCGGTGAGACTGGTTGTAGTATGATTAAAATGCCAGTTCTCTGTACCGCCGGTATAAAAGGCGCTTCCGCTTACATCTTTTTTTCTGTCGGGATTAACATAACGCGGATCCAGGGGATTTGCATAAACATACTGCTTGTACTCTGCACGCAGTCCTGAAGCCGAAAAATCTATAAATGCTGAATTGCTTAATAAAAGAGTATAACTGGCTATCCCCAGCATACTTTTCTGAAATTTTGTGTAGTCGCCGTCAGGATTAAGCCTGTAGAGATGGTTGTAATCTTTGTACTGGTTATCCTGGTAAAGGCCTGTTAATACGATTCCTCTCCCGCTGCCGACATTTACAGACAGCTTACCCTGCAGTGACAGTCGATGGCTGTAATTCATAGGCACATAAGATTTGTCACCAGTTGCACCAACATACCAGTCTGCAGGATTATTAGCAGAAAAATCAGAGGAATCCCGGGGATTAAATATCCTTTGTCCGTAGATATAACCCTGATCCCTGTCGTATCTTCCGGAGATAAAGAATTTCAAAAGATCCCCTATTCCGGGTATAGGTCCGCTAAGGTTGCCTTCAAGATTATATACATCGTTAGGACTAATATGATTAATATTAGGAAAGATTCCTTTATGAGAGCTTACATAATCGCCGGTGTAAGCTGAAATATTTCCTGTGAATTTATCTCCTGCTATTTTTGTTACCTGGTTTACAACACCTGATTGTGCATCGCCGTATTCGGCATTAAATGTACCTACAAGCACCTGCACTTCCTGGATACTGTTAACCTCTGCTGACAAAGATGACTGACCGGAGTATACATCATTTACCGGCACACCGTCAATCAGGTATCTTACCTCGTCACTTCTGCCTCCTCTGAAATGTCCATTAATAACACCGGCCTGAAGATTTACAACAGACGCAACATCCTCCAGAGGGAGCATTGATATATCTTCGCCGCTTACTGTCTGTTCGGTAGAAGTAAGATCTTTCCTTACTATAGGCTTCTCAGCCGTAACAACAACGTTCTCAAGTTCGATTGATTCAGGGCTGAGTTCAAAATCTATTTTGGTAGTCTGATCAACTGAAATCCTTACGTGATCGTATGTAACTGAGGAATAACCGACCATTGATGCTTTTACCTGGTATTCCCCGGGAGGAATATTTAAGATAAAGTAATTGCCGTCAATGTCGGAGGATGAACCCATCGAAGAACCAAGGATTAAAACATTGGCACCTATCAGAACTTCGCCTGTGCTTTTATCCGTTATTTTGCCTGATATTTTTCCTGTGGTTCCTGCATGCAGCAGGTTGCCGGGCAAAAGAATGAATAAAGCAAGGACCCATATAAGGGATATTATAATATTATTCTTAGTGAACATTACATCCACCTGTGTTTACCTGAAAAAAAGATTAATTAACTGAATAGCAAACAATGGTTAAGGGTGCTGATGATTCAGCACCCTTAACCGGTTTTCTTATTTAATCAGGAGCATTTTCTTCGTCTGAATGAAGTTGCCTGCCTCAATCCTGTATAGATAAATACCGCTGGATACCTTTGCGCCATAGTTATTGTCGCCGTTCCATTGTACACTATGAATTCCGTTATTCTGCTCGTTGCTTACCAGTGTTTTAACCTCACGACCCAGAACATCGTATATCTTCAAAGTTACAAACGATACGTTTGGTATAGAGTAACTGATTATAGTGCTCGGGTTAAACGGGTTAGGATAATTCTGGAATAAGTTGTACGAATTAGGCTGAAATTCTTTTTCGGTAACACCTACAGGAACTTTGGTTACTTCCAGCAGATCCATCCATGCTGTACCGGAGAATCTTCCAAGGGGATGCAGCCTTACTGATATAGCTTTTGCTGTCTCACCTGAAGGAGGATCCGGAACAATTAAATCAACATGATACTGCATCCAGTCGAACTCAGTTGCATTCGGAAACTGCAGAGGCACATCATCGCTAGCTGCATATTGTCCCCAGCCTTCGTTATTATCTATAGTAGTATGATAGATTGCGGTAAGGGAAATGCTCCATGGATCGCCCACTGCAATTGCAGAATCGGGCTGCAGGTTTGCACCTTTAACCCATACACTTACCCTGATTGCATCACCGGGCTGGATATCACCCAAACTAAATCTTTTCGTACTTACGAATCCGTCATGAGATCCAACAGGTATATCAAATTTCAGTGAATAATCTCCATCATAAGCATACTCATTTGTTACAACGGTATTCTCATAACCCTGATTAAGTACACCGTCATTTCCTCCAATTGGCGGCAGCCAGTAGAACCAGCCGGTTGGGACGCCGACAGCTGTGTTCCAGTCCTGTCCTGCCCAGCCTCCGTTCCTTCCTACAAAAATGAAATCATCCGCCCATACTGTTCCTGTTGCGTTCTTTCCGCCGACGAACCTGATGATTGTTTTATATGCATCTTCAGGAAGAATTACTTCTCCTATAGCGGTTGTATCTGCTACCCATCCGCTTGTGCTTGCTACACTTTGATCAAGCTCGAATTTCTTCATTCCTATAACGCTTCCATCTTCGCGGTAGAATGTATAGGATACATACCACTTCTCGTCAGCGTTTGCAGGGTTTGTATTAACGCCTGAAGTCATATAGTACATACCAAGGTTGATATCAACATTGGCGAAATGTCTCTCTGACCAAAGGTCAACCATATTATCAGATTCCCACATTGCGGAATCTGCGGTTGCTGTCTTCTCTATTTTAAGTGATTTACCCATTGAACGTGACTGATCAGTGGCCCAGGTTAACATTGCACTGGCCGGTTCTGATGCCTTATTCCAATATGAAGGCAGAGTTTGTTCGAAACTGCCGATTGCATTGATATCAGGGAGATCAAGTTTTTCAACGTTAAGATCATCCATCCATACTGTCCCGGAAAATCTTCCAAGAGGGTGCAATCTTACGGATATTGATTTGGCGGTTTCTCCTGCCGGTGGATCCGGAATTGTTACATCAACATAAAATTTTCTCCAGTCGAACTCTGTTGCATAGGGGAACTGCAGCGGAATATCATTACTTGCTGCATATTGTCCCCAGCCTTCGTTGTTATCTATAGTTGTATGATAAATTGCGGTAAGGGAAATGCTCCATGGATCGCCTACTGCTATTGCAGAGTCGGGCTCAAGGTTAGCACCTTTAATCCATACGCTTATTCTTAAGACGTCTCCGGGCTGAGCATCATCAAGAGCATAACGTCTTGTACTTACGAAACCATCATGAGATCCGACTGGTATATCGAATTTCAAAGAGTAATTTCCGGTGTGTGCATTCTCATCAGTAACCATTGTATTTTCATAACCCTGGTTCAGCACACCGTCATTTCCTCCTATTGGCGGCAGCCAGTAGAAATACCCTGTTGGGACGCCCACAGCCGTGTTCCAGTCCTGTCCTGCCCAGCCTCCGTTCCTTCCTACAAAAATGAAATCATCTGCCCATACTGTTCCTGTTGCGTTCTTTCCGCCGACGAACCTGATGATTGTTTTATATGCATCTTCAGGAAGAATTACTTCTCCTATAGCGGTTGTATCTGCTACCCATCCGCTTGTGCTTGCTACACTTTGATCAAGCTCGAATTTCTTCATTCCTATAACGCTTCCATCTTCGCGGTAGAATGTATAGGATACATACCACTTCTCGTCAGCGTTTGCAGGGTTTGTATTAACGCCTGAAGTCATATAGTACATACCAAGGTTGATATCAACATTGGCGAAATGTCTCTCTGACCAAAGGTCAACCATATTATCAGATTCCCACATTGCGGAATCTGCGGTTGCTGTCTTCTCTATCTTAAGTGATTTACCCATTGAACGTGACTGATCAGTGGCCCAGGTTAATGTTGCACCTGATGGTTCTGCAGCCATATTCCAGTATGAAGGCAGACTCTGTTCGAAACCGCCTATACTGTTTATACCGCTCTGGGCAAAAGCACCCATTTGAAAAATTATGATGGATAGAATACCCACCCACCATTTTGAAACCGTACTCATACTACTCATAACACCTCCGGCGAATTAATTATTAATTATTTGTTGTTTAATACTGCTGTTCGAACTATTGTGAAAAATGCTATTGATATCATTTAATGCTATTCTACCCGATATAAGTTTCCGGACATTTACCCTCCCTGCAACAAGCAGGTCAATAGCGGGGGCAAAGGTAAAAGGATTCAGATAGGAATTTAAAATCATAAGTTCATTTCTGAATAAGTACTGCAGGTTGAGTGTGACATTGTGATCTGAAGGTGCCAGACCGAATATAACTATCTTAGTACCTCTCCCTGCCAGCTGAACTGCATGCTCTACTGTTTCACTCTTTCCTACACATTCTATAATTACATCTGTCTGCGACGGCAGATTCTCTTTTATCTTCAAACCAAGATCCGGTTCGGAAGGATCGAAAGTAAAATCAGCGCCCAGTTCTTTCCCCGTGATGCGTTTTAAAGGATCAGGTTCTACAAGTGTTATATTAGACGCACCTGCATTTTTAGCAAGCTGAACCATCAACAAACCGATCGTTCCTCCGCCAATAATAACTACCTTATTTCCAGGTTTTATATCGGCGTGCTGTATTCCCCTTAGACAACAGGAAAGAGGTTCAGCAAAAGAAGCTATGGAAAGATCGAAATCATCAGGAAGCAGATATGCCTGGGTTTTAGGAACGATAGTGTATTCTGCAAACCCGCCGTTTAACGTAACTCCCAGAGCCTTGTGATTTTCACAAAAGTGTACTTTTCCTCTTTTACAGTAGTCACAATATCCGCAATGGATATTAGGATTCACTGCTACCCGGCTGCCGATTCTGAAACCTGGATCATTGTCGCCGCAGTCTGCAATTATTCCGCTGAGTTCGTGACCAAGTATCACGGGAATACTTGAGGGAGCTTTTCCTTCATAGATGTGCCTGTCAGTGCCGCATACACCGCAGCAGGCTACTTTAATCAGCAGCTCGTTTTTTTGAAGTTCAGGGAGTGAATAATCACCTACGACAATATTTTTATTGCCGGTAAATAAGGCAGCCAGCATATCATCTCATGAATTGTTGCAGAATGAAGTAGATTTTCTGATAGTTAACTCAACAGGAACTACTACTTTTTTGGGTAAAGATTTTTTATTCTTTTAAAGTATTTGCTAATAATTTGAGTGCTTCCACTCCTAGCTCTATTTTCGGAACACTGATAGTGGACAAAGGAGGATCAAGTAAAAGGTCCGCTTCTATTCCATCGAATCCAATTACTGAAACATCTTCGGGAACCCTGTAGCCATTAGTTTTAAGGTAATGCATCACCCCTATAGCCAGGGCATCATTACCTGCAAGAACGGCAGTGGCATCTTTATTTTTTGCGAACAATTGTGCAGCCAGGTCAATGCCTGCCTGTCTTCCTTCATATACAGATTTAGTGTAGATGAGATTTGTTCTGATGGGTATTCCCGCATGCTCGAGCGCTTGTTTGTAACCGTTTAACCTGTCCGCAAAACTCGGATGATCTATATCGCTTGAAACATAAGCTATATTTTTATGGCCTAACTGAATCAGGTGATTGGTTGCCTGTAAACCGCCGTCAATATTATCGATCAATACCAGTGGATACCCGTTATGTGGAGGAATATAATCAACAAAGACTGTCGGGATTTTATAGGCAGATAACCTGTCTATCAGAGTGTGAGGTATTTTTCCGGCTATAATAATTCCGTCAACGCTTTTATTAAGCACAAAGCGGGGCAGGTTGTCTTTTTTATCAAAATCCTTTTTCACTGATGTGAGCAGTATGTAATAACCTTCAATCCTTGCCTCGAATTCTGACCCGAGAAATATCTTTGTGTAGAAAGGTTCGGTTCTGAGAAAATGATCATCGGTAAGGATAAACCCGATGTTGCCGGTTTTTCCGGTAACAAGACTTCTGGCTGATTTTGAGGGCTGGTAGCGGAGTGCCTTTATAGTCTTTTGAACTCTTTCTTTAGTCTCAGGAGAAATTGTTTTTGTGTTATTTATGACATATGAAACCGTAGCAATTGAAACACCTGCTTTTTTCGCAATGTCTTTTATGGTTGGTTTCATTTATTCTGGTTAAACGTTTAACCAGAAATTACCTTATTTAACCTAGTAAGTCAAGACTCAGTATTAATTTTCGCCGTGCCATACAACATCGGTCACTCTATCACCTCTGATTTTTTAATACCCTGATTTTTCATCCGGAAAAATGAACTCTCATCATTTTTAGTGATGAGCCCATAGAATTCCATGCTAACCCTCCTCTCCCATCCTAAATACATAGTGAATACGCAGTGAAAACGCTCCCAATACGCAGTGAATACGCTTTAAATACCAGGGTAATCCTGGGTTGTTACTTCATTCTTCGGTTTTCAGGTTAAATCGCTGTTTTATATTTTAGCAGAAAAAATAGGCTAACTTATGCATTCAACTCAGGAATTGATTTCATTTATTAAGTATTTAACCCGGGAATCGGGCAGCATAATCAGGCAATATTACCGTACTCCTGTTGCCATTGAGACAAAATCGGATAACTCACCAGTTACAATTGCCGACAAAAAATCAGAAGAATTTCTACGGGAGTCAATTTTCAGAGAATTTCCCGGACACGGTATACTCGGAGAGGAATTCGGTGAAGTTAATCCCGGCGCCGAATATAAGTGGGTATTGGATCCTATTGACGGGACGAAAAGTTTTATAAGCGGCACCCCCCTGTTTGGAACGCTCATAGCACTGCTTCAGAACGGTACTCCTATCCTGGGAGCCATAAATCTGCCTGTTCTTAATGAACTTTTGATTGGTGATGGTACTAATACAACTCTCAATGATAAAACTGTGAGGGTAAGAGAATGCCGAAGTATAAACGATGCTGTATTACTAATAACTGATCTTAAGTCATACCTGAATGAATCAGAACAGGGTTTGAAGCAGCTTGCATCCAGGGTTAAAATCATGCGCGGATGGGGCGATTGCTATGGATACTATCTTATTGCATCGGGGTTTGCCGACATTATGATAGATCCAATTATGTCTGTATGGGATACTATGGCTCTTATTCCTGTAATCAAAGGAGCGGGTGGTATTATTACAGATATGAATGGAAATGATCCTGCTGCAGGAACGAGCATTATTGCTTCTTCTCCAAAAATTCATACGGAAGTTCTGAGGCTATTAAATAAAGGATGATATCTCAGGGTGCCATACGAACCCTATTGTGGTGAGGAGGCGCGAAACATTTTCCCCTATATCACCGCTCATTAAATTAAAAAGGCATCCCTGACCATATTAAACGATTAAGGATGCCGGTTTGAAAGGTCTTTTTTAATCAGCTTTCTTTTGCTGCCTCGGGAAATTCATCACCTACTATATCTCTTTCTTTGGTGATTGACCATCCTGTTTTCAATCCCACAACAAAATAGCCCATAACAAGGATACCGAACGCAAAGATGGTATCACCTATTACTCTCAGCCATCTGAGTGTTTCAACAACGGGGGTCTGGTTAAATTCAGCTGAACGTGCATACCAGTACCCTTTTTCAACGCTCGCCCATGTCTGCATTAATCCTACCGGTAGAATGCTTATAAGGATCATTAAGGCAAGTCCGATGTTAATCGTCCAGAATGAAAGTCCGATTATTTTAGTCTTCCAGACAAAGCGCTGGGTAAGTCCGCGGAGACAGAAAAGCATGAATCCCAGTCCCAGCATTCCATAAACACCGAACAAGGCTGCATGACCATGAACAGGAGTAGTTTCCAATCCCTGCATATAATAGAGTGCAATCGGGGGATTTATAAGAAAACCGAATAAGCCTGCACCTACCAGGTTCCAGAATGCCACGGCAATAAAGAAATAGATAGGCCATTTATATGAAGCCACCCATTTACGGGCACGGCTGAGGGTAAGGTTTTCGTATGCTTCAAATCCTATAAGAACAAGCGGTACTACTTCCAATGCGCTGAACGTTGCACCAAGAGCCATCACTGATGTCGGTGTCCCTGTGAAGTACAGGTGATGGAACGTTCCGATTATTCCGCCTGAAAGGAAGATTGAAGTTGAGAAAAGTACTGCTGTTGTAGCAGATCTTACACCAAGTAGTCCCATCCTTGTGAAGAGGAAAGCTATAGCAACAGTTGCAAAAACTTCGAAGAAACCTTCAACCCAAAGATGTACTACCCACCATCTCCAGTATTCTGCTATTGCAAGATTGGTATGCTGTCCCCACATTAATCCTGCAGCATAAAAGACTGCTATAGCAATACTCGAAATAAGGAAGAGCCCAAGCAGGTGTTTGTTCTCGTCTTTCTTCTTAAATGCTGGTCTCATTGCACGGATCATTATGAATAACCAGAGAAACAAACCCACTAATAAAAATGACTGCCAGAATCTGCCAAGGTCAACGTATTCATACCCCTGGTGCCCGAACCAGAAGTTTGTTTTGAAGCTCAGCATCTGGTGAACGCCAAGGTACTCACCAGCCATCGAACCGCCAACAATTATTATTAATGCTATAAATAAAAAGTTGACTAATCCGCGCTGATATTTGGGCTCGTGCCCTGACACGGCCGGAGCAATAAAAATACCAGTTGCCAGCCAGGCTGTTGCTATCCAGAAAATTCCAAGCTGCTGATGCCAGGTTCTTGTTAATGAATAAGGAATAATTTCAGATATTTTAATACCATAGAACCCGGCGCCCTCAACTCCGTAGTGTGCAGTAATAGCACCGAAGAGAACCTGTGCAACCACCAGTGCACCAACGACCCAGAAATACTTTAAGGTTGCTTTCATAGAAGGAGTAGGCTGCAGTGCAAGTAGGGGATCCCATTCCGGTGCCTCATGATGTTCTTCCTCCTGCTTTCTCTTTGAAGCAGCGTAATACCAGGCAAGCGCTCCGATACCGCCAAGAAGCAGAACAAAACTAATAACAGACCATACTACCACCATTCCTGCCGGTTTATTACCGACAAGTTCATCGGCCGGCCAGTTGCTGGTGTAAGTTACGTCGGAGCCGGGACGATTTGTTATGCATGCCCATGAAGCCCACCAGAAAAATGCATTCAATTCTGCCAGTCTCTGTGGATCTTTAACAGCATTTTTAGGAATAGCATAAATTTCTCTCAGGCGATCAAGTGCCGGATCACCCGAAAACAGGGAGGTATAATGTTTACCTACGAATTGAACAGCTTCTGCTCTTTCTGAAGAAATAGTGATTGTACCTGACGCTTTGTCATAAGTGTTTTTTCTTAATTCATTCTTCATTCCCTCTTTTAATTCTGCCTGGTAGGAAGGATCAAGATCATCATACTTTTTTCCGTATTTTTTCTGAGCCCTGTCATTCAGGATCCATACAGCCTCCCGGTGTATCCAGTCGGCTGTCCAGTCAGGAGCAATATAAGCACCATGTCCCCAGACCGTACCCATTTCCTGTCCGCCCATCGACTGCCAGACATTCTGACCATTCTGAATATCATCCTTCGTATAAATCACCTCACCCCCGGCTGTAACAACTTTTTCCGGGATCGGGGGAGCTTTACGATAAATCTCCGTCCCGAAATATCCGAGTACAGCGAATGAGAGAACCATGACGAGTCCTAATCCGATCCATAGTTTTTTATAATTCATATGACTTCCTGTAAATTATTGCATTAAAGAAAATTTCTTAAGATTCCTTTTTTCGCTCTTGGGGTTATAACATTAATTAAAACTTCATTAAACAGATTCAAAATTTTTCTCCTTTGGCTTCTCTTAAGTGACTTCCAACAGGCCGTATCCTTCCCCAGATGGCATAGAAGAAATAAAGAATTGCAGCTACCTGGAAAGTTGAAAAAATTGTAATCAGCCAGCCCGTCCATTCTGCAAAAATAAAGGCTGCAATCACCTGGAATATAAATCGTAGCGCAGTTGAAGCAGCCATTAACCAATAGGATACCCGTATCTTGTCAGGGTCATATTTGGTATCTTCCTTCTGTGCCTTCGGGAAGAACCACAACGCAACACCCATAATCATCATCATTACCGAACCAACCAGGATAATATGAGTGTGGGCTGACTGCAGTTGAACACCATAACCGGTATGGAAAACATTCTGCGCCAGTGACATATAAACGCCTGTAAGGATACCTGTTATAAGAAAAATCACGCTTGTCTTGATGAAGTATCTTACTGTAGTGAACATAACCAGTTACTCAGACAAGTTTTTTAATATTAACTTCCCATACTTCGGGTCCCGATTCTAAATATTCCCAGGAAAACTGTCCGCTTCTCTCGGCTGACATCTCATAAAAGAGAGGTTTGGGATCATGATCATTTATTAGATGAAGCGTTTGGCCTTTTGATAAAGAATCAAAAGCCGAATAAATCGAGGAATGCTTTTCTCTTGGGATGATTGGTCTGACATCAAGCGTCATCATATTATTTTCCATATCCGTACTCCCGATAAATTTCGAAAATATTAGTTGATAACTTACAGTGTATGGGGAAGGAATTCCTTGACTTAAGTCAGATTTAGAAAGATTTAGGATGGGTGTTTATGAGGATAATTCTTTCAATTTTTTAAGATTTCTTATGAATATCTTTTTCCCCTGCACCTTAATAATTTCATCATCCTGAAGCTTTTTGAGGGTTCTGCTGAGGGTTTCGGTAATTGTACCAAGATAACCGGCGATGGCATTCCTCGAAATGGTAAGCTTAATGACTGGTTCAGGAAGATTCTCTGATCTGCTTGATTTGATTTCCTGCACCAGGTATTTTGCCAGCCTGGAGATAACCTCTTTTGATGAAAGTTCCTCTATCTTATGTGTGAGGGCTTTCATTCTTTTTGCGAATCCGGCCAGCATTTGAAAGCTTATCCTGGGATTTCTTTCGATAAGACTAATAAAATTTAATGAATTAAAAAAAAGCAGCTCGGAATCTTCCAGTGCTTCGGCTGAAACAGGATAAGCAGTACCTTCAAACAGCGGAATATCCGCAAAAGCCTGACCCGGACCAACAAGATGTATTATAGTTTCTCTTCCGTCTTTAGACAATCTGAATACTTTAATCCCCCCTTCGTTAAGGATGTAAAATCCCCGGTACTGCTCGCCTTCCATAAACAGCATCTGGTGCTTTTTAACTGAAACACGTGAACTCGCCGAAGTAACCTCTTTCAGCTGGTCTTCAGTTAGTTCGGAAAACATAGGGATTTCCCTGAGCATATTTATGTCGGGTAATTCTTGTAGCATCTGAAAATTTAGTTTTAACAAAGATAATAAATCATTTGAAAACAATTGATCGTTGAATTCCTCAACATCTCCTGATGATATTTTCAATAATGCAATTACTCACCTTTTGAAATCATTTCATTTTTGCAACTATTTAAAAGGAACATTTATTGCATAATAGTTAGCATAAAAATGGAATTTTATGCAAGAAAATGATGGCGAAGTCTTACTAAAATTTTCACGCGTCTGCTGCAGACTCAATTTTATCACGCGAAAAAACTTCAACCTGACAGCGGGAGAGCTTCAATGCCTGATCTCAATCTATATGGACAGACCCCCGAGCGTTAAAGAGTTGAGCGAAATAATGGGTACCAGGGGAACAACAACCTCAAAACTTCTTAATTCTCTTGAAAAAAAGTTTATCATCACAAGGGAGCTCGACCAGAAGGATAAACGGATCGAAAAAGTTTTTCTTACCCCTGCAGGAGAGGAGTTCTCACGCAGGGTGATATCGTTTTATAAGAATAAATTCTTATTGATATCCGGTTTTGCAAATAATGAACAAATGGGTTCATTTATCAATTTCCTAAATCAGTTGTCACTTGAAGCCGAAAAATCTCCGGAACTTCATAGTGATTTATTTATAATCTAAAAACCTGAGGATACAGTGAATAAAAACATTACAAGGAAAGATTTCCTTAGAAATACATCTAAATATGCGGCAGGTGTTGCCATCGGTACTGGTGCATTAAATATGATCGCAGGCAAACCATTGTTTGCCGGCACCAAAACCGACTGGCCGTGGCCGTATACAGCGCTTGATGTAGAGGCCGTCCGGATTGCAGGACACGATGCCTATTATGCAGGCTTCGGATGCGGATATGGTGCGTTTGAACCTATTATAAATGCCCTGAGAACTGCCGTAGGCGAACCTTATACAAGTCTTCCCGGACAGCTGATGGGTTATGCCGCAGGCGGAACTGTGGGCTGGGGAACTCTCTGCGGAGCTTTGAATGGTGCTGCGGCAGCAATCTCACTGGTTACACCTTCAGCAGATTACAGCACCCTGATAAATGAACTGATGGGCTGGTATACCCAGACTCTGTTCCCGACAGATACGAGTAATCAATATGCAGTAGACCACCAGTTTGCTGTTAATAACTACGACCAGGCTTTACCGCAGAACGTAAGCGGATCTACACTCTGTCATATTTCTGTAACCGGATGGTGTAATTCAGCAGAATTCAGCTCAGGATCAACGGAAAGGAAAGAAAGATGTGCAAGACTGACAGGTGATGTTGCGGCTTATGCAGTTAAGATCCTCAATGATCATTTTGCCGGAACCTTTACTGCCTTATATCAGGCACCCGCCAGTATTGCAGCCTGCAATACCTGCCACGGCAGCAGCGGTACGGTAAAGAATGTTGCTTCTAAGATGGACTGCGTACAATGTCATGGTGATGAACCTCATCCTACTTCTGTAGAACATATCGATGAACCGATTTCTACTTATAAACTTTCACAGAACTTCCCCAATCCTTTCAATCCTGCTACCAAAATCAGGTTCTCTATCCCCAGAATGGAAAATGTCAATATGAATATTTATGATGTTCATGGAAGACTAATCCGCACTCTCATCAATAATACCAGTTACAATGCCGGTACTTATGATGTTAACTGGGATGGAAGAAATGAATGGGGAGAAGTGGTTTCAAGCGGCATATATTTCTCCAAGATCATAGCCGGTAAATTTACAGAAACCAGGAAGATGTCACTTGTGAAATAAATCCGGTTCAAAGTAATTTATCTAAAATAGAGGTTGTCTCAGAAGCCTGATTTTGTCAACCTGAACTGGTTTCAGGTTCTAACTCCGGTTCTAAAAACGGATAATTAGATTCCGGAATAAGTTCGGAAAGACAGTTATGAGACGGCCTCTTTTTTTATCTGTTCTGTTTATATATTTTCTTAATTTAGCGCATTATAACAGAACGGGAAAATGAATAAAGAAGATCTGGATAAACTTGTAAGGAATTTACCGGAGATACCTGGTATTCTCCGGAAAGATGAATTTTTTAATTCCGCAGTAATTATTCCTTTTATTTTAATAGATGGAGAGTATCACTTATTATTTGAGAAGCGGGCCGCTAATATCCGCCAGGGAGGAGAAATCTGTTTTCCGGGGGGAGAATACGATCCTGAACTGGATAAAAATTTTACAGAAACGGCGGTAAGGGAAACTGTTGAAGAGCTCGGGATAGCGATTGATAAAATAAAGGTGATCGGTATACTTGATACTTTAATAGGACCAATGGGAGTAACGGTTGATTCCTGTATAGGTATTCTTGATATAAAGAGTATTGATGAACTGGATATAGACAAATCAGAAGTTGAGAGCGTATTCCTTGTTCCGGTTTCCTGGTTTCAGAATAATCCCCCTGAAGAATATTTTGTTCAACTTGTAGTTCACCCTCATTACACAGATGAAAACGGAAATGTGGTTCATCTTCTTCCATCTCAGGAACTCGAACTTCCTGATAGATATAACCGCCCGTGGCGGGCAGGTCAGAGGAAAATATATGTGTATAAACTTAAAGAAGGTGTATTGTGGGGTTTAACCGCTTCTCTTGTGAACGAGGTTATTAACAGAATAAAATAAATTAGAGGCTGTCTTAAAAGTCTGATATTGTCAACCTGAACTGGTTTCAGGTTCTAATTACGATTCGAAATCGAACATTCCGACATACATTCGGAATGACACTTATGAGACAGCCTCGTTTATTTAAGCACGCTTTGCAGTAGCTGTGAATATGATTCCAATAAGGAAAACAACCCCTGCTACAATTATAGGGGCTATATTCCCCTGGCTGACAGTAACATTAAGACCGAGAAAATTAATTTTATCTGTTTGATTAGCATAATTTATCCCGGTTACTATCAGGGCTATCGCACCCAGTACTGCCAGGATTATTCCTACTGCTTTCATATTGTTCTCCTTCCCGTGTGGTACATATGTTTCAACCGGAGAATATGTAAAAAATAATCCTTATTCTGTATCAAACTTCAACAAGGTGATCAAAATTACATTGGGATTCCGGAAACAATTTGATAAGATGTGAATAACCCCGGCCGAAAGGAAGATTAAGGCAGATTAAGAGTTCTTTTTGAGATAAGGGCAAACCTTATATAGTTTGCCCTTTAGTATGAATTCGATAATATTAATTCTGAATGGGCTGTTCGGTTTCCCAAACCCCTGATTTCAGGAAGTCATCAATCGCTTTTGCGGCTGTGCGTCCTGCACCCATTGCAAGAATAACCGTTGCACCGCCGGTTACAATATCACCGCCTGCAAATACTCCTTTTTTGGAAGTCTTCATTGTCTTTTCATTGACGAGTATATTCCCCCACTTATTGTAGCCTAAGTCGGGTGTGGTTTTCTGAATTATAGGGTTAGAGCCGTTGCCAATTGCCACAACCGTCATATCTATATCGAGTGTATATTCAGATCCTTTAACAGGTACAGGTCTTCTCCTGCCGGAGGCATCGGGTTCACCCAGTTCCATTCTCTGGAGTCTCACTGCTTTCAGCCATCCCTGTTCATCACCAATAAATTCAAGAGGATTTGAGAGAAATATGAACTCTATCCCTTCTTCTTTTGCATGATGAATTTCCTCTTTCCTTGCCGGCAGTTCAGCATCTGAACGGCGGTAAATAATATATGCGTTCTTTGCACCGAGCCGTTTGCTTGTCCTTACCGCATCCATCGCTGTGTTGCCTCCGCCGAATACAGCCACGTTCTTATCTTTTACATGAAAAACAGGAGTATCATATTCAGGGAACCGGTAAGCTTTCATCAGGTTAACTCGCGTGAGGAATTCATTTGCCGAGTATACTCCGTTAAGGTTTTCGCCGGGGATATTGAGGAAGTACGGCAGACCGGCTCCAACGGCAACAAAGCAGGCGTCATACCCGTCAGATAGAAGTTCATCTATGGTATCACTGAAACCGATTACCGTGTTAGGCTGGAAATCTACTCCAAGATTCTTTAATGCATCAACTTCAGCTTTAACTATTTCTTTGGGAAGACGGAACTGTGGAATTCCATATACCAGTACGCCTCCTAGTTCGTGAAGAGCTTCAAATACGGTAACGTCATGGCCCATCTGAACAAGGTCACCCGCACAGCTTAAGCCGGCGGGACCGCTGCCGATTATCGCAACTTTCTTTCCTGTTTTCGATTTCAGCTGCGGAGTCTTTATTCCGAAATTATTTCTTTCATAATCTGCAACAAATCTTTCAAGCCTGCCTATTGCAACCGGCTCATTCTTTTTGCCCACAACACACTTAGCCTCACACTGTTCCTCCTGGGGACAAACCCTACCGCATACTGCAGGCAGAAGATTATCCTCTTTCAGTTTTTCCGCAGCTCCGGCAAAATCGCCATCAGCAACCAGCGCAATGAAATCTCCTATCTTAACACTGACGGGACAACCGTCAACGCATACCGGCTTGGGGCATTGCAGACAGCGAAGTGCTTCCATCCTTGCAAGCTCTTCTGTAAAGCCAAGATTAACTTCTTCAAAATTTTTACTTCTCTGCGAAGGATCCTGTTCCGGCATCGCCTGCCTCTGGATCTTCATTCTGTCTTTTCTTGATATTTCAGCCATATTATATCTCCGTTCTGCTTTCTGCCAGCTCTGCTTTTTTAATGCCTTCATTAAAGACTTTGTCGTAATTACACAGATGATCAAGCGCTTTCTTTTCATCTTCAAAATAGGTTCGGTTCCTGCGGGTAAGCGTTTCGAAATCAACCAGGTGAGCATCAAACTCCGGTCCGTCTACACATACAAAAACCGTCTTATTGTCGACTGTTGCTCTGCATCCGCCGCACATCCCTGTGCCATCAACCATTACAGGATTTAGACTAACAACTGTTTTAATACCATACGGGCGGGTGGTTTCAGCAACTGCTTTCATCATAGGGATAGGACCAATTGCCAGTACGAAGTCAATCTTCCTGCCTGAATCAATTAATTCCTTCAGCTTCTGTGTTACAAAACCATGATACCCGTAGCTGCCGTCGTCCGTAGTCGGATAAACTTCATCGCAAACCTTCTTCATCTCATCTTCAAGTATTACGAATTCCTTTGAACGTCCACCTATAATCGAGATAGTATGGTTCCCCGAATTCTTCAACGCAACGGCGGTGGGGTATGCAATAGCGGTTCCAACACCCCCGCCTATACTAACGGCAGTGCCGAAGTTCTCAATATGCGAGGGCTTTCCAAGCGGCCCAACCACGTCTTGAATATATTCTCCGGCTTCAAGGGAGTTAAGCAGTTTTGTTGTTCTTCCTATTCCCTGAACAATAATAGTGATGGTTCCTTTTACAGGATCTGAATCTGCAATTGTAAGAGGTATTCTCTCACCGTGGTCCTTAACCCTGATTATAACAAATTGTCCTGCTTTTCTTTTAGCAGCAATTTTAGGAGCTTCAATTTCGAATCTCTTTATTTCCGGAGCAATAAATCCGGCAGAAATTATTTTGTGCATCTTTCTCTCTTTATTCTATTAAAAAATACAAGGTTCTTTTTAATGACTGTGGTCTCCTACCTGAATTTTACTTTTGAATGGCTTGTAACTGAAGATGGAATACCCGAAAATAAAACTGCAGACGCCCAAGAAGAACCGCATCCATTTATATTTTTGCCTCCGGGAATTTTTATTTCTAATGATTTAAAATCACCAAGTGACTGTTGTATTTTTCAACAATCTCTGCTGTACATTAAAAACTGATCAGCATCCCGGCTTTATCAATGATTGTGCCCTTAAATGGGCCTTAAAAACCACAATTTTCAAATATTTAATGACTCCTCCACTACCCCGATTTTCAATTTTGGGAATGAAATTTTATAAAATGATATAGTTTGGAGGTTCAGCTGAAAATTTTAACCAGCTTAAAAATGGCTGATTCCGAATTTATGTTCTTCAGCGGGGGAAGATCCAGATATTGTTTTCTGATTAGGTTCAGTCTATCCAGACTTTCCCCGGGTTCAGGAAAACTAATTGCGCAAAACAGAATAGCTGATTTTAATGACGATGATCTTACCCTTATCGTGTGAGGTGAATACCGGGAGGGATGAATGTGGATATATCTTGATTTCATTTCTCCTGCACGCAGGGTCCACTTTGATTGATCTTCCATTACAATCTCCCTGTAATCGTTGCCATCTGAACTGACCCACCTCTGGAAATTCTTTACGTCTGAGACTTTCATCCTGCGCAGAAAATCCATTGTGGATCCTGCAATACCGGATGGTGTCAATCCCCCCAGGTATAAATCCATAATGGAACCACCGATAAGAAGGATCTCCTTCCTGAGACTCGCAGAACTAACTTCGAAATCCCCTTTATATTCTCTTATTTTCCACTTGATAAAGCCTGCATGATGTTTCCAGCAGTTAAGCAGAACCGGTTCAGGTATTTCATAGCTTACGTTGTCTTTGTTCATCTGGGCTATTCGGTGATTTTAATACTTGAGGAGAATATAATTATATTGATATATTAAAGTAACTCCAATCACATCTTCCCCCAAAATTGAAACTTCAATCCCGTAAGCCAACCTCGTAAGAGGTGCATTATTGAAGCCTTAATAATGCCTCACGATTCCCCTTTAAGTGATTATTGTCCTGCCTCACTCTACTCATATTAATTACTTGCCGATTATTAATTATTTAATTAAGTTTTCGACTCTTCAAGTAAAATGGTCGAAATATGAACGATAACAGTCTGAAGGAAATGGAAATCCTGGAAGCTGCCAGGAACCGCTTTGCTCATTATGGATTTTCCAAAGTCACAATGGAAGAGATAGCTGCCGATGTCGGGATGGGTAAAGCCTCGCTTTACTACTACTTCCCAACAAAGGAAGAGTTATTCAAATCAGTTATAAATAAAGAGCAGAGTTTATTTGTAGAGGAGATAGAGAAGCTGTTCTGCCGGAAAGTCACGGCCGAAAGTAAGCTGAGGAATTATGTAAAAAAGCGGCTGGAGTTTTTTCACAAGCTGGTCAACCTCAGCACCCTCAACATGAATTCATTTATTGATATTAAGTTGATGTTCAAAGAGTTGTTCCAGGATTTTGAAGCAAAGGAGCTGGAACTGCTGCAGAATATTCTTGATGAAGGTAAAGCGAACGGTGAATTCGACAGCCGTCTGCGGCGTGAAACTACGCTTACTTTTCTTCACCTTCTGCAGGGACTAAGGCTTAGAATGATAAAGTATATCAAAGATAACCGGATGGAAAAAGAAAATTACGACGAACTCAGCGTTGAAATGTCAGTTTTTGTAGAAATATTTATAAAAGGTATAAAAGCTTAACAGGAACTTATAACAGGAGAACATATTTAATGTCAGCAAATACTGAAACAGAGAAATTAAAAACAGAAACCGGTAAAGCACCTCCGGATGGCAGAGACATCAACTCGGGCAAAAGACCAGGTTCAATTTTAAAACAGAAAAGGATATGGATTCCATTCATTATTATAGTTATCGCAGGCGTCATCTTCTGGTTCTGGTATAAAGGAACCCTGGGATACATATCAACCGATGATGCTTTTATTGACGGGAACAAATTGTCGCTTGCTTCTAAAATGCTGGGCAGGGTGACTGAACTTTATGCTGACGAGGGTGTAAATGTACAGAAAGGGAAGCTCCTTGTTCGCCTTGATTCAACAGATCTGATTGCACAGCGTGAACAGGCCGTAAATGCACGTAAACTCGCTGAGGATAATATACAGCTTGCCCGGGTGAACCTGAACAAAGCAGAGAAGGATTTCGAGAGAGCAAAGCAGCAGTTTGAAAGTAAGATTATCCCTAAAGAACAATATGAGCATTCCCAGAGCGCACTTGAGACTGCCAGGGCAGAATTGAACATAGCAAACACGAGGATAGGTACAGCTAAGGCTCAGCTGAATGTAATTAACACACAATTAAATAACACTGAGATTTATTCTCCAATGAGCGGTGTTGTTGCTAAAAAGTGGGTGCTTACGGGAGATGTGGTTCAGCCCGGTCAGCCTATATTCTCAATTTATAACCTTGACAGTATCTGGGTCACAGCTGATTTTCAGGAGACTGATCTTGCTTCGATTAAGGAAGGTGCCGGTGTTGAGATTGATGTAGATTCCTACCCGGATTATAAATTTTCCGGTAATGTAATTCAGATTGGCTCTAATACTGCTTCGCAGTTTGCTTTAATTCCCCCGTCAAATGCCGCTGGCAACTTTACAAAGATTACGCAGCGCATACCTATAAAAATCTCCATACATCCGGAGAATCGTTCAAAGGAAAATTTCAAACTACTCCCCGGAATGTCCGTAGAAGTTAAAATTAAGGCAGCTAGATAATGGCCGCGACTTTCAGAAATAATCCGGTAGGCTTTGGTCTCCAGGATCATCCATCGTACCGTTGGTTCGTTCTGTTTAATATCATGGTCGGTACGTTTATGGCAGTGCTGGATGCAACCATTGTAAACGTAGGGTTAACCAAAATGATGTCGGCTTTCGGCAGCAGTGTCGACAAGATAGAGTGGGTACTTACGGCCTACCTGCTGGTTTTTGCTGTCGTTCTACCTTCGTCCGGCTGGATAGCGGATCACTGGGGTCATAAGAAATCATACCTGCTGGGTTTATTTCTCTTTACTGCAGGTTCGCTCTTCTGTTCACTTTCTTCCAATGAAAACATGCTGATAATATTCAGAATCGTACAGGGAGCCGGAGCTGGGTTTATAATGCCCGTTGGAATGTCAATAATAACCCACGAATTTCCTCCGGAGAAAAGAGGTATGGCCCTTGGTTTCTGGGGCATTGCTTCTTCTTCATCAGTTTCTCTTGGTCCCCTCCTTGGCGGTTATCTTATAGATACATTCAGCTGGCATGCAATATTTGATGTGAACGTACCCATCGGAATTTTTGCAATGATAGCAACGTTCGTAATCCTTAGAGAATATAAGACAGAAACTGCAAGATCGTTTGACTTTCTTGGTTTTGTATCGATGACTTCTTTTCTTGTGTTTCTTCTGCTTGCTCTGTCTGACGGCAATGCTTCATGGAATACCGGAGGCTGGACGTCCGGGTTCATCCTTACCTGCTTCGGAATTGCATTCGTAAGCGCAGTAGTTTTCCTGGCTACCGAGCTTACCGTTAAACATCCGATTATCGACCTGAGGATCCTGAAAAACAGGAACTTCGGACTGGCGAATATTATGCTTTTTATATTCGGACTTGCCTTCTTTGGAAATTCTTTTCTGCTGCCGCTGTACCTCCAGAATTCACTTGGCTATACAGCTCTGCAGACAGGAATTATGTTCCTCCCGGTGGGGATTATAATGATGTTTATGTCGCCGGTTGCAGGATGGATGACAGACAAACTTAATCCCAAAATCCCGATCTTTATCGGTATAGTACTCACTTTCCTCAGCATGTATTTATATAAAGACCTTACACTTGATACCGAAAGCTGGACATTGATGCTGCCCCTGATAATAAGGGGATTCGGACTTGGGTTCATGTTTATCCCGCTTAGTACAATAGCAATAAACGATATTCCCCGCGAGAAGATGGCACAGGCTACAGGTCTTTTTAATACTATCAGACAGGTGGGAGGAAGTTTCGGTGTTGCTATACTCGGAACACTGCTTACCCGCAGGGTGATTTTTCATTCGGCTATGTTCAGCCAGGCCGCTGATCAGACGTCAACTGCATTCCAGCATACGGTTTATGGGCTCAAAGGATTCATACAGCAAACCACAGGAGCTTCCGGCACCGAACTAACAGCCAGGGCAAAAGGACTCATACTTCAGAACATCTCCGCACAGGCATTTGTAAGAGGAATAGATGATGACTTTCTTATAGGCGCCCTTATTACTCTCCTGATTTTAGTTCCCCTTTTCTTCCTTAAATATCAGAAAAAGAAAAAGGGACAAAAAATTGAGATAACTGAATAACTACGAATACAGGATATTAAATGAATAAAATATATTTTAAGATACTTCCTTTAATTACAGCAGTATTTTTTTTATTAACCGCCGTATGTTCTGCTCAATCTGAAAAACCCCTTACGCTGAAAGAGGCTATTCAGCTTACAATAAATAATTACCCTCTAATTAAGCAGCAGCAGGAAAAACTTAAGGCAGTTGATTACAGGATCGAACAGCAGAAGAGTTATTTCTATCCGAATGTTGAGGGACAGGCATCATATACACGAATTGGGCCGCTCCCCTCTTTTAGTTTCGGCAGTGAACAACTTGTTCTTGCTCCTGCAAATAACTATAATCTTAATGTAGTTCTTAGTGAACAGCTTTATGATTTCGGAAAACGCAGTGCGTCAGTTGACCTCACTTCTTCATATAAACAATCCGCTGCAGATAATGTTGAAATGGTTAAGTCGGGACTCTCATACCAAACCCTCCAGACGTTTTACTCAATATTATTTATAGAAAAAGGTATAGCTGTTAAGGATACCCAGATAGCCGCACTGAATGCTCACCTGGGGGTTACGAATAAAAGGGTTGAGAGCGGTTCGGCAACTGATTATGATGCGTTGAGCACCCAGGTTAGAATTTCACGTGCACAGAGTGAAAAAATTGATTTACAGAACCAGCTAAAGCAGCAGGAGATCAACCTTAAACAACTCCTAGGTATTACACAGGATACTTCCATTACGGTCATAGGAGATTTTTCAGCACCTTCACCTATAAACGGTACGGATTCTTTGGTTAATATTGCATTTCAGAAAAGGAATGAGCTGAAACTTGCTGAGGATGAACTTAATACGTCCCAGGTTTCAGGAAAATCTGGCTGGACTTGGAGATATGCCGAGTGTTAACGCTGCACTCAGCTATGGAATTAAAAACGGATATGAACCAAACCTTGATGTCCTTAGAGGCAACTGGTCAGCCTCATTAGCTGTTAGAGTTCCTATCTTTAATGGATTTTTAACAAGGTATAAGGAAAGTGAAGCCCGCGTTAATACCAATGTTTCAGAACTGAATATAACCTCGATAAAAAGAAATATTATCAGCAATGTTCAGCAGGCCGTTGCAAGTCTGAACTCAAATCTTGAACAGCTTCAGACCACACTTACACAAGTTAAGTTTGCTGAACAGACTGTGCAGAGGGCAGAAAGCCGTTATAATAGCGGGGTAGGAACGAACCTTGATCTCCTGGATGCCGAAACATCACTTGCTGAAGCCCGGTTCTTTTATCTTCAGGACCTCTACAAAAGTACATTAAGTGCTTACCAGCTGAAAAAAGCAGTAGGAGATGTTATTTACTGATAAACGCCGAATGATTATTATATTTGGAGATACAATCATCAAATATAATTCGGGGAGAATTATGGAAACTTTGGAAGCAATTAAAACTCGAAGAAGCATAAGGAAGTACCGGGAAGAAAAAATATCCGGCGATCTGATCAACGAGATTATAAAATGTGCAATGTTTTCGCCTTCGGCTTTCAACTACCAGCCATGGCATTTTATTGTAGCAGACAACAAGGAATTATTCGAAGATATTCTCAAAGCCGCCTCACATGCTGAAATGATAAAAGAGGCCTCACATGCTATAATTATATGCGGCGACAGAGGGCTTGAAGAAAACATAGGATTATTGATACAGGACGTTTCCGCAGCTACTGAAAACTTATTATTAGCCGCTCATTCATCCGGGTTAGGGGCTGTCTGGGTTGGGATATATCCATTTGAGGAGATCGGAGCAGGAATTAAAGAACTTTTCAAACTGCCCGAAAATATTATTCCCATATCAATGGCTGTCATCGGGTATCCTGCCGAATCACCGGTACAGCCTGCAAGATACAAACCTGAACGCATTCATTTTAATAAGTGGTAAGCAAAAAAAGGCTGCAGGATGTGCAGCCTTTTATTCTTATTTATCATTTAAGCAGAAGCATCTTGTTAACCTTAACAAAACCTTTAGCCTCCATACGGCATAAATAAATACCTGAAGCAAGGTTTGAACCATCGAATTTCAGGGTGTAAGTTCCCGCATTCTGATATCCGTCTACAAGAACATTCACCTGTTTACCCAGAGCATCATAAATAATAACCTTAACATTAGAGGCTTCGGGTACTTTATATTCTATTGTTGTACTCGGGTTGAATGGATTAGGATAATTCTGCGAGAGATCAAAATCGTGCGGCAGCGAATTGTTATCGTCACCGGCAGCCACAACACCGCCCAAAGCTTCAATTGAAGCCTTAAGAATACCATAGACGAAAGCCGGGTTATGAATACCGTAGCTTCTATCCTCCATAACCATAAGATAATCATAAGCTGCTTGTGCCTGGGGAAGAGTAACGGATGAATCGTTAACAACCACGTTTCCGTTAGCATCCTGGGGAAGCATTCCTTTAAGCTGGTCAAGCAGTCCCTGTACCTCAATCTGTAGTCCGTTCGCCACACCGTCACCGTCCAGATCGGCGTTTCCGTTTACAAAGTATTTCTTATCTGAAAAACTGCTGCCTATATTCCCATGACAGGGCGAACAAGCCTGGACATTATCCACACTATCATGCGACATACTGAAAGTATGTGAGCCTACAAGAATTATATCACCGTATGGATCAACTGTACCGGGAAACATATGGCAGGTTACGCAGGCATCACCAGTAGCAGAAAGGTGGGGTGAGGTTGGAATATTCAGTCCGAATGTAACAGCGTTTTTAGCTGAAAGAATATCAGCCTGCGGACCATGATGGGGTCCATAATGAGTGCTCAGATTATTCAGGTAGTCATTTGTATATTCTACAGCATCCTCCCTCGCCTTATGGCAGTTCATGCAAATAGTACCGTTTCCTCCCCCCTCAACCGTCTCCCCGTCTGAAAGGGTAACATCCATAGTTCTGAGCTGGTGAGGATTCTCCACACTGTGCGGATCATGGCAAACTGCACATGTTATAGAAACTACTTTAGAAAGATTTTGAGCTATAGGCTGCTTTCCGGATTTAATATATTCAACAAAACCTGCACCATTATGACATTGTGCACACGCCGCTCTGGTCATTCCATGTTCAAAGGTCGCGTGTTTGGAGATTCTCCATTGCGAAGGAAAAACATGATGACCACCGTCGTGACACCATGCGCAGTTTTCCGCAGCCAGCGTAACGGACATTACGTTGGCGGCACCGTAGTGTTCACTCCCTGGACCATGGCAGCTTTCACACTGAATTCTGCCTCGCTGCATTGCCAGCGGATATTGGGCAACCATCTGATCGTAAACCCCGGGGTATAGTGTATCAGGGAAAACAAACGGAAAGTCATCGAAACCATTATTGTCAGCGTTCTCATCATACCCGGTTGTATGACATTTTATGCAGCTTGGGCCATAATGATTACTCAGTGTTCCGTTTAGTCCTTCTTCAAATATCATATAATGCCCCGTTTGCTGCCATTGGTCCACCTTTTCACCATGACAGGTTCCGCAGGGTATCTGACCTCCCGTATAACCAAGGTATAACCCCGCGGTAATAGTTAAAGTATCAGACACAACCGAACCATCAGAAAAATTTATTTTATATTTTCCGGATGAATCCGGTATGAATATTATTACCTGGTTTGAATCAGTCAGGTTCACACTTGTTCCGAAGTAAGGATTAGAACCGGCAGGCTTCTGGATTACATTCCACGAAGGACTGGTTAAATGGGCTCCGTCCAGGCTTACTTCAATGTACATCTGTGTATTAATGCCTACATTGGTAAGACCATTGTACGGGATATTGAAGATATCAGTTGAGTCGTACCCTACCTGTATAGGTGAACGCCCATAGGTATCGATATCTGCAGTCTGTGGGTAAATCAATAAAGAAGAAAGGGAAAGAATAAAAAGTAGCAAATATTTTTTCATCGCTTGTCTCTCGTAAGTTAGGGGCTCTGGTTATCTATCCTGTATCAATCTCGGTTTTCTTATACAAATAGTCAAGCAGATTTCTTCCGGACATAATGATATTAAAAATTTACAGGGAAAGTGTGACAGGAGATACCCCAAAATGAAAAAAAAGGCTGCTCGTTTGAGCAGCCTTAAGTATGCTTAGTTCAGAGGTAGTTTCAAGTATATTACTTCAGTAAAAGCATCTTGTTAACTTTTACAAAACTTCCGGCTTCCATTCTGTAGAAATAGATTCCTGATGCAAGGTTGGAAGCGTTAAAGTTTGTAGTATGAGTACCGGCATTCTGATATTCATTAACCAGGACAGCTACTTGTTTTCCAAGAGCGTCATATATAACCACTTTTACATTTGAACCCTGTGGTATCTGGTACTGAATTGCAGTTGTCGGGTTGAAAGGATTAGGATAATTCTGTGAAAGTACGAAATCTGTAGGAAGATCATCTTTTGCATAATCAACGGCTACAGTTCCTCCCAAGGCTTCGATGGAAGCTTTGAGGATTCCGAATATGTATCTTGGATTGTGAACACCCATACTTCTGTCATCTTCTACCATAAAGTAGTTGTAAGCAGCCTGAGCTTCTGTTAATGTTACAGAGGAATCTGTGATTGCAACATTTCCATCGGCATCCTGAGGCAGTAAAGCAGCCAGTTGTTCAAGCAAGCCTTCAACTTCTATCTGAAGACCTTCAGGCGTTCCATTACCATCAAGATCAGCAGTACCGTTTATATAGCAGAGCTTATCTGAGAAATCCGGACCAAAGTCGCCGTGGCAGGCTTCGCAAGAGGCAACGTTATCAACGCCATCTTCAGACATTCTGAATGAGTGTGAACCAACCTTAATTACATTACCATTCGCATCAGTAGTTCCTGGATACATATGGCATCTTACGCAGGCATCGGTAGTTGCAGCTAAGTGCGGTGAACTTTCAATATTCTGTCCGAATGTAATTGCATTCTTTCCTGAAAGCAGATCACCCTGCGGGCCATGGTGAGGACCATAGTGTGTGCTTAGATTTTTCAGGTAATTATTAGTGTAATCAACTGCATCTTGACGTGATTTATGGCAGTTCATACAAATTGCACCGTTTCCAGCACCGGTAACTTCTTCACCATTCGTCAACTTAACATCCATTGTTCTCAGCTGATGAGGATTCTCAGCGCTATGAGGATCGTGGCAGACAGCACATGTAATTGCAACTTTCTCGGTAAGATCCTGGGTTGCAGGAGTTTTGCCGCTCTTTATGTAATTAACAAAGCCTGCACCATTGTGGCATTGAACGCAGCCAGCTCTGGTTTGTGCAGCACCCATAGTAGCATGGTTAGAAACTCTCCATTGATCAGGGAATACATGATGACCGCCGTCATGGCATATTGCGCAGTTTTCAGTTGCAAGGGTAACTGACATCACGTTAGCGGCACCAACGTGCATACTTCCAGGTCCGTGGCAGCTTTCACACTGAATACGGGCACGTAGCATAGCATCAGGATACTGGGCAACCATATTATCATATTGACCCGGGAATAATGTATCGGGGAATACGAATCCGAAATCATCGAAACCATTGTTTTCAGCATTTGCATCAAAACCGGTTGTATGACAGCTGATACAACTAGGACCATAATGATCACTCAATGTACCGTTCAAACCTTCTTCGAAGATCGAGAAATGTCCGGTCTGTTCCCACTGTGCTGTTTTCTCGCTGTGGCAGTCCTGGCATGCATGATCAGGTAGAACAGGATATGAGTACTGATAGCCAAGGTATAATCCAACTTTAATTACAATTGGATCAGAGGCTACAGAACCATCTGAAAATACAATTTTATAAGTACCTGATTTATCAGGTGTAAATTTAATGACCTGTTCCTGGTCGGTAAGGTTAACACTTTCACCGAAAGCAGGATCAGAGCCAGCGGGTTTCTCAGTTACAGTCCAGGTTGGACTGGCAATCGTAGCATCAGTTAATATTGCTTCAAGATACATTTGAGTATTTTCGCCAACATTGGCTAAGCCATTGTAAGCTAAATTAAAAATATCAGATGTATCAGCAGCAACTTGACGCGGGGATAAACCGTAAGTCACAACTTTGGCAGACTGTGAATAGAGTAATACTGTGCTGAAAGCTATCATAAACAGTATCAAGGTTTTTTTCATCACTTTTCTCCCATGAGTTTAATATTGAGTTAGAGTTTTTAGTTTAGTAATCGATTTAATCGAATCTTCCAGTTCATTTTCACCTAAAGGCTTCAAACCGTAAAAGTGAATTCCTACCTGGCTTACATCCTTGCCCAATTCAATTCCCGGATCGGAGGTTATAAATATTATGGCAAGGTCAGGATTTAATTTCTTCACATTTTTAAGCAGATGTGCTGTATCAGGTTTAAGGAAATCATCATCAACAATAAGGACGGAGGGATGATTTGTATGTATAAATGAGACTGCATCAAGCAGGTCGTTGCTTTGGTTATACACAAGAAGTTGATTTTCTCCCTTTACATCAGGTGTGTCAATCAACTTTATAAGGCTTGTATCACTGCTTATTGTAATAATTCTCATCAGCCTGCTATTATCAATGTGTATGCCATTTCAACAATAGAGAAGTACTCTCATAACAGCCCCTGTATTCGGAGAAATTCGATGTTTTTGCTTTATTTTTAAAGAAAATTAATTATTCAATATGCGAATACCTTCTCTTAACTGAGAAAGAAATATCCCGGTGTGACATCGATGTCCCTATAAAATCAATCAAAAATGCATTTTAATTTTTTGGCACAGTTATCATTTATCTGATTTATTCGATTCATACTGTACATTATTTTAATAATAACAAAATTAGAATTGTTTAATTTTTCACTAGTTCCTGAACGCTGAATTCTGTCTGAAGGTACCCCATAGCCGAAATCAAATGAAATCCATAAAAACCAAATTTATCTTCTTCGCACTCGTTTTGATTATCCTCAGCGTTGTCGTCCCGGGGTATTTTCTCATCTCCCAGTTTCGTGAAAATTTTAACCAGCGTTCTGTACTTATGCTTGAGGCAACTCTTGACCTTATGAACTATACCCTGGACAACGTGATGCTGCAGGGAAATCAGAAAAATATCCAATCAATGGTTGATGACCTTGGAAAAAGAAAAGGAATTGACCATATCAGGATTATAAGTCCTGACGGAATGGTTAAATTTGCCTCTGCCAGGAAAGATATAGGTAAAGGATTACAGTTAATTCATCTTGACATAAATCCCGATTCACTCTCCTCCGGCCGGATCAGCCTCCTTAATAACAACGAATATCATTCCTTTTCAGCAATTCTAAACAAACCGGAATGCCGCGGCTGCCATGCCGGGGATATTATTGCATACCTGGATGTCGGCGCAAACCTTACCCCCGCTGAGACAAAGTTTTACACCGGAACAAGGCACATGGTTTTCCTTGGAATTGCCATTCTGCTTATCATTACAACAGGATTTTATTTTATTTTTCAATCATTCATAAACAAACCGCTTCAAAAGCTGATAACGGCTATGAGAATGGTAAAGGGCGGCAATCTTTCTGCTCAACTTGCTGTAGAAAGAGATGATGAATTCGGTACAGTAAACCGTAATTTTAATCTCATGGTTAACAGGCTGCATGATTCACAGGAAGAGATAAATAAGCTGCATTTCGAACAGCTGCAGCATGCAGATAGACTGATTACTCTTGGTGAACTTACCTCAGAAACAGCACATGAAATAAATAACCATTCAGCCATAATAATGTCGCGCGCAGATTACCTGTCGTTCGAAGCGGAACAGAACAATAATATTTCAGGCTATTCGGATGATATTAAAGTTATTTTGAGCCAGACTGAAAAAATTTCGGAAATAACACGGAATGTTCTGAAACACAGTAAAAAGGTAGAAAAGAATTTCGGCGAAGTAGACCTTTCTGAAGTTATTGAAAATACTTTAACAACGCTGCAGCCGATCCTGAAAAAAAGGAACGTTGAACTTTCAAAGTCTGTTCTGCCGTTAAAAGCAGTAATCAAAGGAGACGCTCTGCAGCTTGAACAGGCGCTTACAAACCTGGTGATTAATTCGCTCGATGCCATGAATGGTGAAGGAAAACTTAATATCTCTCTTTCGGCTGAAAATACTTCTTATGTACTTTCGGTTGAAGATAATGGAACCGGAATAGATGAGTCAATTAAAGATCAGGTTTTTTCTCCTTTTTTCACTACTAAAACCGGAGAGAAAGGATCAGGACTGGGACTTTATATTATTAAGAATATATGTAAGAACCATAACGCTGATATTACTATGGTCAGCACACAGGGAAAAGGAACTACATTCAAAATTATCTTTAATGAAGAGAGTAAACTTTAATGAAAAAAATATTAATCGTTGACGATGAACAGGAAATGCTTAACAGCCTTAACAAGCTGCTCTCAAGAAACCCTGAATATGATATCAGGCTGATTGAAGATTATTATAAGGCATTAGATAATGCTGCCGGAGAGAGCTTCGACCTCATAATATCCGATCTTAAAATGAAAGACCATTCCGGTCTCGATATACTTAAAACAGCTCTTGAAAATTTTCCCGGTTCAAAAATAATAATGATCTCCGGTTACGGTACTATAGAGACCAGCGTGGATGCTATGCGGAACGGGGCCTTTGATTTTCTTGAAAAACCATTCACCTCAAAGAAACTGTTTGATTCTGTAGAGCGGGCTCTGTTTAATGGCTCGCATGAAGAAGATTCAAAAAAGGAAGACACTGAGGTTGAAATTCCCGGCCTCCTCTATAAAAGCAGCAAAATGCGGCAGGTAATAGGTTATGTGAACAAAATAGCTTCTGGAAATATGAACGTATTGATTACAGGGGAAAGCGGTACCGGGAAAGAGCTTATCGCCAGGGCAATTCACATGCTTAGCCGGAGAAATAAAAATCCCTTCGTCCCTGTAAACTGCGGGGCCCTTCCTGAGCATCTTTTTGAGAGTGAGTTATTCGGTCACGAAAGAGGAGCATTCACCGGGGCAGTTAAAACCAAACCCGGACTGCTTGAATTTGCAAACCAGGGAACCTTTTTCTTTGATGAAATCGGGGATATGAGTCTGTCGCTCCAGATTAAACTCCTCCGTATGCTGGAGGAACGAAAAATACGAAGGGTCGGTGCAAGCAATGAGATTGAAATAGATGTACGAATAATGGCTGCTACCAATAAGGTTCTTGAGAAAGAAGTAGCAGAGAAACGGTTCAGGGAGGACCTTTACTACAGGCTGAATACTATCCGTATTGATGTGCCTCCTCTCAGGGAAAGAAAAGACGATGTTATTCTGCTCTCAAAACATTTTCTGGCAGATCTGTGTTCCAGGGACGATAAGCCTGTCCCTGTATTTTCAAAGGAAGCAGAGATTGCTCTTAAAAATTATTACTGGCCGGGTAACGTAAGGGAGGTTCAGAATCTTATAGGAAGAGCCTATTTCTTATGTTCAAACGGTATTGTTGAAAGAACTGATCTTCCCATTCCTGCATCAGCTGAGGAAACAAATGCTGATAGTTCACTTCTTAACCCGCCGTATAAAGAAGCGAAGGAAAAGACCCTGGAGAAGTTTGAGGTTGAATATCTTACTCATCACCTTAAGAAAAATAAAGGGAATATCACGAAAACAGCAGAGATATGCGGACTCGATAGAAGGTCAATCCATAGGCTGATAAATAAATATAATATTATCTACCAGGATGAGGAAATAACTAACTAATATTTTTCTTAAGTTAGAGGTGACATAACCATTTCATTCAATAATTCTGGGGAGTTATATGAAATCAAAGTTACTTTTTTTGTTCGTCATCCTTTTTTCATTTCCTGTTTTTCTTTTCTCGCAGACTTCTGTTATTCAGCAGATTATAGATAACACAAATAGTGATTCACTCACCCATTTTGTCGCACAGTTATCGGGTGAGGAATCAGTTGTAGTAAACGGAACCATACAAACCATTATTTCCAGGAATAAGTATCAGCCTGGTAATAATATAGCCGCAGACTTCATTAAACAAAAATTTCAGAGCTACGGACTCTCGGCATCTGATCAGCAGTTCAGTTCAACTGGCAGAAATGTTATCGGTACGATTACCGGAACAGAGTATCCGAATAAAAAATTTATTATCTGCGCTCACTATGATGATATGCCCAGCGGTATAACTGCTCCGGGCGCTGATGATAATGGAAGCGGTACTGCTGCCGTTATAGAGGCGGCAAGGGTTCTTTCAGATTATACATTCCCTTATACTCTTATCTTTGCGGTTTGGGATGAAGAGGAACAGGGACTTATAGGGAGCGATTACTATGCTTCACAGGCTGCCCAGGCCGGCGATTCAATTCTCGGGGTGGTTAATATGGATATGATCGCCTGGGATTCAAACAATGATAATATCTGCAACATTCATACAGCCGACGTGGGGATAACTCATGAGATTTATGATAAGATGGTTGAACTGAATAGTCAATATAATATCGGGATGGATATAGTTGAAGTTTATCCGCAGCAGCCTTATAGTGATCATGCCTCATTTATCGAGAACGGTTATTCTGCAGTACTGCTTATTGAGGATGATTATGATTTTAATGCTTACTATCATACGACTAATGATCTTCTGACCCATTTTAACGTACCTTACTTTACCAGGTCGGCTCAGCTGGCATTTGCGTCAATAGCCTCTTATGCGTTGAACCTTAACCTGCAGATACTCCATACACCATTTGCCTCTGTGGATTATACCGGGAACCTGATCCTTACAGCCGGTTTCAGCACCGGCCTAAACTTAGCTACAGGTACTGCCGGACCAAGATTATACTATAGAACCAGTACAGGCGGGGGCTATAGCAGCTTCAATGAAGTTCAGGGTACACCGCTTAGTGACGATTATTTTTATTCCTTTATGATCCCGGGACAGCAGCTCGGAACGATAGTTCAGTATTACATTGCTGCCCAGGATGAGGATGCTTCTGTGGTCACTACTCTGCCCTCGGGCGGAGGAGGATTTAACCCCCCGGGTAATATTCCGCCTTCAGATTTCTTTCAGTTTTTTGTAGCGCCTCAAACATTGGCTTTTCAAGATACTGTTATGAATATAAATAACTGGACAGCTGCAGGCACCTGGGCCGTTACAGGTACTAAATATGTATCTGCTCCTTATTCGATAACTGATTCGCCGTCAGGAAATTACCAAAGCAATTCCAATTCCGGAATTACCTCTGTAAGTTCCCTCAATCTTACCGGATCACTTGGTGCAACACTGGAATTTGATGCCCAGTGGGCAATTGAGGACGACTGGGATTATGCCCAGGTATTAATTTCAACAGATAATGGTGGAAACTGGATTCCACTGGAGGGACAATATACTAATCCTGGAACAGGCAGCTTTCAGCCTAATGGTGAACCCCTTTACGATGGCTCCCGGCTCACATGGATCCATGAAACTATTGATATCAGCGACTACTTAAGCAGCCAGGTAAAGTTAAGATTTCACCTGATCACTGACGTATCTATGAATGAAGACGGGTTCTACGTTGATAATATTGTAGTTAAAGTCTTTAGTGCTGTTCCTGTTGAACTCGCTTCCTTTACTGCCTCTGCTTCCGGTGATCAAATCATTCTCAACTGGCAGACCGCTTCAGAATTGAATAACAAAGGCTTTGAAGTGCAGAGGAAGGCTGAAAATACAGGCGGATGGTCAGCTCTTGGTTTTGTAGATGGTAATGGAACCTCTTCAGAAAAAAACGTTTACTCATTTACAGACAACCAGCCTTTAAATGGAACATCCTTCTACCGGCTGAAGCAGACAGATTTTGACGGTACTTATAAATTATATGATCAGGTTGAAATCAGCTTTTCGCCGGTCTTTAGTTTTTCCCTGGCTCAAAACTATCCCAATCCTTTTAATCCGGAAACAAGGATAAATTTTAATGTCGGGAAAGCTGAACTTGTAACGCTTAAAGTATATGATGTACTTGGCAGCGAAGCAGCTTTATTAGTAAATGAGATAAAAGAACCCGGATCTTATTCCGTCTCTTTCGATGGAAGTAAACTGGCAAGCGGAATATATATATACAAACTAACCGCCGGCACTTTTACTTCTGTTAAAAAAATGATCCTTTCCAAATAAAATTTTTCGGGGGAAGGTATCCAAATGCCTTCCCCGGAAAATACGCCCGCAGGCTATCCGTTCAAGGTTTTCAGTCTTAACGGCTTACCTCTTCTTCATGCATTTCCATTTTACTTTCAAGTTCAGCAACCCTTTTTTTCATATCAACAACGCTGTCAGGATTAAGCGAGATCGAATCAATACCGTTTTCAACAAGGAAATCAACAATCTCAGGGTAATCGCTGGGAGCCTGCCCGCAAATACTTACTTTAGTGTTGTTCTTATGAGCTTTCTGAATAAGCATTTCAATCATCAGTTTAACAGCCTCCTCCCTTTCGTCAAATAATCCCGACAGGATCGAAGAATCCCGGTCAACTCCCAGTGTCAGCTGTGTCAGGTCATTACTGCCTATAGAGAATCCATCAAAGCGTAGGGCAAATTTTTCAGCAAGGATTATATTGGAGGGAACCTCTGCCATCACAAATATCTTAAGTCCGTCCTGTCCTCTTACTAATCCGTTATCAGCCAGGGCTTCAAGTACTTTGTCAGCTTCATTAAGAGTACGGCAGAAAGGAATCATAATAACAATGTTTTTCAAACCTATTTCTTCCCTTGCCTTTTTAATCGCCCTGCACTCAAGTTCAAATCCTTCTCTGTAATTTTCGCTGTAGTACCTGGAGGCTCCTCTGAATCCTAACATCGGGTTCTCTTCGTCGGGTTCAAATTGTTTTCCTCCAATGAGTTCTGCGTATTCATTAGATTTAAAATCGCTCATCCTCACTACCACATCATCCGGGTACTGAGGAGCCGCAATCTTTGCAATCCCCCTCGAAAGATGCTCTACGAAATAATCCTCCTTATTCTCAAATCCACCCGTAAGTTCACGTATCTTTTTCTTAGCGTCTTTATCCTCTAGTTCATCATAATGAATAAGAGCCATTGGATGAATTTTAATGATATTATTTATGATAAATTCCATCCTTGCCAGACCTATCCCTTCATTCGGAAGTTTCCACCATCTGAATGATGCAGAAGGACTCGCGATATTCATCTGGATATGCGTCCTGGTTTCAGGGATTTCCTCCAGTTCGATATCTTCAACCTCAAAGTCAAGTATTCCGTCATAAACAAATCCATTTTCACCTTCAGCGCACGACATTGTTACCTGCTGCCCGTCTTTAAGTGTTTCAGTGGCGCTGCCCGTACCAACTATAGCCGGGATGCCGAGTTCACGACTTACAATGGCAGCATGGGATGTTCTGCCGCCGTAATCGGTTATAATACCCGAAGCACGTTTCATTACCGGAACCCAGTCAGGATCAGTCATACCCGTCACGAGGATTGCATCATCCTCAAAACGGTCTATATCATCAGCGCTCTGCAGTACCAGTACCTTTCCTGCGGCGATAGCTCCGCCTATGCTGCGTCCTGTTATAACCGGGTCCTTTCTTTCCTTCAGTTTGTATGCCTTCATTGACTGCCCGGTTTTCTGCGACTGCACCGTTTCAGGGCGGGCCTGTACGATGAAAAGTTCTTTCAGCTGACTATCTTTAGCCCATTCAATATCCATTGGTGTATCATAATGTTTTTCTATGATTGCACCCCAGCGGGCAAGTTTAATAATCTCTTTATCGGTAAGCACAAAACTTTTCTGTTCTTTCTTCGAGGTTTCCACATTCTTTGTACTTCCGGAATCTCCCCTGGAATAAATCATCTTCTTTTCTTTTTCTCCCAGCTTTTTTTCTATTATAGGAATCGCATGCTTATCGTCAAGGAGTTTTTTATAAACCTGGTATTCATCAGGATTAACAGCTCCCTGTACAACATTTTCTCCTAATCCCCATGCCGCGTTTATCACCACTACATCCCGGAATCCGGTTTCCGTATCAAGCGTAAACATAACTCCGGAACCAGCCTTATCAGACCTTACCATTTTCTGAACCCCGACAGACAGGGCTATCTTCATATGATCAAACCCTTTTTCATTTCTGTAGCTTATTGCACGGTCAGTAAATAATGAAGCATAGCAGTTTCTGCAGGCTTCAAGAAGATCATCCTCCCCTGAAATATTCAGGAAGGACTCCTGCTGCCCCGCGAAACTTGCATCCGGAAGGTCCTCTGCTGTAGCACTGCTCCTTACGGCTACATCCACATTTCTTTTATCGTATACCCCGCTCAGATCGTTATAAGCTTTGGAAATAGCCTGCTTTATTTCCTTCGGGAATTCGTTCTGATGAAACAATTTTCTGATTTCTTTACCTATCTGGTGGAGGTTGGAGTTATCTCCCTTCAGCTTTTCAACAAGTTTCCTTATTTCATTCTCAATACCATTCTGCCTCAGGAATTCACGATATGCTTCTGCGGTTGTAGCAAAACCGTCAGGCACTTTTATTCCTTCAGGTTTCAGTGACGATACCATTTCACCGAGTGATGCATTTTTACCACCCACTATTTTCACATCATCTTTATTCAGACTATCAAACTGCCTGATATATTTCCTGTCGTCTTCCATTAATAATTTCTTTCTTTTTTTAATATAACTTCTTCTGTATACTATCGTAATCCTCCCTTATCAGACTATCGATTTTATTTATTTCATCTTTTATTGATTCGAAGCTGTTGCTGCCGGGATTCTTTAATTCCTCCACCTTTATTTTCATTTCATCAAGTTTCCGCAGCATATCCTCGAATTGATCGGAGATACTATCAGAAGTATTATTTAGTCGTGCCTGGAGTCCTACAAATTTTGTTCTCCACTCCTCAATTTTTTTATCTGCTTTAGATGTTTCTTCATCCTGAAATGTCAACATATCAACCTCCTGAGTTTATGCAATAAATTAAATTCCCCATGGGTATGTATCCGGTGTATGAAGGGTTTCGCCAGGGGTTTCCTCCAGGGGGTGCAGTGCACTTGTTTCATCCAGGTAAATAAATGCATCGTACCTGTCAGGTAATACAGTAGGTACATAATTCCCGTTACGTTCATGTGAAGGGTTGTACACCACCCCGATTGCGCGGTGCTCCCTTATACCATACATCTCTTCTTTGTCCTCCAGTTCTTTTGTTATAAGCATCCGGTTCCGTCTTCCGGACTTATGAAATACATCCTCCCAGCTGTTCTGCTTTGCTATTGGAACATCCATAACTTCCATAGGTGAGCCCCACGCTTCTCCAGCAATAACATTACCCTGGTAGGAACCGAACCCGATCAATACCGTATCTTTCTCTCCATGTCGCTCACGGACAATCTGTCCCAGGTTTTTCATCCCTGCTTCTTTCATATCTGTACCCCGGGCATCTCCTATATGTGTATTATGGGCCCAGATAATACATTTTGAATTTTTCCCATAGTAAGCTTTTAACCGGTCGAGTGTGTCTGCCATATGAGAGTCGCGTATGTTCCATGAATCAGGTCCGCTTCTCACCATAGCACGGTAGTACTTTTCAGCATTTACCATCACCGCAGCG
Source organism: uncultured Ignavibacteria bacterium (assembly GCA_963800255.1). Lineage (GTDB taxonomy): Bacteria > Bacteroidota > Ignavibacteria > Ignavibacteriales > Ignavibacteriaceae > DATFVA01. The sequence goes on along the minus strand of CAWDAK010000027.1, from coordinate 26,586 downwards.
TTCTGTTCAGCATTAAGTCCACCTTCAGGGTCAGTGTTGAATGAATTGATTTTTCTCCTGATATCAGTAAGAAGTTCAACAACCTCCTGTTCGCAGCTTTCAGGAACAAGCCTCGATTTTATAGCATAATTTTCCTCATTGTTACCGTACGGCTCAAAGCATCTATAAGCATCTCTTGCAAGTGCAGCAGCTTCAGGGTAGCTGTTCTCAAGGTAATCTATTATAACCTGCATCGATTCCCACAAACTGTAAACATCGAGTCCGTAAAAACCGACTTTTTTCTGACGCCCCTTATTATAATTCTTCATCCATTCAAGAAGAGCAACCACCTCCCAGTTAGCCCACATCCAGGCAGGCCATCTTTCAAAATGGTATAGAAGATCTGAAGCAGTTTTGTCAGAATTATCATAATTCTTCACAAAATGATTCATCGTATAACAGTCAGGCCAGTCTCCTTCAACAGCAATGAAATTAAAACCTTTCTCATGGATCAGTCGTTTTGAAATCTTAGTCCGCCAGGTATAATATTCATGTGTACCATGCGAAGCCTCGCCCAATAGAACATAATGAGCATTGCCCACCCTTTCCAGCAAAGGTTCAAGGTCGTCATAGCTGTTTAATTCTGTTGAAAAGTTGTCAACATAGCTTATAAGATTATCTTCTTTATTGTCTTTCAATTTTATCCTGCTCATAACTTCAATACCTTAATTATTATAACCTATATGCTCAGTAAACCAGTCCGCGGCAAGAGCCGCAGCTTCATGAAGTTTACCCGGTTCTTCAAACAAGTGGGATGCGCCCTGAATAATTTCCATTTTATTATTTCCCTTCATTTTTTTCAGGGCCTGCTCATTTATTCCTATCACCTGGAGGTCATCTCCTCCCACCAAAAAAAGGGTTGGAGCTTTAACCTGTTCAAGGTATTTTTCGGCAAGATCAGGTCGTCCTCCCCTGGAAACCACGGCGCTAATAAGGTGCTGTCTTCTTGAAGCAGCGATTAGTGCTGCAGCGGCACCGGTACTGGATCCGAAATAACCTATCTGCAGGTTGCGTGTACTTTCATTTCTTGTAATCCAGTCGGTTATCTCCGTTAAACGAAGAGCCAGCATCTCTATATCAAACCTGAATTTCCTGTTATGGATATCAACTCTTTCCTCTTCTTCAGTCAGCAGATCGACAAGCAAAGTTGCATAATTATTTTCCTGCAGAATTCCGGCTTCCCTTTTATTGCGTGAACTATGGCGGCTGCTTCCGCTTCCCTGAGCAAATATTATTATTCCCCTCTCGTTTTCTGACAAGTAAAGACTGCCTTCAAGGACAACCTGTCCTATTGGTATACTTATAAACTTATCTTTATTCATGTTTATAATTGACATAATATCTCCCGGTAGATTTTATTGTCTGCGAAAAGTCATCATTCCATTCATAACGGACTTTTACTAAACTCATTTTTCATTCCTTTATTAGTAATAAACAAAGAAATGAATAAACGTGTGTGATTAGAGGAACAGTATAATAGAAGGAGGTAAAAGGGTGAGGGCTGATAACCCTAGATCAGGTTAAACATATAGAAATATTCGGCAGCCTGGTTTTTGTTGATGAGCACAATTCTATCATCACCCGGGTTCTTAATAAGTTTTTCATCAATTTCACCCGTAGTGAATATGAATATTTTTTCCGTGTTTGACACGAGGGACTCCGTAAATTCCTTAACGGCTTTACGTGTAACCACTTTTACGTTAAGACATTGAATAGCAGCTTTAACCTCTACTGAGTTTTTTAAAGAAGAGGCATATAAACGTACTTCGTCAGGATTAAATGAGGTTTTGAAGCTTACATTCTTATAACCGATTCTTCCCAGCAGGGCCTTAACTTTATGCGAAAAATCATCTGTATTCAGGTTAACTATATAGTCAAGGTGTTCTTTTTTCTTTGCTTCAACAGAAGCAGGATCCCTGGGTTCGACAAGTTCAAGAACTTCAAGCCAGTCCTCATTGGTAAACAGCGCATAAATACCGTCTGAACTCAGCAGGTCAAACATGTTCCTGTTATCGAGTCCCTTCTCGATAATCTTCATCTGAATTTTTTCGTCAATACTATTTTTAATGAAATAGTTATAAATATTTAAGCTGCCGGCCGGACTGTTCTCAGGCGAACTTAATTTTTCTTCTGACTGCCAGGCGGATACAGGATTCCACCATTGATCGAAATGTATAAGGTATGGAACCTTTTCAAGGTTAAGTTTAGCGTTCAGCGCTTTCATTCCAGCAAGGAAAACTGTAATTGACTTATCCTTCGTGAACTTTTTAACGGCATCTTCCATCTCTTTAAGTGAAATGCCTGTTTGATACAATACATATTTAATACCGTTTTTGGCGAAAAGCTTTTCAAGCCGCTGTGTACCCTGACGGTCATACTGGGAGTATACCATCACTTTCTTACCGCTTTTTTGAATACTCTTAACCTGGTGCAGAAGAAGTTCTGACTTAACGCTTGACTCTTTCTTACCATGGAAATTTCCGATCTGGGTAAGCTGATGAATTAAGGTAAATACGTTTGACTGAACAAGGAAGGGGTTGCCGGCCTGTACAAGGTCGTAAATCTTTTCTCTGCCTGACTCAAGAGCTTTTTCATATTCAAGTCTCTGATCAGGATCCATCTCAACCCAGTAATCCTGTTTAATCTTTTTAGGAAGTGAGTCTGTTAAATCTTCGCGGGTTCTACCGAAATTTTCTACAGGGATTTCTTTTCCGGCAATATGACTGATCTTGGCTTTTAATTCGTCACTGCTAAATCCGCTTACCATCCAGAGGTATTTTGGAAGGGGATCAAGAATGGTTTCAGGAAAATCCTCTACCTCATCAAGTACCAGACAGCACCTTCGGTTCATATCATTAAGCGAGATAAACTTTTTCTCAATCGCTTCACTAAAAAGCTTGTGATCAATAATCTTAACAGCCGAAGATTTCTTCCATTCCTGCTCGGTATTATCATAGATTATATCAGCAGTTATTGATGGCGAGAATTTCTGCAGATGATCGAACCACCCGTTAAGCTTTAAATCGCTTAAATGCGGACGCCGTTTAGACCAGCCGATATCCTCATGGCGGCAAACTATTATTGCGCTGGAGATATCCTTCCTCCTGAAGAGAATTTTCAGGGCGCCTATTACTTCAAGCGTTTTTCCCAAACCGAGCTCATCATTCAGTAGAGCGACTTCTTTCTCCGAGAGGAAATCTGCGGCGGGTTTCTGGAAATCATAGAGGAAATCGTATATCCTTGCCTTCTCTTCTTTGCTGAAATTGATTACAGGCTGTAGTATTACCTCAAGGTCACGGGAAAGAAAATCAGTATTCTCATTTATAACATCCTGTTTGCTGCTGAATGTGAAACTCTTTACATCAGTCAGCACTTTATCTGTTATCTTCACTCCCTGCTTAACCTTAGGAGCGGAAATCCTGATATTTTTAACGGAGAGCACTTTCAGCTTGTTCTTAATTGCCGAAGGTATTTTAATATCCAACGGCTTCTCGTCCATTAACAAAGGTTCAAAGCTTACCTTCTTAACAAGTTTCTTCTGATCATTTATAGAGCTTAGAAGTTTATCCAGCTTCATTACCTCAACATTTTTTACAGCAGCTGATTCCTTAAGAGGCTGGAATTCTACTTTCCTGTTTTCAGCTTTATTTAACTTATCTATGAAATTTTCAGAATTCAGGAGTTCTACATTCATTACTTCCGTTTTAAGGTTGGAAAGAAGATCCATAACCTTAACTTTATCCTCAAGCCTGACATTTATAGAGTATACCTTCTCACCGGGTACCAGCATAGGAAAATGAAAAAGCCGGGGGGAAAGCAGATAAAACTCACGAATAAGTATTTCAACAGAAGTTTCAAAAGTCTTTTTAGATTTGCCTTCGCTTAACCGGAAAATAGCACCTTTTCCTGAGTCCGAGACAGAGAGAGAATAAGCAATTTCTGCTTTTTTTAGGATTTCCTTAATCTCGTTCAAAGATGTTTTAGGGAAGCTGAAGAAGATCTTATTAGTTTTTTGTTTCTGGATGTAAAGCTGTTTGAATGGTTTGGAGTATTTAACTTTGGGCAGATCGAAAGTATAACCCCTGGTTGAAGGAAGTTCAGGCCAGACATTCATATCGGCAGTATCAAGAACCGAAGTATAAATATTATCAATGTAATATTCGTCAGCGTCGGGTTCTCTCAGCCATTTATTCCAGTCGTATTGCTCGGGAAATTCAAGCTTACTGACTGATTCTGCTACCTTCTTCCTTACAGCTCTGTACATCAGTCACTTGTCTTCTGTAAATGAACCTGTTCACAAGCCTGTTTTAATCGGTCGAAGGGTTCAAGAAGATTCCTGTTCTCGGCAACCTCAACTAAAAGATCTTTTATCTGTCCAAGTTCTGATTCATATTTCTTGGAAGTTTCTACAAACATTTTTCCGCTTCCGTTGTAGCCCTTAAGCTCCTGCGCATTTTTGTTGCCTTTTGAGGAATCATCCTCGCCGAATACCCTGACAACCCTGACGCCTTGTTTGTTATTCGCTCCGAGGAAAAGATTATCCTTCACCAGGATAATATCAATCTCTTCATTCAAAGCATTGATTAGGGGAACTGATATAAGTTCTACCAGGATATGCTCAAGCAGAACATCTCCGTATAAGGTTTTCTGGAAATTGGTAGTTTTTATTGGAGCTGTTACCCGGAACTCCAATGGTTTTGTGTCTGCGTCGGTGACAAGGATTGCGCCCATAACACCGCCATTATCATCAGGTGCATAGGTTTCGAGGAAACCAATTTTTCCTATTGACATTGCTGCTGCCTCTCTTTGTTATTTATTAACTATTTGTTTAACACTGTATTAATCGTATACACTAAAACTGTCCGACAATTTTGACGTCACCTTCTTCAGAATGCCGTCTCCTGCCGGAAATCTAAATAATTGCAGTTATTGAGACACAATTAATATGCCGGTTATAAAAAGGCGTGTCTTATTAAAAAACGGGGATAATTAAAATGAAACAGTTACGGTTTTTTCATCAATAACCTAAATTGATGTAAATTTGTCTGTTATCTTTAAACAGACTTAAATATTTTACCGGTAAATAAAAACAGCCTTAACTGCTGATGAAAAAAATTTACTTTCTGATACTTTTTCAAATTATTCTTGGAACAGCCCTCGGTCAGTATTCTCTTACTACTGAAAATTCTGTCCTTTTTGCAGGCTCAGGGAATTGTGCTGACTGCCATACAGGCAACGGGGATGTGCTTTCATTAAACGGAGTGGATATTTCTCCTCCTACTTACTGGCGTTCAACTATGATGGCCAATTCAAGCAAGGATCCCCTCTGGAGGGCCATGGTATCGGGTGAAGTAAACGAATTCCCCTCATTAAAAGATACCATTGAAACACTCTGCACCAAATGTCACGCACCTATGGGTTACACCCAGGCTATTTATGACGGACATACAACATATACTATGGCTGACCTTCGACAGGATCCTCTTGCAAATGATGGTGTTAGCTGCACAGTGTGCCACCAGATAAATCCGTTGAATTTCGGAGAGCAGTCATCTTATTCAGGAAATTACATTATCACGGATGATAGTCTTATTTACGGACCGTATGAATATCCCGATACTTTTTTTATGCAGCAGTTTATAGGTTATGCTCCTACGTATGAACCGAAGTCGCTGACATCTGAATTATGCGCAACGTGCCACACGCTCTTTACTCCAACTCTTAACGAACAGGGTAACGTGGTTGGGGATTTCCCTGAACAGACTCCTTACCTCGAATGGAAAAACAGCATTTATCCTGCTCAGCAGATCACTTGTCAGAGCTGTCATTCACCAAAGATATTTACTCCAATTGATATTGCGACAGTTCCCGAATCGGATACAACACACAGATCCCCTTTCTGGAAAGAAACTTTCGTTGGAGGAAATACCTTCATACTGAAGATGCTGCGCGACTATCCCGACACACTGCAGGTAACGGCTGAAACCAGCCATTTCGATACTACACTGGCTTTTGCCGAAAGAAACCTTAAGGATCTTTCTCTTAATCTTTACATGGAAGGTTTCCAGGAGAATGATTCTCTGACTGTAAGTGTTAAGCTGCAGAACCTCACGGGACACAAACTTCCCACAGGTATTCCGCTCAGGAGAATGTGGATTCATCTCAGGGCCTCAGACAGTGAAAATAATACAATATTTGAATCGGGGATGTGGGACAACGAAGGCCGTATACACGGTATGGATCTCCCTTTCGAAAGACATTATGATGTAATCAGCTCCCCGGACGAAGTGCAGGTATATGAAGCAGTTCCTGTGGATATAAATGGAAACGTAACCTATACCCTGCTGAGGGCATCAACATATATAAAAGACAACAGGATACCTCCTCTGGGATTTAAATCGTCGCATAGCAGTTATGATACAACTTCGGTATATGGTTACGCATTGGATGATCCCGATTTTAATAAATCTAACGGCAATGAAGGTTCAGGCACAGACGCTGTTAGATACAGAATACCAATTTCTGATCTTACAGAAGTGAACGTTTCTGCAGAAGTATGCTATCAGACGCTGAAGCCTGAAGTCGCCGATTATCTTGCCGGGATGAATTCAGGCGACATAAACAGATTCAATATGATGTATGAAGCTGCTGATAAAAATCCTGTAATAATGAAAAGCGATGAACTGCATTTTCAAATTACCGGAACAACAGATCAAAATATTTCTAGTCTGGATTTCAATCTTTCACGGAATTACCCCAATCCGTTTAATCCGTCAACCAGAATAAGGTTTACCCTTCCGCATAGTGGTAAAACCTCTCTTATTGTTTATGATGTGCTTGGTAAAGAAATTAGCGTGCTTATTAATCGTGAAATGAGCGCAGGCGAATATGAAGCCGTTTTTGATGGTTCTTCTCTCCCCAGCGGAATATATTTTTACCGCCTTATCTCTGGTGCTAATTCTCAAATTCGTAAAATGCTCCTGCTGAAATAACTCTGTCGGCCTTTGCTCGGCCTCTAACAGGCTCACAACAGGCCCATAACAAGCCCGTACCCGGCCCAAACCCGGCCCTCTGCAATTTGCTTTTTGCATTGCCGCATCGCGGCAAAATGTTAATAGATATGTCGATCCCAATTCCTCGGTGTATCGCACCGAAACCTTAATAGTCTACGGTACCTCCTCATCATTCCTCGGTGCATCGCACCGAAACGTTAATAGATTGCCGGTATTCCATTCCTACCCCCCCACACCTCTCACCGCATCGCACCCTACATATTCGTTTTCTTCTACCTCCATCGGAATGCTCTATAATTGCTTATTGCATTGCCGCATAGCGGCAAAATGTTAATAGATATGTCGATCCTAAACCACCCCCCCTGTGTATTGCCACAAACATACCATTCTTCCCCTCCTCGGCGTTCCTCACCGAAACCTTAATAGTCTACGGTACCTGCTCATCATTCCTCGGTGCATCGCACCGATACGTTAATAGATTGCCGGTATTCCATTCCTACCCCCCTCACACCTCTCACCGCATCGCACCCTACATATTCGTTTTCATCTACCTCCATCGGAATGCTCTATAATTGCTTATTGTATTGCCGCATAGCGGCAAAATGTTAATAGATATGTCGATCCTAAACCACCCCCCCTGTGTATTGCCACAAACATACCATTCTTCCCCTCCTCGGCGTTCCTCACCGAAACCTTAATAGTCTACGGTACCTGCCTATCATTCCTCGGTGCATCGCACCGATACGTTAATAGATTGCCGGTATTCCATTCCTACCCCCCCTCCCTGCTTTCCTGCCTCTTAGACTACCCTATTGTCTACCATTAACTAAAAATTTCATTTTGAGATTTTTATTCTTCCGGAATGTTTACAAAGCCCGAGATATCCTTAGTTTTACAAGCATATATCGACTTTTCACTCAGAGCATACCCTGTTTCGTTATGGCACATATATTGTGAAAATACCATCAGTAATAAATATTTTAACATTAGTACTTAAATCTTCTTATATAAGGCAACATAGATGAAACTCTCTTTACTCCTTCTCATATTATTAATCTCTGCTTCATCATTTAACGAAATTTATGCCCAGCCAGCAAGCAATGGCTGGAGTCTCGGGTTCGGGGCTTCTTACCCCCGTTTTGTAAGCGTTACAGGAAACGGATATTCAGGTAACACAAATTTCGGAGGATATCTGTCTTTTGAAAGAAATTTTTCAGAATACATTGCCCTGCGGTTAAAAGGGGGCGTTTATCATATGGAATCTTATTATTACCGGGGGACTGTATTGAACTTGCAGAAAGCAAATGCTTTTGCAGGAGATCTTGACCTTATATATACAATACTTCCCTGTGAAGTTATAACCCCATTTATACTGGCCGGCGGAGGATTCATTGGTTCAAAATCCAAAAACTCTTTTAATTCTGAACTTGATGATTTCGTTGCTGGTTATGAAGTAAATCTTGGTCTCGGTGCATTCTGGAATATGTCAGATGAATGGAGGCTTAAAGCGGAGATGAATTATCACACACTTTCGCATAACAAACTGGACGGAAATTACAGTGTTAATGAACAGAATAAAGGCATATTCGGTGGAAATGGTGATACGTATATGACTTTTGAATTAGGTTTTTTATGGCAGTTTTCGCAGGGTGAGCCTTCTACCATTTGCAAAGAAAGTCCGGAAGGCATAAAGGAAGTTTTTAGAACTGATACTGTTTATAAAGAAGTTCCGGTTGTTAAAATTGAAAAGGATACTTTATACCGTACCAAACCGATGCTGTTCAATGTTAATTTCGATTTTGATAAATCTGATATACGTGTTGAATCATATCCGATCCTGGAACATGCGATAGATGTATTGAACGAAAACCCGGATACAAAAGTTATAATATCAGGACATACAGATAGTTTCGGATCAGATGACTACAATATAAAGCTGTCAGAGAAAAGAGTAAATTCAGTTTACGATTATCTAGTTTCGCATGGTATTAGCAGAGACCGCATTTCTACAAAGGCGATGGGAGAGAAGCAGCCGGTCCGGGAAAACGATTCACCGGTTAATAGGGCTTTCAATAGAAGAGTTGAATTCAAAATAGTGGATTAACCGAAAGAAAATCCTTTAGAGTATTTTTTCATAATGCTTTATTTAATCATAAAAAAATAGAATATTGCAAATAAGAATAATGTGAGTTTAAGGGGAAGTTAATCTAGTTGAGTTATTGTAAAAAATATAATGGTGTAAAATGGGCAGATTGAAACTGTTAGCGGGGCTGATTCTTTTTATTACTTGTATGAACTACCCTCAATCTTTTATTAAAAATGATGTTCATCCTTTCTCACAATCACTTTTAGGTACAGCCTCCGGAGGAATAACAATCGGTAAAACCGATTATAAAGATGTTTACACGGGTATCAACGGGACTCTGTCTGCCACCTATTATTTCCCTGCAATGGATGAAAATATACTCGGATTAAGATTAATGGGAGGCCTTGCAACTGTTAAGGGAAAGGACAACGCTAAAAAACCTTATTCCTTCGCAACAGATGTCATAATGATTAATGGGTCAGTGTTATATTCTTACGCAGTAACTCAGGATTTCCTGCCCTACGTAGGCGCGGGACTTTCATTCTTCTCGTTTAGTCCAAAAGATTATAACGGAAAGCTGTTAGTTAACAACAGTAACAACGTTTACGATAAAGCTACTTTCGGATTTAATGCTGAGGCAGGAATTAATATCCCTGTCACCCGGCAGATCAGTATACAGGTAAATTCGGCTCTTCACTTTGTTTTCAGCGATTACCTTGATGACGTGGCGCTCGGGAAGAACAAAGATTTCTTTTCAACAGTGTCGCTGGGAGTTTCGTATGCCTTCATAAGCAGTCGTGATTCAGATGGCGACGGAATCGTCGATTCAGATGATAAATGTCCAAAGGAACCAGAAGATTACGATGGATTTCAAGACAGCGACGGTTGTCCTGATTATGACAATGATGGAGATGGAATACCGGATACAAAAGACCAATGTCCGGACGAAGCTGAAGATCTTGACGGATTCCAGGATAATGACGGTTGTCCCGATATGGATAATGACGGGGACGGTATTTTAGATAAAAATGACAAATGCCCTAATGAAGCTGAAGATTTTGACGGATTCCAGGACGAGGATGGTTGTCCGGATCTCGATAATGACAACGACGGCATCCCTGATAAAGATGATAAATGCCCGAATGAAGCTGAAACCGTAAACGGTTACCAGGATGACGATGGTTGCCCGGATGTTGCTCCACAGTCTCAGAAACAAGAAACCCCAAAAGAATCCATAAATAAATCCTCAGATACCTTCACCCTCCAGGGAGATGATATCTTTTATACAAACCGGGCGGAGATAAAACCGGAGTCTTACAAGAAATTGGACGAAATTGTGGCGCAGGTGAAGAAAAGTCCTGACGCATTCTGGAGGATAGAGGGACATATGGATAGCCAGGGTCCTGAACAGTGGATAAGAACTATGTCTTCAAAACGTGCTGAAGCGGTTTATTATTATTTTATTTCTCATGGATTAGATGCTTCAAAATTCACGATATATGGACTGGGAGACAAGTTCCCGATAGCCAATAACACAACCGATGAAGGAAGAGTTAAAAACCGCAGAATAGTAATTATAAAAGAGCAGTAGGTGATTAATTTCACTCTGCTCTCTTATTTATTCATTCATTTTTTTCGCACCTCTTAAAAATATTTCCGGTAATTCTTACCACGGGGAAAACCAACCTTTGAAAATCTCTTGTATTCGAATACTAGATTAGAGGTATGATTATTGTCACTTAAAGTACAGTTGTGTTGATAATCTATTTTATAGCGGAGAAATTATGCCAGTAAATATTCGTATGAGAGCAGCGGAACACGGTTATGAAGTAGCAGAAGAAGTTAAACCGGTAAAGGTTGATTTTACTGCGGTAAGTGTAAGGGAAAAAAATAAAGGCTTATTAAAACTTTCATTAAGTGTGACGTATTTCTTCGTTCTGGTCTTTTTTCTGGTAAAATTGCTGGCTTAACAAGTTTGTAAAGATTAAAAAAAAAGCTCTGAGGTCCTCAGAGCTTTTTTTTTGCTATCGCTAAATCTGCTTTTTAATAATCCTGGCCGGTACGCCGGCAACAACTACCCCCGGCGGCACATCTTTAGTGACTACTGCCCCGGCGCCTACAATTGCATTTTCACCTACTGTTACTCCGCAAAGAATAGTAGCAGATGAACCTACAGAAGCACCCTTCTTAATGTAGGTTTCAACGACTTTCCAGTTTTCTTCTGACTGCATAGAACCGTCAGGATTTACAGAACGTGGTATTTTGTCATTAATGAAGGTAACATTATGACCGATAAATACGTTATCCTCAATGTGAACGCCTTCGCATATAAATGTATGCGAGGAAATCTTACAGTTTTTACCGATAAAGGCATTCTTCTGTATTTCAACGAAAGTCCCAACTTTTGTGTTATCGTCAATTGAGCATCCGTATAAGTTTACAAAGTCAAATATCTTAACGTCTTTGCCAAGTTTGACATTGTTAATATTCTTTTTTTCCATTTTATTCAGAAATCAGGCTTCAATTTGTGAATTAGAAAAGTAAACCATTTTTCCCCTGTTTTTGATTGATTCCGAACTTGCTTCAAGTATTCGTACGACATTCAAACCGTCAACTCCATCCGTAAGGGGTTTCCTGTTTTCCTTGATAGCGTCTATGAATTCCCTCGCACCCATTGCAAGAGCTTCAGTCTGATTTATTTTAGGGGAGAACATATCGCCTATTCTGTATTGAACTAAGGCTTCGTGTATACTCTCCTGCGTCTTAAAATCCACACCGCTGTCGTAAACCTTAATCTTTTCAAAGTTCTCCATATCATCAAAAACAAGCATTTTTTTGTCTCCGCCAACAATCATTCTTCTAATCTTAACCGGTGAAGTCCAGTTTACATGAAAATGAGCGAAGCAGTTATCTTCAAAATAAATTGAAAGATGAGCAATATTTTCTTTACCGTTAAAATTAGCTATTCCATTTGAACATACCGCTTCAATCTTATGATCACCAAGAACATAATTCATTATAGAAAGATCATGAGGGGCAAGATCCCAAACCACATTCACATCACGCTGGAATAACCCCAGGTTAATTCTTTCAGAATCAAAATAAAGGATTTTACCAAGTTCACCTTTCTCTACCAGCTCTTTCATCTTCCTGACAGCGCCTGTATAAATAAATGTATGATCTACAAATATTTTAAGGTTTTTCTGCTCTGCAAGAGCAATTAGAGCTTCTCCTTCAGCTGTGGTAGCGGTAAATGGTTTTTCTACCCATATATGCTTACCTGCTTCAAGACTCTTTTTGGCGAGCTCATAGTGAGTATATACGGGTGTGGCAATAACAATTATATCTGCATCACCGTTTATTACTTCAGATGCGTTTTCTGTGAGATGCGCAGAAGGGAATTTAGCTTTTATGAATTGCAGCCGTTCTATTCTTTGATCACAGGCTATAACCTCTTCAACATCAGGCTGAGCCATAAAATTTCTTAACAGGTTCGGACCCCAGTAACCGAGTCCGATTATTCCAACTTTCATTTTTCCTCCAGACTTATCAGTATTAACATAAGATATTCATTATTTAGCCCTATTATTTTCCGCCTCTTAAAAAAAGCATCGTAGGAATCGTCTTAAAAATCAATTGAAGGTCAAACCAGGGTGACATATTGTTGATATAGTAAAGGTCAAGAACTATTGACTCTTTGAACGAAACTGAACTGCGGCCGCAAGTCTGCCATACTCCTGTACAACCTGGAATTGCAGACAACCTTCTTTTCTGCCATTCGTCGTAATTATCGTACTCGTATGGAAGGCAGGGACGGGGACCTACAAGGCTCATTTCACCTTTAAGTACATTAAACAGCTGGGGAAGTTCGTCCAATGAGGTTTTCCTCATTATTTTACCAATCCAGGTTACCCTGTTATTATTTACAATTTTAGTGTCTGATCCGCTCGTAACATTATTCCGCATAAATTCGATCATCTTCTGTTTACGCTCTTCATCCTCACCGGTTAGAACTTTCATCGAACGGAATTTATAAAACTTAAAGGGCTTTCCATATCTTCCGATCCTGACCTGGGAAAAAAGCACCGGACCGCTTGATGACATTTTAACAAGGATTCCTATCACCAGTATTATAGGCGAAAGAATGATAATGGCAGCAAGCGAAACCGCAATATCAATCAGCCTTTTGATTGCTAAAGTAAATCTGTTATTATAATGGGCCGAGACATCAATAACGGGAATGTCTATATATTTCTCGATATCAACCTTCCTCGTAACAATATCAAACAATTCTGATGTAAGCCTTACGCTGATGTTATGGAGCTTGCAGAAGTCAAGTACTTCAAGCAGCTTTTCGTGGTTATCACCATCAATAGCCACAATTATCTCATCTACGCTGTAGTCTGAAATAACCTGGCTCAGATCTGCTAGTTTTCCAATAACCCTTTTACCGCTCACAATTTCTTCATCAATTGCTTTATCATCATCAACAAAACCAATGAGCTCTATTCCAATATAATTTTCAAAAATCAGTTTGGTAGCGAGTAATTTGCCTGACTTTCCATCTCCAACGATAACTACATTTCTTTTGAATGAATTATGCCTGAGCTGGATAAATAACTCCCTCAGCAGTTCTACCCTGATCAGGTAAAGTGTGGGTATAGCTACCAGGATATACGTAAAGATAATCAGCCTGCCATCTACTACGTTGTAAGATTGAATTAGCAGTGATACGAGTACTATATTAAGGGCGCCGTAGTATTGAGATTTAATGATGTTAGCGAAATGCGCCGAACGGCTGAGAATAACATTTATCCTATATAGGCCGTTATACTGGAAGATCACCGAAAAAAGTATTGATAATCCTAAAAGGAGATATATCATACTTTCATTCATGGTGAAGAACTCGATAAATCCCAGGCTCGATTCTCTTCGGTGGATGTAAACGGAAATAAGGAAACACGTGAAGATGGTAATGATATCGACGGCTGCGTATACTACTTTATACTTTGGTATTTTTCGTAATCCAAATATGTTCAATTTTGTCTGACCTCAAGTTGGTAATGGAATACTAACCCAATAGTGTGCCACCAACTTATTTATTTATATGAGCTTAAATAGAATGATCACTCATGATTTCTTTTCAAAATGAGATAGAATCAAATAATAACTTAATATAATGAGACATAAGAGAGAATGATGCTTAACAATTGCGATATGTTTAGTATAGATAAATCACAGCTAGGGACAAATAGGGAGGGTATTCCCTGACTATGTATCAAGTATATTAAAATTATCCTGTAAAAGCCAGTGCGTCTTCTTTATTTATAGAATTCTTTAACCTTATCTGCTACGTATTTAATCTGTTCATCATTCAATTCAGGAAACATAGGCAGTGATAAACCGGTTTCCGCCAGTTCTTCTGTTACCGGAAACTCACCGGGTTTGTAACCCAGGGAATAAAAACATTCTTGTTTAGGTAATGGAACAGGATAGTGAAGACCAGTAGAGACTCCATGCTCATTTAAAAATCTTTGAAGATCATCTCGTGTTTCACTTTGATTCTTCTTATCAGCTGGCTTAACCCTGATAACATAGAGGTGATAAACATGTTTTGCCCAGGGCATTTCTTTAGGCAGAACGATCCTTTCAAAGTCACCCAGGAGATCACGGTATTTTTCAGCTACTTTACGTCTTCCTTCCGTCCACCCTGGAAGGTAATTTAGCTTTACTCCGAGAACAGCACCCTGTATGCCTTCCATCCTGTAATTATGTCCGAAAGTAGCATGATAATATTTTTTGGACTGTCCATGTTCTCTAATTTTCTTCATAAAGTCGAAAACTTCATCATTATTGGTAGTAACAGCGCCGCCCTCACCAAACGCCCCGAGGTTCTTTCCCGGGTAAAAACTGAATGAACATGCATCTGATAACCCGCCAACCTTTTTACCCTTATACTCGGCAAGGTGAGCCTGGGCAGCATCCTCAACCAGGAAGAGATTATGTTTTTTGGCAATATCCCTAAGCGGGTCAAGGTCCGCCGGCTGTCCATACAAGTGAACGGCAACGATTGCTTTGGTTTTATTTGTTATGGCAGCTTCAACTTTTTCCGGATCCAGGTTATAGCTCTCAGGATGGCAATCTACAAAAACAGGAACCGCGCCGCATAATGTTGCGCCCCATGCAGTTGCAATGAATGTATTCGCCGGTATAATTATCTCATCACCGGGTTTAATGTTCAGCGCCCATAAGGCGATATGATTGGCATCTGTTCCTGAACTGGTTCCAAGACAGTGTTTAACTTCATGAGCGTCCGCAAATTTTTCCTCGAAATCTGAAACAGCTTTACCAAGGATAAAAGCCGTATTATCAATTACATTTTGAATAGCTGGATCAACATCTTTTTTAATTGATTGGTATTGAACTTTTAAATCAAGAAAAGGAATATTCATAGATTGGCCTCGTTCGCATTTATCTGTTTTAAATAATTGGAAATTGTTTGAACTGAAATTTATAAATTTTCTGCATATATAAAATTAAGTTATCGTAAAGAATCTGATTTATTTGGTAATTCTGATTTAAATCAGAATAATCTTGTGTCTGAGAACTAATTTCCGGGGAGGTCGATCTTAATAAAGAGATTATGTTGAAAAATTAAGCGCTACCTGATCTTTCAAAAGGGTTCTCCAGTTAGTTTCTTAAAAAGGGCATTTTTTTTAACGAAAAGTATGTTAAATTTGCCCCTGAGTTTTTACTGTTGAGGAGGGTAAAATATATTATCTCCCAAGGTGGTTTTCCTCCCTCTGGTTTACATATAGCTGATCATTTTGATAAAACCATGCGTCATTTTAGGAATTTTATCAGAATTATTCTCAAATTAGTATTCAGTACGTGTTTCTATATAAGGTTACATCGTAGAATGAAGTATCCTAAGTGGCATATATATTGAAATTGAGAGTAGATACTTCTTAGCCGAATTTTCTGTTCAATCACTTTTCATGTGTCAAAAAACAATTATTAACCATCACAGAGAAGAGCAGCTTTATTTTCTAAATTAATTTTATAATTTAATTGACTAAGGAGCAAGGAGTTTAAGGAGAAGGATGAAAAACATCAGAACATTTTTGGTGATTGTTCTTTTAATATTGATATCAACGAAACTAACCCGGGCACAATATCTAAATCCCGGAGACGGTGTACGACTGGCTTTCTTTAATATTACGGATCAGATTTCGGGAGATTATTATGTTCAGCAGGATGGAAAAATCCAGCTTCCCTACGTTGGTCTGATTTCAACCACGCAGAAGCCTTACCCGGAGATAAAAAGTGAAATTACTGCTAAGTACGATTCACTTTACAAAGATCCTGAACTAACCATTCAGCCTCTATTCAAAATAAATATTCTCGGGGAAGTAAGATCACCAGGATATTATTATGTAACTGATGTTGAAAAACTTACTGGCATATTCGCCCTTGCAGGGGGTGTTACCAGTGATGCTGATCTTGATAATGTATACATAATTAGAAATGATAAAGAAATAGAGCTTGATGCCCAGAGACTAATAGAAAGCGGAAGTACAATGGGTGATATAGGGCTGCAGTCAGGTGATAGGATTTTTGTACCCAAAACATGGTGGGCAAACGCCAGAAGCATAACTATAATTCTTTCTGTAGTTTCAGCCCTGGTAACAATAGCAGTTCTTTTTCTTAGATAAAAAATATTTTTAAACAGAGGAAATCTAGAACGACAAAGGATATGCAGGCATGAGCACCAACAATACTTCTTCCAGGAATAAAAAAATGAATGAAAAACATCCCGAAAAAACCCTGGGTGAAATTTTACAGATTATTAATAGAAGAAAATCGATTCTTATAATTTCCGTCATTGCGGCCCTTGTGCTGGCTGCGGCATATTCATTTATAGCAAAACCTGTATATGAATCAACCGTGGTTCTTAAAAAAGACAAGGCGCAGGATTCCAAATCTCCTACAGATTTAATGAACATCGTTAATCTTCAGTCCTCCGACGAAATTGAAACAGAAATGGAACTTGTTGAAACCTGGAGCGTTTTCAGCAAGGTAATTGATAATCTTAACCTGTATTTACACGTGGATAGGATTGAGCGTCCAAACGGGAATCATATTAATGTAGATAAATCTTTGGTTGATTATTATAACCCTGAATTTTTTAATAATCCGCCTGATCATATTTCGCTGCCTCAGTTTGTTGAAGTTAAAATAAATGATATGAATGCAACCTCCAGAATGTATATAGAGATTGCAAAAGATAAAACATACAGGATTTACAACGCGGAAAATGATAGTCTTCTGAAAACCACCACAGATACCAGCGCAGGTGTATTCAACATGGATAAAATGAATCTCGTTGTTTATTGGCCTGATGCTGTCCCCGGAAGTAAAGTCTACTTTACAGTCGATAACTATTATAAGACGATGGAGAAACTCCGGAGTATGGTTTCTCTGGATCATAAGATCAAAACAAATGTATTTACAGTCTCAGTTAAAAATAATTCTCCTTATGCTGCTGCCTTAATAGCAAACACAATTACCGAGAAGTTCAGGGACTCTCGTATAGACCAGCAAAAACAGACGATTAAATACTCGTTTGATTTTGTGGATAAACAGCTGGAGGAAATGCAGGAAAAGCTGAAGGAAGCTGAAAGAAACCTTAGTGACTTTAAGTCAAGCGGGCAAATAATGACAATTGACGCTAGTTCAGGTGAGCTGGTTAAATATCTAAGCGATCTTGAAGCTGAAAAAATGAATACCGAGCTGCAGCTTACTGATTTAAAGAACAAGCTTTCTGATATGAAGGCTCAGCTTCAGTCCGGTGGTTATTTTGATCAAAGTCTGCTTACCCCGGAGAGAAATGATGTTAACGGCTCCCCGTTTGCGGCTTTGATGAGACAACTATCTGATCTTGAACTTCAACGACTTGAATTATTACAGAAACGTACTGAGAATCATCCTGATGTTAAGGCCATTGATGAACAAATAAACATGGTCAAACAAAAACTGGCTTCATATAATCAGAACACACTTACCGCTTACCAGATTATGATTAACTCTCTGGATAAAAAACTGCTTCAGATTACCAATATGATGTCAAAATATGAAGTTAAAATGGAGAGACTGCCGGGACAGGAAAATAAACTTGCAAGTCTTATGCGTCAGAAAGATGTATACGAAAAGATATTTACCATGCTTCTTGATAAAAGAGAAGAAATGCGTATGGCGGAACTATCAAAGCTCCAGGATATAGTTGTTGTTGATCCGGCACACGAACCTGTGGACCCGATAGCCCCGAAAAAAGCGTTTAATATGATTGCTGGCTTGCTTGCGGGATTATTTATCGGGCTGATGGGAATATTTATTTCAGAAGTCAGGAATAAAAAACTTGTTAGTCTTGATGATATTGAGAGCGATTTTGATTACCCTATCTTCGCAATTATTCCGGATTATCCGAAAGATGTTAAAGAAAAAATTAATGACCAGAATAATAAACAGGATCAGTTTGTAACCTTAATGGATACACAGGATGGTTTTAAGGAAACATTCCGTCTCCTGAAGACAAAACTGCTCTTCCAGTTTGAAGGAAAAGAAAAAGCTTTCATGGTAACCAGCTGTGAAGAAAATACGGGGAAAACCACTATTGTATCAAACCTTGCATTATCAATTGCACAGGAAAAGAAAAGAATCCTGGTGATTGACTGCGATCTTAAAAAAGGAACGATTTCTAATAAATTCGGGATTTCGTTAAAAGCACCCGGCTTAATTGACTACCTTATCGGAAAAGATCCTAAACCTTTTATTCATACAAATGTAATTGGAAAGGTTGACATTCTTACAGCCGGAGGAACAAGGGAGGATTCAAGTGAGTTATTGAACTCGGAAAGAATGTTATCACTTTTCAAGGTTATAGATACTTCATATTATGATTATATTATAGTTGATACCCCTCCTGTTACGAGGGTTGTTGATACACTCATAATTGGCAAAACTCTCCAGAACGCCATACTGGTTGTAAGACCTAATCATTCTTTTAAGGAAGGTGTTAAGTGGGGTATCGATGAAATGACCCAGGCAAACATAAAAATTCATGGGCTGGTAGTAAATGCTGCAGAGATTAAGGAATCTTCTTATAGATACAGGTATGGATATGGTTACGGCTATGGGTACGGATACGGGAATGGAAAATCCTCCCATAAACTTAATGGTAAAGATTCAGATAAAGTAGCACAAACCACCGCTAACTAAAGACCTTTTTTATTTATTTTCACCAGATTCCCTGATCGGGGAATCTGGTCGTATATTCATCTATGAAAAAAAATGTACAGCCTATTAATCCTTTGAATGTTAACAATTGGAATGATTTACTGCTTTCCCACCAGGAGCATTCGATTTTTCAAACTTCAAACTGGGCCAAAGTATTAATCGAAACATATAATTACTCACCCCAATATTTTATTGAATTTAATTCTGATAACCGGATATCCTCCCTGGTTCCATTCATGGAAATCTCAAGTTTTCTCACAGGCAGGCGCGGAGTTTCTCTGCCCTTCTCCGATTTTTGCGAACCTATTTGTAAAGACAATTTCACGGAAATTTTCAATGAAATAATGGAATTAGGCAGGTTGAAGAAATGGAAATCCATAGAATTCCGGGGGGGGAATAAATTCTTTAACGACATCGAGCCTTCGTCTTATTATTACCATCATACTCTTGATTTAGCTCAGGGAGAGGATAAAATATTATCAGGTTTTAGTTCAAATAATAAGCGAAACATAAAAAAAGCTCAAAAAGAAGGTGTAAAGATAGATTTCCTTACAACCCGGGAAGCTGCCGATAAGTTCTATTATCTTAATTGTATTACAAGGAAAAAACATGGACTTCCGCCGCAGCCTTATTCCTTTTTTGTAAATATTCATAAATATATCCTGTCACAGAATCTTGGTTTTATTGCCCTTGCATTTCATGAAGACCGGATTATCGCAGGTGCAGTTTATTTGTTTTTTGGAAAAAAGGCATTATATAAGTTCGGAGCTTCTGATATGGACTTCCAGCTTGTGCGCCCTAATAACCTCATTATGTGGGAAGCAATTAGATTTTTTATCGAGAAGGGTTATACTGAATTCAGCTTTGGGAAAACAGAGCCGGATAATGCCGGCCTAAGACAATTTAAACTCGGGTGGGGCACTAATGAAGAGAAGATTTTTACTTATAAATATAACCTGGCTGAGAATAAATTTATTGCTAACCCTGATCAAACATCCGGGTTCCATACAAAGATTTTCAGAAAATTACCTATACCATTATTAAAGCTGGTTGGCACGCTTACATATAGGCATGTGGGTTAATTTGATATTTTTTCCTTAGATTAATTTGTTTACATTTTCACTCTGAAGTAGTTAATAAGGAATGAGGTTATTCCCTTCATACCATCTAATTGTTTAATTTATATTCAGAAGCAGATAAATAGAAGGAGGATCCTTTATAATAAATGGTTCAGGAAAAGGAGATTAATATTAGAAAATATATGAAGGTCGAAGTTCTCGAATCATTTAAAGAAAGAGGTTGGGATGATTACGTTTCCTCCCATCCTGAAGGGAAAATTTATCATACATCGAATTGGATCAACGCACTACGGAAGGAATCCGGATCAAAAAGCATTAATCTTGTGTGCCGTGATGAAAATGATAAAATACAGGGAATATTGCCCTTGCTGTATACAAAAGGATTTCCCTTTGGCATAGGAGGATTGCCTGGAGCAAAAAGACTTTCTTCTCTCCCACGAACACCCCTTGCTGGTCCATTAGCTTATGAAGAAGAGATATATAATGCCTTAATTAATAAATCCATAGAACTGGTTGAACAGGATAAAGATGTAAAGCTGCAAATAAAAATGCCTGAAGAAAATTTGACAAACACGAGGGACAGGTTCATTTCAGTTCCCTGGAGGGAAACTTATATATTTGAAATTCCTCCTGCCGGGGAGGAAATACGTTTCGGTAATTCCAGAAATCACTCAGCAATCAAGAGGGCGGTCAATAAAGCTGAACGATCAGGTCTTACGATACGCACAATAACTACCCTGGGGGAATTAAAGCAATGGTATTCAATGTACCTTGAAACGATGGCCTTTCATATTACACCGGCCCGTTCTTTTGGTTTTTTTAAAGATCTTTGGGAAAGGCTGACCCCTGATAAATTAATGAGAGTTGACCTTGCTGTGCTTAATGAAGAAGAAATCCTGGCCGGATCAATCTTCTTCTCATTTAATGACACAGTTACCTATGGTTTTAATGGAAGTAGACGCGATTTATTTGATTTCCGTCCAAACGATCTTCTGCATTGGAACGCCATTCATACAGCCCAAAACGAAGGATATAAATATTATGATATGGGCGAAGTTCAATCAGAACAGGAAGGATTAGCTGCTTATAAGTCAAAATGGTGCAATCTAAAGAAAATGATATATCATTATTACTATCCCCTGCAACAGGATTATTTCAACGTCGCTATTGATAAAGCATTGCCTGGAAAATTGAAAAAATTAATCTGGAAGAATATCCCTCTGCCTTTAACTGAAATATTAGGCAGATTTATTTACAGATATTTGTAAAAAATAAATTTATCATAAATCCGTAGCGTTATGAAAAGAATATACTATCTTATTAAACCCGCCATACCCAGAAATGCGCAGATCCTTCTAAGAAGAAAAATTGTGAACCGGCAATTGCAAGCGTATAAAGATATCTGGCCGATCCTTGAAAAATCTTTTGTTAAACCTGATGGTTGGAAGGGCTGGCCTTCAGGGAAAAAGTTCGGATTCATTATTACACATGACGTCGAACTAAAAGGAGGACATGAGAAATGCAGAAACCTATATAAACTTGAGAAAGAGCTTGGGTTTGTATCATCTTTTAATTTTGTACCTGAGCGTTATATAGTCTCTCCTGAATTAAGGAAAGAACTTGTGGACAACGGTTTTGAGGTGGGAGTTCATGGTCTTAAACATGACGGAAAGCTTTTCCAGTCAAAAAATATATTTTTTAAGAGGGCCCCAAAAATTAACGAATACCTGAAATCATGGGACTCAAAAGGTTTTCGGTCACCTGCAATGCATCACAATCTGGAATGGATTCATGCATTAAATATAGAATATGATTTATCAACATTTGATACCGATCCTTTTGAACCTCAGTCTGATGGATTGGGAACGATTTTTCCGAAATGGATAAGCAATGGAGTTAATGGAAATGGCTATTGGGAATTTCCCTATACTCTTGCACAGGATTTTACTTTGTTTATTTTAATGGAAGAAAAATCGCCTGCTATATGGATCAAAAAACTTGATTGGATAGTGAAAAACGAAGGCATGGCACTTATAAATGTTCACCCGGACTATATCAACTTCACATTCAATGAAAATAAGATGGAGGAATTTCCGGTAAAATATTATAAAGATTTTCTGGTATATGTGAAGGAAAAATATGAAGGTCAATATTGGAATGGCCTCCCCAGAGAGCTTGTTAAGCACCTCACCCCCGTAACCCATTCAGAAGAAAAATTAATTAAGAACCGATAAAAAATTAGAATATAAAAATATGGCAAAAACGATTTGTATGGTTGCACTCGCAATATATCCAGGGGATCCCAGAATAAGAAGACAGGCTGAAGCGCTTGAGGCTCAAGGCTATGAAGTTGATATACTATGCCGCACTTTCCAGGATCAAAGTAAAGTAGAGAAATTTGGAAAGGTGACTGCGTATAGAATAATAAGTTCTCCCAAAAAGGAAAACATGATTGGTTATGTTATTTATTCAATCTTTTTTTTGATTGCTGCTTTTTTCAAACTTCAAAGCCTCGCTCCCCGAAGAAAGTATCTACTCATCCAGACCCATAATATGCCTGATTATCTAATATTTGCAGGAATATTACAGAAGATGAAGGGTATCCCTCTGGTACTGGATATCCATGATTTAACAGTTGAACTTTTCAAGGAAAAATGGCCATCTGAGAAACATAGGGTGCTCAAAGGAATAGTAAAGTTGGGAGAGAAGTTATCCTGTAAAGCGGCGAATAAAATTATTACGGTCTCTGAAACATGCAAGCAAAGATTAATTTCCAGGGGTGTCCCTGAAAGCAAAATATCACTTGTTCTTAATACTGCTAATGAAGAAGTATTCAAGTATAAGGACAGGGATTTTCAGAAATTAACAGGAGGAGTCAGATTATTATATCATGGTACGCTGGCTTACAGGTTCGGTATCCACCATGCGGTTGAAGCTATGAAGGAAATCAATGGGAAGATACCGGGAAGCGTTCTGACTTTATATGGGAGATATGACGAAGGATATAAGGAATATCTTGAGAAAATTGTTCAAGAACTTAATCTGCAAAATGCTGTGGAATTAAATGGTATAATCGGGCGCGAGGAGATCCCCGAAGTTATTAACCATGCTGACATAGGAATAATTCCCTACCCGACTACCGACTATATGAATCTGGCTTTACCTACTAAAGCTTTTGAATATATTTCAAGCGGCCTGCCGGTTATTATAAGCCGACTATATGATTTTTCTTTATTTTTTCCTGAGGATTCGGTCCAGTATGTAAATAACGTAACCTCAAAGGAACTGGCGGATGCAGTAATTCATTTGAGTCTACACCCAGAACTACGGAAAAAACAGACTGAAATTGCTTTGACAAAATTGAAAGATATTTCCGGAGAAGTAATGAAAAGCCGGTATCTGAACCTGATCTCAACATTTAACGGCAGAAGTTAAACCTCACAGACGCCTAAAATACGAGAGAAAATGGACTTTTCTCGGGGGAGAGGCGATATTAATATCATCATAACTAAAACAAATCAGGCTGGCCCTGTCTGTATTTCAAACCTTTAATTTTTAAAGCCTCAAAAACCTCGAAAATTTACATCCTTTTATTTTATATGTGACAACATTCATTTAATCTTTAATGTATGTTGTAACTATTATTGTTATCCCTTATATTGCTAGGGTAATATTTATAAAACATCATTAAAGGAAATTGAAATGGAAAGAACAAATGTAGATAGCTTGGTAAAATCAAATTGGAAAGTAGATACAACCCATTCCAAAATTGGTTTTTCTGCCCGGCATATGGTTATTTCTGAAGTGGAAGGTCAGTTCAAAGATTTTGAAATCAATGTTGACGCAGGTGAAGACTTCAATGACAGTGAAGTTGAAGTTAAAATTAAGGCGGCCAGTATTGATACGGGAAATACGGATAGAGATAATCACCTTAAAAGTCCCGATTTCTTTGATGCTGTGAACCATCCGGAAATAAGATTTGTAAGCTCTGAAATTGAGAAAAAAGATGATGAGGAATTTAAACTTAAAGGCGATCTTACGATTCGGGGAGTCACTAAACCCATTGAATTAGATGTTACCTTCGGCGGGAAAGTAAAAGATCCCTGGGGGAATGAAAGGGTGGGTTTTCAAGTTGAAGGAAAGATAAATCGTTTCGATTACGATCTTACATGGAACAATTTAATAGAGACTGGCGGAGCAGTTGTAGGAAAGAACATTAAATTGGTATGTCAGGTCGAATTAATCAAGGCTGAATAAGATATGCGAGAGGCCGGCCAATCCCCGGCCTCTCAATATAAAATGAATGACATTAGTCCCTTTCATTGATGAATGAGCTGCCGCAGATGGCTATACTTATATAAAAGAAGACCTCCGAAACTTCAAAAAGATGCTGCCTGGTAGAATTTATTGGATGAAATACTTTTTTTCAGATAAATTAAGTTTACCCCTGAAAATTATTGAAGAAGAAAGTATAATAAAATCAGGAAAATTATGAAAAAAATAATCCACCGTTCAATAGAAAGAGGGATAGCTGAACATGGCTGGTTACACAGCAGGCACAGTTTCAGCTTCGGAAATTATTATAATCCGGAGAAAATGAACTTCGGGCTCCTGAGAGTCTTGAATGACGATATTGTTGAGCCGGGAGAAGGATTTGGAACTCATCCGCATGATAATATGGAAATAATATCCATCGTACTGGAGGGTAAGCTAGAGCACCGCGACAGTATGGGAAATGGATCCGTTATAAATGAGGGTGACGTTCAGGTTATGTCGGCTGGATCAGGAATTACTCATTCTGAATTTAATCCTTCAGATACCGAAAAAGTGAAGTTCCTTCAATTATGGATTTTTCCTAACGAACAAGGCATCAAGCCAAGGTATGATCAGAAGAGATTTAATATTGATGGAAATGATGTGGTTAAGGTAGTAGCAGGAGAGAACAATAGTGAAGGATTGTTCATAAACCAGGATGCCTCAATATTCCGGGGAAAATTAAATAAGGACAGGGACTTTACGTTTAATTTCAGTAAAAAGGGACACGGAGCCTACTTGTTTGTTTTGGAAGGTTCAATTATTTTGGATGATATAACCTTAAACAAACGCGACGCTGCCGGGATCTCTGACTCAGAACATTTCTCGATCAAATCCGGAAAGGATAGCGAATTTATACTAATAGAAATACCCATGAATTAAAATGAAATTAGAAGAAGAAATAGTACAACAAAAGTTTGAAAGTGGTTATCATAAGGCAGCCGTCAATATTTTCTTTACCTCGAACTGGCTGGCTAACCTTCACTCAGATGTTTTTAAACCTTATAATATTACTCTCCCCCAGTTTAATATATTAAGAATATTAAGGGGTAAATATCCGGATGTAGTCAACCTTAAACTTATAAAGAAGCGAATGATTGATAAAATGTCAGACGTTTCCCGGCTCATAGAAAGGTTAAGGGAAAAAGGATTCGTAGACAGAAAGACCTGTGAATCTGACAGACGGCATATTGATGTATGTATTACACCAAAAGGTCTTGATCTTCTTAAATCACTCGATGAAGATTTAGAAGAAATTAATAAAAAGTTCTCCACCTTGAACGATGCCGAGGTGGAGACTCTGAATAATCTTCTTGATAAACTTAGAGGTTAAAAAAGGTTTTTAAATAGAATCAGCATAACGAGTATCGGAACAAGTAATAGACCGATCCTTAATGTCCAGATTTTGTATTTATTTTGCGTAACTACCATCCCCAGAATATCATCATAATACTCATTTTTCTCAAATATTTTTTTAACTGCTTTTTTCATTTCTACACCGAATTTTTTTGCAGTTGCATTATAGGTAGTGTAAGTAAGATATAAAATGCTTACTGTCACGGAGGTATAAAAAGAAAGGAATGTGATGTGGGATATACATTTTACTAAAAAGAGAAAGAAATAAAGATTTTAATGAAATGCTTGTTTTTGTTATCTTTGCAGGGTTTAATATTTAATACTTTCTGCCCCGGTAGCTCAGCAGGATAGAGCGTCGGTTTCCTAAACCGCAGGTCGGAGGTTCGAATCCTCTCCGGGGTAC
>CAWDAK010000026.1:0-189689 GCA_963800255.1 uncultured Ignavibacteria bacterium | reverse complement strand
TTCTGAGAAGGTTGATGGTTTCTGCCTGGTTTCAAGCGACAGCGATTTTACGCGGCTGGCAACCAGGCTTCGCGAGGCAGGCATGAAAGTTTACGGCATAGGTGAAAAGAAAACGCCTGAGCCTTTTATAGTTGCCTGCGATAAGTTCATTTATATAGAGATTCTTAAGAACAGAACTGATGAGGGTGAAACAGATGCTTCTAAAGATAAAACTGCAAAGAAAAACGAAATTGAAAAGGTTACTCCTGCCCTGATCAAATTGATAGCGAGTACTGTTTCAGATCTTGCAGATGAGGACGGTTGGTCATTCCTTGGGGATGTTGGAAATCTTCTTCAGAAGAAGCAGCCTAATTTCGATCCGCGTAACTACGGCTTCCAGAAACTGACGCCATTAATAAATTCTATTAATAAATTCGAAATAGCAGAGACCCAAAAGGGAAGATTTAAATTGATTTACGTAAGAAATAAAAAATAGAATATATGAAAGTTAAGCCCGTTATAACCGGAACAACCGGAATGGTAGGCGAAGGTGTTCTTCACGAATGTCTTGACCATCCGGATGTTGAATCCGTTTTGGTGATAAACCGGAGGAGTTGTAATGTAACTCATCCTAAGCTGAAGGAAATAATTCATAGTGATTTTTATGACCTTACTCCTATCCGTAATCAGCTTGCCGGTTATAATGGATGTTTTTTCTGCCTCGGTACTACGTCAGTCGGTAAAAAGGAAAATGAATACAGTAAAATTACTTTTGATCTTACAAAGACCTTCGCAGACACTTTCTATGAACTTAACCCGGGAATGACTTTCTGCTATGTTTCAGGCTCGGGTACAGACAGCTCAGAAAAGGGAAAGCTTATGTGGGCAAGGGTTAAGGGAAAAACTGAGAATTATATCCTTAACCGTGGCTTTAAGGATGCCTATATGTTCCGTCCTGCACTAATTATTCCGACTAAAGGCCTGAATAATACATTAACAATGTATAAGATATTTGCTCCGCTTATTCCTTTTGTGAAAGTATTTTTTCCAGGGTACGTCTGTAGTCTTCAAGAAATTGGGCAGGCGATGATCAATTCTGTTATAAAAGGTTATGATAAAAAAATCCTTGAAGTAGATGATATCAAAAAACTAGCCGATAAATAAATTGCTTAAATTAAATTTTTAATTATATGTACGATTATTTGGAAAAGGGTTACTTTGGGCAGGCAACAGGTAAGATGGAAAACCTGTGCGGAGAAGAACTGGCAGAACTTGGCGCTTCAGATGTCAAACCGGATTATAAAGGCGTCTATTTTAAAGCTGATATTACAACGATTTATAAAATCAATTACACTTCAAGGCTTCTATCAAGAGTGCTTGCTCCATTAGTAACGTTTCCCTGTCATACCACCAACATCCTGATTCAGAGAGCGAAGAAAATACACTGGGAGGATTTTCTTTCAGTTGAAAAAACTTTTGCTATCAGTTCTTCGGTTTCTAAAAGCCGGATAACCAATTCGCTTTATGCTTCCCAATGCCTGAAGGATGGGATAGCAGATTACTTCAGAGATAAATACGGCAAACGTCCCGATGTTGAGATTGTTAATCCTGATGTTCGTTTTAACCTTCATATAGAAAAGGATACTGCTGTAATCAGTCTTGATACATCCGGCGATTCTCTTCATAAAAGAGGATACAGGCTGCTGGCAGGTGAAGCACCCATGCAGGAAACTCTTGCTGCGGCTATAATAAGGCTGAGTAAGTGGGATGGAGAAAATCCTTTGTGGGATCCGATGTGCGGTTCGGGGACAATCCTCTGTGAAGCTTTAATGCATTACTGCAGGATACCGGCTCAGTACCTCCGTAAAAAGTTCGGCTTTTATAATCTGCCTGAATTTGACAGCGATGCCTGGAAGAATATTAAAGAGGATTATGATAGTAAGATACGGCCTTTGCCCAAAAACGTTATAAGTGGGACTGATAAATCGTTAAAAGCCCTGGATGTTGCCAGAGAAAATCTCTCTCATCTCCCTTATTCTGATTCTGTCGGGATTGGAAGAAAATTATTTCAAGAGGTGGAAAGTTTTGAAAATGGAACTTTGATTACTAATCCGCCTTATGGAATCCGGCTTGGAGAAAAAGAGGAAGTGCAGGCATTATATAAGGAGTTAGGTGACTTTCTTAAAACGAACTGTACAGGTACTTCAGCTTTCGTTTATACGGGCAACCCGGAACTCCGTAAAAGTATCGGGTTAAAAACAACCAGGAGAATTCCTCTTGATAATGGAAAGCTTGAGGGTGTGCTTCTGCAGATCGACAGCTACAAAGGTAGTAAAAAGAAAAAGTGGGAGGAATAGATGCCTCGGGGGCTATTAACGTGTCGCGGCTACTAACGTGTCGCCGCTCTGCGGCTATGAAGAGAATTTAAGAACATTACGTGGCTATTAACGTGTCGCCGCGATGCGGCTATGAAGAGAAATTAAGAACATTGCGTGGCTACTAACGTGTCGCCGCTCTGCGGCTATGAAGAGAATTAAGAACATTGCGTGGCTATTAACGTGTCGCCGCGCTGCGGCTATGAAGAGAAATTAAGAACATTGCGTGGCTATTAACGTGTCGCCGCTCTGCGGCTATGAAGAGAAATTAAGAACATTACGTGGCTATTAACGTGTCGCCGCTCTGCGGCTATGAAGAGAAATTAAGGACATTACGTGGCTACTAACGTGTCGCCGCGATGCGGCTATGAAGAGAAATTAGGGACATTACGTGGCTATTAACGTGTCGCCGCTCTACGGCTAAATTTTAGGCAAATTGTTTTTTAGCTTCTCCAGTTCGTCCCATCTATCATAAAGCCGCTTAACTTTAGATTTAGCATCTTCAAGCTGCTGGTTCAGTTCATTGGTCTGTTCCGCATATTTCAGATAAAAATCGGGAGAGGTGAATATCTTTTCAATTTTATCTACTTCGGATTCAGCACTGATAATCTTTTCCTCAATCTGATCAAGTTCCAGGGCGTCTTTGTAACTAAGTTTGGTTGGTTTCGATTTTACTCTGGGTGAACCGGCCCCTGATTCCTTTTTATCTTTTGATTGCTGAACTTCATTTTCTTTAAGCCGGGTTCTTTTCTTTTCAAGATAGTAATCGTAATCCCCTTCACTGTAATAGATCTGCTTGTTTCCTTCCAATGCAATGATTCCGCTGCAGACACGGTTCAGGAAATATCTGTCGTGACTAACAACCACAACGCAGCCTTCAAATGATATAAGCGCTTCTTCAAGTATACGCAAGGTAGGCAGATCAAGGTCATTTGTAGGTTCATCGAGCATGAGGAAGTTTCCTCCACTGCTCAGGATCTTTGCAAGTGTCAGGCGGCTTTTCTCTCCGCCGGAAAGCTTACCTACATTTGTATTTATTCTGTCATCCGTAAAGAGGAATCTTCTAAGGTAGGTCCATACGCTGATCTGCTGCTTTCCGAATTTAACTGTTTCACTTCCTTCACCGATAGCCTTGATGACCGTATCTTCATCATTTAAGAGGAGTCTTGACTGGTCTACATAATTAAAAATTGTCGTTTCCCCGGTTTCAATTAGACCTTTTGCCGGAGGTATTTCACCAAGGATAGTTCTTAAGAGGGTTGTTTTTCCCGACCCGTTTGAGCCTACGATCCCAATATTTTTTCCCGGCTCAAAATTAAAATTAAATCCTTCAAATAACGTTTTTCCGCCCGGATTAACTGAAAGGTTTTTTATCTCTACGACCTTTTTACCAAGACGATCAGCAGGGGGAATAATTAAATCAACATCAAGTTCCTTTTCAACCGGGCCCTGTGAGGAGATTTCATAGAAGGTGTCAAGCCTGCTTTTAGCCTTGGTTCTTCTTGCTCTCGGTCCCCGCCTTACCCATTCAAGTTCACGTTTCAGGAACTGCTGACGTTTACGTTCCTCAACTTCCTTAACCGCCTGTCTCTCAGTTTTATTTACAAGGTAATCCGTGTAATTACCCTGATGAGAATAAAATGTGCCTGAAGAAAGCTCGACAATTCTGTTGGCTATCCGGTCGAGAAAATACCGGTCGTGGGTAACAAAAACGCAGGTTCCTTTATAACCTGCAAGGAAATCCTCCAGCCACTCTATAGAATTTGTGTCGAGATGGTTTGTAGGCTCATCCAGGATCAGCAGGTCGGGTTTAGATATAAGTGCACGGCAGAGCGCAACACGCCTTTTTTCTCCCCCCGAAAGATTGGAAACATTCCTATCTATGCCGGGAGCATCAAGAGATTCCGCCAGTACTTTAATCCGTTTTTCGAGGTTCCAGGAATCAAGGCGGATGATAGTTTCTTCGAGATGATGTTTTTGCGGTGCGTCGAAAGAAGTTTGTTCATATTCTCTGATTAAATCAAGTTCTTTGGCTGCCCCGGACAAAATATTATCAAAGACATTCCTTTTTTCATCCAGAGTAAATTCCTGGGACAGAAATCCAATTACAAGTTTTTTCTTTTTGGCAACTTCCCCGGAGTCAGGGGTCATTAGGCCGGAGATAATTTTCAGGAAAGTTGATTTGCCTGCACCGTTTCTTCCGACCAGTCCGATTCGGTCCCCATCGTGAATACTAAGGGACGCTTTATCTAAAATGATCTGTTCTCCGAAATGAACTTCAAGCTCAAGAGCGGTTAGGATTACAGGTGCAACGTTTTCAGCCATATATTGAAATTTTACGAAATTTTATGAGGTGCAAATATAAGCTAACGGTTTATAAGTAAATATGTAAAGATTTGAACCATGTGGAAATATGAAGTGAACATATCAGGAGTGATAGTTAGGCCTTTTTAAAAATTATCACCAGTATTCTCGGGTTAGATAAATTGTCTTCATCAAAAAATTCATCGAGGTGAGAAATGTCAAGTCCAGACTTTTTAGCAGCATGAACATAATCTGAGATATTATGATTAAAACATTCCAGAACCTGCAGACCCTCTTCGGTTTCGAACCTTGCTTTCGTACCTGAGTACTGCTTATAAGGATGAAGTTCACCGATATAAACGTACCCTCCCGGTGATAGAGTCCGGGAAGCTTCCTGGAAAATATGATCAAGGTTTTGGATATGTTCCAGAACAAGGCTGAAGCTCACCAGACTGTATTGTTTTTTTGTGAGGTTCCATTCATTCCGGATATCAGCCTTAATGAACTCAACTCTATCTGAATTGATTTTTTCTTTTGCCCGTGCAATCATTTCTTCAGAAAAATCAACAGCAGTTATTCGTTCTGCTTTTTGCAGAAGCCATTCTGTGTTTTTTCCTGTGCCGCACCCTATTTCCAGGCAGTATTTGAAATCATAACTTTCCAACGTTTCTCTGAAAGCCCGGGCTTCAAGATCTCTGGTTTTATTTATGTTTTCATCATACTGTTTCGACCAAAGGTTATATGCTTGTCTTGTATCCATCAATACCTTAGGGCTATGCTGCCAGCTCACGGTTGTATTTATTTCTGTACTGGATAGGGGAGAGTCCTGTTATCTTTTTAAATGTTGAACGGAAAGATTTTGTATCTGTATAACCTACTTTATACATTATCTCGCCGATATTTTCCATCGAACCCTCCAGGCTCATTTTAGCGGCTTCAATTTTTACCCGCTGTATATACTCAACAACTGTATTGGCAGTTGCTTTTTTAAACCTGCGCTCCAGGTTTCTGCGGCTTAAAGCCAGCATTGATGCAAGCTGTTCAACTGTGATTTTATCCTGATAATTACTTTCGATGAACTCCTGTGCTTTTTTAACCTGTTCATCCTCGTGTTCTTTTTGACCACGGAACATTATAAAAGGCGACTGACTATCGCGGTCAATATCTATCATAAATGATTTTGAAATTAAGACTGCTACTTCACGTCCTGTGAATTTTTCTATAAGATAGAGCAATAGATTCAAATAAGAATAAGCCCCTCCGCTGGTATATATCCCTGTATCCTCTGTCATTATTTTATCATCAAGAAGATTTGCGTCAGGGTACATTTTCCTGAACTCATTGGCAAACCTCCAGTGAGTTGTGCAGCGTTTGCCTTCCAGCAATCCTGTAGCAGCAAGGAAAAACGAACCCACACAGAAGCTTGCTATTTCAGCTCCGTTCTGATACTGCTCTTTGATCCAGGGGATAAATTCCTTATTGTTCTCTATGCCCTTCTTCTGATCACCGAACAGGGCTGGTACAATTATTAAATCAGTTTTTTTAACATTGCTTATAAGAACGTCAGGATTTACGGTAAATAAACCCGTAGTCTGTCTGGTCTCTTTTGAGACTCCGGCAAGGTGGACTTCAAAGGCAGGTTCTCGTCCCAATTCTTTCAGCACATTATTAACTTCCGAAAAGATATGATATGTTCCTTCAATATTGACCATACTGGTATGGCCCAGCGGAATTAATATAGATATATGTTTCATAAGGCATCTAATGAAATTAGCATATTAAAAAGCTCTGGTTGATTAAGATTAAATATAGATAACCGGCTTTGTCGCAATCAACCCTTTAAGTTGCCGGAATGACAGATCATGGCTTGAGCCATTCGTAATTTTTGCGGGGCAGGATCACGATGTTCTCTCCTTATATGCCTCTAATGCGCTGTATATTAAGTGCTTAACTGCTGAAGATTTTATCTGTTCTACCGATTTTATCTGAATAAAGCGGCTAATTTTGCCTGTGCCTTCCAGCAACTGGTCAGGATCGGGTAATTCGGTCCCTTTGTAAAATCCTATTTCACACCCTTTTTCGAGGGGATAATTGTGCAAATCATATCAGTGTAGCGGGGCCCGTATGTATATGCAATCATTCGGGCGGCAAGATCTGTCTCCTCTGATACGGCAGGCAGTATGGAAGAGATAACCTTCCGTAGTTCCATCACAAGTTGGATGGTCTCCTTACTGTAATTTCCAAGGAATATCTTTACTCTTTTATCTTCTTTCATTTTTACAGTCTCAACTTTTAATTCCCTAAGGTAGGAATTATTTTAAAATTAAACCGGATTCAATACAGCTTATTGTCGCATTTTACCCTTTAAAATGACGTGTTTACACCTACCATATCTGAATTCTGTCAATTAGATTTGCATTGAGCTTAAGAGATGTAAACAAATAAATAATTGAAACGATATCAGGAGTCAAACTGAATATCGAAAGGAAAGCTATACGATTTACCAGGTAAAACAGAGTGAACAAATGTCAGTGAAGAATAAAAAACTGGTAATGAATTTTCTGGACGGGTTTAGAAACGGCAGAAAAGAAGAGTGTACAAATTATTTAACCGAAGATGTTAAATGGAACATTGTAGGTATGCCTTCAATTGAGGGTAAGGAGAATTTTCTGAGAGCGATGGAAATGATGGAGTTATGGAACGGGGCTTACTTAAAAAGTAATGCTGCTTCAGAAGGAGCAAAGAATATAATAGCTGAGAAAGAATTTGTGGTAGTTGAATGCAAAGGGACAAATAATAGTTCTTCCAACTGCGACATCTATATAATTAATCGCGGGAAGATAAGAGAGATGACAACATATATAGTAGATACTTCTGTGAATGAGTAGAACAGGTTGTGAATATTTTATTAATAAATTTCAAAGGATAAAGACATGGTAAATTACAGCAAAGCATTCAGCAGCTTTTCGGTAGACGATGCGGAGAAAGCAAAGGATTTTTATTCAAAAAAACTAGGACTTAAAGTAACAGAAGTACCTGAAATGAAAGGGCTTCTTAATCTCCATATAAAAGACAGCGAAAATGTGATGGTTTATCTAAAACCGGATCATCAGCCCGCTACTTTTACAGTACTAAATTTTATGGTGCCTGATGTTGAGAAGACTGTAGATGAACTAACTTCTAAAGGTGTGAAATTTGAGGTTTTTAACGATGAAAATCTGAAGACCGATGATAAAGGAATCAGCCGCGGCAGAGGGCCTACGATTGCCTGGTGCAAAGATCCAGCGGGAAATTTTATTTCTATTATTGAAGAATAATTTTTTACAAAACTATTAAGGAGACAACAAATGGTAACAGTAAATCCCTATTTGAATTTTTCGGGAAATACCGAGGAAGCTTTTAATTTTTATAAATCAGTCTTCGGAGGAGAATTCTTACAGGTGGTAAGATTTAAGGATACAGATGAAGGAACGAAACTTAATGACAAGGAAAAAGAAATGCTGATGCACATTTCTCTTCCTATAGGGAAGGGAAATATCCTTATGGGTACTGATGCACTGGATTCAATGGGACATAAGATAAAGGAAGGGAATAATTTCTCTCTTTCTGTTGAGACTGAAAGCAAGGAAGAAGCAGATAAAATATTTAAAGGTCTCTCGGAGGGTGGAAAAGTTACAATGCCGCAAGCTGAAACTTTCTGGGGCTCCTATTTCGGAATGGTTAATGATAAATTCGGAACCCAGTGGATGGTAAGCTTTACACCGATAAAGTCATAAAGCGTCCTTTGTTCATCGCTGATAGATGCAGCGATATAATGTAAATAAAACGTTGACCATGTAATTAAATAGAAGGAAATAATAATGCAAAAGATAAGTCCCTTTTTATGGTTTGATAAACAGGCTGAAGAAGCTGCGAAGTATTATACCTCAATTTTTAAGAAATCAAAAATGGGTGGAATAACCAAATATAACGATGCAAGCGCTGCTGCTTCGGGAATGCCGACTGGTTCAGTAATGACAGCTTCGTTTGAAATTGACGGCTATAATTTTACGGCAATTAATGGCGGTCCTGCTTTTAAAATTAATCCCTCAGTCTCATTTTTTATTCATTCAAAGGATGAAAAAGAAATTGATGATTTATGGAAAAAACTTTCTGACGGCGGAAAAGTTCTGATGGAATTAACTAAATATGATTGGAGTAAGAAATACGGATGGGTTGAAGATAAGTTCGGATTGTCATGGCAGATGATGCTGATGGAAAATGATTTTAAACAGAATATAGTTCCGTCGCTTTTATTTACCGGCGAAGTTTACGGTAAAGCAAGCGAAGCCATCAATTATTATACATCCATTTTTAATAATGCTAAGATAGAAAATGTATTCAAATACGGCCCGGATGCTCCCCCTAATGACCCTGAAGCTTTGATGTTTGCAGATTTTACACTTGAGGGATTATTATTTGCCGCTATGGATGGCGCCGGTCAGCATGATTTTCATTTTAATGAAGCAGTTTCTTTTGTGGTTAGTTGTAACGATCAGAAAGAGCTGGATCACTACTGGAATAAACTTTCTGAAGGCGGAGATCCCAAAGCGCAGATGTGCGGCTGGCTGAAAGATAAGTACGGGGTGTCCTGGCAGATAATTCCCGCTATTCTGCCCGAACTTTTAAGTGACGGCAAAAAAAGTAAAAAGGTTATGGAAAAGCTGTTCAAAATGAAAAAACTTGATATAGATACCTTAAAACAAGCTTATAATGAATAATTAAAAACAACAAATAGGAGAATTAGCATGTCGAAAATGAATCCGGTTGTACATTTTGAAATGCCTGCCGAAGACGGCAAAAGGATGACAGAATTTTATACAAAGACTTTTGGTTGGAACATTCAGCAATATGGTCCTGAAATGGGCAATTATATGGTGGTGGCTACTTCAGAAACCGATGAAAAAGGCCATCCTGTAAGACCTGGCAATATAGGAGGCGGGTTTTATCCGAAACCAAAAGATGGTTCAGCAGATCACCCGTCAGTAGTTATCGCGGTTGATGATATAAATGAATCTGTTAAAAAAATAAAAGCCGGCGGCGGCACTTTACTGGGTGAGCCTGCGAATATTCCTGGTGTCGGAATGTATGTTTCATTCAAGGATACCGAGGGAAACCGCCTAAGTATATTGCAGCCTTCAGAGATGTGATTAAGGTGGATAGATGAGAAAAGTAGTTTTTGCTATTAATAGTACCATCAATGGATATGCAGACCATACAACCGGAATTGCGGATGAAGAACTGCATGATTTTTTTTCAGGATTACTGAATGAGATTGACGTCAGTTTGATGGGAAGAAAGACCTACCAGTTGATGGAAAGCTATTGGCCGGTTGCACACAAAGATCCCGAATGTACCGCGAGCATGAAAAGGTTTGCTGAAAAATTTAATGCGATGAAGAAAATTATTTTTTCAAATACTCTTAAGAATGTTGAATGGCAGAATTCGGTTCTTGCAGAGAAAGATCTTCTCTCAACGGTACTTGAACTAAAAAAAGAAAACGGGAAAAGCATATCTGCCGGAAGCATAAACATTGCCGGACAATTATTTAAGCATAGTCTCATTGATGAGTTCTGGTTCGTTATTCATCCCGTAATAGCAGGTACAGGACCACGATTATTTGAGGGGATTTTTGATGTAAATATTCTTCAGCTGATAGATTCAAAGAAATTACACTCCGGGGCTATCGCTCTGCATTATAAAAAACCGGAAGGTGAAAGACGTTAAGCCCGAGTTATTTCAGGATGGATTAAAACATCAGGCTGCCGATGGATATCCTGAATGGATACATCACGTAGAACCGTGTGACGTTATTCTTGAATTCCAAAGCAGGGGAAGGGAGTTTTATATAATTAAGTGATTGACGGAACCAATTCCAGAACCATCCTCCTTCCGGGAGAAGTTTAACCAGGTTATAGTCTAATCCTATCATATATCTTCGTGTTGCGAGCTGATCGGGGGGACCGTTGGAAGTTGGCCCGGCATCAATTGCATCCGCTCCGTAGCCAAAAGAAATATCAAGCCAAGGGACCCAGTATTTTTTAATGTTTTCCGGCATTATATTATATACATTAACAGACCACCAGAAAGTTGAGCTATTATAATCATCAATAAAAGTTCTGGGCCGGCTGCTCAGGACAGGTTTGCCTGTCCATTCAGAGGGAATATACTGCCATTTGGGAGTGATATTCTGTAGCGCCGGAACATAATGCTGTGCAAGGAAAAATAAGGACCCGGCCGCATCAGCGTACCAGTCGGATGGACTGAATCCCCAACTTTTGGCAAAACCATCCTCGGTCTCTACATATGTTTGATACGCAATTCCCAGGATCGTTCCCCAGGTCGTTCCATCGTCCCAGGAAAAACCTGAGGCAATCATACCTTCACTCAGCAAATAAGAGATAAGATATCCTCCGTAAAAATGTCCTGCCTTATCTACCTGCAGGGCATAAACCCAATCTTCCTGAAAATGAAAACTTCCTCGGTCTTTACTCCACCAGGCATTAGCCTGGTGAAAATGGAGCCAGGTTAGGGTGCCAAGATAAATTCCCCCAAGTATCGCCGCGCTGGCTGGTCTTATCTCCGTTTTTTCATTAGGCAGAAGTCCATCAAGTGTATATCTTCTTTCACCGGCATAGGTGAATCTGTCCGGAGAGAGATAGAGAGAGGGACTCAAATGTCTGGTAGCGGTGAGAGTATCGGCATTTTGTCCAAAACTAAATGTTGAAACCAGCTGAATAATCATCAGGATATTGACAACGAAAGAAATACACAAATAATTATTACGGTTTAATTTCTGATTCAATATTCACCCAGTTTAAGAGTGAGTATTCCGGTCAGGCCTTGTAAATCATTCCGTGAAACATCATAAATATCTGTATAAGATGAGATCATTCTGTAGCTTATTCCTGCAGCTGCATGAATCCAGTCATTAAACTTCACTTCAAAATTAACCTGCGGCTCCCATACAAGTAAATTGATATTTGAGAACCCGGCGCTATTATCTTTTACATAAAAATTTATTCCTCCGCTGCCGAGAAACATGCTGAAGCTCAGGTTATAGATGCTTTCATGCATGATTAAGTATTCCAGCTCCAGTCCGCCGTAATTAAAATCAAGGAGCAGGTCCTGGCTGCTGCCGGGTACTGAATAGCCTGAACTTACTTCATTAACCAGGGTGTAATAACCCGCACCAAGGACAACCTGTTTATTAATTATCCAGCCGGCTCTTCCCCCCGTGATTAAGCCTGTATGACCAGCGATCTTTGTAAATTTTAATACAGGTGCAGCAAAAGCCCCGTTCTCATTATTTTGTGCACGGAGTAAGTTCGGAAAAGCAGATAAGCTTATTAAAAGTATTAGGAGGTATTTGAACATTAATTTAGAAAAAATAATATATAACTTAGTCGAAAATAGCCATTAAAATAGATATGATAACAGTCATAATTTCGAAGCCTTTAAAAATATCTTTATTCACGAAAGGCTTCTCCAGCCTAAATATTAGTTGAATAATAATAATGGGCAAAGTTATGATTTCTGATAATTTAATCAACCGGATTATATAAATAAATTTAGACTGCATTTCCCCTATTAATTCTTATATTCACTTCAAATTTTCCAATAGTTAATAATTATCAGAAGATGAAGGTACTTAAATTCGGCGGTACATCAGTCGGTTCAGCACAGCGTATGAAGGAGGTTGCCGGTCTTATATCCGGGAATGATAAAAAAATAATCGTGCTTTCGGCGATGTCAGGAACAACAAACAAGCTGGTTGAGATTGCAGGTTACCTGTATGAGAAGGAAAATACCAAAGCAGTTCAGGTTATTAATGAGCTCAAAACAGCTTATTCAGTAGTTATAAGGGATCTTTTCTCGAATGAAGAATTTCTTGAAGAAGCAGGGGAGTTGATCTCAAACCATTTCAAGTATATACTGTCATTTACTCAGGATATATTTACCCGGTTCGAGGAACGTGCAATTCTTGCACAAGGTGAATTAATATCAACTGCCCTGTTCCAGCTTTATCTTGAAGAATCAGGAACAAAATCCGTCCTGCTGCCGGCATTGAACTTTATGAGGATTGATACAAACCAGGAGCCCGATAATTTCTATATAAAAGAAAACCTGGAGAGAGAATTATCGAAATATCCGGAGAATAATCTCTTTATAACCCAGGGGTATATATGCCGGAATTTATACGGTGAAGTAGACAACCTTAAAAGAGGCGGCAGCGATTATTCTGCTTCTCTTATAGGTGCTGCTGCCGGGGCTGAGGAGATACAGATATGGACGGATATCAGCGGAATGCATAACAATGATCCCCGCATTGTCGGCGGAACAAAACCGGTTTATAGTCTCACTTTTGATGAAGCAGCCGAGCTTGCCTATTTCGGAGCTAAAATACTGCATCCATCAAGCATCCTGCCTGCACAGCAGAAGGGGATACCTGTCAGGCTAAAGAACACACTACAGCCCGATGATGAGGGAACCCTTATATCTTCCGATTCCCAGGGTGGAGGCATAAAGGCAATTGCTGCAAAGGACGGCATAACAGCCGTGAAAATCAAATCAGGCAGAATGCTTATGGCTTATGGTTTCCTGAGAAAGGTTTTTGAAGTATTTGAGAGGTATAAAACTCCCATCGATATGATCTCAACTTCTGAAATTTCTGTTTCACTTACAATTGATGATACAACTTATCTTGATAAGATAACCGAAGAACTTAAGGTTTATGGTTCAGTGGAGATTGACGGTGAGAATTCTATTGTGTGCCTTGTTGGAAATACAATAGTTGAGCAGAAAGGACATATAAGTAAAATCTTTGAAGCCTTAAAACATATTTCTGTCGGGATGATTTCATACGGCGGAAGCAGGCACAGCATTTCCCTGTTGATAAAATCGGGAGACAAGAAAGAAGTCCTTCAATCGCTTCACTCAAATTTATTTTCGGATTAAGCTATGTTCAGCCAGGCTCTTGTAAATAAATTCAGGGAGATAAAAACTCCGTTTTACTACTACGATACCGATCTGTTAAAGACAACATTAGACTCTGTAAAATGCGAGATTGATAAATACGGATATGAAGTTCATTACGCAGTTAAGGCTAATGCAAATCCCAAAATTCTGAATATTATGGCAGGTTATGGATTCGGAGCCGACTGTGTCAGTGGAAATGAAATAACAAGGTCACTTCAAACCGGATTTCCTTCCGAACGGATTGTATTTGCCGGTGTTGGAAAATCGGATGACGAAATTGTAACGGGACTGGAAAACAATATCTTCTGCTTCAACTGTGAATCACTTCAGGAAATGGAGGTGATAAATGACCTGGCGGGGAAAAGAAATAAAAAAGCAGAGATTGCTTTAAGAATAAATCCGAATATTGATCCGAAAACTCATCATTATATCACTACAGGGCTTGAGGAAAATAAATTCGGTATTAATCGCTGGGAACTTGAAAAAATAGTTGGTGCGCTCAAAAAGCTCAAGAATATCAGCCTTATAGGACTTCATTTTCATATTGGTTCGCAGATTACTGACCTTGAGATATTTAAAAGTCTTTGTCTTCATGTGAATGAGTTTCAGGAATGGTTTGCAAAACGTAATTTCCAGTTTCAACATCTGAATGTGGGAGGGGGATTGGGTGTTAATTATGAGCATCCTGATAAACTACCGGTTAATGATTTCAAATCTTTCTTCAGGATATTTCATGATATTCTTGATTTAAGACGGGGACAGAAGCTTCATTTTGAACTGGGTAGAGCTCTTACGGCACAATGCGGAAGTTTAATTTCAAAGGTATTATATGTAAAGGAAGGTGTAAATACCGATTTTATAATCCTTGATGCGGGCATGACTGAGCTGATTCGTCCTGCTCTCTATCAGGCATTTCATAAAGTTGAAAACCTGACTCCCGGCGGGAAGAAGAAAAAATATGATGTGGTAGGACCTATCTGTGAATCATCAGATACATTTGGAAAATCGATGATGCTTCCGGAAACAAAGCGCGGTGATATAATTGCCATAAGAACAGCAGGGGCCTATGGTGAAGTAATGTCATCCCGGTACAACCTTAGAAATCTGCCTGAATCATTCTTCTCAGATGAAATTTAATTCAAATGCTTGCTAAATAGAGAGAATTAAGCCATATTAAGGATGGAGGATTTAACTATGGAATTATTTTTTAACTCATTCCTGGTAATGTTTATCTCAGCAGTGGTTGTGATGTTCGCTCTGAGCCTCTATTTATACCTTTATCTCGACTGAGAATATTTAAGCATATTTGCCAGAGGGCCATCATCGCGGATGATATCGCTTATCTCTGACCAGGGAATGAAAACCTCGGGCGCCCCCAAAACATATGCCCCTGCCTCATAAGGATTAAACTGAAATTTTATTCCACCCTTATATAGATCGAAGTTATTATTCAATGCAAAGCCGTTTTCAAATCCAAAAAATCCCTGGTCATAAAGTGACTGTGAAGAATCTGCCTGGTAATGTTCTCTGAATATTTTCTCACCCACCCTATTCAGCTCTGTTTTATAATCTCCCTTAAAAATGTCATCAAGTGCTATCTGCTTACCATTTTCCAGGTTGAAGCTAAAGAGAGAAAAAGAGGAATTTCCATGAGCTCCCCCGGTATAAACGTACTCGCTTATTTCCAGACTTAAAATGTTTCCGGAATTATAGGTAATGCTGGTAAATTGATTGTTCTCGTAAACAGGTTTATAATCCGGGAAAGATTCTGAATCAGCTTCGATATCGTTCTGATAGTAAGCAATGAAAGATTCCATCCTGTCATTTATATCAGTATAGCCATTATCTCCCTGCATCGAACCGTGAAGATAAAAGTCCATGATAAACGAATTTATTTTTTGCTGTACGATGCTCATCCGTGGTAATTTATCATAACAGGATAGCTCAGTTCACTTGAAGCAGCAAATTCAGAGTAATCTGATTCACCGTACTTCTCATCGAACTTCTTTATATCAAATTCCGCACTTCCCGGTGGATAGATTTCATTAAGCTCAAAATTATAAATTTTACTGGAATCGGGACTAAGCCAGCGGCCTTCAATTTTTTCGGGCGAGGTGAATTTACCATCAAAAATCCCCGTAATTATGGTGTTATATTCTTCATCATATCCACCCTCTTCCTCTATATGTATACTGCCGTCATCTCTCAGATAACTGTAATACTGGAAATAAATCGGTTCGCCTATATTTTTGTAAAAATAATTACCGTCGAGTACAGAATCCATCCTCATAAGGTTCATCTGGATGTAGAGTGTATCATTGATTTTTCCTTCGAGTCTCTTATAAAAATAATCCGGCAGGTTCAGTGAATCCTGTGCCGGGATGAATTCCGAACACAGAAATAAGAGAAGCAGGACAGGCAGCTTTTTCATATAATGGTATGCTTTCAGACTTCAAGTTTCATTTTAATTGTACAACGCTGATACTTTTCCGGGTGATCATTGGGAATCTGTTCGAATCCCAGTTGTTTATAAAGACTTAAAGCGGCGGTAAGCTTGCTGCTCGTCTCAAGAAATATATTTTTGGCATTATTCGCAACTGCAAAACCGATTACGGTAAGCGCCAGTTTTTTTCCGATCTGCTTTCCCCTGCATTTTTCTGTAACGCCCATCTTTGCAAGCTCATAGGTATTTCTATCAATTTTAATTGCTGCACATGTGCCTGCTATTTCATTATCATATACTGCAAAGAAAATCTCACCGCCGTTCCGGATGATTTCTTCCGGGGAAGATAATACTCTTTCATCCTCGGGTTCGACGGAAAAATATTTATTCAGCCATTCTACGTTTAACCGTTTGAAGTCTTCTTTATATTTAGATTCGAAACTGACAATCCTGACTTCCTTCAATTCCCGTTCTTTTATTCTTTCTGAAATCCTGTCATATATGCTTTTTTGATTAAGAGTATCTTCTATCATGTCAAGAAGCATCAGCATATCCAGACCTGTAGAATTTATTACTTCGGAAGTAACTTCTTCTATATCAATTAACAGCGGCCGGATCGACTCAAAAATTTCCCGTCCTTTTGTTGTGAGAGAAACCAGGTTTACCCGTTTATCGTCACCGGGTCTGGCTTCAACCAGCTGGTTTTTCTTCATCTGATTAACAAACTGAATGATTGCAGGGTGGGTAAATCCCAGGGATTGAGCGAGAGATTGAATGCTCATCGTTTCATTTTTGTATAGGGCATACATGGTAGTAAACCACTTAGGCTCAAAATCGAGGTTCCGCTGCTTGTATATTTTGGCGACGTCCTGGGAAAGCCTCTCACCCAGCCTCTTTAGCCGGGTTGCCATTCCTAATTCCCCTAATTCTTTGATTAAATCTTCTGTCTGCATAATAGTAATTACTTACGTAATTGATATGATAGATTATTCTAATTCAGACAGCAAATCAGGAATATTCAAGCCTTCAGTAAACATAACTATATTCCCTTTCTCATCTTTCTGCCATTCTGGTTCGGGTCTGTCAGCATAAATCTCAACTCCATTACCATCGGGATCTGTAAGATAAACGGATTCAGATACGCCATGGTCAGAGGCACCCTCAAGGGGGTAATTTGCCTCCCACAATCTTTTGAATACTTTGGCCAGTTCTTTTCGATTCGGTAGAAGGATAGCGAAATGGTACAAACCGGTATGACCTTTGGGCGGTGGGACAGCGTCTTTTCCTGCCCAGGTATTCAATCCTATATGATGATGGTAGCCTCCTGCGGATAAGAATACAGCCGACTCTCCATACCAGGCACTAACCTCAAAACCGAGTAAATCCCTGTAAAATTTCAATGATCGTTCAAGATCTGAAACCGTCAGATGAATATGACCTATCCTTGTTCCGGGATGAATAATATTTTCCATTACTTGCTTTCAGGGATATAAAATTAATTACCTAAAGATAATAAAGTTGTATCAATTTGTAATTGCCTCAATCTCAATCAATAATCAAATATAACCTTTAAGGTAATCCTTCCTTTTATTTTCAGGGAATTTTTCTATTGCGTAACGAAGCATTGTTCTTGGCATCTCTTTATAGTGTTTCTTCAGAAACTTTTCTTCTTCCGCAGGATTTTTATTACCAACTTCACGAAGC
Source organism: uncultured Ignavibacteria bacterium (assembly GCA_963800255.1). Taxonomy (GTDB): domain Bacteria; phylum Bacteroidota; class Ignavibacteria; order Ignavibacteriales; family Ignavibacteriaceae; genus DATFVA01. Next base: position 171,866 of record CAWDAK010000026.1, on the reverse strand, counting down.
ATCCAGCCCACACCTTTATGGATAAGGTCATGCTTGTCATTTAATAGAATTTCTGCAATTTGAAATGTGGTTTCAAAGTGTAGATACCTGATGAAAAAAAGAGTGGATAAAATCGCGATGCGTTTTTCCCAGAGGTTCGTGGAAACTGCCAGTTTGAATAGAATGTCTTTTATCGCGGTTGAACAAATGTGCGCCCATAATCTTAGGGGCACTCAAATCAACAAGATCCCAGTTATTAATTTTACGTGCGTTTTTAAGATAAAGGAGGAAAATCTTTTCTTTTTGTTTCTCATCTCCCTTAGTGTATTGGTCTACAAGTACAAATAAGGCAGTAAGTCTCTCTTCATGGATAGGGGAGTTTAATAATTCCTGGAGTTCAGGCAGTTTAAGCTCACGATGTTTCTTAGCGATCCCTCTCTGGACGGGAACTTTAATACCATAGAAGATATCGCCTTCTCCATAATCACCCTTCCCCGTTTTGAAGAATCTCTGAAGATTGACTGCCTGTTCTTTATTTGCTTCTTTCTTTAAATCATTTCTTAAAGCAGTTAGGCTCATAAAAATTATTTCTTTGTATGTTCTACAATCCAGTTTCCGATTATCTCAAGAGCTTTCGGGGATATGGTTTCCTCTATTTTTGAGTACTCTGTAGGAGCACCTGTTTCCGATGTCTGGAATAAGTGGTTCAGTTTAGGTATTTCAATAACCTTGTAATCCTTATTGCCTCCTTCCTTTAGTGCTTCTTCAATAACAGGTAGGTTTTGCCGGGGTGGTACCTGGAGATCATTTTCACCGTTTATTGCAAGCACAGGAACTTTTACTTTTTCAAGCGTGGGTTTTGGATCATAGGTTAGAAAATATTTGAACCAGGGTGTCAATAATGTCTTCGCCTGCTGGTCAAATACTGATTCGGGATCATTACCGAATTCTTTTTTATCAGAAGAATCAAGAGATGTATAATAATTCTGGTAAAGTTCCTTTTATTTTTTCTGCTGCTGCAGCACTGTCTTTTTCGTTCTCAACAATATCGTAAAACTTTTTTGCCAGCTCCTTTCCTGTTTTTATTTTGTCTTCACTCATTCCCATCGACTTTTCTATGAGTTGACTTTGTTCAAGAAGGATATCCCTGCCTGTCACTCCTGGTCCTGCCATTAGCACAATAAAATTTACGTTCTTGCTTTTTACCGCTGCGAGAGGGGCGATTAGTCCCCCTTCACTATGACCGATAATTCCGGTTTCATTTCTTCTTATATCTTTCCTGTTTTCAAGGTAGTTAATTGCAGCAAGAGCATCATTCACAAAATCCTGCGTGGTTGCCGTCGAGAAATTTCCGGCCGACTTTCCAACGCCACGGTCGTCATAGCGCAAAACGGCAATTCCCTGCCTGGTCAGGTAATCGGCAAGAACAAGAAATGGTTTGTGTCCTAATAAAGTTTCATCCCTGTCCTGCGGTCCGGATCCGGTTACCAGAACTACCGCAGGGAAAGGTCCCCCTTCCTTAGGCAGGGTAAGTGTACCTGCAAGTTCTATCCCGGCTTCTTTATCTGTAAAAGTAACTTCCTCCTCATTGTATGGATACGGTTTCTGAGGAATCTGGGAACGTTTGGGACCCTCAACTTTGTCTGTCTTTTTAAGAACCAGGGGCCAGGCATTACTTCCCTGGTGCCATGTCCCGGGGATGCTGTCACCCTGAAAAGCTCCTTCAAAAAATCCTTTTATTGCAGGAATTCCAAAATAAACGCTATCCTTCTTTAGAGAAGTTGAATCTACCTGAATACCGAACGCATTCTGATCAGGACTATCAAGAGTTGAAGTAAACTCTCCCAAGGAATCCTTTACATTAAAAACTATATGCAGCTCAAATCCTGAAACTTTCAGAATACCCTGCCAGGTTCCGGGAAAGCTGCTGTTAGTTGTTTGTGAGAAACCGTCAAGGCTTAGGAAGGCTGTTAATATTGAAAGTAGTATAATTCTTTTTAACATTTTTTCACCTATAAGTTGAAAGGACAAAAACACTCCTAATTTTAAATACCGGTTATACAAACTTAATCAGACCTTATGATTAAGTAAAAAATATTTTATTACCGATCATTCATTCTGCTTAACGTATTTAGTTTCAGAACTGCCATCAGGGGAGGTTAAGTAAAGTTGATCCTCTTCAAATCTATAATTCATCGTAAAAGGCGGAGCATCTCCAATGGAGAAGGTGATAGTATTCTCTTTCACTTCATATTGACCATCCTGCCGTGCGCCATTTGCAAGTATTAAAGTGACCTGGTGGTCGGGCTGGAATTCTATTTCCTTTCCCCGGAAGGATGTTGAATTCACAGCTTCCCATTTGCCCATTAGCTTTTCAGTATTTGTCCGGCTGCTGTTTACCTGGCAGCAGACATTCATAAGAAAGATAAGAGGGATGCCTAAAGTAAGTATTATGCGGTACTTCATATTTTATCTCCGGGTTTTTTTCCTTTAAAGTATCTTTTGATCTCTCGGTGAAGTCTCTTTTCTTTTTTCTTTCTCTCAAGATAAATATTCTTATCAATTAATGAATCATAATACTCACTTTCTTTCTTCAGTTTGAGATAATTTGCATAGTGTTCCTCTGTAATGATCCCTTCCAGTACAGCAGCTTTAACAGCACAGCCGGCTTCGTGGATATGGGTACAATCTTTATATCTGCAATCTGCTTTGAATTCAGAAATATCACTGAAAACATCAGTTTCCTCCATATTACTTTCTGCCACGGCGAATTCTCTCATCCCCGGGGTATCAATTATGATTCCGCCCTCAGGGAGCAGAAACAATTCACGTCTTGTGGTTGTGTGTTTTCCCTTATCGTCGCTTGAACGTATATCAGCAACCTTTTGAAGATGATTATTTGTCAGAAAATTAATGATGGATGATTTCCCTACTCCCGACGAACCCGTAAGAGCATAAGTTTTTCCGGGCAGTATAAAATTGCGTAATCCGTCAAATCCATTACCGTTCCCGCAGCTTATTGAAAAAACAGGCAGGCCTTTGATACGCCCTTTTAATTTGCTTGAGTATTTCATCCGGGTTTTCAGCTAGATCATTCTTATTCAGTATTAATACAGGTTTACAATTACCTTCTTCGGCCATAACTATATAACGTTCGAACCTGTTGATACTTAAATCTGCATTAAAACTTTGAACTATAAATACATAGTCTATATTTGCAGCAATTACCTGAACGCCTTTTTCTTTACCGGCTTTGCCGCGTGAGAACTGTGATTTTCTTTTCAATACATTATGGATAATGCACTTTTCTTCATCCTCAAAATACATCAGCGCAACCCAGTCGCCTGTTTTAGGAAATGTAGATGAATTTTCTGCATCATATAGAAATCTGCCCGTTACCTCACCGGGAATTTCACCATGCCTGGTTATGACCCGGTAGCGCTGCTTATCTTCTGCAGATATCCTCCCTGGTTCAAACCCGGATCTGCTATAAGTTTCAAATTCTTTTGTGAAAAAGGAATCAAAGCCGTAGTGTTCAATATTAATCAATTTCATTCTCCTTTAAAATTTAGCATTGAATGCTTTTATAAATGAATCTTCGTTAAGTATATAGTTCTGAGATTACCGGGATATTAAGCAATATCCGGCATTTGGAGAGTAAATTGATATGTTGTAATTAAAAAATAAGTCTTCTTTTTTTTTCTAAGGGAAAAATAATAGAAAATGCTTAAAAGGCAAATAACAGAAAGAGGCTGTCTTTTTGAGACAACCTCTTTTAAGAGTGAGATTTCTGCACTGGTTACATTACCAGGGCCATAACAGCTTTCTGAACATGCAGCCTGTTTTCAGCTTCATCAAAGACTATTGAATGCTCAGAATCTATAACCTCGGCAGCTACCTCTTCTCCGCGGTGAGCAGGAAGGCAATGCATGAAAATATAGTCTTCCTTTGCATTTTTAACGAGTTTACTGTTTACCTGGAAACCTTCAAATTTTTTCTGCCTGTCTTTTGCTTCCGCCTCCTGGCCCATACTTGCCCAAACGTCAGTGTAAATTATATCCGCATCTTTTACTGCAGCCGCGGGATCATCCAGTATCTCCACTTTGCTTCCCATATATTTTGCGTTTGCTTCGGCATCAGTGACTATTGCTTTGTTTGGTTTATAACCCGAAGGAGAGGCAATGCTTATGTGCATACCAACTTTGGAGCATCCGTTCAAGAGACTGTGCGCCATATTATTTCCGTCGCCGATATAGGTAAGCTTTAATCCTCTCAGCTCACGCCTTTTTTCAAGAATTGTAAAAAGATCGGTCAGAACCTGGCATGGGTGCAGAAGGTCGGTCAATCCGTTTATTACCGGGATAGAACCAAACTTTGCAAGGTCAACTACATCCTGGTGGTCGAAAGTACGGATCATTATTCCATCCAGGTAGCGGGAAAGTACTTTAGCGGTATCAGAAATAGTCTCTCCTCTTTTAAGCTGGAGGTCGTTAGGACCAAAATACATCCCTATGCCCCCAAGGTGATAAATACCTGCTTCGAATGAAATTCTTGTTCTGGTTGAAGGTTTGGCAAAGATCATTCCCAGTGTTTTTCCTTCAAGCCATTTATGCGGCTGGCCGGTATGATGTAATTCTTTAAGAGTTTTGCTGACGTCAAATATCTGGTACATCTCTTCCAGCGTTAGATCATTTATAGAGATGAGGCTTTTTCCTTTCATAGAGACTGCCATAATAATTTCCTTATTTTTATTTTACTAATATTTCTTTTACTATTCGTGTCCCTGCATCCTTATCTGATAATGCAGAGGATTCAGTTATTATAGTTTCTTTTCCGCCATGTTCAACATACTCTATAGCGGCCTGAATTTTTGGACCCATACTTCCCCTGGAAAATTCTCCCTGCTCAAGGTATTGTTTTGCTTCACTCAGAGATATTGTCTCCAGGGCTCTCTGTCCGGGTTTATTAAAATTAACGTATGCATTTTTAACATCAGTTAATATGAAAAAAGCGTCTGCATTAATCTCATTAGCCAGCAGTGAAGAGGCAAGGTCCTTATCGATAACGGCTTCAATACCCTGAAGATGCTTCTTCTTATCCCTGTAAACCGGTACACCCCCGCCGCCTGCGGCGATAACTATAGCTCCTTTTTTAACGAGGTCCTTAATAATTCTCTTATTTACTATCTCAAGAGGTCTGGGTGAAGCAACTACTCTGCGCCAGCCCCGCTTTCGGGGATCTTCTTTAATTACCCAGTTGTTCGCCCTTGCCATTAATTCAGCTTCTTCTTTCAAAAAGAAAGCCCCTACTGGTTTTGTCGGCTCCTTAAAAGCCGGGTCATTAATATCCACCAGCACCTCAGTTACTATGGTAATAACATTCCTTCTTATTTTATGCTCGGTTAGTATGTTTTTTATCTGCCGTTCAATCATATACCCTATACCCCCCTGTGAATCGGCTACACAGATATCCAGGGGCATTTTAGGTATTTTGTACTGGTTGTAACCCGCTTCATTCCTTAAGAGAATATTACCCACCTGGGGTCCGTTGCCATGGGTTACTACAATATTGAAGTCTTTCTTTAACAGTTCAACGAGATTAACTAAAGTGTTGTATGTGTTTTTTTCCTGCTGCTGAATTGTTCCTATTTCGTTTCCCCTGATAAGAGCATTTCCTCCAAGAGCAACAACTGCAATTTTCTTCATAACGATCTCCAGGATAGGAACGATTCGGGTGTATTTCTCTTAATCATAAAAATTCGTGGTTTTTTGAATCCCCTTTGTATAAAACATACAAATTCATTTAAAATTGAAAACTGAAACTTATAGCCTGCGGGAGAGAGAATCAAATTTTTTTGCGAATTACATAACATGTAACAATTCCTCCCCTCAGGCATCAAGCAGAATTTCTTTCCGGGGTTCGGCAGCGAATAATCTTCTGTTTTTGTTCTCTTTCAGTATCGAAGCTCCAACCCAGTCAATTGCAGGGGGATCGCCATGAACGAGGATAATTTTCTCGGGATTGAGTTTATTAACCACTTTAATAAGGTCTTCTCTCGGGGAATGAGCTGAAAACCGGAAACGCTTTATGATGCATTTTACTTCTGTTTCCTCACTTAATTTCGATAACCGTATTTTCATTCCCATATCTGCCGTTGATATCACGAATCCCGGAGTTTCCTTTTCCATATAACCTACAGTAAAGATTGCCGAATCTTTTTGCCTTAGCCATCTCTGAGCAAGTTTGAATGAAGCGGTTCCTTCTATTATCATTCCGCTGGAAGCAAGTACAATACATGGCCTGTTGAAAAATTCCTGAGGATTTTCAACTTCATATAAGTCTTTCTGCGGGATTCCGCTTAATTCAAATTCCTCGTTTTCACAATTTACTACATAGCGGTTATAATCGTATGCACGACTTATTTTCCTGGAAATTCCCCCTGAATAAATGTCTACTTTTACAAGCCTGCCTTTTTCCATCTGCTGCCAGATCATTTTTAATATTTCCTGCATCTTTCCTAATGAGAAAACAGGAATTAAAATGGAACCACCTTCATTTATGACTTTATTAGCTGCGGATGCGAATCTTTCGGATTCCTTTTTCCATGTGTTTAACTTGGAAGAGTCTGTTGCCCCGTATGTTGTTTCCAGGACAAGCGTGTTAACACCAGACTTTGGAAGTCTGGCTCCCTGCATCCACGATTGTGGTTTCAGGTTTATGTCACCAGTATAAAACAGGCGGAAGTCTTTGTGTTCAATCATTATAGAAGCTGAACCCAGAATATGTCCTGCGTCGTGGAAGGTTATTTTTATCGGGTCACGGTCGTTATGATTATATCCCTTTATTTCAAATGTCTCTCCTAAAGCTCTGTACTCAATGGACTGAATCAGCAAATCGATTTCTTTATGAGAATATATTTTAAGTTCATCCGATGTAACCTGCCTGGATAAAATTGATACCGCATCATGAAGTGTAAGTTCAGCCAGAGCACGGGTTTGAGGAGTAGTTATTATCTTTATATACGGGTGTCGCTGCACCAGGAAAGGCAGTGCACTTAAATGATCCTGGTGAGCGTGGGAGATAAGCAAATAATCAACGTCCTTATCCTGAAGTAAATCAAAATCAGGAAGAGCCTCGGCTCCTGTCTTTTGCGGGTGCATACCACAGTCTATTATGATGCCGGTGCCTGATATGTTCAGGTAGTATGAATTGGCGCCTATTTCTCCTGCTCCCCCTAATGGGATAAACCTTATCATTCCTTCCTTTCAAGTAGTTCCGCTTCTTTCCTTTTTTCAACCGGACTATCTTTTGAAACGAGACTAATCAGTGTCTGTCCAGGTTTCGGCTCTGGTTTATTATCAGAAGTATAAACAATAAGACTTTTATCTTTAGTTACTAAAAACATCGGGATAACATCATCCCCTCCATTTTCACTTAAAAACTTTCTATAATCATATTCTTCTGTAATAGAAGTGGATTTTATTTTTGAATTCTGATTAAATCTCCTGAGGAAAAAATAATACGAATAGTTTGTACCGAAAAGGATTTTGCCTCTCAGGTCTTCAGAAACTGCTTTACCCTGTTCCTCTTCGGTTTCTTCTACGGTCAGCTGGTAAACATTACTTCCCCCGAATATTCTTGAAAGATGCAGGGCTGCAAGTGAATTTACTTCTGCATTTGGTGTAAGTGCCATCAGCTTACCTATACCGTTTAGTTCATTTTCATCCAGGAAACTCCTTGAATTTACGCTTCCCTGGTGTGCTTCAAACCCTTCCATCCGTGCTTCCGTAATATTATGCCTGTTAGTATCAACCATTAAAATTCTGAAACCGCTGGCTTTCAAGACAGAAGCAATCTCCCTGGCGAAAGAATGAGCCCCGAGAATAAGGCATCCTTGCGGGTTATTATTTGATAGTCCCAGCCATTTAGCCAGGGGGGCAGCACTTAAGCCGTATACTGTTATAGTGGCTACGATAACCAGAAACATTTCCGGAACAAGCCTTGAGCCTTCGTTGAAACCCATATTAATTAATTCGATTGAAAAAACTGAGGCAACTGCTGCTGCCACTATACCCCTGGGAGCCATCATTGAAAGAAATAGTTTTTCTTTCCAGCTGAAGTTTTTACCAATTGAAGAAATAAGGACGGCTGCCGGTCTTATTATTAAAATCAGAGCTGCTACAAACATGAAACTGCCAAAGTCTAAGCTTGCCAGTTCATCAACCTGGAGACGGGCTGCAAGGACAATAAAAAGGACAGATATTAGAAGTGTCCTCAAGTTCTCTTTAAATTCAATTATATGCTTTATATTTATTTTCCTCTGATTGGCCAAATAAATTCCCATAATAGTTACGGCAAATAAACCGCTCTCTTCCTGAACCAGGTTGGAAAGGGTAAAGATCAATACAACCATGGTGAGACTTGCGGGGTTCTGCAGAAACTCGGGAATCTGATCCTTTTTGATCAGGAGCGCAATCAAATATCCTCCGAGCAATCCAATGGAACTGCTTATCACAACTGATTTGAGAAGCGCAAACCCGATCTGCAGGGTTGCCTCCTGAACACCTGTTGCTAATACTGCCTCAAATACAAGTATAGCCATTAACGCTCCGATAGGATCATTAATGATTCCTTCCCATTTAAGTATTGAATTTATATCTCCTTTCGGTCTGACGTGCCGAAGGATGGGAAGGATTACTGTAGGCCCTGTAACAACAAGGATAGCCCCGAATAAAAAAGACAGGAGCAGTGAAAAGTTAAGTATGTAATAGGCCCCAAGAGTACTAAGTATCCAGGTAACCAGGATGCCGACAGTGATAAGATTCCTGATCAACGGACCAACAACCTTCAGTTCAGAAAATTTCAGATTCATCCCGCCTTCAAACAGGATAATAGCTACCGAGATGGAAACAAAAGGAAACAGCAGGTCTCCGAAAAAGGAATCAGGATGAATGAAACCTGTCAAAGGTCCCGCAGCAAATCCGAATATCAAAAGCAGAAGAATTGAAGGAAACCTGAATTTCCATGCAATCCATTGAGCTAGTACACCTGATACAACAATGGCTGATAAACTGATAATAAATTTTTCAGTCAAGTAATTTCCTGTTTAAGAATGGATGAACCAATATAACATTTTATTTTAAGTAACAAGATGACAGGGATTTTCGGAAGACAAGAGTTGTAAAATTCCGCTATTTTACTCTTTTATTGCCCAGATAACATCAGAGATAATGGTCACTCCCGGTTCAAACGAAAATTTTAGCAGATAATCAGGGTTAAACCCAAGCATATACCTTTCAATAATGGATTTCAGCCAGGTGATCTCCGATTTAAGCCGCCAGTGAGCGCCGCTTTCGGAATAAAGAACAATTATTAGTCTGTTTTTGAGATGTTTCCGCTGCTGCTGCGATTGATTTCTGTAAAGCCATTTAATAAGCTCATCTGATTTGCTTATTGCTTCATTTATATTGTAAGGAAACCCTTTAGGGAAAAACTGAAGTTTTGTGATCAAACTTTGCCCCATGGATAGTAAAATCAACCAGTCTGTCTTTTTCATCCAATGCAGGCACGACACCTGGCATTGAACAGAAAATTTTTTCAACAGCATAAGCAGACCAGAAATTATACCACCTGTTCAAAGCATAGTCAGAAACATCATAATGCTCCTGGTAGTTACCGAACCTGTTTTTGATTTCAGAAAGAACCTTATCAAATTCCGGTTCCTGGTAAACGAAGTTCGTCATTTTATCATAGCGGTCGTTTTGTTTTCGTCCCCACTTATAGGGATAAGCCAGTCTTTTTTTCAGCTCAGATTCTATTTTTAAAAGTTCAATATTCATAATAATCACAGTCTTATCAGCCGGATATCATTTATTTCTGAAACAGAAATATGTATTCATGCTTAAAAATGTAAAAACCTCCCGCAAGCGCCCGGTAGCGCCAAAGTTCATGCTGATTTCTTTTAGCAGTTGTCTGATCAAAATTTTTAATGATGGTGGATTTCAATTTGTATCCATGTTTAATCATTTCCTGCATCGTATAAAATCCTAAAGGAATCCATTCGCCGGAGGAATACTTATCAGCTATTACAACAGCTGCATATCTTCCCTCATCCAGCACCGGCATAGTCTTTTTAATAACTTTGCCGAACATTTTAAGGAAGTCCTTTACAGACTCTGCATTGGAGAGGTCATTTTTGTTTTTGCTGAATCTTATAATATCCCAGTAAGGAGGATGCATCAGCAAAAACTGCACGGAATTGCACTTATTCTTTTTCAGTTCAGTTTTGAAATTCAGTGCACTACTGTCGCCATTTATTATCTCAGCCGCGGTTCTAAACGGGTTCTTTTCCTTTGAGACAGCTTTAAAAGCAAGTTCAGCCACTTCGGGCTGAAGCTCAATTCCGATCCCGTTTCTTCCAAGCCGTCTGCATTCTATTAAAGTTGTACCGCTTCCAAGAAATGGATCTAATACCCATTCACCTCTCTTTGTGTATCTCCTCAGGAACTGGTTGGGTATTTGCGGAATGAAGTTACCCCAGTAACCGGCATTATGCGCTCCTCCACGTTCTCTTTTATCAAGTAACCACAGACTGTCAGTCAGAAGGTCCCCGTATTCTTTCCAGCGGTTGAGGTTAATATCGTTTATTTTTCCTTCTTTCCGCTGGGAGAGACTTTTTATTAATCTCCTCAGATAATAACGGGTTCTCTCAATGGTCCGGGTTTCATAAATCTGGTTTAACTCACTTACCAGGTAAATTTTGGAGATCTTATCTACTTCACCATTTGAATGAATAACCAGTTCATTCTCATAACAATCAACCTTGGAGATAAGTTTACCAACCTGTTTTTTTACAGAGGTCAGCCTGCTGTTTTTTAATATTTCCTGGAGATCATCGATTAATTCGAATGCAATCATTTTTATGCTGCCCCCTGGTAATAAATATTTTATAAGGATTAAAATTTTTTATAGTTGTACTAATTTAACTCCTTGTTACCGAAAAAAGAAGAAGGAGGCAGCATAAATTCTTAATACCTGAAGACGGCTGCAGCAGGATTTTCTGCAGGCATCTGCTCAGCATGCAGAGCATATATTTTACCGCTGTTCAGGAGTGTGTATGCAGCAGCCAGGTCAAGGAGTTCTCTGCTGCCTTTGTTTCCGTTATTGCTTAGTATTACTTCGTTTTTTTCAGGATTAAATTCTCCCCATTTATTTTCATCCAGGTTTATGAATAAGGATTCTATTCTTTTTGCATGTGCGGCTTTTACAATTTCCTTTAAATCATCAGAAGCCTTATGGTTGCTCACCAGGTTTTCATATTTGCTGAAAGCTTTCTCCTGGTTCTTCCTGAAATGAGGTTCAATTAATTTCCATGCTTTTTTATGAAGTTCTGTCTTATCCAGTGTCTCTGGATCGATATCCAAACCCTTTTCGATAATATTAGGGTAGGAAGCAGCTTTCCTGAAAATGGGGATAAGGAATTCTACCCCGGCAAGCATAAGGGGTATATTTTCATTTCCTATAACACTGTAAATTCCTTTATCTGCTCTCCTGAAAAACTCAAGTATCTTCTCCTTATAAACAGCTTCATCCATCCCTCCGGAACCATGTCCGTGAAATATGGCGGAGCGGTTTTGCCCCGCAGCCTGGGTTTGTGTTCCTGTGTGGAACTGAACGGATCTTTCCGGGTCATCCCAGCGCATTGCCTGTTTAAGAGTTAAAGGTGTACCGTCAGGCAGGTCTATTTCGTCCAGTGTAAAAGTACTTCCCCTATAAAGTTTAATTCCATTAAGGTCCAGGGCAAGCAGAAAGAAACGGTCATCTTCGCTCAGCGCCGGTATAAGAGGCTTTATATAGAAATGATTGGAAACATAATGATTTTCCTCTACCTCAATAGGAAGAACATAAGTGTAAAAACTTCCGGGTGAAATAAAGACCGCAAGTCCTTTACTTTGATGGTTCCAGAATTCGGTATCATTCAGAATATTCCTGGATGAGTTAAGGAGTTTATCTATTTCTTTTTTACGCAGGTTCTTGTTTTCAAGTATTTTCTCAATTTCCTGCAGCTGATTTTTAAACCTGATCTTATCTTCATTCATATTGTTCCATTGTTCATGGGCAGGCATATAAATCGAAATGCAGGGTTCTTCACTGGTTTCAATTAGTTTTTTCATCTCTTCTTTATTAAGTATATCCATTTTTTCCTCCATATGAAATTTTAATACCCGAAGCGGTTCCTACTTAATAAAAGAAAAGTAATTTAGTAACAAAGTGAAAAAGTCAAAGCGTGACTTATTTAACAGGAAACTTAATTTTATAATCGCTGAGAATTTTTTTTGCAGCATTATATCCGCACATACCATGCACACCTCCCCCGGGCGGGGTAGATGAGGAACAAATATAAAATCCCTTCAACGGCAATGAATAAGGAGATAAGCTGAAAACGGGTCTGCTGAATAATTGTCTCCAATCCTGTGCCCCGCCGTTTATATCTCCCCCGATATAATTTGCATTGTAGGATTCCAGGTCTTCTGTGTTCATTATATTACGCGCCAGAACAACGTCGCGAAAACCAGGTGCAAATCTTTCCATCTGAGTTTCTATCCTTTCGGTCATATCCACTACCGAACCATTCGGAACATGACAATATGCCCAGGCTGTATGTTTTCCGCCGGGTGCGCGGGTTTTGTCAAATAATGACGGCTGCACGAAAATAATAAATGGTTTGCCGGGTATTTTACCTTTCCAGACATCATATTCTGAACGGGCAATTTCATTAATGTTACCGCCAATGTGTATTGCCGCTGATTGCATGCATTCTTTCGTTTTGAAAGGAACAGGATGGGATAAGGCAAAATCTATCTTGAATACACCTGGTCCATACCTGTATTTCTTAAGTTTTTGTAAATATCCGGAAGATAGATCATTCTTTAAAATGCGGACTATTTGTGCCGGTGTAAGATCGAAGACTTTGATCAGGCTGTCGGGAATATCGCCTAAATTACTTACTCTATGATTGGTTTTAATTTCTCCTCCCATGGACTTGAAGCATTCTGAAAGAGCATCGGCAATTGCCTGTGAACCGCCTTCCGGGATGGGCCATCCAGGCTTGTGGGCCGTTATCCCCAGCATTAATCCAAATGCTGAAGTAAACAGCTTATTCAAAGGGAGGATGGAATGAGCCGACAATCCTGCAAATAACGAACGGGCTTGTTCTCCTTTAAACTTCTCACGGGCAAAACTTTGAGCAGGACGAAAAGCTTTTAGTCCGAACCTGATCGTATTAACCGCATCTGAAGGGAATGATAATGGTGAAAGGATATCTGCGAGAAGGATTTCTGATTTACTTAGAAACGGAACCATTAGTTTTTTGTATGCTGCATAATCTAATCCGAGCGTTTCAGCCGTGCTTTCAACTGAAGGTGAAATAGACGCTGCAGTGCCGTCATCGAAAGGATGGACCACCGACTTCGGAGGGTAAATCCATTTTAATCCAAAATCAGATAGAGGTAAACTGCGGAAAAAAGGTGAACCTGCACCCAGTGGATGAACCGCAGAGCATACATCATGTCTATACCCTGGGATCGTTAATTCGGCAGTTCTTGTTCCGCCCCCGACGCTATCCCTGGACTCCAAAATAACTACGGAAAGTCCTGCCTTTATAAGAAAAATTCCGGCCGCTAAACCATTAGGGCCGGAACCAATAATTGCTGCATCGTACTTATTCATGAGAGGGTGTTTTTATTTTCTCTAAAGTACGACACAGCATAATGAAAATGAAATCAGGAACTAGTTAACAACAAACATAAGACCAGCATTTATCTGGAAGTAATCATTGCTGATTTCCGTACCGGGAACATCCTGAAAATCATAGTTAAGAAATACATACCTGAAGTCGCCGAATAAAAATGCTCTTTCACCCAAAGGTACATCTAATCCCGCACCAAAGTGCCAACCGAACTTCTGTGACGTTTTATCCGGTAACATATTAAGGTCGCCTGAATATTCCACCTTTGCATTATACCAGCCGACACCAACAACTCCATAAAGATATTCGACAGGGTAGAACAGACCTGATAGCTGCACTGGCCAGCTGCTCACTCTTATATTTCCATCCCTGTATTCTTCCTGCCTGTAATTTATTGAAGCTTCAAATGCTACAGCATTGGTCAAGTATGCTCTAACAAGACCGCCTCCCATAAATTTTCCGTTATCTGCGTCAGCGGCTTTCTGGAATCCACCCTGGACACCAACCGCTACGGGGTTATGGATTTTCGTTCGATAATTCTGACTATCATTGGTACCTTCACTCTCCTGTCCGTAAATAAACGACATTACTCCTAAACTAATTATTATCATATAAATGATTTTTCTATACATCTTTTTCTCCATCTTGTTATTCAAGAAACGATAGTACAATATATCGTATCTGGGAGATTCGTCTGTGATAGTATCAACTGCATATAACATACTGTGATACACGGAAGGGAGGGTCACCCTGAATGTGTGCTGTGAATTAAGAAAGGAATGTATTATGTGTTAAAAGGCACTTAAATTAAAGCTAAAATGTCTGCTGAATTATCTCTCAGAGCCTCAATTTCAGGAAGTTTTTGTTCCTTCATCAAAAGATGAATGGCATCCATTTCTTTATCTCTGTTCATACCTGCAGCGGCCATAACTGCATTATTTTTTATGTAATATGAAACAAATTTCTTATCCGGTATATTGCCGTCGATTAGTATTTCATCCCAGTCTTTTACAAAGCCCACGTATCTTAAATTCATTCCTGCCTGTTTAGTCCAGAAGAACGGGATACCATTGAATTTAATTTCCTTTCCAGCCATATTAGCTCCTGCTGTACGTCCAAGCTGTTCAGCAAGACGCCAGTGTTCAATCCTGATATGCTTACCGGTACGAAAGTCAGGAAAAGAGGCAATATCACCTGATGCATAAACGTCTTCATTTACCCGAAGAAAAGCATCAGTCTTAAGGCTTTTATCATCCATCAGCTCAGTGTCATTAAGAAAACCGGTGGCAGGTTTTACCCCTATCCCTATAATTACCATGTCTGTCCTTATCTCTTCTCCTGATTCAAGCTGCACAGATTCAACACTTCCCTTTCCTTTGAATTCTTTTACTTTTGATTTCATCCTGAATGCTACTCCGTTTTTTTCATGCTCTTTCATAAAAAGCATGCCAATTTCTTTACCAAAGTTTTTTTCAAAGGGAACTTCACCTGGAGCTATAACGGTTACTTTTATTTTTCTTTCAGTAAGACTATGAGCTGTTTCCATACCAATAAAGCTGGCGCCTATTACGACAGCATTTTTGGAGTTCTTAAGATTGGCGATGATACGGTCAGCATCCTCAAAACTTCTCAGGTAGAAAATATTTTCAAGCTCCGATCCTTTAACTTTAAGTTGATTAGGAATTCCTCCGGTTGCTATTAACAATTTATCATACTTTAGACTTTCATTGTTATCAAGCCTTACCTGCTTTTTTTCATAATCAACTCCCTTAATTGTAACGGTCTGCTTTATTTCTATTCCATATTCATGAAAGAATTCGTCGGGACGAAGAGGCATCCATTCCGGCTGAGCATCTCCGGACAGGTAATCTTTGCTCAGGTTAGGGCGGTCATACGGTTTCTTGTCTTCTCTTGTTACCAAAACGATATTTCCCTTAAACCCGCTTTCTCTCATCGATTGAGCTGCTGAATATGCTGATGCACCGGCGCCGAGAATTATAAAGTTTCTGTTATCTGCATTGGTGTCCTTTTTAACCATTTCAGGCTTGCGGGAACTTTCGATTTCCTCAGGAACATTTATGAGTATTGATTCACCCTCAATTTTTAATTTAAACACGGGCAGTGCGTCCATCGCCGGAGGTTCAAGGAGATCTCCATTCTTAGCATTAAAACAGGCATGATGCCAGGGACAGATGATAGTGTCGCCTTTCAGCAATCCTTTTTCAAGCGGGGCCCCGTAATGGGTGCAGGTGGAACCGACCGCAGAGTATTCATCATTTATTCTGCATAGCAGTACATTATGATCATCATCCAGTTTAATCGACTTCATCTCCCCGTTTTTAAGATCACTTTTTTTTGCTATTTCCCTGAAGCTCATATTTTTCCTTCCTTTTATGCTCTAAACCGTTCCGAAGTGATGAACTGCTTTAACTATGATTTTCTTTTTTGTCATGTTCAGGCGGAGCCATAAATTCAGGTCCAACCGGTTCAGAAACGGTAGTATTAATAAGATTATTGAAAATAATTATATCCTGCTGATTAATGGACCAGTCCCAGATTTCATCCACAGCATCTAATTGTTCAGGTTTTCTTGCGCCCCATAAGGCAATATCTGCGCCCTGGTCAAGGATCCATCTCACGGCAAGATGGATGATTTTTTTGTCATATTTACTTTCTGCAAAGTGAGCTACTTTAGCAACCGCCTCAAGGTATGCGTCGTATAACGGCTGTTGAAATTTCGGATCATCCTTTCTTAGATCGTCTCCCTTAAATTTGGTTTCGGCTTTCATCTTTCCTGTTAAAAGTCCCCTGCATAATGCTCCGTAAGTAATCAGCTTTATTCCGTTCTCCTTGCAATAGGGAAATATATTTTCTTCAGCTTCTCTTTCGAAGAGGTTATACGGAGGCTGGCAGAAGTGCAGAGGTGCCGATTTACGGAACTCTTCCATCTGTGCTGTTGAATAATTGCTGACGCCTATTGATTTAATTTTTCCTTTTTCCAGCAGTGTATTCATTACTTCTGCAGTTTCTTCAAAGGGAGTACTGGTATCAGGCCAGTGAATTTGGTATATATCAATATAATCAAACTGAAGACGCCGAAGGGAATCATCTACTTCCTTTAATAATCTTTCCTTTGACGAGTTTCGTTCAATATTTCCATTCTTATCCCATTCCAGTCCTGCCTTCGTAGCCACAATTATTTTTTCCCTGTCTCCATAAGCCTTCAATGCTTTTCCAACAAGCTCTTCAGATTTTCCGAAACCGTAAGCCGGTGCGGTATCTATTAAAGTAATACCTTTATCAAGAGCTGAATGTATAGTATTAATTGACTCCTGCTCATCTGTGCCTCCCCACATCGCACCTCCTATTGCCCAGGTACCTAGCCCGATTCTTGAAATTTCTTTTTTAATGATGTCTGTGTGTAAAGTCTCCATTTTTTCCTTATTTAAGATGATAGGTAATTGATATTTAACCATTATAAGATTTTATCTTTATGATCAAAATCAAGATGATAACATTTCGTCTAATTCACGGGCATTTTTAACGGCATATCCGCTGTCATCATTATCGAAGTAGATATAAACATCCTTCTTTTTTTTCTGCCAGGCTGTGATTGCGCCAGCCCAGCCTGATAATTGTTTTTTACTATAGTTTCCCTGGTATTTGCCTCCGGGTCCATGTAAACGGATGTAAACAAAATCAGCTGTCACTTCTTTGGGAGTTAATGTTCCTGCAAGTTCATAGATGCAGAATGCAGCATTATGTTCTTTCAGCAGGTTAAGCACATCATCATTCCACCATGACTTTTCTCTGAATTCGAATGTATAATTGAAGTTATCAGGAAGCGAGTTTATAAATTTCTGAAACCTTTTTTTATTAAAGCGCCAGTGTGGAGGAAGCTGAAAAAGTATTGGTCCGGTTTTCTTTTTTAAATGTTTTACGCGTGTAAAAAACTTCCGGCTGCTGGTTTTGGGAGCTTTCAGCTTTTTCATATGGGTTATATATCGGCTCCCTTTTACAGAAAAAACAAAATTTTTCGGAGTTATATCTCTCCACGTTTTAAGGGTTTTTGTGGATGGCAGATGATAAAAAGAATTATTTATCTCAACTGATTTTAATCTTTCAGAATAGAACTCCAGCCAATTGTTCTGCTTAAGATCTCCAGGATAAAAATTTTCTTTCCAGTGGTTATAATTCCAGCCGGAGGTGCCAATGTATACCTTGCCTTTTGCCATAATTATTCCTCAATCCTTTTCTCCATGTCTTTATCAAAAAGCAGAAGCTTATTTTCATCGAAATCTATTCCTATGCTGTCACCTTCATTAAATGGCGGTCTTTCTGAAACCTTCGCCATCAGCTCCTTTCCTTCTACTGAAAGGTAGAGAAGAGATTCACTGCCGACAGGTCCTATCATCTTCAATTTACCCTTCAGCATTCCCGCATTTTCAGAAACTATTTTTATGTCTTCCGGTCTTAATCCCGCAACAAGGTTTTTATCCTTTTTACCGGCAAGCCGGCCGGTCTTACTTCCGGCTTTATTTATTGTTTCCATATCGAGAATATTCATCGGAGGCGAACCTATAAATTTTGCCACAAACAGGTTCTCAGGTTTGCTGTAAACTTCATAGGGTGTCCCTATCTGCTGCACTTTCCCTTCTTTCAGAACAGCGATTGAATCCCCGAGAGACATAGCTTCCGTCTGGTCGTGCGTCACATAGATAGTAGTAAGATTTAATTCTCTCTGAATTGCTTTTAATTCACTTCTCATAGTAATCCTCAGCATGGCATCAAGATTAGAAAGAGGTTCATCAAGAAGAAGGACATTTGGTTCTCGCACTATAGCTCGTCCAAGGGCAACCCGCTGCCTTTGACCTCCGCTCAGTTCACCCGGCTTTGCTTCAAGTATTTCATTAATCTCAAGTATATCGGCAGCCTTCCCGACTTTCTTTTCTATCTCGATCTTATTCATTTTAGCAATCTTTAACGGAAAAGAAATATTCTCTCTCACACTCAAATGAGGATAAAGGGCATAACTCTGAAAAACCATCGCTACATCACGTTCCCGCGGGGATAAAAATATCTTTTGCTTTACGGATACAACTGTTTTATTGCCGAAGTCGATTTCTCCTTCAGAGGGTCTTTCAATACCGGCAATTATATTGAGGAGAGTTGATTTTCCGCATCCGCTGGGGCCAAGTAAAACAAAAAAGCTGCCTGCTTCAATTTCGATATTTATTCCCTTAAGAGCGTCAACTGTCCCTCTCCGTACAGTGAAGAATTTTTTAGTAATATTTCTGAGACTTACATTCTTCATCCCTTTACGGCTCCTTCAGTCAATCCCTGTATAATGTATCTTTGAAAAAAAGCAATCAGAATTATAAGAGGGATTACGGCTATAACTGCGCTTGCCATAATGTAGCCCCAGGGAACCTGCCCGTGGAGTCCTTCAAAAAGTGCTATTCCCACAGGAATGGTACGTGCTTTATAATCGATTGTAAGCATTAACGCAAAAAGAAATTCATTAAAGGAATAAATCAGTATCAGCATAAAAGTGGAGAAAATGCCCGGGAGGGCCACCGGAAAAATTATTTTCCTGAGTATCTGCCAGCGTGTAGCCCCGTCAACAAGCGCCGCACGGTCCAGCTCTGTCGAAATGCGGGAGAGGTAACTGAGCATTATCCAAAGTGCAAGCGGGAGTCCCAGCGTGATGTACGGGAAGATAAGAGCATAATATGTATTTATCCACCCAAGCCAGGTCATCAGTTTGAAGAGGTAACCTATAATGCTGATCTGGGGAAACATAGAAAATGCAAGCAGTACAAGGGGAATTAAAATCTTTCCCGGAAATGTAAGCCTGGTAATTGCATATGCTGATAATCCGGCAAATACCGTAGCACAAACGGCGGAGACAAAAGATATAACCAGGCTGTTCCTTAAATAATCAAGCAGGTGAGTCTGGCCGCCTTTCAGCAGATCTGTATAGTTGGTAAGTGTAAACGATACTGGGCTGCCGGAGGCAAGGAAATCCGGATTTTTAGTAAGTGAAATAATAATCATCCAGAAGAAGGGAAGGAGACAGAAAATCAGGAGAAAAACTGCTCCTAAGGATTTTAGAATGGTTATAAATCTCTGTTCTCTCATTTTACGGCCTCCCTGAATCTCCCCAGTTTTATATAAGCTGCTGCCAGGAAGGCTGCCAGGAAGAAAACAACAACAGATACTGCAGAGCCATATCCGAAATCTCCGGTGACGTAGTAATTATAAGCGTAAAGCGAAATTGATGTTGTGCTGCCTCCGGGTCCTCCCCCTGTCAGAACATATACCAGGTCGAATATTCTTATCGCATCAACAGTCCTGAATAACAGGGCCACTATTATAACTGATCTAAGCAGAGGCAGGGTTATTCTGAAAAATCTTTGGATGAAATTAGTACCGTCAATCATTGCCTGTTTATACAAATCGCGCGGTATGGTTGATAAACCTGCCAGTATTATTATTGCCATGAAGGGTGTGGTTTTCCAGACATCAGCAATTACAACGGAAGCGAATGCTCCAAACGATGAACCCAGCCAGCTTACAGGCTCATTGGTAATTCCAAAAAACTGAACCAGGTAATTAAATAAGCCGTATTCAAAGTTGTAAATAAGCTGCCATATCCTGCCTGATATCGCTATCGGGATAGCCCAGGGAATAAGAATCGCCACCCTGAACAGACCTCTTGCCGGTAGAGTTTCATTCAGCACAAGAGCAAATACTAAACCGAAAACCAGCTCAAGGGTAACGGAAGCCAGCACGAAAAATAGAGTGAAGCGCACTGATTGCCAGAAATGGGCATCGCTGAACATTCTGCCATAATTTTTTAATCCGAGAAATTCCGGCGGAAGGAAAGTGACATCCCTGTTAAGACTTGTTATGATGGTTCCTGCAACAGGAATGAGTATAAAGACTATAGCCGTTATCACTAAAGGCACGTTAAACAGGAGACCTGTTTTTGTTTCCTCCCTGTTATATTCCGGTTTAATCTTCATAGAGTTTTTCAATTTCTCCAAGTTCGTCTGCTACGGTTTTTAATGCCTCTTCCGGACTCTCTTTACCCGCGAGGCAATTATTGATATATCTCTGGATGACCTCCGATACCTGCTGGTAATAGGGTAATTCCGGCCGGGGAACCGTATGCTTGAATGCATCCTTTAATATTTTCACCCTGGGTATTTTTTTCTGAACTTCATCATCTTCATAAACATCTTTTCTTCCGGGGTTCCAGCCTATCCTCATAAGCATCTCTTTCTGAATTTTGAAGGAGGTAACAAATTTCACGAACTGCCATGCTTTTTCTTTCATATCAGAAAACTTTGAGATACCTATATGCCATCCTCCCAGCGCAGATACTGAGCTGTCACCCGGAGAATGGGGCAGAAGCCTGATTCCTGTTTTATTTTTAACTGCCGAATCATCCGATTGATGAAGCTGCCATGCATACGTCCAATTTCTCTCAAATAAAGCATCGCCCCTTTGAAAGGTTCTTCTTACTTCCTCCTCTTTCATTTCGGTGTAAGTATTCGCGGGAGAAACATAATATTTCCTGATGAGGTTCTGCATAAATCCGAGTGCTTTAACATTATCAGCGGTATTTATATTTACTGAATCACCCTTCATTATTCCTCCTCCCATCGAAGCAGTAAATTCAAGGAACGTACATATAAGTCCTTCATATTGAGCTCCCTGCCACACAAAGCCATTAAACCCCCGGTTTGTTTTTCTTTCTTCTTTCTGAATTCTTATACTCATATCAAGAAGCTGCTGCCAGGTTTCAGGAGGGCCGGTATAACCGTACTTATTCAGCAGGTCTTTTCTATAATAAAGCAGGGCGACATCAATAAAAACCGGCAGGGCATATAATTTATTCTCGTAACTGTCGGCCTGCCTGATCGTTTTTTCGAAAAACTGGTTTGTAGAGAAGCTGTCTTTTTTGGAGTAACCGTCAAGTGGTTCCAGCCATCCTGATTTAATGAACTGGTCAATCCAGATTACATCCATCAAAAAGAGATCAGGATTCGGCTGCCTGGCTTCAAGGGATACGACGAGTGCCTGTCTTCGCTGGTCCGAATAAGTCGGCTGCCTTACAAGCTGCAGGTTGTAGTGATACTCTTCCTCGAATTCTTTTACAATAGTTTCCCAGAAATTTATCTCTTCTGGTGAGCCGCCGATCCAGATAGTGAATTGTTTTTCTTTACCTCCGCAGCTGAGGGATGATAAAGAGAGAAGAATGAAAAAAACAGCTGTAATGGACCATTTGAAATAATTTCTTTTGTTACAGTTTTTTAATAACACTAATACAGCAGCGAAATAGTTAATTATTTTTATTAAATGTTAGAGGTTTTTGTGTAAAATGCAATCAACCTTCAGATTATTATGGTTTTGCTATTCCAATAACACCGCAGGCTACACGGGGACCGGCATTGCCTGAAGGCTGGGATGTCAGATCATCTTCACCGCCATGCACAATAACACCTCTTCCTATTATGGAACGGGGTCCGGAAAAACTAAGCAATGAATCTGTTATTTCAAGATGTGCATTCCCATCCTGGCCTGCTTCAATATTACCAAGATCTCCAGCATGCCTTACTGAATCAGTGGGAGCTCCATGCTGTACGTTATCAGGATTGAAGTGACCGCCTGCAGAAGATCCGTCATCTGCTGTGCAGTCGCCGTATTCGTGAATGTGAAAACCGTGTTTACCCGGCTTTAGTCCGGTTATATCAGCAACCACTCTTATACCGTCAGCTTCTTTAGTAAAAGTAACTGTTCCGGTTACGTCATTTCCCTTAGTCCCATGAAGTTCGGCAACAGCTTTTGTTATCTTCTCCTGGTTATTGATTGGGGTATTCGAGGTATCAGTAGTTGTGGGCGGCATCTCTCTTTCCGAATTCTGCTGACAGCCTGCGCCAAAAGTAATCAAAGCAATGATCACTGCTAATAGGTTTATATATTTAATCAACCCGTTCTCCTTTATTTATTGTGAAATAATTTCGTCCTTATGTTAGTACTCCATTCGCAGCGGAATAATCAGAATCATTTTTTATTTTTCGAGCGTATCTATTATTTTCCTGCAGAAAGCAGGAAGGTCATTAGGGTTCCGGGAGGTTATTATATTTCCATCCTTAACAACTTCCTGGTCGATCCACTCGGCCCCTGCATGAATGAGATCATCTTTTAATGAGAAGAAACTGGTTACTTTTTTTCCTTCAATTACTTCCGCTGAAGCGAGCATCCACGGACCATGACAAATTGCTGCAATCGGTTTTTTTTCCTCATTCATCTGCTTAACGAATTCAACCATCTCAGGTGTTCTTCTCATATGGTCGGGGGAGTAGCCTCCGGGTATTATCAGGGCATTAAATTCTTCAGTTTTAACACCTACTATTGACTGATCTGCTTTAGCTGTTAACCCATGCTTTCCTTTATAGGTATCAACCTTGGGAGCTACCACGCAGATGTCTGCCTCCTCTTCTTTCATCCGCAAATAGGGATACCAGAATTCAAGATCCTCAAACATTTTTTCAACGAATATTGCTATTTTTCTTCCTCTGAGTTTCATATCAGTAAATACCTCCTATGCTAAACCTTTTGTGGATATAACTTTAAATTCATCAGCGCAATGATTACAGCAGAAAATACTGCCGTTTCTTTCAACACCGTGACCTATTATTTTACAGCCGCAATGCTTACAAACAGGAGCAAGTTTATGAATTGCGCATTCGAAAGAATCAAATACGAAAATTTCGCCGTCTTTGTGAATTTCAAATGAATCTGAATAATCATTTCCGCAAACTTCACATACAGCCATAATACTACCTCATTCTTATTATTCTAAAATAACTTAGCATTTATAGCTGTAAGCAGTATTGAGTTAAATCAAACCGGAATGATGATGGATTAACTTATGGTACCGAAAAGATTATTAAGAGATTCGGAAAGTGTGGGGTGAGTAAATATACCCTCCTTAAGATCGGTGTATTTCAGATTTCCCATCATTGCAATCTGGATCATAGCGGCTATTTCCCCCCCGCTTACTCCCAATATGGCACATCCAAGTATTTTACCGGAGGAGGCATCCACAATAGCTTTCATTACCCCGCTCGATTCACCAAGCTCTTTAGCTCTTGAAACATGACTCATATCCATTTTAGCAACTTTATAGTTCATCCCATTTTCGCGTGCTTCTTTCTCGGTTATTCCTGCTCGTCCAAGCTGGGGATCTGTAAAAACGGTGTAAGGTACAAACCGGTTAGTTGTTGTGCGCTTTTTATCGCTGAAAAGATTATCTCTTATCACCCTGAAATCATCATATGAAATATGGGTAAAGGCCGGTCCGCCTTTAACGTCTCCCATAGCATATATGCCTTCAATATTTGTATGCAGCTTTGAATTAACTTTTATGTAACCCTTTTTATCAGTTTTAATTCCTGCTGCTTTTAAATTCAGGGATTCCGTATTAGGTTTTCTTCCCACTGCAATTAGTAAATGAGAGCCGGTTAAAAAATTTTCCTTACCTTCAGAAGTTAGTCTCAGTTTTACATCCCTGTTTTCAGTTTTGCTGATTTCAGAGGCAGATGTATTCTTCAAAATATTTACTTCATCACTGCGGAGGATCTTCTCCATTTCCTCGGCAATATCTTCATCCTCGTGTGAAAGAAGCTGGGGTCCTTTTTCAATTATGGTAACTTCACTTCCGAACCTTCTGAACATCTGGCCAAACTCCAATCCTATATATCCGCCCCCGAGTATCATAAGATGCGAAGGCTTTTCCTCAAGTTCCATTACAGTTGTGGAATTTAGATACTCTACACTATTAACTCCTTGTATTTGAGGAATAAAAGGAGCACCGCCTGTGTTTATGAATATTTTATCGGCGGTTATTTTTTCGGTGCCTCCGTCATTCAGTTTTATCTGTATTACCTTTCTTTCAGAAAATTCCGCCTCGCCCCGGATCAGCTTAAGGTTTTCGGTATCTTCAATTCCTTTTTCAAGTCCTTCCCGGAATGAATTCACAATTTGCCTTTTCCGGCTGATTACCTCTTTTAGATTTAATTCAACCTTTGAGTTGTGCACACCGTATACTTCTGCTTTTTTAGTCAGGTGTACAACCATTGAACTTGCCTGCATAGTTTTGGAAGGAGTGCATCCGTAGTTTATGCAGCTTCCTCCAACCAGGTATCTTTCTATTATGGCTGTTTTCCATCCTTTGCCTGCCAGAAATTCCGCAAGCGGTACTCCGGATTGCCCGGTTCCTATAATTATCGCATCATATTCCGTTATATTATCCATAACTTCCTTCTATTGAACATTCCATTCATTGTTATCTTTCTGTATCAGGTCATCAGCCGCCTCAGGTCCCCAACTTCCCGCTTTGTAATTAGGAAAATCCAGCCACGGTTCTGATTCCCATTTCTTAATAATCGGATCAACAATCTGCCAGGATTTATAAATCCATTCAGCGTGAGGAAATAAAGTCTGGTCACCCTGCATCGCATCGCGTATAAGCCATTGATAAGAACTCGGGGGCTCTTTAATTCCAAATGCCCTGTCGTAACGGAAGTTCAGGTTTACTGGACGAAGCCGAAGCTCAGCTCCTGGCTGTTTAGCCGTAAAGGTGTATAAGATTCCTTCATTTGGCTGCAGCCGGAATGTTAAGAGATTATGCTTTCTTTCATCGTCCGCTTTAATCGGAAACATCAGGTGGGGAGTAGGCTTGAACCTTATTGTAATTTCAGACAATTTCTCTTTCATTCTTTTGCCAGTCCTCAGGTAAACAGGTACGCCTGCCCACCTCCAGTTATCAAGCGTGAGCTTAATTGCTGCATACGTGGGAGTGGTGGATTTCTTATCCACATCTTTTTCATCCCGGTAGCCAGGAACCTCCTTATCTTTTACCTTGCCCGGGCCATACTGGCCGAGTACAACATCTTTTTCAACATTGAGCTTGCAGATGGAATTAAGAACTTTAAGTGTTTCACTCCTTAAGGAGGGCCCATCATAATTTACAGGCGGGTCTATCGCCGTCATGCAAAGCAGTTCAAAAAGATGATTCTGTATCATATCTCTTATGATTCCTGTTTTTTCATAAAAGCCCGCTCTTGAACCAATACCGATATCCTCTGCAACAGTAATTTGAATATTGTCTATGTAGTTCCTGTTCCAGATGGGTTCAAATCCGGGATTTGCAAACCGGAATACTACCATGTTCTGGACTGTCTCTTTACCCAGGAAATGGTCGATGCGGAATATCTGTTTTTCTTCAAACACCTCGTGCATATCTCTGTCAAGTTCGCGGGCCGACTGTTCGTCTGTGCCGAATGGTTTTTCTACAATGACCCGGCGCCAACCTGCATTGCTTTTTGCAAGTCCTGATTCTGAAAGTTTTTTCACAATGGTGGAATAAAAAGAAGGCGCGGTTGAGAGATGAAATAATATATTATCCGGTAAATCAAGTTCCTTCTGAAGCTGTGAAATTTTATCTTTAAGTTTTTTATACGATCTGGAAGGATCATCCTTAAAATCACCGGGTATATAAAAAAGATTTTTAGCGAATTCTTTCCACTTTTCTTCACCGCAGATGCTGTCTTTCTTTACTGCCTCAAACATTTCCTTCCGGAAATCATCATCTGAAAATTCGGAGCGGGAGAACCCGATAACAGCACATTTTTTGGGCATGAGGTTCTGACAGTTCAACGCAAACAGCGAGGGAATTAATTCCTTATGGGCAAGATCTCCTGAAGCTCCGAAGATGACTACAACGCATGGATCAGGAGGATTTCCTTTAAGTATTCCCTGATCCTGAACTTCTATCATATTAAGTTCATTTTCACCGGCTCCTTTATTATTGGCTGTCATTTCTCCTCCTTTACGGCATGTCCGCCGAACTGGTTTCTCAAAGCCGCAATTACTTTAGCCGAGAAAGGATTATCCTGCCTTGAAGCGAATCTTTCATAAAGCGAAAGTGTAATAGTAGGAACGGGAATAGCATTCTGAATAGCATATTCTGATGTCCATCTTGCTGTCCCTGAGTCATCCACATACGGCGCTATCTTTTCTAGAGAGTTTCCTTCTTCTTTAAACGCATCCGCAGCTAATTCCAGGAGCCAGCTTCTTACCACTGCACCGTTATTCCAGAGATTGGCTACTTTCTGAAGATCGATATTAAAATCGCTCCTGAACATACATTCAAATGCCTCCCCGATGCCCTGAAGCATTACATACTCCAGTGCGTTATGGATCATCTTTACAAAATGTCCTGCCCCGCTCCCTCCTACATGAGCATATCCGTTCTCAGGGGCGAGTGAAATAAAAACAGGTTCAACCCGTTTAACGGCTTTTTCCGGACCCCCAACCATAAGGTTGTAGCCGATTTTTAATCCCCAGATTCCTCCGCTCACGCCGGCATCAACAAAATGGATACCTTTCTTCTCACACTTCTCTGAATTCTTAATTGATTCAGTGAAGTGCGAATTGCCTCCGTCAATTATAAGATCGTCTTTATCCAGCAGGTCAAGCAGTTTATTGATTGTCTCATCAGTAGGCTTTCCATGCGGTACCATTATCCATACATTTCTGGGCTTTTCAAGCTTTGATATAAGATCTTCAATTGAACTGGCTCCTATTCCGCCGTCTTCCTCAGCTTTCTTTACAAAGTCCTTATTCAGGTCGAAAGCTACGATTTCGTGATTATCTATTTTAAGCCTTTTGAGCATATTACCGCCCATTTTCCCCAGACCAATTAAACCAATTTTCATTTTATCTCCTTCTCAGATTTCAATGTTAAACTCTTTAAGGTTTTTTTCGAGGTCCTCAGGTTTTTCCAGAAGGACAGCATTTATTCCGCACGATCTTGCAGACTGATAGTTTTCCTCCCTGTCATCAATGAAGAGACACTCGCCCGGATTTTTATGGATTATATGAAGGGCCTTATAAAATATTTCAGGTTCAGGCTTTCTTACACCCAGGTAGCAGGAACTGAAAAAGCCGAAAAAATATTTATCCAGTCCAAACTTATTTATCCTGTATTTATTCAATTCATTGGATTCATTGTTTAATGCTGCAAGCAGGTATTTATTTTTAACCGAAAGCTTATTAAGCAGCTTTAATGTGTAATTAAAGGGCTGAGATTGTGAATGCATGAACTCTGTAAATTCCTGCCTCGAAAAATTTCTTTTTTTAAAGAACACTACCTGGTTAAGGTATTCATCTAATGTGAGCTTTCCCTTTTCAAATTTTTTAAATACCGGTTTATGTCTTCTTTCCATCTCTTCATAATCCAGTGAGAACCGGACAGTGGATTTTTCCCTGGAAATATGATCCCAGCCGTTAGTTAAACAAACGCCTCCGACATCGAAAAAAATGGTGGTAATCTTCTTCACTTTATAATTTCATTTATTTTTTTCAACGATTCTTCAATATTTCTGCCCAGGTGTACCCTTATAACTCGGCGGTTTTTATCATTAAGGGAACGGAAGTCACCCAGGGCCTGGGCTCTTTGTAGAGTTGCAAAACCATACTCCTTTCCCGGAATATTAAGGTCATCCTCTGCTTCATAAGTGAACATAATAAATACACCTGTATTGGGTCCGCCTTTATGAAGTTGTCCTGTTGAATGCATATAGCGTGGACCGTAGCCCAGCGTAGTTGCGGTTTTCAGATTATTACGTAATTTCATTCTTATTTGCTGGAGAAGTTTTTGTCTTTGCGGGGTCTGCAGAAAATAAGCCAGTATAGCAAGGTAATCGGGGGATGCTGCAAGTTTAGTAAATGCATTCAGGAATGAGGAAAGACCCTTACCTTTCGGAGCCCAGTCTGCTTCAGTGTTATAGTAAACAGAGATCCCATTCTGACTAACAGCAGGTTCACCTTCACCAAAGCTGCCTTTAGCTTTCCATTCATTCAGCAGATCCTTACTGTTCTTTTTGCTTTCTGAAACGTTCGGTTCATTAAAAGGATTAACGTTAAGTATTCTTCCGGCTGCGGCTGTGGCCAGTTCCCATCTGAAAAATTCAGCACCTAGAGCATACTTATCCTTCAAATTAATCTTTATTACCGGGTGTCCTGCTTTCTGCAGAGGTTTCAGTTTTCTATCCTCTTTTTGTTCTTCGTCATTCCCTGAATGAAGATAAACAAATACCCTGTCTCCGCTGTAAACTTCAGGTTTACCGGCGTCTTCGCCCTCAACAGGCAGAATTCCTTTTCCTTCCTTCCCGGTACTTTCAGCAATAAGCTGTTCAACCCAGTACCCGAAAGCTTTAATTGAATCTGAAAGAATAAAAGTCACCTTATCTCTTCCAAGTCTTGCGTTTATACCAATTTCAGTTCCAAGTGCAAGGGCGGGATTTGATTCAGAGGGAATAAAGGGTCCGCAGTTTATTTCCATCTGATGGGCATTATGCAGAATTTCTTTTACGTCAACACCTATTAAAGCCATTGGTACAAGACCGAAGTAGGATAACGCAGAATACCTTCCGCCATAATCATCCGGATTGGTAAAAACTTTTCTGAAATTCCTTTCCTTTGCTTCATCCTGCAGAGGTGTGCCCTCATCGGTAATTGCTATAAAATGGCTGCCGGGATCTTCAATCTTATTTTCTTTAAGCAGGTTAAAGAAATAATGATCAAAGCTGAGAGTCTCTGTTGTGGTTCCGGATTTGCTCGCTACAATGAAGAGGGTCTTATTCAGATCAACCTGGGATTCAACATTTTTAACTGCTGCCGGGTCAGTATTATCAAGCATTATCAACTCAGGGAAGCCCTGTTTTGAGCCGAATGTTTCCCTTACGACTTCAGGACAAAGACTACTGCCGCCCATTCCAAGCAGGACTACATATTTAAACCTGGCGTTTTTTATTTCTTTTGCAAAACTAATTATATCGTCAGCACGGTTTATGAAATCATTTATATTAAGCCATCCCAGCCTGTTCCTTATAGCTTTTGTTTCTTCTTCAGAGGATTTCCATACATAAGGATCTTTTGAGAAAATTCTTCTCGCAATCTGTTTTTCATCCAGGGAACTGAAGGCCGATTTTATCTCGGATTCATTTTCTCCGTATTTAATTTCCTGGCTGCCGGTTCTGTCTGAAAGGAAATCAAGTCTCTTTGCTGCCAAAGTTTTCATCAGGTTATCGTATGGCTTTATAAACTTTTCAATTCCTTCATTAACCAGCTGGCGGGTTACAAAATCTATATCTATTCCTACTTTCCTGAGATCTTCAAATGCCTTTTTTGCATCCTCAATTCCTTCTTCAATAGAATTATCATAGATTTTTCCATGATCGGCAAATGCATCTATAGTATCATCGGGAAGTGTATTAACTGTATGCTGACCAATGAGTGCTTCAACGTAGCGGACATCGGAATAGAGAGGGTCTTTTGTACTGGTACTTGCCCATAAAGGTTTTTGTACCCTTGCACCTTTATCCGCAAGTCTTTGCCAGCGTTCACCGCTGAAAATTTTCTTAAAGCTCTGATAAGCAATTTTTGCACTTGCTATACCGGCTTTGCCTAATAAGTTTTCCGGTCTCGGTTCGCCTGAGTTGTTTTTTCGGGAATAATGTAGTGTCCCAGCAGCTGATCGGTTAAAACATCAATCCGGCTAAGGAAGAAGCTTGCCACCGAGGAAATGTTCTTAATATCCTTACCTTCATCCAGCCTTCTCTCTAATGCCTTTATATATGCCAGGGCCACATCCTCATAACTCTGTATAGAAAATAAAAGAGTTATATTTATATTTATTCCTTCATACAGGCACTGTTCAATGGCTGGAACTCCTTCAGCAGTACCGGGAATCTTTATATAACAATTAGGCCTGTCAACTTTCGAGAATAACCTTCTTGCTTCTTCAATCGTTCCCTGTGTATCCCGGGCGAGATAGGGTGATACCTCAAGGCTTACAAAACCATCTGATCCTTCTGCCTCGTCATACACAACTCTGAGTATATCGCACGCATCCCTGACATCTTTTACAGTCAGACTCTCATAAATTTCCTGGACGCCTTTTTTATCTTTAACCAACTTTTTTATCTGTTCATCATAATCATTTCCTTTTGATATAGCTTTATTAAAGATACTTGGGTTTGATGTGATGCCTCTAAGGCCCTGTTCTTTAACCCTTTTCTTAATTTCTCCCTTTTTGATTTTTCCGCGTGTCAGGTTATCCAGCCAATAACTTTGACCGTAATTAATTAGTTCATTTAATACGCTCATCAATTTCTCCTTTCAGAAAATCAGCGCCCGTTAAGGTGGTGAATTTTTTTGTGAATCTCTGTTCTAAATTTAACAGCTTAACTACTTATTTAACAATTCTTTAGATCTTTTAACCACATTTTTAACGGTGAATCCGTAATGTTCAAAAATGTCCTTAGCTGGTGCACTGGCTCCGAATTTGTCAACCCCGATTACACTTCCTTCATTTCCGACCCATTCGCACCATCCAAATGAAGCTCCGGTTTCCACCGCGAGCCTTTTAGTAATTTCAGGAGGCAGAACAGTATTTCTGTAATTTTCTTCCTGCTCCTTGAATAGTTCCCAGCTTGCCATGCTTACAACGCGGGCATCAATGTTTTCTTCAGTAAGTTTATCTTTTGAATCAAGCAGAAGAGAAACTTCACTGCCTGAACCCATAAGAATTATATCCGGTTTGCTTCCGCTCTCTTTTGAAATTATGTAGGCGCCTTTCAATACCCCTTCAGGATTTTCAACTTTTTTACTATCGAAAACGGGAAGTTTCTGCCTTGTTAATATGAGCATTGTGGGTCCCGACTGCCTTGTTAAAGCTGCCCGCCAGGCATATGCAGTTTCATTAGCATCTGCCGGCCGGATTACGCACATATGTGGCATTGCCCTGAAAGAGGCAAGCTGTTCAACCGGTTGATGTGTTGGTCCGTCTTCACCTAGTCCGATGGAATCATGGGTAAGAACATAAATAACCGGAAGTTCCATCAATGGCTGCTAGTCGTATTGCGGGACGGGCATAATCAGTAAAGATGAAAAAAGTGGATGCGAAAGGTCTTATACCTCCATGCAGATACATACCCGAACTGGCAGCACACATTGCATGTTCTCTTACACCCCAGGCGATGTTCCTGTTTTGATAATCACCGTCTTCAATGTAATCTGAATCTTCAATAAGGGTTTTCGTTGACGGAGCAAGATCAGCACTGCCGCCTATAAGCCATGGGATTTGATGGGCGAAACTATTAATTATTTTATTGGAGGCTTTTCTTGTTGCGAGAGGGCCGTCTCCAGGTTTGAAATGCGGGATATCTTTATCCCATCCGTCGGGAAGTTCTCTTCTCAGGTCATTTTCGAATTTATCAGCCAGTTCAGAGAATTTTTTCTTGTAATCTTCCATCTTTACATTCCAGGTACCCTCCTCAGTTTCACCTTTCTGAACAGCATCCCGCATATGATCCAGAACTTCATCGGGTACATAAAAGGGCTCTGATGAAGGCCAGTCGTAAAACTCTTTAGTAGCTTTTACTTCATCGTCGCCAAGGGGAGAACCATGTGCTTCGGGAGTATCCTGTTTTTCAGGAGCCCCGAATCCTATGTGAGAACGAATGATAATCAGGGAAGGGCGATCAGTCTCCTCTTTTGCATTCTTAATTGCGTTAGAAATTGCATCAATGTCATTAGCTTTATCACCAATATCCTGTACATGCCAGTGATATCCTTTAAACCTTTGGGGAACATCATCTGAGTATGCTATTTTGGTATCACCTTCAATACTAATATGGTTATCATCGTATACCCATATCAGCTTTCCAAGTTTCTCATGGCCTGCTATTGAGGCGGCTTCGTTTGAAGCCCCTTCCATAAGATCACCGTCGCTGCAGAATGCATATGTATAGTGGTTTATTATATCATGTCCTTCCCGGTTGTATTTAGCTGCCAGGTGAGCCTCAGCCAGTGCCATTCCAAGGGAATTCATTATACCCTGACCAAGCGGTCCGGTAGTAGTTTCTACGCCCGGAGTCTTTCCGTATTCCGGGTGGCCGGGGGTTTTGCTTCCCCATTGTCTGAAATTTTTAATATCATCAAGTGAGATATCATAACCTGTAAGGAAAAGTATTGAGTACAAAAGCATAGAGGCGTGACCGTTGGACAAAATAAATCTATCGCGGTCAAACCATTCGGGGTTTTTGGGATTAAATTTCAAAAATCTTTTCCACAATACATACGCAAGAGGAGCTAGAGCCATAGGTGTACCCGGATGCCCCGAATTCGCCTTTTGAACTGCATCCATTGACAGAGTGCGTATAGTATTTATTGATAATTCCTCGATGGAAATCTTTTCAGTAGCCTTGGTTGAATCCTTCATCGTAATCCTCTTCTTTTAATTCTTTATTCAAACTTTATTGGCTTATCTTTTCATTCTTCTTAATATTTTTTTCCGGTCTATCCTCTGATGTCCGGTTTCCTGAAACTTTGTCCAGTATCCAGTCGATCTGATTTTTATCGAGAGTCTCATTCTCCAGGAGAGCTTCTGCAAGTGCATCCAGCTTTGTCCTGTTATCATATAACAAGCCTTCGGCTTTCTGCTCCATTTCAAGAAGGATCTTCTGAATTTCTTCATCTATTATCTGTTGGGTATGCTCACTGAAATCCTTCTGTTGAGCCAGCTCTCTTCCAAGGAAAGGATGTTCTTCTCCCTGCTTGAACATTACGGGTCCAAGTTTCTCACTCATTCCCCAGTTGCACACCATCTTTCTTGCAATACGTGTAACCTGTCTGAAATCTTCGGCAGCACCATTCGTAACATCATCGAATACAATTCTTTCTGCAGCTCTTCCGCCAAGTGCAACTGTTATCCGGTCAAGCAGGTAACGTTTTGTCAGGTTATATCTTTCAGTTTCCGGGATCTGTTCTGTTATACCAAGCGAACGTCCCCGCGGAATTATCGTTACTTTCTGAAGCGGATCCGTATTGGGAAGAAGCTTGGCAACCAGGGCGTGACCGGCTTCGTGGTAGGCAACAACTTTTTTCTCTTCATCATTTATCATTTCCTCGCGCTCGGCGCCTAGTAGAATCTTATCGCGCGCTTCCTCAAAATCCTCCATATTAACCGAAGTTTTTTTCTTTCTTCCGGCCAGCAGTGCTGCTTCATTGACAAGGTTTTTTAGATCGGCGCCGGAAAAGCTTACTGTTCTGGCTGCAAGATTCTCAAGATTTACAGCTTCATCAAGCGGGACGTGGCGGGTATGTATTTCGAGAATTTTTTTACGGGCTCCTTTTTGGGGGAACTCAAGTGTGATGCGCCTGTCGAACCTTCCGGGTCTGGTCAATGCAGGATCAAGTACGTCGGGACGGTTGGTAGCTGCCATTACAACTACTGATTCGTTTCTCTCAAACCCGTCCATCTCGGAAAGGATCTGGTTTAGTGTCTGCTCCCTTTCATCGTGTCCGCCGCCGAGTCCTGTACCTCTTGCCCTGCCCACAGAATCAATCTCATCAATGAAGATTACGGCAGGAGCTTCTTTTTTTGCATTCTCAAAAAGGTCTCTCACTCGTGAGGCTCCAACACCTACAAACATCTCAATAAATTCTGATCCGCTTATACTATAAAATGTTACGTCTGCTTCACCTGCGGTGGCTCTTGCAAGCAGGGTTTTTCCGGTTCCCGGAGGTCCCATCAGCAGGATACCCTTGGGGATATCCGCACCCAGCTTTGTAAATTTTCCGGGACTTTTGAGATAGTCTATTATTTCTCTTAAATCCTGTTTTGCGCTCTCAAGTCCTGCCACATCATTAAAAGTTACCCCTGCCTTCTGTTTCCGGAAGCGTTTGGCTCTGGATTTTCCTATACCGAACAGACCGCTGCCGCCGCCTCCCCCCATTCCCCCCATTTGTCCCTGCATTTTTCTTCTCACATAGAAAAAGTATCCGAAGATTAATATCCAGGGAACTATCATAATGAGCATATAGGTAAACCACGAATTATCCTGGGCTTCAGCATTTACTGTAACATTATTACTGTCAAGAATTTTCATCAGCTCATCGTCATATACAGCTGGTTTTGTTGTTGAAAAATACTCATACTTTGTAGTGTCTTTTTTTGTGTGAGAAGGCGGAAGAAACTTCCTGTTGAATTTGCCGTTGATCGCATCCCCTTTCATCGTAATATAATTAACGTTGCCTTTTTTAACCTGGTTTTTAAAAGCAGAGTATGATATTGAAGCTGTAGGATTGCCGCCGAATACGTTGAAGAAATATGAAATGAGTATCCAGAAGACGAAGAATATGATGAGATATTTCCACCAACCGGTTGATTGAGGAATCCGGTAATCCGGTTTCATCTTTTTGCGTTTATTATCCTGTTTATCTTCATCCATTATAAAATTCCTTTTTAGTTTCGACTATAATTAACGGAATACTGTTTCCTAAAAGCAATTATCAATCGCTTTACTGATAGCTGCATCACGTAGAATACTGAAATCTCAGGCTTCTCTGAGATATGCTGCATCATCTTCAGGCATAGAGGGATTGACGCTTATACCCGAGCCTATCTCAAAACCTGCCCTGGTTGTCAGTCTTGGGCGTATCTGAAAATACCAGTGCAGGTGAGGTTCGCCTGCTTCGTACCGGGCCGAAGTATTTATCATATAGTTATAATCAGGATCATTCAGTTTATCGTAATATGCTTTAAGGATGCTTTTCAGGATTACCACAAGGTCCGCTTTTTCGCGGTCGCTTATTTTTCCAAAATCAGCCCTGTGCCTGCGCGGCATTATCCAAACCTCAAATGGTACATCAGCAGCGTAAGGTACAAAGGCAGCCATAGTTTCAAGTTCCTTCACTATCCTGATTTTCTTTTTAAGTTCATATTCAAGCATTTCACAGAAGACGCATTTTCCCCATTCATCGTGGTAGCGCTGGGCTTCAATTTCATGCCACCTGATATGGCGGGGAACAAACCCGGTTACTATTAATTGTGAATGAGGATGGAGCAGGGAAGTGCCGGCATTTTCACCATGATTTCTAAAGATAAGCGGAACCAGGTTTTTATTAGTCCTCATTACATCGAGGTATCGTTTATGATATGTTTCAATCACGCGGTGAATTTCATCTGAAGACATCAGCGCGATATCCATGTTATGATATGGACTTTCGATTATTACTTCATGCCTGCCGTAACTATTCATTTTCAGATAAATGTCGGTTTTTTCTCTCAGGGCGTCTCCCTCAGGTATTAAAGCGGGAAATTTATTCGGTACAACCCGGGTCTGCCAGCTTCCGTCTTTGGCCGGCATTTCCATGAGTATAGGTGTAAGCTTGTCTTCATTTCCTGCGCAGAAGGGACAGTCCTTATCATACGCAGGGAGTTCATTTTTTTTCTTTTTATTACTAAAATCCTTAGGGCGGTCACCTCTGTCAGGTGCAAATATCACCCATTCTTTTGTCGCCTTATTCTGTCTTATCTGGTTATCACTCATTCCTTTTATATCATTTTTCCCAATATTTCCTTTTTCCATAGTATTCATGTACCCGGTTCTCATATTCACGTTCAACCGGTTTGGAGGGATCATATTCAGGACTGTTTTTTATTTCATCCTTAGTCAGTTTGAGATAAAGCTCTGATTCGCTCCATACTATTTTTTCAATCCAATCTAATGCTGTTATAACCTTCTTGCCGGGAAGTAGACTTTTCGTATCAACGATAAGATAGCGTATATTCCAGGTTTCGTCATCCACAAGGAAGTCCTCTACATGCCCTATATGTCCGTCGCTTGCATGAATTCCGTAACTTATAACAGCCCTGCTGCTTCTGAGATTAGGATCGTCCTTACCTTCTTTTCTCCTCTTCTCGAGAATTTCCTCTTCAGTTTTTGTTATAGCCGCATTGGCCGGGGGGAAAGCCCCAATTGTCGGTCCCCCTATACCTGTCCAGTACATCGGCCAGCCGTAATAACCGATCAGCTCAGTTTCTTTTTGCCGCGATACGGGTCGTTCTTTATCTACTTCAGGACTATCCTCTATTTGCTGTTTATCCAGGTTGACTGCGAAAATTTTATCATCCCAATTGAGCGACTTAAATGATTCAGGTGATATAAGCACCAGCTTTTCTGCAAGCCAGGTTCCTGTATCCACTATTATATAACGTACAATCCATGTGTGGTCATCAAAATAGAATTCGTAAAGTTTTCCAATTTCACCGTCTATTGCTTTTATTTTAAATCCTTCCATCTCTTTCAGACTGCGCAGCATAATTCCTCCTGGCGTTAATTATCGCAACTTATTTCTTAATATGAACTTACGAATTGAATATCCAATGAGTGTTTGGCTGTATCACAACAGGAAAGAAAAAGAAGAAAGCCTATTATTTATGTGATTGATAGCTTTCAGCTCACTTTTTTCTGGTGTTTATCGCAAAAGTAAGCTGATCTTCCGCCAATTGTCTTTTTTCTGATTTTTCCGCTGCACCGTGGACAGTCCTCACCTTTTTCCCTGTTTGGAAGGAGGTACGTTCGGGGCATTTTTTTTACATCGGCGTCAACATCTATAACTTTATTTAAAACTTTTACCATCATATGATAGATGCTTGGCAACTTGTTTTTTGTCAAGTTTCTCTGTTTTTGAAGCGGGGTGGATACCTGCATTAAATAAAATCTCATCGGAATATATATTTCCGATGCCGGAGATAGTTTTCTGATCCATTAAAGTGGTTTTAACAGCTCCCCGTTTGCCATCCAGTATATCCCGGAATTTTGATAGATTCATCTTATCGGCAACCGGATCAGGACCCAGTTTTTTCTTTTCTATAAATTTTTGCTTGTCATCAATTAAAAAGATGCTGCCGAATTTCCTTGGGCAATCGAAGGCAAGATGATATCCATTTGAAAAGTTTATAAGCATCCTCGTATGGTCAGGCTTCTCATCTTCATCCTTATAGTATTGAAGACGACCTGTCATACCGAAATGAAGAACTAGAATTTTGTCATTGTCAGTATGCGCAAACAAGTACTTTGCATGGCGGCTTGTCTTGCTGAATTTATCATTCTTAAGGTTCATCTGCAGAGATCGTGAGGAGACTCCCTTAAGCATCCTCTTTGTATTAACGTCAACCTTCTGAATTTTTTTGTGAAGGGAAGTCCTGTTAAAGTATTTTCTGAAACTTTCTACATCGGGAAGCTCCGGCATGGCAAATCCTTTCTCTTAATTATTAGAAGATAGAATTCATCAGGGAAAAGTTTTGTGATTCTATAAACAGAGATTAATGAAGTTTATTTTTGATAAGCTGTGATATTTTTTCACCGATGCTTAATGATGCGGTTGCAGCTGGTGAGGGAGCATTAAGAACATGAACCATATTCTCTGTCTCTACAATTCGGAAGTCATCGGTCAGGCTGCCGTCTTTTTCAAGTGCCTGGGCCCGTACTCCGGCGCCGCCCGTTTCGATATCATCTGAAGTTATTTCAGGAATTAATTTTTGAAGGG
Organism: uncultured Ignavibacteria bacterium; assembly: GCA_963800255.1. GTDB lineage: Bacteria > Bacteroidota > Ignavibacteria > Ignavibacteriales > Ignavibacteriaceae > DATFVA01. The sequence continues at coordinate 133,663 of CAWDAK010000026.1, read as the reverse complement.
AATGTACGAACGAACTTTTCACAAGCGAACGGTAATACTCCTTAAAACCCATCCTGTAATGTTTTGCTCCCATCTTCCAGAAGCCGGGATAAACCATCATCTGCAGAACATCACCGAAAGAAAAATCACTTCGTTTGTATCCTTCCCTCTTGAAGGCGAGTACAGCATTTGGTCCTGCCTCCACTCCTCCCCTTATCATCCTTGTGAAGTGAACTCCCAGAAAGGGAAACTTGGGATCGGGAACAGGATAAACCAGGTTCTTAACAAGAAATTCCTTATCCTTTTTAAGTTTATAGTATTCACCCCTGAAAGGAATTATCTGCAGCCCGGGATCAACCCCGCATAGCTTCGCAATTCTGTCAGAGAATAACCCCCCGCAGTTTACGAGGAGTCTGCATTTAAATTCTCCCTGCGTAGTTTCAACTATTAATTCACTTCCTGTTTTCTTCACGTTCAAAAATTTGCAGCCGGGAATAAATTCACCCCCGCTTTTATTAAATATATCGAGATATTTATTCGTAACCTGTGTGTAATCCACTATTCCGGTTTCAGGAACGAAGAGTGCCGCAACACCCTTTGTATGAGGTTCGTATTCTTTAATTTCGTCTCCCCGGAGTCTTTTTATTCCCTTTAGACCGTTTGCTGTCCCTCTCTCTTCAAGCATTTTAAGTAGGGCTATTTCAGTTTCATCTGCTGCAACTACAATTTTGCCGCATCGTTCGTGTTTAATATCGTATTGCTCGCAGAAACGGTACATCCTCTCCCTTCCCGCAACGCAATTCCTTGCTTTCAGTGAACCTGGTTTATAGTAAAGTCCGCTGTGGATTACTCCGCTGTTGTTCCCTGTCTGGTGGGAGGCTGGTCCATTCTCTGCCTCAATTACCGTAACTGTGTGGTTTGAGGATTGTTTGAGCAGCATCGCTGAGGCAAGTCCAACTATCCCGCCCCCAATAATAATTACTTCACTATTTTTACCAGAGTTCATTTTTAAATTCCCGTTTCGTGACCCTAAATTTACACTTATGTTAATCTTTATGCACCTTTTAGATTGTCACTAATTTGTATTTTGAAATACTTTAACATTAAAGAGACAGATATTAAATTCATAAGCAAAAAAAAGTATTATGAACAGGAAACAAAAAATTACCCTGCTTGCGGGACTATTGCTTATCGCCGCCGCATTTATCGTCTGGCTTTCTTTCGGTGGTGAACTTTTTACAAAAACCAAAGTCCTAATAGAAAAGAAAGATGAACTTTTCGGTAATACCTATAAGGAATGGCAGGATAAGTTTATATGGGGACTTGACTACACCCTGTATGTAAGCGGTGCAGTTGTCCTTGTATGTGGTACATTATTTTTTGTATTTAGAAAAAAGAAGGTAATACAATGAAATTATTCTTAACTACAATATTCCTCATAATCCTTTTCACAACTGCTATCTCAGCACAGGGATTCAATGTGCAGGCCAAAGGTGAGAAAACCTTCAATTTTAAAACAGGCGGAACGAACCAGGCCTCATTTTATAGCACCACCTCTCTTGAAGATGTACAGGGATTAACCAAAGAGATCGGTGGATCAATTACTTTCGATGTTAACGATTTTAGTACGGTTCAAGGTGAAATAACATTTCCGGTCTTATCCTTGAATACCGGCATTGAGAAAATGGTAAAAGATTTGCGGAGTGATTCATGGCTGGACGCTGAAAAGTATCCTGAAATCTCATTTAAGGTTAAAAAGGCTGTTAATATTAAACAGGTATCCGACGGTAAGATAGAAGCTGATGTTATAGGTGACTTTTTCCTTCACGGCGTTACAAAAGAGGATACAGCTAAAGCGACCATAACCTACCTCGAAGAAAGTCCTGTTACCCTGCAGCGTATGCCGGGTGATTTACTCGGGGTTCAGGCAAAATTCAATATCAAGTTATCTGATTACAACATCAGACATATGCTGCTCGGCAAAAGGGTGGCAGAGAAGATTGAAATAACTGTAAATCTTGTGGGCTCCGATAAAGTTTCTCTTTAAGCCTGCAATGCTGCCTCACATTATCTATCTTAAGGCTTGCCGAAAACGGTAGCAATGTTCAAGTTAGAAATACCCGCTTTCATTTCGGGTGAGTTTATTGGTTAATGAACCCTTCTACTGCGCCGTAAACCATATCCACGGTTAATTCCTTGATGCATTTGAATTGCATGTCGTCTCTGAAACAAATTAGAGGCCGCGGAGAATAAATGAAGCATGGTGAACAGTCGAGGTTTAACCTTACTATGTTATGCTCTGTTTTCCAGGGATGAATGTAGTATGGATTGGTAGGACCCAGGATAGCTACCACTTTCAGCTGTAATGCTGAAGCGACATGCATGAGACTGGAATCGTTTGAAACAAAAACGTTGCATCTGGCCATAAGGGCGGCCCCTTCTGCCAGGTTTCCTGATTCAACTACCCATGCGTTTTCGGAATTTATATCATCCTTGATGCTGTTTTTCAACGGGTTTTCTTCGGGACCCCCGAATATAAGTACTTTAGCACCCTTGTCTTTAATTAACCTTCTTCCCAATTCAGCAAATTTCTCCGGCTCCCATCTTCTTTTCTCATGGTTTTTTAAGGTGGCCGATCCGGGATGGAATCCGATTAATAGATCGGAATCCGAAAGGTTATTTTTGGAAAAAAAGCTAAGAGCAAAATTCTCATCTCCCATCGTTAGAGGGAAGCTGAGAGGAGGTTCCTCGTTAAAATTTTTCCCGAGTAATTTTTCTATAAGCTTAATGTTGGTCTGCACATTATGGGTGAGGTCACTTTCAGTTATCCTGATATTATTAAGATCACCCAGGTTCTGAAGATCCTTCCGGAGATATTTAACTCCCGCTCTCTTTTCAGCACCGATTAAGAGATTAATAATATTGTACTCTTTTCGGTTGGAAGGATAAACGTTGATGGAAGCATCATATTTTTTTCTAAAACCCATAAGGAACTTTAACGAACGGACTGCTCCTTCTTTCAGGAAGTCGAAATAGTATACTTCATCAAGGTCCGGGTTCCGGTCATACATATCCTTCACACCTTTATACATAACAAGAGCTTCAATCCTTGCTTCCGGCAGTTCTTTGCGGAGCAATCTGAGCGCAGGTGTAAACATCAATGCATCTCCGATTCCGGAGAGGGCGAGGATAAGTATCTTCATCAAATATTACTTTTTGTTCTATATATAAAAAATAAGCGGCGCAAAGGCCGCTTATAAAATAATTATTTTTATATGTTATTTGCCTGTGTCGGGTTTAGGAACCGAATCAACCTCTACACGATCCTTCTTCGCCAGGTTAGCATATTTGGTAATATTGGCTTTTACATTAGGATCGTTTGGATACATAGCCCCGAGTTTTTGCCAGAGTCCAAGCAGTTTAGTATAGTCCTTAAGGTTCTCATAGGTTTCTATAAGAATACGGTAAGGATTATAGTACGATTGAACATCACCGGGGTTTTGTTCCAGTCTCTTTAAGGCTTCTGTTTCCACATCGGCAGCTATCTCTTTATATTGTTTCGCAGCGCCGGCATTCCAGTACATATTCCCAACCTCAAAAAGTATTTCATAATCCATTGGAATATTTTCTCTCGGGATCTTTTTCTCCATTTCATCCAGAACAGCAATTGCCTTCTGGTCCTTGTTCATATTTATATCATAAATTGCCAGTCTCATAAAAGCATTACGATAATTCTGGGTCATTCTGATATGATTATCATCAAAGAAAACATTGGGATTATTTAAACCACGGAATTTAAAGCCCGGTTTATAAGTCTTGCTGTATCCGGGATTCTCAATTAGTTCCTGAGCGAGTATTTCAGGATTAACAAATTCAACTCCCTGTTTCTTCTTTTCCGGGACCAGTCGGAGTGCCATTCCTTCCATCTTCAGGTAATCCTGTAGTCCTATTTTACTATCATCACTGCAGGTTACTGCAAAATAAATCGGTCTCTGCCAGTTATTGGCTTCAACTATTTCTTTAACCATAAGATCCTGCACCCTTACAGCTTTAACCTGTCCGAAAGTCAGAGTATTTTTCATCGTAAACTGTATGTCTCCCTGCTTCATTATAGATGAATCAGAAATATCATATGTCTGGTAGACATCCTTGAGTGACTGTTGTGAATTAGGCTTCGGTACAGGTATGGTTACCTTCTGCGGCTCCCACTGTACGGGTCTCAGCTGGTTTATCTGATCATCACTCATCCTTATGTTTACAGTTCCCACGCCATAGGGATCATTGCTCTTAAGCTGTTCAATATACCAGTTTGTGTTAAGAAGACTGAGGTTAGCAATCTTAACATCGCGCCTTACTCCTTCAACATCCTGGAGGTACCATAAGGGGAATGTATCATTATCACCGTTGGTGAAAAGCACGGCATTTGGCGCGCAGCTCTGGAGCAGATTATAGGAGTAATCCCAGGGCACCCAGTTCTGTGAGCGGTCATGAGTAAAATAATTGGTCTTATACATATTGTAAGGAACCAGCACAACACCGAACGCCAGGATACCTACAACGCTTGCCGTCCTTAAACTCTCGGCTGTTATCTTCTCCATTGCCAGGTCTATAAGTCCGCGCACACCTATGGCTATCCAGATGGAGAAAACGAAGAAAGCACCCACATAAAAGTAATCTCTTTCCCTGGGCTGAGGCTGCTGCTGGTTCTGGTAGAAGGCGGTAAGGTAGCCCATCAGGATGAACATCACCATAAAGGCTGCGGCCATCTTCCAATCCTTCTTAAAATGGAAGTAGATGCCCAGCAATCCCAGCAGAAGAGGAATAGCATAAAGTGAATCCTTAGTGGTGCCATCAAAATGAATACCTCCCAGGATACTGCCGAAGAAGTTGCCTACCTGGTTAAAGGGGGCTATATCAGGACCATCATCCTGCTGCCAGCCTTCACGTCCCGCATAGTTCCAGAACCAGTATCTTGTCATCATATGGTTCATCTGGTAGCGCCAGAAGAAGTCGAGATCGCTTGAGTAATTATTATAGACTACCATCTGATGAGGTTCTGTGGCAAACCGCCTCTTGAATGTTGGGAAATCACCATACTGATCACGGTTCAGGTAGCTTACAAGTTCTGTAAAGTTATCCGGGTCATTCTCATTCATCGGGGGCTTCATATTAGCACGGATTATAACCATCGCAAAAGAGGTAAAACCGATGAGCACAAAGATAAATGTCATAAGAGAGAGATGAAGCGTAGGCTTACTCTCACGCCTTGCATAGATAACTCCGTACCATAAAGCACCGAGTATTACTGCCAGAACAACGACTGCTAAAAAGCTGTTATCTCCCGCTATTTTTGCTATAATCTGCGGAAAGAATTTAACTACACCGGGATAGGTGACAAACAAAGCTATTCCGCCGATTATCAGCGGCATATAAAATGAATTTCTTGTAAATATTTTCTTATAAAAGATTCCCATTATCAATGCACTGATGCCCAAAGCAATCAGCTTGAACTTGGTATCATAAGCCTGGTAGTCCTCGGGACTGGGAGGAGTAGTGGAAGTACTGCTTGCCCACATCGCCAGGGAAATTGCCACTATCAATGCAGCGTGAGCCAGGAATATATATCCTGTTTTCTTCAGCGCCTCTTCATCTGTTACATATTTTCTGAACAGGATGATCATTACCACTGGCACAATTGCAAGGACAGACATAAGATGCACTCCTGTTGCAATACCCACCAGGTAGGCTATCATCAGTATATACTTTTCATTATCAGGATTTTCTGCCTTTTCATTCCATACTATTATAAGCCAGGTAATAAAAGATACAAGGAAGGTACTGAAGGCATAAACCTCAGCCTCAACCCCGTTAAACCAGAAAGTATCACTGAAGGAAAAAGAAAGTGCTCCAATAGAAGCAGCAAGATAAGTTGCCACTGCGTCCAGTGTGCTCTGAGGTGTTTTGCCTCTGTAGTTCTCAATCAGCTTAACGGCGATTAAATAAAGGAATAAAATAGATAGAGCGCTGGAAAGTACTGAGATTGTGTTAAACCTTAGCCCTATGTTCGCCACAAAAGGCACCATCGAGAATATTTTTCCCAACAATAAAAAGAACGGGGCTCCCGGTGGGTGCGGCACCTGCATATAGTAGCCCGATGCAATGAACTCGCCGCAGTCCCAGAAGGAAACCGACGGCTGCACCGTTGAGAAAAGCACCAGCAGAGATATCAGGAAAGTAACGGCCGCAAATATTTTGTGAAGGACCTTATAGTTCATCATAACCTCAAAATGAAAAAGAATCAAAAATTACTTACTAAGATTTTATTTATCAATGGTAAAAAAGGATGCAATATGCACTTTTCCCCTTTTCCGCGGAAGCGGTTAACAGGAGGTTCCCAAAAAATAACGGAAGTAGAAATTATTCTTCCTTCTTTTTGAATAAATTATCCAGTTTGGTTCTGTCGGCCGGAACGTAATATTTATCGTACATTTCCTTCATCTTATTAAGGGAAACAGAATCAAAATCCTCTTCATCCTTGTGCATTTTCTGGAACATCTTATACATTTCAGTTTCCTCACGGGTAAACTTCTTCTCGTATTTTCTTAATGCCTCAAGGTATTTCTGCTGATCTCTGAACGCCATAGTATCCTCCGTGATTATTTGAGGAAATAGAAAATTTATCCATCAAATTAACTATTAAATCTTTCAAAAAACAGATTCCCGGTATGACGGGTGAACATTAATAAGTCATTATATATATTTGCACCACCACTTCCGGGAACGATAATTTTGACGGTTTTGTCCTGCAAAAGTTCATATTCCAACGTATATTTAGCACAAAGAAATAAAAGACAGCATTACACATAATTATGCCCCCTGTTAAATACCATTATTATAAAATTTATAAACCATACGGAATGCTTAGCCAATTTACCGATGCCGGGGGAAGGGCAGCCTTAAAAGATCTGTATGAATTTCCCAAAGATGTGTATCCTGTGGGGAGACTTGATGCTGATAGTGAAGGGCTGCTTTTATTAACAAATGATAAAGCACTAACCGATTCTTTGCTAAACCCTTCAAACAGGCACAAAAGAGAATATTGGGTTCAGGTTGAAGGCCGGCCTCATCAAGAAGCCATTGCTGCATTGGAAAAAGGCGTTTTTATTAAGGGCAGAAAAACCCTTCCGGCACAAGCTTCAATCATACCGGATCCCGCCGTGCCCCAAAGGGATCCGCCCATAAGATTCAGAAAGAACATACCTGAAACCTGGATCAGGATTATCCTTACAGAGGGAAAGAACAGACAGGTAAGGAGGATGACCTCTTCAATAGGTTATCCTACCCTAAGACTTATACGGGTGCGGATTGAAAAGATAGAATTAAAAGATATGAAGCCAGGGGATGTCAGGCTATTGACCGAAAATGAAATAAATTACCTGCTTGAATTAAAAAAGGCAGCCGGTTGAGACTGCCTTAAAATTGTGTTTATCAGTGTCAAGCCGCCGGAAGTTCAGAAGTACAATGTGAACAACGCACCGCGCTCAGTGAAATTTTTTCAAAGCAATAAGGACAGTTTTTCGTAGTAGGAGCCTCGGGAGGTATCTCTTCCTGTTTTTTCTTCAGCTTATTCAGAGACTTTATAACCATAAAAATAGCAAAGGCAATAATAATAAAGCTGATGACCGTATTGATAAAAATACCATAATTAATTGTAACTGCACCAGCTTTGGTAGCAGCATCAACAGTTGCGTACGGTCCCGGTGCAGCAGCTCCCTGCTTTAGCACCACGAATAAATTAGTAAAATCGACGTTTCCAAGAAGCAGACCGATAGGGGGCATGATTATGTCGGCGACCAGAGATTTAACAATGGTACCGAAGGCAGCACCAATAATGATACCGACAGCCATATCGATAACATTTCCTCTCATCGCAAATTCTCTGAATTCTTTCCACATATTGTTTCCCTCACTTATAAATGAAAGTTGATTGATTCCGGGAATAAAAGAATATAGGATATAAAATACATCAATAAAAATTAATTTACACACTTATAAAAGCTTATTCCTTAAAACGTTAGCATCTTACGGAAGTTCAAAAGTTTAAGTAATCTGGAAGAACACAGATTTTGTTCTTTTAATAAGTTAAATTCACATTAAAAGAGTTTAATGAGAGGAGGAAATATGTCGAATCAGGATAAAAGTTTCAGTCTCACTGCATTTCTGGTAGGTGGTATACTTGGCGCATCAGCATCTTTACTCTTCACTCCGAGAAGCGGAAAAGAAGTAAGAACAGATATCAAACAGCACACGGATAACTATTTAAATGAGGTAAATCTCAGGAGAGACATTCTGATCCAAAGATCAAAAACCACCGGAGAACTACTAAAAAGAAAAGCAGAAGAACTGGTGGACAGTATAAAAAACTATGCAAACGGAAAAATTGAAAAGCCGCTGTCCATGTTCGAAAAGGAAATCGCGGGGCTGAGGTCTGCAATCAATGCTGCGCGTGCTTCTTATTCAAGCATCCCTGAGATTCATGGAACCCGGGTGGGAGGAGACGGTCAATCAGTTTCGAGTGAATATAATGATGAAGTTCTTCCGAAGCATATCGGTATGGGAAAAGGAAGGAATAAAAAAGGTTTCTATTCGTAAAATTATCATTAGTAGTGACTATTTTTGCCTTAGGTGCATCGCACTGAAACGTCGTGATTATTATTGCCTTAGGTGCAGAGCACCGAAACGTTGTGATTATTATTGCCTTAGGTGCATCGCACCGAAACGTTGTGATTATTTTTGCCTTAGGTGCAGAGCACCGAAACGTCAATAGAACATCGCGATATACAACCCACCCCTCACCCCCCTGGATGCATCGCACTGAAACGTCGTGATTATTATTGCCTTAGGTGAATCGTACCGAAACGTCGTGATTATTATTGCCTTAGGTGCAGAGCACCGAAACGTCAATAGAACATCGCGATATACAACCCACCCTTCACCCCCCCCTGGATGCATCGCACCGAAACGTTGTGATTATTATTGCCTTAGGTGCAGAGCACCGAAAAGTCAATAGAACATCGCGATATACAACCCACCCTCACCCCCCTGGATGCATCGCACCGAAACGTTGTGATTATTATTGCCTTAGGTGCATCGCACCGAAACGTCAATAGAACATCGAGATATACCACCCACCCCTCCCCCCTGGATACATCGCACCGAAACGTCGTGATTATTATTGCCTTAGGTGCATAGCACCGAAACGTCAATAGAACATCGCGATATACCACCCACCCTTCACCCCCCTAGGTGCATCGCACCGAAACGTTGTGATTATTTTTGCCTTAGGTGCATCGCACCGAAACGTCAATAGAACATCGTGATATACCACCCACCCTTCACCCCCCTAGATCCATCGCACCGACGTGGTGTTTCATGTCTTGAGAATAAATCCCAAATGGCAAGGTTAAGAAAATGGAATTTATTCGAATCTTCGCTTACAATTCGAAATCCATATGAGTTCTTTAATACTCCGTCTAACTTGCTAATAAAATCATAACTTCTGAGGATACTTCCAAACGAATAATAATCCTGGGCATTAACTACATTTCCTGCCTCGTCAATTGTTATTCTGATGCTTCCAAGATGATCCTTAATATAGTAATACCTTGAATCTGTTCTTGAATAACTCCAGTACCCGGGGTTCTGAGACCTCGGATCCTCAACCCAGATTGAGTCCCATTTAGCTTCAGCCCGTCCCAGAGAACCATTTCCATATAGGTTGTAATATTTCATCCTGCCGGTGTTCATATCATATACTGCTAGTTCTCTTCCTGTATTATCCCGTAGTTGAAATTCATTTGCTTTCAATGATTATTCCCTGACTTGCATAAATGCTTCCTTCTTCACATAATTGCCTTATTTCCCCAGAGCTGATTAAATACCATTATACTCATAGTACTAACCATCCCGAGTAAGATAATTGCTACAAGGGTTTCTATTATTGTGAAACCATTGTTAAAGTTATCTTTGATATCTAACATCAATTTTTTATGGCTGAAATTCTACGTCATCACCCTTACCATCTTCATCAATTAGATTTTTTCCGACGCTATACAATCTAAAGGAATCTGGATTTATCCTTTTATATACCAGGATGAGTTTCTCCGTTCCAATTCCAACATAAGTGTGTGCGTATGTCTCATACTTAAATTTATCACCAACCTTTTTTCGTACCACGACTGTATCATTATTTTTATCAATAGAATCTGCGTAAATGTAAACGTCGGGTATGGCAAGATATTGTTTTATAGAATCGAGGAAATATTTCCCACTAACATTTGGGTAATGTCCGAAATGATGGCGATACTTTTCTAACCCGACTGAAACAGAGTCCATTATTTCATATGTGATCGGCAAGCGTATTTCCTCATAAAGGTTTGGGCCTCTTGCCAGATCCGCAAGAAATTCTTTCGATTGCCAATATAGAAATAAAGCTGTAAGGCATATTAAGAAAACACCAACAGTAATACGTCGTTTATAATCTTTAGGTAAATTCATTACTCTTTTTTATTTATTAAAGGAGCGGTGTTAAAGTTAGTCCCGGTTAATTTTGATACCTGCTCCATTACCCTATATAAAGCTAATCCCATAATGGATGAAGACATTCCAGAAATATGACGTGATGCAGCCGTAACATAACCTGAACCTTGAAGTTCATTTGAAAATTGTTCCGGGGTGACTACTCCATTCGCCTTATTGAATTTAATCCCTCCTGAGCTCAAGATACCCATTGTATTTGTGACACACGTGTTCGTGGAAATATCATATTTGCCATTTTTCCTGTTGTCCAAAGCCCCTTGAATTTTATTTTGGTCCACATCCACTGTTTGCTTAATTACAGTCCTCACTTTTTCCTCAGAAGAGATATATCCATCGAGAGGATAGGTTTGCCAGTGCCATCTCCCTCAAATGAATATACTGTCCCGTCTACATCTATTGCAGTATGTCCCGCAAGACTATTTTTGTTAAAAATAGTCGCTGTCGTATTCTGATATGTCGGACCCGAGGTAATAACCGAAACCGAATCGCCATCCGGGTCGATTAACCTTACTGCATTATTGAGACAATAATTATACGGGCTCCACGCCGGATATTTATCTGCAAGGGGGTCGGGGGTTAACCATCTTCCGAGGTTGCTGTCGTAATAACGGGCACCGAAATAATCATAGTTTGTTTCTGTGTCACGTTCCTTGCCAGTGAACTTATATCTTTCTCCGATGAGGCCTCCTGTTTCGTAGCTCCTCAGAACTCCTCCGAAGGAATAATAATCCTGGGCATTAACTACATTTCCTGTCTCGTCTATTGATATTCTGATGCTTCCAAGATGATCCTTAATATAGTAATACCTTGAATCTGTTCTTGAATAAGTCCAGTACCCGGAGTTCTGAGATTTCGGATCCTCAACCCAGATTGAATCCCATTAGCTTCAGCCCGTCCCAGAGCACCATTTCCAATAGGTTGTAAGTATTTCACCCTGCCGGTATTCATATTATATACTGCTAATTCTCTGCCTGTGTTATCCCGTAGTTGAAATTCATTGGCTTTCAATGATTATTCCTGGCTTGCATATACAAATGCTTCCTTGTTCAGCATAATTGCCTTATTTCCGCAAAGCTGATTAAATACCATTACACCCATAGTACTAACCAGCCCGAGTAAGATAATTGCTACAAGGGTTTCTATTATTGTGAAACCACTGCTCATTTGGAAAAATTGGGTCACAATTTAGTTCCTTGGTCAAAAACATCAAATAAGACCTTGGACCCACCTCCGGATGTTACTTTTTTAATTATCAACTCCTGATTTAGGTTATAAAGATATAATTGCTGTTCCGAACCACCTTTCTTTTTACCGACGAATTCAAGGAGGCTATCATTCAAATATTTGGGTCTACACCAGACTATCCAGATTATTTAAATGTTTCGACTTCATAACAGGTGATATAAAATTCGTCAAATGAATCACTAATTAACTTTAAGATAGTATCATTAAACTCAAGGTTACATTGATCAATATATTTAACGGTCATTAGCAAAACCGTAGACTCACAGCCAATTCTTTTTATGACTTTGGATTTTGACTTAAAAAATGTTGCGAATCTAGTAATCAAAATTTGATAATCATCTTCAATAATATTATTCTCCTTAGGTATAACGGTTATAACCTTTCTATACCTTTTTGAGGATACACCTAAGTTTTTAACATCTTTTTCGGTCACAGAATGCACTACTATGCTTGTGTTTTTAATTAAGTCAGTATCGGAAATATCATCACCTTTTAAATAGCAGGTTAAATCTACTTCAACCATATGGAACCTCACTTATATTGTTCAATATTTTCTCCAGAATCAAATTCCTTTCCCTTTATCTTTTCCTGTGTTAGGTATGTATTTAATATTACCCTCTTTATCGATTTTTATATCCGGGTTGCCTCCGATCATTTCTTTTATTTCCTTGATTTTATCGTGTGCCTCACTTGCAGGAATTCCTAACAATTTAGCGATCTGCTTTGCTGTTTGCTTGCTACTTGAATTAAAAGTCGTTGGAACCTTAAAGTCCGTACGATCAGGAGAAGAATCATTGACACCTGATGCATCTGCTGGTGCAATCGTCGTTTTATTAATCCCTTCACCTTGAGTTATTGGGAATGGAGTTAAAATTGGTCCATTTGACGATACCAAGGTTTTCCGTGCTACCATCACTTATTAAATTATTACCAACAAATTTAATTGCCTCAGCTGTATTATTCTGTAATCCCATCACATCAAAAATCGCAGCAGTGGCAAGAAGTGTAACACCAACAGTTTCCAGAATAGCAATAAGCCGTCAGCTGCCAATTCAGGTCCATTACCATCTGGATCAACCAACTTGAGTGGATTATCAAAACAATAATTATACGAACTCCACCCCGGATATTTATCTGCCAGCGGATCAGGTGTTAACCATCTTCCGAGGTTGCTGTCGTATTAACGGGCACCGAAATAATCATAGTTCGTTTCTGTGTCACGTTCCTTCCCTGTGAACTTATATCTTTCTCCGCTGAGGCCTCCTGTTTCGTAGCTCCTCAGAATTCCACCAAACGAATAATAATCCTGAGCATTAACTGCATTTCCTGCCTCGTCAATGGTTATTCTGATGCTTCCAAGGTGATCCTTAATATAGTAATACCTTGAATCTGTTCTTGAATAACTCCAGTACCCGGGGTTCTGAGACCTCGGATCCTCAACCCAGATTGAATCCCAGTTAGCTTCAGCCCGTCCCAAAGTACCATTCCCGAATAGGTTGTAATATTTGGCTCGGCCGGTATTCATATCATAAACTGCTAAATTCATTTGCTTTTACTTATATTTCCTGACATGCATAAACAAATGCTTCCTTCTTCAGCATAATTGCCTTATTACCCCAGAGCTGGTTAAATACTATTATACTCATAGTACTAACCAGCCCTAGTAAAATAATTGCTACAAGGTTTTCTATTATTGTGAAACCAGCTTCCACTTGACTAAATCGATTTTTAAGTGAAGTCATTGGCTAAAGACATCAAACAAATCCTTCTCCCCTCCTCCCGAAGTCAGTTTTTTAATTATACGCCTCTGCTTCAGGTTATAGAGATATAGCTGTTGTTCCGAACCCCCTTTCTTTCTACCTACGAATACAAGAAGGCTATCATTCAAATACTTTGGACCCTGAGCCACCATACTGTCCAAATTATTTAGTCCCTCTAATGGTGCAAGCTTAAAATCAGGATAACTTAAGATTCTATAAACCGAATCACTTACGAGCAAGCTCTTCCCATCCGGAGACCAATCATCTATCATTATTGGTTTATAATCGGGTTTCAATCTCTTTTTCGATTTTAAATCAACAAAAACTAATTCTGTTGGTTCTAACGTATATTTAAGGTCGGTGTTTTGAGTATAACTTACAGCTATAACACAATTATTATTAGGAATAATTCTCAGCACCATATATGCATTTAATTTGAGTGAATCGATATCGTCGCCTTTGAGTGTCTCGAAGCAAACATCTGAAAAAGTAGAATATATCACCAGACTATCCTTGTAGTTAGTAAAGTATGATGTTGTTTTAGTTTCCTGGTATCCCTTTATTTTATATCGGGTTGATCTATCTCCAACATAATCGTAGAAATCCAGATCACCATATAGACCCCCAAGATAGGATATTAGAAGCACTTTATTACTGTTAAAGAACTTATAATCATCTGATTGTGCGGGATCTGGAAAATCGTAAGTTTGTAAGTTATCGATGTCCAAAACAATTAACTCCCTGGATCTTGATAACCAATCCTTTCCATATAATAAAACATTTGGACCCGGCTCCGGCATTTTGTTGTTTTGCGCTTCACACCCACTCATTGCTAAGAAAACAACAATAATTAAATATTTATATTTTTTCATCGGCTGGGACTCCCATTTTCAACATCATAAGGATCAAAAGTTTGTTTTGCATATCGCTTATTTCTTTTTTCATTGATTTTATTTTTAATTTCAGTATCTAATTTCACCCTCGCATAGGAAGTGACTTTATTATTTTTATTCGCACTATGTGTAATTAAATTTGGATCTATATTTAAAACAGTGCCCCGACCATACCGCTGATAATTACAATTTTTGTCAAATAAATCAAGCTCAGGAAGGTTGAACATTTCACACAATTGAGATTTTCCTGCTATTATATCCGCAACGACGTCTTGTTCAGCTTCCCACTGAAGGTGTTTCTCTGCATAATCTGTATTAAGAGCGCCAAAAGTAGCAAGATCAAATAAAGCATTAGCACCTTTTATTGCACCCCCCACAATTGTTGACAACACAAAGTCTGCAGCAACCTCTCTTGTTTTATCTGGGAACAATGTTTCTCCCCGTCTTAGAGAGATACCAAAATTATCCCAAATTGGGAAGTTAAGATTAAATTCCCCTTCATTCATAAAGATAAAACTACTGCCGTCAACCACATATCCACCGTTTGGATCAATTAAACGAATTGGGCTATTCCTACCGTAATTATACGGGCTCCATCCCGGATATTTATCCGAAAGCGGGTCAGGTGTTAACCATCTTCCAAGGTCGCTGTCGTAATAACGGGCACCGAAATAATCATAGTTCGTTTCTGTGTCACGTTCCTTCCCTGTGAACTTATATCTTTCTCCGCTGAGGCCTCCTGTTTCGTAGCTCCTCAGAATTCCTCCGAAGGAATAATAATGCTGGGCATTTACTAAATTTTCAGTTTTATTTTGTCTTATATTAATCTGAATAATTTTTGAATAATACTTCCAATTCACTTTTATCAAATATTCGCCCATCACTTAGGAATTTTTCAATCTCAATCTCTCCATCTTCCATAAATTCAATTTCCCATTTTTGCCCTGGGACGGTTACCTCAACTAAAAGGCTTCCATCCCTAATTTTTGTAAGATTAAAAAATATTTTATTTTTTTCGAGTTTATTTAAGAATACTAATAATTTTTCCATAATCTCCATTCTCTCTTTTATTATTTATTGAACCTTTGGTCACCTAATAATTTAATAATAGTTTTATATCCGGGAAGATTATTTTTAGCACCCTCTTTTATTTCTTTGATACTTTTCCCCTGAATATCTTCCCAACTGGGGCTTCCTTGAGGCAAAGGCGCATTTTTAATAGATCCTTTTTTACCCTTTAAAACTTCCTTTACAGTTTTCGAATCCTTCCCAGAGTCATCGTGGTTCGTTTGTTCTTCATCAACATTGTTATTATTATAAAAATAAATAATAGCTGCTGTAACTATTGCTGCCGTCCCAAGGATCAATTTCGAGGAAGGTTCAGGGTCATAAGCAGCTCCAATTGTGAATGCAGTAGCAATTAATGTTCCTATTGATGCACTCTCGTTTTGTCCTGTTACCGTAACCTCATTTAATACCCATCTTTTCACTTCTGGATCATAATGATAGTTTGGATCATCCCATGGATACATACCATTCGAATCTATATACTTCATTGGATTATTGAGACAATAATTATACGGACTCCATCCCGGATATCTATCTGCCAGCGGATCGGGTGTTAACCATCTTCCGAGACCGCTGTCGTAATAGCGGGCACCGAAATAATCATAGTTTGTTTCTGTGTCACGTTCCTTGCCAGTGAACTTATATCTTTCTCCGCTGAGGCCTCCTGTTTCGTAGCTCCTCAGAATTCCACCAAACGAATAATAATCCTGAGCATTAACTACATTTCCTGCCTCGTCTATTGATATTCTGATGCTTCCAAGATGATCCTTAATATAGTAATACCTTGAATCTGTTCTTGAATAACTCCAGTACCCGGGGTTCTGAGACCTCGGATCCTCAACCCAGATTGAATCCCAGTTAGCTTCAGCCCGTCCCAGAGAACCATTTCCGAATAGGTTGTAATATTTCGATCCTGCCGGTGTTCATATCATATACTGCTAATTCTCTTCCTGTATTATCCCGTAGTTGAAATTCATTTGCTTTCACTAATTATTTCCTGACTTGCATAAACAAATACTTCCTTCTTAAGCATAAGTGCTTTATTCCCCAGAGCTGGTTAAATACCATTATACCCATCGTACTAACCAGCCCAAATAAAATAATTGCCACAAGGGTTTCAATTATTTTGAAACCGCCAATAAAGCTATCCTTGATTTTTGGCATATATTTTTTTATGACGTCATCGTCCTTACCATTTTCATCAATTAGATTTTTTCCGATGCTGTTTCAAGAATACTGTCAATCAATAAATCTCACCTTAATATTTTTTAATTTCCAAGTTAAAACTACTACTACCCCTATTATCGTTTACGCAATTTTTGGGCTATAAAAAGCAAAACTCCTCTAGAGTGATATATCGTGAAAATAGCCGTTCAGAATTTGGAATATCCCCCAGATTATCCAAATAGCTAGTAGAATGGTTATTATCACGTATGCACGTTTCTCTTTATACTTGAGTACTCCGTAAAGGTTTAACCCGAAGAAAGGAATACAAAAAGTTATTGAAAGTATAGCAAATACTGCATAATACCCAGTATGAATTTTTTTGAGTAGGAAGAATCTAACAAGAGATTCATAATAGGCATAAAAAGGGCAATTAAAATGATTGCGAAATTCACAAAATAAATGATTTTGATATTTTTTCTCATAACCCTAAACTCCTTTCACGACTAGTTATTTTTCTCTTCATCTTCTTTCTTTTTCTGCTCATCCGACCATTTTTGTTGAGTCGCTTCATCAAATTGAGGAAGTTCTACACCCCCACCTTCTATGACATCATTAACAAAAGTATTACTGTTAGGCCCATCATCTGCATCGTAAGGCCTTTCTTCTACGGGGTAACTATCGGCAGCATTAAGCACGGTATTATCATATTCTGCTTCGCTCATCCCCTTAAGGGGTTTGACCATCATTTCTAAATGAGCGTCTATGTCCTTTTCTCCACCTTGCTGTCTTTTAACTGCCCCAAGTTCAGAATCCCTATCCCTCCTTATCTCTGGAGTTCCACTTCCCTTAATAAAAGGTAATGCAGTATATATCCCCTCTAACACTTCGCCCGATGGCATTAGCGATCTAGAGGTAAATGCCCCAGTGTTTTTATTCTGAACAATAATAAATAGATGTCTATGTCCTGGACCAGACCAACGAGAATATATTTTAACTTTTTTACCATCCGGATCTATATACTTCATCGGATTATTCAGAGTATAATTATACGGACCCCAACCAGGATATTTATCTGCCAGCGGATCTGTTGTTAACCATCTTCCAAGCTCGCTGTCGTAATAACGGGCACCGAAATAATCATAGTTTGTTTCTGTGTCACGTTCTTTGCCGGTGAACTTATATCTTTCTCCGCTGAGGCCTCCTGTTTCGTAGCTCCTCAGAATTCCTCCGAAGGAATAATAATCCTGGGCATTAACTACATTTCCTGCCTCGTCAATTGTTATTCTGATGCTTCCAAGATGATCCTTAATATAGTAATACCTTGAATCTGTTCTTGAATAACTCCAGTACCCGGGGTTCTGAGACCTCGTATCCTCAACCCAGATTGAGTCCCAGTTAGCTTCAACCCGTCCCAGAGAACCATTTCCGAATAGGTTGTAATATTTCACCCTGCCGGTATTCATATCATAAACACCAGTTCTCTGCCTGTGTTATCCCATAGCTGAAATTCATTTGCTCTCACCAATTATTTTCTGGCTTGCGTAAACAAATGCTTCCTTCTTCAGTATAATTCCTTTATTTCCTCGGAGCTGGTTAAATAACATTATGCTCATAGTACTTGCCAGCCGGGTAAAAATTATTGCTATACAGGGTTTCAATTAATTATGACTCTTCTTCAGAGCTTACTATTACTGTAACTATTTTGTTGTTTTTTACCCATACTTGAAGACAATAATCATCAAATTCATACACCTTTTGCTCTCCATCCTTCAATTTGATTGTATCTTGCTCTGAAGGGGAACTGTTAAGTAAAACTTTAGCTTTATTAAAATTCAAATTGATTAAATTTATTCGGTTAAAAATGCATTCCTGGTAACATGCATATAGATATAATTTTTCCTTTCTCTGTTTATAAATTAGCATATCTTTTTCGCTCAGGCGGTAGCCATCCTTCAACCTTAATTCCAGATCTTCATCCTCAATCATTTTCAAAGGAATATTTTTATATTTCTTAATATCCTTATTGAAGTAAAAGGGACCAACTCTCTTCTTTAGGTATCCAAATAATTTCTTTCATTTTTTAACCCTCCTTGAATGTTCCTCACCGCTTTTCTTTTTTTGAGCATTTTCCCTTAATGTTTTTAATTTTTTGTTTTATTTTTTTTGCTTCTTTTTTGGTCGCTCCATCTAAGGACTTTTTTAGTTCTTCTACTTGTTTTTGCTTTTTTGAAATTTCTCTACCACTATCACCATGCTTTTCATTAGGACTACTATTTTCAGCATTGAGTGTATTAGGTACAATAGTATTATCTGCTGGAGCAGTTGCCGTTTTATTAATCCCTTCCCCTTGTGTTATCGGAAAAGGAGTTAGATTTGGGCTATCACTTGAGATAAAATCTACTACACCTTCAGCTGCACCAGTTAGAATATTACCCATAGATTTTATGCCCTCGGCAGTATTATTATAACCAATTGCATCTAATGCTGCTGCAGTAGCTAATAAGGTTAACCCTGCAGCTTCCAAGGCGGCATAGGCAGCTGCCGCTAATTCAGGCCCATTTCCGTCAGGATCAACTAGTTTTAATGGATTGTCAAAACAATAATTATACGGACTCCATCCAGGATATTTATCTGCAAGCGGATCTGTAGTTAAAAATCTTCCAAGCTCGCTGTCGTAATAACGGGCACCGAAATAATCATAATTCGTTTCTGTATCACGTTCCTTACCTGTGAACTTATATCTTTCTCCGCTTAATCCGCCTCCTGTATAACTTCTGAGGATACTTCCATATGAGTAATAATCCTGGGCATTAACTACATTTCCTGTCTCGTCTATTGATATTCTGATGCTTCCAAGATGATCCTTAATATAGTAATACCTTGAATCTGTTCTTGAATAACTCCAGTACCCGGGGTTCTGAGACCTCGGATCCTCAACCCAGATTGAGTCCCAGTTAGCTTCAACCCGTCCCAGAGAACCATTTCCGAATAGGTTGTAATATTTCATCCTGCCGGTGTTCATATCATATACTGCTAATTCTCTTCCTTTATTATCCCGTAGTTGAAATCCATTTGCTTTCACTGATTATTCCCTGACTTGCATATATGCTTCCTTCTTCAGCATAATTCCCTTATTCCCCCAGAGCTGGTTAAATACCATTATACTCATAGTACTAACCAGCCCGAGTAAGATTATTGCCACCAAGGTTTCAATTATTGTGAAACCTTCATTTACCTTCCAAGATGAAATTTTTGCGTTAAAAATGAATTATCCCAATTTATTGATAATTTTCATTAAAGGATTTTCCATATCAATAATATGATATTTGATGTGATTAACTAATTCTAACTGGAGTGCTATCAATCCATCCTGGATTTCTTCATTATTTTCAGTCTCTATTATTTTTTTTATTATTAATAAAACTTTATCATAACTCTCCAGAAAGTCATTTAACCCAGCAGCGATGGCAGATACTTCATGGTCAGCTAGATTAAACCCCAAATGTTCAACTTTAAGTATCATTTCATCGACAATCTTATTCATTTGGAACCTCTTTCATTTAATTCCTGTTGAACAATTTTTTGTTGCTCTTTCCAAGTTTTTATTTCATTTTCCCAATGCTTAACGGCTTTTGATTTCGGATCGTTTTTAATTTTTGCTTCATGCTCTTTAATACTTTTGCCTAAATTCTTTTGTGCTTTTTTTAAACTTTTATCTGAATATTGGCTTACCTGTTCCTTGAAGCCTGTATTCTTTCCCTGATTTGCTTCACTATTGTCAGTTTGATTTTTTTCAGTACTTGATTTTTCTTCAGAACTAAACCAACTATTAACTGTATTATATACGGAGTTAGCATACCCTAAAGCTACACCCATAACAGTAGATTGATTAGGCATATTTACCGAACCTGGGTTTTCGAGATAATTTTTTGTTACTTCATAGGTTGCATATAGGGTAATTCCGACACCTAAGGCTGTTCCAGCTGCAACCGCTACTGCAGCTCCTGTTAATATTGGATCATTACCATCCGGATCTATATACTTCATCGGATTATTGAGAGTATAATTATACGGACTCCAACCCGGATATTTATCTGCCAGCGGATCTGTTGTTAACCATCTTCCAAGCTTACTGTCGTAATAGCTGGCACCTGGCGAAGCCATCCCTCCGGAGAAATAATCATAGCTTGTTGTATGTGTCACGTTCCTTGCCCGTGAACTTATATCTTTCATCATTCAATCCTCCTGTTTTATAGCTCCTCAGAATCCCTCCAAACGAATAATAATCCTGGGCATTAACTACATTTCCTGTCTCGTCAATTGTTATCCTTATGCTTCCAAGATGATCCTTAATATAGTAATACCTTGAATCTGTTCTTGAATAAGACCAGTACCCGGGGTTCTGAGACCTCGGATCCTCAATCCAGATTGAATCCCAGTTAGCTTCAGCCCGTCCCAGAGAACCATTTCCGAATAGGTTGTAATATTTCACCCTGCCGGTATTCATATTATAGACCGCTAATTCTCTTCCTGTATTATCCCGTAGTTGAAATTCATTTGCTTTCAATGATTATTCCCTGACTTGCATAATCAAATGCTTCCTTCTTTAGCATAATTCCTTTATTCCCTCGGAGCTGGTTAAATACCATTATACTCTATTATACTAATCAACCCGAGTAAAGATAATTGCTACAAGGGTTTCTTTTGAAACCAGAGTGGCCAACCTTAAAAATATCTCTCAACTTATTTATTCTTGTTTCATTTTAAATTATATCTGACTCTGAATTCCTTTCGAATATATTGCATATACCAACTGTCAAAACTTCTAAAATGCTCGCGGATGAAAAAATTTTCATCTAAGACATTATATTGGAAATGATTTAAATCGATTACAGAAATACTTATCCCTTTGTGAAAAACTAAATAATCCTTTGACATCCCCTTCTCATAAAAGTAATTATTATTACTAATTATTTCATCTCCAGAATTTTCATTTACAAATGGGCCAAGCAAAGTCTCAGATTCAAAAATATCCCCTCCGCCCGTTAGGCAAAGAAATTCAAAGTAATCATTGGGAATATTCATTTTATTCATTCCCAACCATTTTTTTAGTTT
The DNA here is from genome assembly GCA_963800255.1 of uncultured Ignavibacteria bacterium. GTDB lineage: Bacteria > Bacteroidota > Ignavibacteria > Ignavibacteriales > Ignavibacteriaceae > DATFVA01. The sequence continues at coordinate 111,837 of CAWDAK010000026.1, read as the reverse complement.
CTCCTCACTGACGTTATAAAACCTATTAAACAAATAAGGATAAGTAATAGAATCCTGAATTATTTTTAATATCATCGTGATGCCTTGCTTGCTTCACGAAAACCAACAAATTTTTGTGTTGCATTATTTAACCTTATCCCTTGCCCTGTCGCATTATAAATATCCGTGGTTACTTCCCCCGATGCAACCCTACTTGGATTTCCTAAAATATTTCTTGTCAGAACTTGAGCATTCTCCGTAGTTGCTGCAATGCCTCCAAATGATGATTTATATCCTCCACTTAACGCTTGTCCTATTTTTTTATCAAGTGCTCTTGCCCCTATTGTTGTTTGAGTATTTCCATATTGTTTTCCCAAACTTTTCACCACTGAATTGATCAGTGCTTGATTAGCAATTTCAATTACACCAATCTCTGGGAGCATCGAGAAAGTTGGCGCTTGCGTTTTAACACCATCCCAAAGTACTTCAAAGAAATTGCCAACCACTCCTAATACATCCCCATTATCCCAAGATTCAGCCAATTCCTGTTTATCCTTTTGAAGCTGTCTTTCGTTTTCTTGCTGATTAGCGGCTGATGCAGAGTCTTTAATACCCATCCCATTCGGATCTATTAATCTTAACGGATTATTCATCACATAATTATACGGACTCCATCCCGGATATTTATCTGCCAGCGGATCAGGTGTTAACCATCTTCCAAGATCGCTGTCGTAATATGCACGGCAGCCATCCCGAAATAATCATAAGTTCGTTTCTGTGTCACGTTCCTTGCCTGTGAACTTATATCTTTCTCCGCTGAGGCCTCCTGTTTCGTAGCTCCTCAGAATTCCACCAAACGAATAATAATCCTGGGCATTAACTACATTTCCTGTCTCGTCAATTGTTATTCTGATGCTTCCAAGATGATCCTTAATATAGTAATACCTTGAATCTGTTCTTGAATAAGACCAGTACCCGGGGTTCTGAGACCTCGGATCCTTAACCCAGATTGAATCCCAGTTAGCTTCAGCCCGTCCCAGAGAACCATTTCCGAATAGGTTGTAATATTTCATCCTGCCGGTGTTCATATCATATACTGCTAATTCTCTTCCTGTGTTATCCCGTAGTTGAAATTCATTTGCTTTCAAGATTATTCTGGCTTGCATATACAAATGCTTCCTTCTTCAGCATAATTGCTTTATTTCCGCAAAGCTGGTTAAATACCATTACACTCATAGTACTAACCAGCCCGAGTAAGATAATTGCTACAAGGGTTTCTATTATTGTGAAACCACTGCTCATTTGAAAAATTGGTCACATTTTAATTCCTTGGTCAAAAACATCAAATAAGACCTTGGAACCACCTCCGGATTTACTTTTTTAATGTATCAACTCCTGATTTAGGTTATAAAGATATAATTGCTGTTCCGAACCACCTTTCTTTTTACCGACGAATTCAAGGAGGCTATCATTCAAATATTTGGGTCTACACCAGACTATCCAGATTATTTAAATGTTTCGACTTCATAACAGGTGATATAAAATTCGTCAAATGAATCACTAATTAACTTTAAGATAGTATCATTAAACTCAATTACATTGATCAATATATTTAACGGTCATTAGCAAAACCGTAGACTCACAGCCTAATTCTTATTTATGACTTTGGAATTTGACTTAAAAAATGTTGCGAATCTAGTAATCAAAATTTGGTAATCATCTTCAATAATATTATTCTCCTTAGGTATAACGGTTATAACCTTTCTATACCTTTTTGAGGATACATCTAAGTTTTTAACATCTTTTTCGGTCACAGAATGCACTACTAATGCTTGTGTTTTTAATTAAATCAGTATCGGAAATATCATCACCTTTTAAATAGCAGGTTAAATCTATTTCAACCATATGGAATCTCACTTATATTGTTCGATATTTTCTCCAGAATCAAATTCCTTCCCTTTACCTTTTCCTGTGTTAGGTATGTATTTAATATTACCCTCTTTATCGATTTTTATATTCGGGTTGCTCCGATCATTTCTTTTATTTCCTTGATTTTATCGTGTGCCTCACTTGCAGGAATTCCTAACAATTTAGCGATCTACTTTGCTGTTTCCTTGCTACTTGAATTAAAAGTCGTTGGAACCTTGAAGTCCGTACGATCAGGAGAAGAATCATTGACACCTGATGCATCTGCTGGTGCAATCGTCGTTTTATTAATCTTCACTTGAGTTATTGGGAATGGAGTTAAAATTGGTCCATTTGACGATACCAAGGTTTCTGCACCATCAATTAAATTATTACCAACATATTTAATTGCCTCAGCTGTATTATTCGATCCCATCACATCAAAAATCGCAGCAGTGGCAAGAAGTGTAACACCAACAGTTTCCAGAATAGCAAAAGCCGCAGCTGCCAATTCAGGTTCATTACCATCTGGATCAACCAACTTTAGTGGATTATTCAAAACAATAATTATACGGACTCCACCCCGGATATTTATCTGCCAGCGGATCAGGTGTTAACCATCTTCCAAGATCGCTGTCGTAATATCGGGCACCGAAATAATCATAGTTTGTTTCTGTGTCACGTTCCTTGCCTGTGAACTTATATCTTTCTCCGCTGAGGCCTCCTGTTTCGTAGCTCCTCAGAATTCCACCAAACGAATAATAATCCTGAGCATTAACTACATTTCCTGCCTCGTCAATTGTTATTCTGATGCTTCCAAGGTGATCCTTAATATAGTAATACCTTGAATCTGTTCTTGAATAACTCCAGTACCCGGGGTTCTGAGACCTCGGATCCTCAACCCAGATTGAATCCCAGTTAGCTTCAACCCGTCCCAGAGAACCATTTCCGAATAGGTTGTAATATTTCACCCTGCCGGTGTTCATATCATATACTGCTAATTCTCTTCCTGTATTATCCCGTAGTTGAAATTCATTTGCTGTCAATATTTCCTGGCTTCGTAATAAATCTTCCTTCTTCATATATTCCTTTATTTCCTCGGAGCTGGTTAAATAACATTATAATCATAGTAATTGCCAGCCGGGTAAAAATTAATTGCTACCAGGGTTTCAATTAATTATGACTCTTCTTCAGAGCTTACTATTACTGTAACTATTTTGTTGTTTTTTACCCATACTTGAAGACAATAATCATCAAATTCATACACCTTTTGCTCTCCATCCTTCAATTTGATTGTATCTTGCTCTGAAGGGGAACTGTTAAGTAAAACTTTAGCTTTATTAAAATTCAAATTGATTAAATTTATTCGGTTAAAAATGCATTCCTGGTAACATGCAATAGATATAATTTTTCCTTTCTCTGTATAAATTAGCATATCTTTTTCGCTCAGGCGGTAGCCATCCCAACCTAATTCCGGATCTTCATCCTCAATCATTTTCAAAGGAATATTTTTATATTTCTTAATATCCTTATTGAAGTAAAAGGGACCAACTCTCTTTTTAGGTATCCAAATAATTTCTTTCATTTTTTAACCCTCCTTGAATGTTCCTCACCGCTTTTCTTTTTTTGAGCATTTTCCCTAATGTTTTTAATTTTTTGTTTTATTTTTTTTGCTTCTTTTTTGGTCGCTCCATCTAAGGACTTTTTTAGTTCTTCTACTTGTTTTTGCTTTTTTGAAATTTCTCTACCACTATCACCATGCTTTTCATTAGGACTACTATTTTCAGCATTGAGTGTATTAGGTACAATAGTATTATCTGATGGAGCAGTTGTCGTTTTATTAATCCCTTCCCCTTGTGTTATCGGAAAAGGAGTTAGTTTTGAGCTATCACTTGAGATAAAATCTACTACACCTTCAGCTGCACCAGTTAGAATATTACCCATAGATTTTATGCCCTCGGCAATATTATTATAACCAATTGCATCTAATGCTGCTGCAGTAGATAATAAGGTTAACCCTGCAGCTTCCAAGGCGGCATAGGCAGCTGCCGCTAATTCAGGCCCATTTCCGTCAGGATCAACTGTATTAATGGATTGTCAAAACAATAATTATACGGATCCATCCAGGATATTTATCTGCAAGCGGATCTGTAGTTAAAAATCTTCCAAGCTCGCTGTCGTAATATCTGGCACCTTGGAAATAATGAGAATGACCCACGGAATAAGAAATACACCCATCTTATCCTCTCCTTTTGATTAATTAAAGTTATTCAAATAAATGTTTTCTATCAAGATTTTGGATGTTATAATTCCAGGGAGTTAACGAAGAGCATCCTAAGCAACCCTAAATGAACCTGATCTGAATCCTTATTGCAACACATTGTAGATATTACAAAGAAAATAAACCCGGCTTACATTGTTTTTAGGAGGTGCAGTTCGGGGATACATTTTGTATATTTTTAAAAACAAAAGGTGATAAAATGAAGATTCGACTGTGTATAAATATTACAAGATCTTCAATCCCAATGATTTTTCTTGGGATTATTTCTCTTAACAGTTTATCCTTTAGTCAAAGCAAACATCATAATATGAGTGATTCAACATTGAAGCACAGGCAGCATATGATTCATTCAAATAGCACTATGGTTATGCCGTTCAATATGAGTATGACAACTCATTATTTTATTAAGGAAGAGAACGGCGGAACATTATCCATACAAGTAAAAGATGAAAAAGAAACTTCACAAATTGATTCAATCAGAAGTCATTTAATGAAGGAACAAAAATTATTTTCGACAGGCGATTTCAGAGACCCGAAAACATTACACGGAATGAGTATGCCGGGACTGAAAGTGCTGTCCGAATCAGCTGGAAAGTTTGATGTTAATTATAATGAAATACCCAAAGGCGCAAATCTTATTTTTAGGTCTAAAGATTCCACAGTGATAAATGCAATCCACAAATGGTTCGATGCACAACTAAAAGACCACGGAAGTGATGCGAAAAACAGTTTAAATTGAGAATATGCTTTTTCTCAGGTTAATTCTGCCATTAAAAATATTCTGAATTCATTATCCGGAAAATCTGTTTGAGAATTTACAATTAAAAGTTACAGGCTCTTCCAGAATTATCCCACTTTTTTCTTAACTCTTGTACACTATTCAGCTATGTTCACAGTTAGTGTACAAGCGTAAATAGTGTACGGGAAAAGATAATGAATAAAGAAAGAAAAATATTAAAAAAAGCATTGGGGGTTTTGAGGGCTTCTGATCGTTGTTTCCGCTTTATTTTTAATCACAAATCAGCTAAATTGAATTTCAAATTAGCCTCTCCCTTATTTCTTTCCCAACCCAAATTGGCGATGTTCTGTCGGCCATCTGTCGGCCTTCAAATACTGCATAACTACTGCACACCTACTGCATACCATGCTCCCTAAAGGCAAACCTTCTTTTTGTCTCCTGCCGGGCTATTAACGTTTTGGTGTAGGTATGATAATCGTTCCGAATGTCTATTAACATATTGCCGCTATGCGGCAAAAGAATGAAACGGTGAAGGTTGTATTGTGCGCTGCACCGGGGATGTGAGATGCAGAAATAAAATGACAGTAATAACTTCGCCGGAACTATTCTTTTAATACATTCTTGTATGAAAATGTATAGTTTCTATGGATGAACTTCTAAAACAGTTTCCTACAATTGCTCCGTTTATTAAATCGGTGATGCCCTACATAAACCGGTATGGATACTGGGCCATCTTTTTTGCGATTTACCTCGAGGATTTCGGACTCCCGATGCCCGGCGAAACTGTACTGATTATTTGTTCTTTGTTCGCGGCTCTTGGTAAGCTTAATATGGCGGCCGTCGGAGTAATTGGATTTTCAGCGGCTGTGCTGGGTGATAATACCGGCTTCGCTATAGGTCATTATGGAGGCCGGAAGGTTATCTTGAAATGGGGTAAATATGTATTCCTTACCGAGGAGAGGTTGAAGAAGCTTGAGGGTTATTTTCGAAAACGAGGGGGACTAATTATTGCGGTCGCAAGGTTTATTCAGGGCCTGCGGCAGTTTAATGGAATTGTGGCAGGAATAAGCAATGTGCCCTGGAAAAAATTCATCCTATACAACATTATAGGCGCAGCTTTGTGGGTGGGTATGTGGGTTGGGGCGGCTACTCTGCTCAGCAGCGATAAAAAGCTTCTTGTCGGGTTTATAAAAATATCACCCTATGTTCTCCCCGCAATTTTCCTCCTGCCTTTTGTGATTGAGGGAATTCATCATCTGATTAAAAAGCACAAGAATAAAAAGAAGGATCGCAAATGACTGAATTTAATTCAGGATTTATTATTTTCGAATTTATTTTAATCATTAAGCAGGAATAAAATTGAAAAGACTTGTCGATGTTTCAAGGAAGGAAGATATTTTTCCGGTGTACAGGGATACTCCGATAGGATTGCTCCTGGAATACCATAATCTTGGGCGTACCCCGGATGAGTATACCAGGGCTCAGCTTCTGGTGGGGATGTGCATGGATAACAGGAAGCACCTGAATATACCTGATAATTTCGCGTTTATAATCAGGGCGGGGGGAGCTAATCTGAGGTATAGTGAATTTAAAGTTTCGTATGCGATTTCTGTAGGCGATGTGGGACATATAGCCTTAATTGGTCATAATAACTGCGGAATGGTTAACCTTATAGCCCGAAAAACCCAGTTTATCGACGGGCTTGTTGAAAAAGCGGGATGGAACAGGGAGTGGGCTGAGGAGCATTTTATGCATTTTGCCCCGATGTTTGAGATTGGAAATGAAATTGATTTTGTGCTTAGTGAAGCAAAACGGCTTAGGATGAGGTATCCCAAAATTACTATAGCCCCGATGCTTTATAAAGTTGAAGATAACAGGATTTACCTGGTAAACGAAGATTAAAATTATATATGAATATTCAGATTATGGGCACAAAGAAATGCCGGGATACTCAAAAGGCTGTACGTTTTTTTAAGGAGAGAAATATTCCTTTTCATTTCAGGGATCTTACTGAAAAAGAGTTGTCTAAAGGTGAGCTGGAGAATATTAAGCGCAGTGTTAAGCCTGAAGAATTGATTAACGCTTCCGGCAAAAGGTATAAGGAAAGAGGACTAGGATACATGGTATTTGATATTGAAGAAGAACTTTTGAGTGATCCCCTGTTGATAAATACACCCATAGTTAGAAATGGAAATTTGTCTACCGCGGGCTATATGCCTGAAACCTGGCTTGAATGGCTTAAATGAGGAGTTATAATTGAAATGAGGGAGGCGGAGTTCTGTCAGCTGATTGATGCAGACTCTGAGGATTTCTGCTATCAGATACTCCTAGACACCTCTGGCAGCTGGTACAGAAAAAAACGTATCTTGTAACTTTCGGAACTTCAAGTTTGCAGACCCACACACTTGAATTGGTTTTTCCGCAGTTACTGCAGGTTATTTCTGACTTTTCTTCAACTAATTCTTTCGTCATTATATACCTTGTTTATCCTTTAGACCTGTTCAAAGAAAAATAGTTGGGGAATGGAAAAATATCTGTATCTGCACTACTCAAAATAGTAAAAATAAAATTATAATCATCCCCAAAATAGAATCCGCTTTTCAACTATTGTTATAACTTATGTTTCTAAGTATCTTCCTGTTAACATAAACTCCGTGTCATTACCCGGTTCTTTCGGGCCGGTATCTCTCATAATTCAGGTCAATAATTATTATTAGTAACAGTCTTATTTTAATAATAAAATAAAGAAATATATGTCACTAGAGATATTGATAGTGTTTTTAATCCTTGCCGGTGCAATTTTTCTTTTCAGCCGGGACAATATCCCGGTTGATCTTACCGCTATGATTATTATGGCTTCACTCCTGGTAACAGGCATTATCAGCCCGGAGGAGGGAATATCAGGCTTTAGTAATACTGCTACTGTTACCGTTGCCGCAATGTTTATTCTGAGTGCGGGATTGTTTAACACAGGGGCCCTGAATTTTGTGGGCGATTTTTTAACGAGGATGACGAAAAAAAATTATCTGGCAGGCTTGCTGACAATGCTGTTGATAGTTTCTGTTATTTCTGCGTTTATAAATGTTACCGCAGTGGTGGCCATTTTTATGCCGGTGGTAATCCGGATGGCCAACAGGGCGGGAATAAGTCCCTCTAAATTCCTCATACCTCTGTCGTTTGGTGCATTATTCGGCGGAGTAAATACCCTGATTGGAACGTCTACCAATATTCTGGTCAGTTCAATTGCTTTTCAGCACGGCTTAAAACCCTTTGGAATGTTTGAAATGACCCCCTTTGGAATCGTTATCCTTTGTACCGGCGTACTATATCTATTGCTTACGGCTAAACGTCTTTTACCTGACCGGAAAGGAGCTGGAAACCTCTCAGAGGAGTTTCACCTGGAGGACTACATAACTGAAATAATCATACTTCCCGATTCTCAATCTGTGCATAAAGAAATAAAGAATTCCCCCCTCATCAAGGATCTCGATCTGGATATTATAGAAATTCACCGTGGAGAGAAAAATAAATTCCTTCCTTCACCTCATACTATTATAATGCCTAATGATGTTCTTCGGGTACGCTGTAATATTGAAAAATTAAAAGATCTGCAGACCCGTGAAGGCATTCTTCTGAAATCCGAAATAAGTTTTGACGACCTTAACCTTAATCTTGAAGAATCAAGACTGGTGCAGGCTGTGGTTACCTCAGGAAGCAGATTACGTGGAAGAACTATTAAAAATATAAATTTCAGGGAGACCTTCGGTGCAACTGTCCTGGCTATCCGCCACCGGGGCAGGTTAATGCGTGAAAACCTGGGTAATACTATTATTATTCCCGGGGATGTGCTTTTAATTGAGGTTAAAAAAGACTGGCTTCCCCAGCTTCGAAGGAATAATGCGTTTGTTATCGTTTCAGAGGTGAATCCTCTTAAGCAGAAGAAAGAAAAGATTATCCCCGCAGTAATAATACTTGCTTCTGTTGTGGCGGTTGCAGCTGCAGGAATATTTCCAATAGTAACAAGTGCTGTTATCGGGAGTGTGCTGTACATTTTATTCGGTATCATCACACTTGAAGAAGCATACAGGTCAATTGAATGGCGGGTCATTTTTCTTCTTGCAGGCGTACTTACCCTTGGGATTGCAATGGAAAAAACGGGTGCAGCCGGTCTGATGGCATCATCCCTGTTATCTGTTCTGGGTGATTTCGGTCCAACAGCCCTGCTTTCGGCTTTCTTTTTTTTAACTCTTGTTTTCACTAATTTTATATCAAATAATGCCACAGCAGCTTTAATTATTCCGATTGCTATTATAACTGCTGATTCAGTTGGAGTAAGTGCCAGGCCATTTATAATGGCCGTCACCTTTGCGGCATCTTTAAGTTTTGCCACCCCGGTGGGCTACCAGACTAATACAATGATATTCGGACCGGGGAATTATAAAATTTCGGATTTTATAAGAATAGGACTGCCGCTTGATATTATCTTCTGGATCCTGGCAAGTCTGCTTCTCCCTGTATTCTTTCCCTTTTACGGAAACTGATTATGAGAGAGTTTATTAATAACATTAAAGAGTTTCTTAATGTCCCTATTACAACAATAGGCACAGCAGACCTGACAATTTGGTCCGTCCTTTACTTTCTGCTGTTGATATTCCTGCTTTTCTACATTACAGCTAAGATAAGAAAATGGGTGGTCTATAAGCTGTTTGCAAAAAGCAAGATTGACCTTGGCGTAAGGGTTGCGGTTGGAACTATTCTCCGGTATATCGTGCTTGTAATTGGTTTTATAGTTGTTCTGCAGACTATCGGTCTGGATCTGAGCGCTATTACTGTCCTGGCCGGGGCTCTCGGTGTCGGTATAGGGTTTGGACTTCAGAATATTACTAATAACTTTGTCAGTGGAATTATAATATTGTTTGAGAGACCTATAAAAGTGGGCGACAGGATTGAAGTCGGTGATGTCAGCGGTGATGTAATAAGTATCTCAATGCGCTCTACTATGATCGTTACAAACGATAATATCTCAATAATTGTCCCTAACTCCGATTTTATCTCCTCAAAAGTGATTAACTGGAGTCATACTGACAGAAATATCAGGTTTAATATCCCCTTCGGTGTTTCCTATAAAGAGGACCCTGAAATAATAAGAAAACTTCTGCTTGAAGTTGCGGCCGAGAATGAAGGAATCCTTTCTCATCCAAAGCCGGATGTGTTATTTAAGGAATATGCCGACAGCGCTCTTGTATTTCTTTTGAGGATATGGACCAGGGAGTATATCAACAGGCCTAATGTTCTTAAAAGCCAGGTGTATTATGCTGCATTCACGAAATTTAAAAAGCATAACATTGAAATTCCTTTCCCGCAGCGTGATCTTCATATAAAAAATGATGAATTAAAAATTAAAACTTCCTGAGAAAGGTTATAAATGAAGGCAAAAATTATTTTTATAATGGGGCTGGTTGTTCTATTTACAATATTCGTTTCTCAGAATACTGAAGTTATCACAGTCCACGCCTATTTCTGGGAGTTTCCGATGTCAATTATAGTTTTAATTTCACTAATCGGACTCCTCGGTGTTATTTTCGGTTTTATCATAGCAAAGCTGTTTGACAGACCTCCTCGTGAGAAAAAAGCTGGACCGATTACCGAAAAACGCATTCCTAAGCCTGATAATGAGATTAAACGGTAAGCTGCGAAATACCATATTTCCTTGCTTATTGGTGAAATTGATTGTAAATTAGTCTAATTGATTCGCCCTTTAAAGGGCGATTTTTATTTCTATGAACTTTTTTGATAAAAATATCCACGATTTGATAGAGCAGGTAATCCTCAACAACGGATTCTTTTTAATCGACCTTGTAATCAGGGGCGAGAAAAATACCCGCGTCCTGGAAGTTTATGTTGATTCTGAAAAGAATGTTTCAGCAGAAGATTGTGCCGCCATTAGCCGTCAGATCGACAAAAAGTTTGAAGAGGAAAATGTTTTTGAATCAGGTTACCGTCTTGAAGTATCCTCCCCCGGTACAAACAGACCCTTAAAATTTTTGAAACAGTTCCCAAAGCATATTAATAGGAAATTTGATATTGCTTACCGTGATTCAGACAGCGTGCTGAAATTTTCGGGAACATTAAAAAGTATAGAGGGTAATTATCTTGTTTTTCTCAAAAATAACCGCGAAGAAATAAGGATCGATTTTCCTAATATTGTTAAAGCTAAAGTAATAATCAGTTTTTCTTAGAGGAGAAATAAAGAAAGATGAATTCAGAGATTGTAGAATCCTTTGCCCAGATGGTGAGGGATAAAGGTATTGATAAAGACGTATTAGCAGGAATACTTGAAGAAATTTTCGGACTCCTGGTCAGGAAAAAATACGGGGATGAGGTAAAGTATGATGTTGTTGTTAATATGGATAGAGGTGATATTGAAATCTTTCTTGAGAGGGAAATTGTAGACGTTGTGGAAGACCCTAATCTGCAGGTAAGTCTGGAGGAGGTTAACCGCAAAGGAAATGAAGAGGAACTGGAGGTAGGCGACGATTATGTTGAGAATATCAAACTGGCAACTCTGGGCAGAAGATTAATAACCCTCGCAAAACAGAGCCTGAACCAGAAGATACGCGAAATTGAAAAAGATATCATTTATAATGAATATAAGGAACTTCTGGGCGAAATCGTCGTGGGAGATATATACCAGATCAGGAAGAGTGATATACTGATCAATCATAATAAGAACGAACTTGTTCTTCCGCGCAACGAACAGATTCCTTATGAACGTTATAAAAAAGGCGAAACCATACGGGCGATAGTAAAAGAAGTCCGTAAAGGAAACAGCGGCCCTGTGATTATAGTCTCACGTTCGGATAATATGTTTCTTAGAAGATTGTTTGAGATTGAAATACCTGAAATTTACGATGGAATTATAGATATTAAGGCAATTGCACGGGAACCCGGTGAGAGGGCGAAGGTTGCTGTAGAATCTCAGGATAACAGGATTGATGCTGTGGGTGCCTGCGTAGGTATGAAAGGTGTCAGGATTCATGCAATAGTAAGAGAGTTGAATAACGAAAACATTGATGTTATAAATTATTCTGAAGATTCAATTGTCTTTATACAACGGTCGCTTGCTCCTGCAAAACTTAAAAAAATTGAAGTTGATGATGATGAAAAAAAGGCAGTGGTAACAGCCGATGCCGACCAGGTATCTCTTATAGTTGGAAGAAACGGCGTTAATATAAGGCTTGCTATGAAGCTTACGGAATATGAAATAGAGATCCTCCGTGAGGAAAAACCGCTTGATGAATATGACGAAGATATTGAGCTTATCGACCTTAAAGAAGAGCTCGGAGCTGATATTTATGAACTTTTGATTAACCACCGGTATGATACTGCTTTGGAAGTTCTGCAGGCTGGTCCCGAAAAGTTGAAGGAAATAGAAGGCCTCGATGAGGATAAGATTAATGAAATCATCAATCTAATTAAAGAACAGTTTGAAGAAGAAGAATAGGATTTTAAACAGATAAGGATATTATGGCTGAAGCCAAATCAAAAAAAATCAGAGTTTACAAATTAGCTTCCGAATATAATTTATCGGCTGAGCAGCTCATAGAATTTCTTAAGAAAAAAGGACATGAGATAAAATCACATATGTCCCTCGTTTCGGATGATATGCTTAAGGATATCCAGGATCATTTTAAGAAGGATATTGAAAAAGCAGAAAAGCATTATAAAAAGATTGCTGAGTTCAATAAGAAAAGAACCGAAAGATCTGAAGAGGAAGAGAAGAAGAAAGAACTGGAAGAAGAGGCCAAAGCTGAGGAAGCTGAACCTCCTGCTCCTGTTGAAGAAGTGAAAGAGGAAAAACCTGAGGAAATTGAGGTTCCTGAACCTGAACAGGTTCCTGAAGAAACTGTACAGGCCGAAGAACAGCCGGTTGAAGTGAAGGAGCCTGAAGAGCCCGTTGAAAACGAGCCTGAGAAGAAAGAACCTGTCCAGTTTGTTTCTCCTAAAGATAATGAAGCAAATAAGAGGAAGGGCCTGAAGGTCGTTGGTAAAATTGACCTGGATGAAAAGAAAGCTTCTGAACCTAAAGTTGAAAAACCTGAAACTGAGGCTGGCGAAAAGGCTAAAACTGAACCTGTTAAAAAGAAAAAGAAGCCGAGAGCTAAAAAGAAATCGGGTGAAACCAGTACCGAAGAAACACCTGTTGCAAAGAAGAAGAAAAGGGTTAAGAAATTTGAAATTGACGAAAAAGATGTAAAAGATGCTATCAGGAAAACTTTACTTAGCATGGATGATTCTGTTGCATCAGGAAGAGCCAGTTCGAGAAAGAAGAAGAGAAAAGAGAGAGAAGCTGAAGAGGAAAGAAGGCTTGAAGAGAAGTCGCGTGAAGATAAGAAAATCAAGGTTACTGAATTTAGTGCGGTCAATGAGCTGGCAAATTTAATGGACGTACCTGTCTCGGACGTCATAGCCAAATGTATAGCGCTGGGATTAATGGTATCTATTAACCAGAGACTCGATGTTGAAACCATTACTCTTGTTGCCGATGAATTTGGATTTGATGTTGAGTTTCAGACAGAGTATACAGCAGAGGCGCTTGAAGACATCCCCGATGATCCGGAAACTCTGGAACCCAGACCAGCGGTTGTTACCATCATGGGCCATGTTGACCATGGTAAAACATCGCTCCTTGATTATATCAGAAGATCCAATGTGGTTGCAGGCGAATCAGGCGGAATTACCCAGCATATAGGTGCTTATAAGGTTGATGTCGGTAACGGCAAAAACATTACTTTCCTTGACACTCCCGGTCACGAAGCCTTTACAGCAATGAGGGCGAGAGGTGCCCAGCTTACAGATATAGTTATCCTCGTTGTGGCTGCAGACGATGCCGTAATGCCTCAAACAGTTGAGGCTATAAATCACGCACAGGCTGCGGGTGTTCCTATTGTTATCGCCATAAATAAAATTGATAAACCTGGGGCTAATATCGATAAGATTAAACAGCAGCTGGCCGATAGAAATGTACTTGTAGAAGATTGGGGAGGAAAGAATCAGTGTATCGAAATTTCCGCTAAGACGGGTCTTAACGTTGATACTCTTCTTGAAAAAATACTTCTCGAGGCTGAACTGCTTGAATTAAAAGCTAACCCTGACCGGGCTGCGAGGGGCGCTGTTGTTGAAGCTGAACTTGATAAGGGCCGGGGAATAACCGGAACCATACTTGTTCAGAAAGGAACCCTGAAAATTAGTGATCCTTTTGTAGCCGGAATATACCAGGGCAAAGTAAGGGCTATGTTTGATGAACGTGGAAATAAGGTTGAGGAAGCGTCACCTTCCACACCTGTCCAGGTTCTGGGATTCGAAGGCTCTCCGCAGGCTGGCGATACTTTTGTTGTTGTTGAATCAGAAAGAATTGCACGCGAAATAGGCCTGAAGAGACAGCAGCTTAAGAGAGAACAGGATCAGAAACAGGTCAGACATATTACTCTTGATGAAATTGCAAAGCAGATCAGTATCGGCGGTGTAAAAGAGCTTGCTCTTATTGTTAAGGGAGATGTCGACGGGTCCGTTGAGGCATTGTCTGATTCACTCATGAAATTATCTAATGAGGAAGTGTTTGTAGAGGTTATTCATAAAGGCGTGGGCGGAATATCCGAAAGTGACGTTCTCCTGGCCTCCGCTTCTGATGCTATAATTATCGGTTTCCATGTCAGGCCCAACCTGAATGCAAGGAAACTGGCTGAAACACAGAATGTAGATATAAGATTGTATAGTGTTATTTATGATGCTATCAATGAAGTAAAGTCAGCCCTCGAAGGACTTCTTTCACCGGTACTATCGGAAGAAGTTGTTGCAACGCTTGAGGTACGGGATACTTTCAAGGTACCTAAATCAGGTACGGTTGCAGGATGTTACGTGCAGGACGGAAAAATAATACGTAACAACAAAATCAGGCTTATAAGAGACGGCATAGTAATTCACGAAGGTGAAATCGGTTCTCTTAAAAGATTTAAGGATGATGTCCGTGAAGTTGATGCCGGTTATGAATGCGGACTTAATCTCAACAACTTTAATGATATTAAAGTGGGAGATATTATAGAAGCATATAAAATTGTAGAAACGAAGAAAAAGTTAGCTTAGTATAATTCGGAATACGCTGCGGGATGGTAAAATGGCTTATAGAATTGATAAACTCGAACATCTTATTCAAGAAGAAGTAAGTATGATTTTCCTGTACAAGTTACAGGATCCTGCATTCGGACTGCTTACTGTAACGAATGTTAAGATGAGTCACGATTTAAAAATAGCGAAGATTTATATCTCTGTATTTGAAAAGGAAAGAAGAGAAGCTGTACTTGAAAAGATAAGAGATAAAACGGGATTTATCAGGACAGAACTGGCTCACAGGATAAGAATTAAGTTTATCCCTGAATTAAAGTTTTTTATAGATGATACTCTTGACTATGTTGAAAAAATTGAAGGTCTGATTAAAAAAATCCACGAGAATGATAACAAAGAAGATAAATGATAAAGAATATGATTTTCAGACCGGCGAAGTAATTTTAATAGATAAACCCAGGGGATGGTCATCTTTTAAGGCTGTAAGTTCAATCCGGAGTGCCGTTAGAGTAAAGAAAGTGGGTCACGCCGGTACTCTTGATCCTATGGCTACGGGTCTCCTGATTATCTGCACAGGAAAAAAAACAAAGTCAATTTCTGAATACCAGGGAATGTTTAAGGTTTATGAAGGTACGATTACCCTCGGTAAGTCTACACCTTCAATGGATGCCGAAACAGAAATAACGGAAGTTAAATCTCTTGATGGGATCACTGAGAAGATGATCCTGGAAGAAAAGGAACGATTTACAGGCAAAATAAAACAGGTTCCTCCTATGTACTCTGCCTTAAAGGTGAACGGTACCCGGCTTTACAAAATGGCCCGGCAGGGAAAAGAAATTACGAGAGAGCCCCGGGAGATTGAGATCTATGAATTCGAAATAAAAAAGATAGATCTTCCGGATATTTTCTTCAGGATTAGGTGTTCTACAGGTACATATATTAGATCAATTGCCGGTGATCTTGGAAATAACCTCGGCTGTGGAGGTATCCTGAGTGCACTTCGCAGAACAGCCATAGGCAGCTACAATGTTGACGATGCCTTTCTTCCTGATGAGTTTATTGAAAATTTAAGTCCGGCAGGCAGAATTGCCTGAACTCATAACCTGTTGAGGTTTATCCACTTACGGGAAAAATATTTTATTTTCTGTCAAAATAGGTTATATTTATAAGTTATTGTTTGATTTAAGTATTGTATGAATATATTTCACGATATCTCTGACATAAATAAAGATGAAAATACTTTTATAACGCTGGGAACTTTTGATGGCATACACTTGGGTCATCAGAAAATTATTGATAGGTTAATCAGTAAAACCAGGAGTGCAAACGGGAGAAGTTTCCTGATCACTTTTCACCCTCACCCGCGGAATGTCATTTCACAAAATACTGATTTTAAAATACTCAGCACTCCTTCTGAAAAAGCTGCCGTGCTTGAAAAGCTCGGTATAATGAACCTGCTGGTAATCAATTTCACAAAGGAATTTTCACAGCAGACAGCCGAGGAATTTTTTAAGAATTATATAATTGACAGGATAGGGATTAAAGATATTATAATCGGATATGATCACCATTTCGGCAAAGGGCGGGGCGGTGACGAATCAACCCTGAGGGAAATGGGCGGTCAGTATGGCTTTCGGAGTTGAAACTGTTGATGCCTTTAAACTCAACGGTGAAATTGTAAGCAGTACCAGGATAAGGAAAGCCCTGACGGATGGAGATATCAAAACGGCAAATTCTTACCTTGATCGCAGCTACGAATTCTCCGGTCTTGTAATTGAAGGTGATAAACGCGGAAGAGAGCTTGGCTTCCCTACTGCTAATATTAAAATTGATAATGAACATAAGCTTCTTCCCGCTCTTGGAATCTACCTGGTTGAATTTTCTCTGAGGGATGAAAGGCATTATGGACTGTTAAGTATAGGAAAGCGCCCGACTTTTTATGATTCCGGTAAAATCGTACCTGAAGTTTATATCTACAATTTTGATGAAGAAATCTATGGAGAAAAGGTGAAGGTCTCCATCCTTAACCGGCTTCGTGGAGAGGAGAAATTTTCTTCTGCAGATGAACTTATAAGCCAGATGCAGATTGATAAAAAAAACGGAATGGAAATTATCAGGTCTCTTGAACCTGTAAACAGAAATTAAATAAACAATAAATAATTAATCCCGGTTTCGACTGGGATTATATCGTATAATAAAAAGTAAGGATAGTGTAATGACAAAAGAGGAAAAACTCGGTATAGTTAAAAAATTCGGAGGCAATGATAAAGATTCAGGTAAAGCTGAAGTTCAAATTGCAATTCTTACCGGGAGAATTAACGAGCTGACCGGCCATTTTAATACACATAAAAAAGATCACCACTCAAGAAGAGGACTGATGATGATGGTTGGTAAAAGAAGAAGGCTGCTGGATTATCTTATGAAAAAAGATATAAGCAGGTACAGGGCGGTTATTCAGGAATTAAATATCAGAAAATAAAAAGAATTCAAGAAAGAATTAAAGGTTAAAAATGTTTGTTTCAAAAGAAGTTGAGATCGGTGGAAAGAAATTTTCTATAGAAACCGGCCGGTTTGCTAAACAGGCTAGTGGTGCAGTAATGGTGAGATACGCCGATACAATGGTTCTGGTTTCAGTAGTTGGTGCTGAAGAAGCTAAAGAAGACCAGGGCTTTTTTCCCCTGCAGGTTGAATACAGGGAGAAGACATCCGCTGCTGGTAAATTCCCCGGCGGTTATATTAAAAGAGAAGGAAGACCTTCTGAAAAAGAAATCTTAAGCGCACGCCTGATTGATCGTCCTATTCGTCCACTCTTCGCGGAGAATTACCTGAACGAGACACAGATAGTAGCATTTGTACTGTCCTACGACGGTGAAAATGATTCGGATGTACTCGCTGCTACCGGTGCTTCTGCAGCACTGATGATTTCAGATATTCCTTTCAACGGACCTATTAGTGAAATAAGGGTCGGAAGAATCGATGGTGAATTCGTAGTGAATCCAACGCATCAGCAGTTAAAGCAGAGCGACCTGGAACTTGTTGTCGCTGGAACCGCGGATTCAATTATGATGGTTGAAGGCGAATCAAAGGAAGTTGGTGAGGCTGATCTCCTCGATGCTCTTAAATTTGCCCAGGGTGAAATCAAAAAACTAATTGACCTGCAGATTGAACTCAGACAGGAAGTTGGAAAAGCAAAAAGGGAAGTTCCTGTAAAAGAAATTCCTGAAGGCCTGGAAAATGCTGTGAAAGAAAAGGCCCTTGAACCATATAAGGAAATTGTTCACTCTGTTTTGACGAAGGAAGAAAGAAGCGCCAAAAACAAGGAACTTACCAATTCAGTAGTAGAACAATTGAGTGAAGCATTCCCCGAATCTGAAAAGATCATAAAGAATATCATGCATGATATTGAAAAAGATCTTATGCGTAAAAGAATCCTTGATGAAGGGATAAGACTTGACGGAAGAAATACTACCCAGGTAAGACCAATTAAGGTGGAAACCGGTGTGCTTCCAAGAACGCATGGTTCTGCTTTGTTTACCCGCGGTGAAACACAGAGTTTAACTTCTGTAACTCTCGGGACAAAAAATGATCAGCAGACAGTGGATGGTCTCGTTGAAGAATACTCCAAAAAATTTATGCTTCATTATAATTTTCCTCCCATTCAGTGTTGGTGAAGTAGGACGTATGACCGGTGTAGGCAGAAGGGAAATCGGACACGGTAATCTTGCTGAGCGCGCTCTGAAAATTATGTTCCCTGAAGAATCTGTTTTTCCCTATACCGTACGTATAATTTCTGACATACTTGAATCAAATGGTTCTTCTTCAATGGCCTCTGTATGTGCAGGCTCCCTTGCTTTATTTGATGCCGGCGTACCTATGCTGAAACCAGTAGCTGGAATAGCTATGGGTCTGGTAAAAGAAGGAGATAAACATTCCATTCTCACAGATATTCTCGGAAACGAAGATCATCTGGGCGATATGGACTTCAAAGTTGCCGGAACAGAAAAAGGAATTACAGCCTTCCAGATGGATATTAAAATTGAAGGAATTCCCTTTGAAATTATGGAAAAAGCTCTTAATCAGGCAAAAGAAGGACGGATGCATATTCTCGGTATTATGAATGAATCCCTCAGTCAGCCTCGTGAACAGCTTTCTCCTTATGCCCCAAGGTTGATCCAGATACAGGTTGAAACTGACCAGATTGGTCTTATTATTGGACCTGGTGGAAAAACCATCCAGGGAATGCAGAGGCTGTTTGGTGTCGATATAAATATTGAAGATGATGGAACTATTAGTATAGCATCACCTGACCGTGACAGCGCTGCAAGATGCAAGGAGCATATTAAAAAATTAACTGCAACACCTGAAGTCGGTGAAATTTACGACGGTGTTGTTACCAAACTAATGGACTTCGGAGCCTTTGTTGAAATTCTTCCCGGTAAGGAAGGATTACTGCATATCTCTCAGATTGATAACAAGAGAGTTGATAAAGTAAGTGATTACTTTAAACAAGGCGACAAAGTAACGGTAAAGCTTTTAAAGGTTGAAAACGGGAAGTATTCTTTAAGCAGAAAAGAACTTCTCAAGGAAAACAGTAAAGAAAGCAATACGGAAACTAAGTAAGATTTTCTGCCGGATGAATAATCCGGCATATTTTTTAAATAACAATTATCGCCTGGAATGGAAACCGAGTATTTGGATGGTATCAGGTTTTTGGTTTTAATATTCCTTCTGAAAAGCAGTACATATTTTACTTCTGCGGAAAGTACTGATTCGGAAGGAGCACTGCCGGCTTACATTTTAAGCGAGGGATATATCAAATTTTTCAAAATGAAATGCTTTGTTTCATTGAAAGAGTTTGTCCTTTATGACAAAAGAAATTATAATAAATTCTTCTACCAGCCAGACCCGCGTAGCGATCACCGAAGAAGGGAATTTAGTCGACTTTTTTGTTGATTATCCCGAAAACCGCAGGATGGTTGGTGATATGTACCTGGGAAGAATAGCACGTGTGCTCCCGGGTATAAGGGCTGCCTTTGTAGATATAGGCATGAAACACGACGCCTTCCTCCATTTCTCTGATATAGGTGAAACTACCAAACAACTTCAGGATATGATTGGTGAGGATGATTCTGATGTTGATGACGACGACGATGAGGAATCACCTCAGCAGAGAAATAACAACCAGCAGAATTACAGAAACCGTGAATCGAATGTCCCTCACCTTCATAAGGGACAGGATATCATTGTTCAGATAACGAAGGAGCCTGTAAATAATAAGGGTGTCCGTGTAACTTCGTCCGTCTCCCTTCCGGGAAGATTCTGCGTTCTTCTTCCTTTTGATAATAAAATCGGTGTTTCAAAAAGAATATCTGACTTCAAGGAAAGAAGAAGACTAAGACATATCGCCCGCAGCATCCTGCCTAAAAACTACGGCTTAATCATCCGTACTGTTGCCAGGAACCAGTCGGAGGAAAGTCTCAAAGAGGATTTAAGCAACCTCCTGAAAACCTGGGCGGAAATTGAATCCACGGTTAAAAGTGAGGAACCGCCATCACTTGTGTACCAGGATCTGAGTACTACATCAAGCGTTATTCGTGATCTTTTTACTCCCGATATTTCCAAGGTATTTATTGATTCTAAAAAGTTATACCGCCAGATAAAGGATTATGTTCAGCTTGTTCAGCCTTCACTGGCTGACAAGATAGAGCCGTATAAATCTCATCTCCCTATCTTCGATGCCTTTAAGGTTGAAGAACAGATCAAAATACTTATGGGAAGAAAGGTATCTCTCCCGAGCGGCGGTTACCTTATAATAGAACATACTGAAGCCATGGTCGTAATAGACGTGAACAGCGGAAGGTATGCAAAGAGCAAAGAACAGGAGCTTAATAGTTTAAAAACTGACCTGGAAGCTGCCCGTGAGATTTCACGCCAGCTAAGACTGCGTGATATCGGCGGTATAATAGTTATTGATTTTATAGACCTTGAAGAAGACAGGAACCGTAAGAAAATTTACGATGAGCTGAAAAAGGAATTCAGGAAGGACAGGGCAAAGGTTTCTGTACTTCCAATGTCAGATTTCGGACTGGTACAGATTACCCGTCAGCGAATCAGGCAGAATATTATGCAGGCAATGAAAGAAGTTTGTCCTTACTGTCTGGGAACAGGACTCCTGACCAAGGGTTCACATCTTGTTTATGATCTTGAAGACTGGATGAAAAAATTCAGAAGGATTTCAAAAGAACGATCAGTTATTGTGAAATGTCATCCTTCTGTTGCCGGAAAACTCAGAGAAGGAAAGATAAAAGGATTAACGAAGCTGCAGTTTAAGTATCTCGTTAAGATTACGCTGGAGGAAGATGAGACAGTTCCGGTTGGTCAATTCAGGTTCTTCTCTAAGAAGAATCAGAAAGAGTTAACAGAACAAATAAAGTAACCTTTACCATCCGGGAGGAGTCCGAATGAAGTTTTTTATTGATACAGCAAAAATTGAAGAAATAAAAGAAGCTGCTTCCCTCGGCATACTTGACGGGGTTACCACCAATCCATCCCTTGTTTCGAAAACAGGTAAAGATTTCCGGAAACTTCTCGATGAAATCCTTGAGATTGTCGACGGTCCCGTCAGCGCAGAGGTGATTTCCACCGACTATGACAGCATTGTAAAAGAGGGCAAGGAACTTGCATCTATCCATAAGAACATTGTTGTTAAGGTTCCATTGATCAAAGAAGGACTTAAAGCTGTTAAAACTCTCTCTGACCAGGGAATAAAAACCAATGTTACTTTATGCTTCTCACCCTCACAGGCATTGCTGGCTGCAAAAGCCGGGGCCTCTTATATCAGTCCTTTCGTAGGCCGCCTTGACGACATAAGCATCAGCGGAATGGATCTTATTTCTCAGATAGTGCAGATATACAGAAATTATAACTATGAAACAGAAGTGCTTGTAGCCAGTATACGTCACCCTCTTCATCTCGTTGAGGCGGCATTGATGGGTGCCGACGTTTGTACAATGCCCTTCGATGTAATAAATAAATTATTCAACCATCCTCTTACGGACACTGGTCTGGAAAAATTTCTGAGCGACTGGAAAAAAACCGGGGAGAAATAAACTTAACTTTATATAGCCATGAAAAAAACAACATTCTATAATGTACATGTAAAAGAAGGCGCAAAAATAGTTGAATTCGCAGGCTATTATATGCCTGTTCAGTATTCCTCTATAATTGCCGAGCATAAAGCCGTCAGAAATTCTGCCGGTGTCTTTGACGTCTCTCATATGGGTGAAGTATTCGTTAAAGGAGATAAAGCGCTTGAGTTTGTTCAGAATATAACTGTTAATGATGCATCGAAACTAGCACCAGGACGTGTGCAGTACTCTGCAATGTGTTATGAAGACGGCGGCATAGTTGACGATCTGCTTGTCTACCGTCTGGCTGAAGATGAATTTATGCTCGTGATAAATGCTTCGAATATTGAAAAGGATTTTCAGTGGATGGAAAAAAACAACCCGGGAGCTGAGCTTCAGAATAAAAGCGATGAATATTCTCTGCTCGCAGTGCAGGGTCCTAATTCAAGGAAGATTGTTCAAAAGCTGACTTCGGATGCTCTGGATATGGAATACTATCATTTCATAAAAACAAAAGTTAACGGTATTGACATGATTGTTTCAAGAACCGGCTATACGGGCGAACTTGGTTTTGAACTCTACTTTAAAGGTGATGAAAAAACAGCTGAAGAATTATGGAATGCTGTAATGGAAGCAGGTAAAGAATATGAGATTAAGCCTACCGGGCTCGGATGCAGAGATTCGCTTCGGCTTGAGATGGGATTTTGTTTGTATGGAAATGATATTGACCAGTCAACAAATCCTCTGGAAGCAGGACTAGGCTGGATAACCAAACTTAAGAAAGATAACTTCATCGGAAAAGCAGCCCTTCTTAAGGTAAAAGAAGAAGGCTTAACGAGGAAACTGGTTCCTGTAATGACTGATGAAAAAGCATTCCCGAGACATGGATACGATTTTACTGTTGGAGGAAAGAAAGTTGGTACTGTTACAAGCGGTACCGTTAGTCCGGTTTTAGATAAACCTATAGCAATGGGTTATGTAGATACAGCCTACTCAAAAGAAGGATCGAAAATTAACTTTTCTATCCGCGGCAGGGAAATACCAGCCGTTGTTGTTAAATTACCTTTTATAACGAAAGAAAACTAAAGATCTATGAGGGTTAATGTTCTGTTTTCACCGGCAACTGCTGATGAACTTTATTTCACCGGGAAAACCGTTGTTGTAATTGATGTACTCCGGGCTTCAACCACTATCGTTACGGCCCTTCAGAATGGGGCAAGGGAAATTGTCCCGGTTGCCACTGTAGAATTCGGCGTTAAGATCTCCGGCGGAATGTTCGGTGGTCAAACACTTCTCGGGGGAGAAAGAAACACAAAAAAGGTCGAAGGTTTTGCTCTCGGAAATTCTCCCCTTGAGTATACTCCCGAAATTGTATCCGGCAAAACAATAATTCTGTATACAACGAACGGTTCCAAGGCAGTAGTGAAAGCTAAATTTTCTGAGAACCTGTATATCTGTTCATACCGGAACCTGGGAGCTATTGCTGCGCAGCTTATAAAAACCGGTAAAGATTTTGAAATCCTATGTGCCGGTAAATCAAATTCATTTTCACTTGAGGATTCTGTCTGTGCAGGAAGGCTTATCCAAAGAGTGATGGATGGAAATACTGAGCTTACACTTACGGATACTGCCAGGGTAACCGTCTCGCTTGATGAATCATTTGGAAAAGATCCGCTTAATATGTTGAAAGGAACCGAACACGGAAAACTCCTGCTGCAGAACGGTTTTGATGATGATCTTAAATATGCTGCCGATGTAGATACTTCCGCTGTTATTCCTTATTTTTCAACGAATGTATTAAAATCGCTGCCCGGCAGTATCGATTCTAAATAAGAGATAATTCGAATGAAGAAGAAACCCGGAAACGGAAAGGTAAAGCCTGCCGACGTTGAACCTGTATTAGTGAAGAATAAAAAAAAGCTCCTCGGACTATTTCTCATTGTATTTTCCGTATTTCTGCTTTTAAGTCTACTCTCCTATTCAAGGTATGATCAGGCAGTTCTTAATTATAAATTTTCAGATCTCTTCAGGGTGTTTAATCCTGAAGCCGACTTCAGGGGTACGAATAACCTTGTAGGTATTACAGGAGCCTACCTTGCGGATTTCTTTATAAATAACACCCTTGGTATCTTCTCTGCTATTTTCCCGGTTATAATCTTCGTATGGGGATTTTCTTACTTTAAGAGAATCTCTTTCAGAACTATGATAAGATCTTTCAATTTCCTCCTTATAGCAGGACTAATCCTGGCCTCCTTTTTCGGGGTGCTGCGTGCAAGGTTTGATCTTCTTTCAAATACATATGAAATATCAGGAGCAATAGGCGATTTTCTCGGCGAAGGCACCGGGAGGCTTCTCGGCGGGGCAGGGAGTATTATTTTTCTTTTTGCTGCATTTATGGTTCTTGTTATCCTGGCATTTAATATTGACCTGGAAAAAGTTACCGCATTCCTTAAAGAATTCATCCTTCAAAAGACAAAACAAAGAGAGAATATCAGGATAAACCGGCCCGAAACTGAAGAAAAAAATCTTCAGAAAATTAAAGATTTGCGCGAGGATAAAAAGAAGAAGAAGAAAAGCAAAGAAGAGATTATCAGTGCTGATGCGCTGATGGCGGAGGAGGAAAAGGAACAAACAAGAATAAGGATAATAAGGAAAGATACAGGGCAGGAAGTTATTACCGCCGAAAAGAAGCAGAAATCTGAAGTAAAAGAAGAAGATATAATGCAGAAGAGCGAAACTAAAAAAGTTGACCTCGAAAAAACGGGTGAAATGCCTGACAGAAATCCGCTTGACGAAAATGAAAAGCTGCCTGATCCCTGGGATGAAAAAATAAACTTTAAGAAGGCAGGACTTGATCTGCTCGATCCGGCTCCGGCAGAGGACTTTAAGGTTGCCGAAGAAGAACTTACAAGGAATGCTGAACTGCTCAAGGAAAAGCTTAAGCTGTTTGATATTGAAATACAGGATATTTCTGTTACTCCCGGACCGGTAGTAACTCTCTACGAAATTGTTCCTGCACCGGGTGTTAAGATCAGTAAGATTGTTTCGCTCGAGAACGATATTGCGCTTGCACTTGCGGCCCGCGGAATAAGGATAATTGCCCCAATACCCGGTAAAAGTGCAATAGGAGTTGAAATACCAAATGCCGAAGCTTCACTCGTAAATGCCCGGTCCGTTTTAAATAAAGTTACCGATTCAAAGATGGAACTTCCTATGGCGTTAGGAAAAACCATCAGCGGAGAGGTCTACATTACCGACCTTGCAAAGATGCCTCACCTTCTTATAGCAGGATCCACAGGATCAGGCAAAAGCGTTGGTATAAATATGATTATCAGTAGTCTGCTCTACACAAAAGAACCTGCTGATGTAAAACTGATTATGATTGATCCCAAAAAAATCGAACTTTCATTTTATAATAAGCTGCGCAGACACTACCTTGCTGTTTCACCTGATCTTGAAGAAGAAATAATTACTAACCCCCAGAACGCTGTACTCCTGCTTAAAAGCGTAGAGATTGAGATGGAAAAAAGATATGACCGTCTTGCAAAGGCAGGCGTAAGGAGTATAGTTGATTATAATAAAAAAGTTTCCGACCCGAAGAAAAGACCTCACGATACCGATGAGATAAAGCACCATTACCTTCCATATCTGGTGGTGATAATTGATGAGCTTGCTGATCTAATGATAACTGCCGGTAAAGAAGTGGAAGAACCGATAGCAAGGCTTGCACAGCTTGCGCGGGCAGTCGGCATTCACCTGGTGCTTGCTACCCAAAGACCTTCTGTAAACGTAATTACTGGTGTTATAAAAGCTAATTTTTCAGCAAGAATTGCATACCAGGTTGCAACAAAAATAGATTCAAGAACGATCCTTGATATGAATGGGGCAGAGCAGCTGCTGGGAAAAGGTGATATGCTCTTCCTCCCGACAGGGCAGCCTAAACCTATACGAATTCAAAATGCTTTCATTTCAACTGATGAAGTTGAGCACGTTACGAATTACATCTATTCGCAGCCGGGATATTCAAAGCCCTATTTCCTTCCTTCTATTTATGATAAGAAAAAGGACAGCAGCGGCTTCCTTACAGATATGGACCCGATGTTCGAGGATGCTGCAAGGGTAATAGTACGGCACCAGCAGGGGTCTGTATCACTACTTCAGAGGCGGCTGAAGCTGGGCTATTCGCGTGCAGCAAGGATTGTAGATCAGCTTGAAGAAGCTGGAATTGTCGGTCCCAATGACGGCAGCAAGGCACGCACAGTACTTGTTGAAAACGAAGAACAGCTGGAAACAATTCTCAGATCCTTATAGTAAACCCCTTATAATGGCCTCAAACTATGCCAAATTCGATTTTTTATAACTGCATTTATGATTAAATTCGAAATCGTAATTAAGAGATTCTGAAAGGATTAAATATGAAAAAGTATGTTTTTATTTTATTTTCGATGCTATTATGCACTGCGGCATTCGGACAGAATAACAGTGATGAACTGCTTAAGTCAGTTCAAGCTAAATACAATTCTTTTAAACACCCTTTCCGTTAATTTCACAAAGTCATCCGGCAGCAAAGAAGACTTCTCCGGAAAATTATACCTGAAAAAAGAAAAAAAATTAAGGATCGAACTGAAGAATAATACAATCATAACTGACGGTGAAACCTTTTGGAATTTCAATAAGAAAGAGAATAAAGTAATAATAAATAATTATGATTCAGAAGAACCCACAGAGCTTTCTCTGAATAACTTTATACAGGTTTATCCGTCTAAAAGCAATGTAAGTTCGGGCGAAGAGGGTGATTATAAAACTCTTACTCTTGAGCCGAAAACATCAGAACTTAATTTTAAAAGTGCAAGGTTATATGTGAATAGCGGCAGCCTGGTTGAAAAGGTTATAATCGACGGCAATAACGGAAAATCAACTATTACTTTATCGGGATATAAACTGAACCCTGATATTCCCGACTCCGAATTCACCTATTCACCTTCAAAAGGAATAAAGGTTATTGACCTCAGGTAAAAAGGAAAGCCAAATTTCAAAAAGAGATGTAATTAACCTTGGTCTCTCCCTTGTATTAACCGCGGTTTTCCTTTACATCGCTTTTTATGATGTGAACTTTGGTGAGGTTCTTGATAAAGCTTCAAAGGCCTCTGTCTTCTGGATAGCGGTTTTTGTAATCGTACTTTTGATATCACATTATCTCCGCGCGGTCAGGTGGAAAGTAATTATCAGCTCTGTTAAGCCTGACGCTTCTATGAAAAATCTTTTCGGTTCTCTTATGGTCGGTTACGGGGTAAACTGTGTCATCCCCCGGCTCGGTGAAATAACCCGGGCGGTTCTACTTGGGAAATGGGAAAGGATTTCCAGATCATCGATGTTTGGAACAGTAATAGTTGAAAGGGTGATTGACGTTTTATTTCTAGGACTCTCAGTCATAGTAGCTGCCTTGATTTATAATGGTAATCTTTATCTCACATTCCCATGGCTTAAAACTACCCTTTATATAACCTCTGCTCTCATTGCCGGATTCCTTATTTTTATTTTACTCATAGTCAGGTTCAAAGAAAAATTTTACGGGGCAATAGTTAATCTTATTGGTAAATTTTCAGAAAAACTTGCTCATAAAGCTGGGTATATATTTAAGATGCTGACGGAGGGCTTCGCTAGTCTTAAAGGTACACGCAACTATTTACTTACTTTTCTGTTGAGCGTAATAATAATGCTTTTTTATGCTATTAACGCATACGTGGGAATGATAATGATTGGACTTCCGCATGTAAATTTCGGAATGGCCTGGATACTCATGAGCATCAGCGCGATAGGTGTGGTGATACCTACGCCTGGTGGTACAGGTTCATACCATGCACTTGCAAAATCAGCCCTGGTTTTACTCTTTGGATACGGTGAGGTTATAAGTCTGGCTTATGCTTTTTTAACACATATCATATCATACTTATTGTTCATTTTATCATCATTGCTTATTTTCTTTATACTTAACAGGCAGCACGATAACCTTATCAATGTAGTTGAAACAGAAATGGAAGAGCTATGAAGTACATATTTACAATATTAACAGCATTATTGATTTTATCGCAGGCAGCTGCACAGAACGAGGTGCGTTTAGGAATGGGTATAAATTTCAGCAGCACACCGTCATTGAAAGATTATGTTAACCAGATTGCAGGATATGAAGAAATGACGAGCTTTAGTTCAGCTGTTATCTTTTCAGGAGAATATGATTATGCTGTTTCAAAAACTTATGATATCGGACTGGAAGTCGCCTACCTCCTCAGTTCGGTAACTTTTAGCACATACGGTACGTACGATTTTTCATACCACGTAATAATGCCGACAGTAACATCTTACTATGTTATAAGAGGTGAAGGTTACAATTTTAAGTTCGGCGGCGGGGTTGGCATCAGGATGGTAAGCGCAGATGAGTCCTTCCCTTCATCTCCATCGGCAAATAATTTTACATCAACAGGCTTTGGTTTTCTATTGAGAGCCGCCGGAAATACAAGACTCAGCGATCAATTCTACGTTAATATACTTGGCGACCTCAGGTACGACCTGAACGGTAACCTTAAAGGATGGGAAGAACACCACAGCTCCGATTACAACCAGGTAAATTTAAATTCATTTTCCGCGGGAGTTAGTCTCGGAATTACATACATGTTTTAGGAGATATTATTGAATATACTTGATGCAATCATTCTTGGAATTATACAGGGGCTGACAGAATTTTTACCGATCAGCAGCACCGGGCACTTAACCGTTGCCGGCAAGCTGATGAACCTGATATCACCAGATCATCCGCAGGAATGGACGGCCTTTATCGCCGTAATACAGCTCGGCACTATGCTGGCCATCCTTATTTATTTCTGGAATGATCTTTTAAACATATTGATTTATTTCTGGAAGGAGAATGTGAGTAGAAGAGTTCCTTTCTCCGGCCAGTCATTTCAATCCAGAACAGGCTGGTTCATCATTGTAGGTACGCTTCCTGTAGTCTTTATTGGACTTCTTTTCAAGGATGCTATCGAAGGAGCTTTTACAAAAGATCTCTTCGTCATCGCGGTAAATCTTATAGTGTTCGCCATAATCCTGGCTATTGCTGAGAAGGTGGGAAAAAGAGTGAAAACTGAAAAAGAAATTTCCTTGTTTGATTCCCTTTTTATAGGGATAGCCCAGGCATTCGCGCTAATTCCCGGTGCGTCACGGTCAGGAACAACGATAACAGGCGGTTTATTCAGGGGACTTAAGAGAGAAGATGCCGCACGCTTTTCATTTCTTTTAAGTGTGCCGGCCGTGCTGGCAAGCGGACTACTGGAGCTTTATCAGTCACTCGATATATTGAATGGAACTATGTGGGTGAACCTGATTATTGCAACAATAGCTGCAGCTGTCAGCGGTTACCTTGCAATCGACTTCCTGTTGAAATATCTTAAAAAACACTCAACTTTTCTTTTCATTTATTACCGGATAATTGCGGGCATAATCATTCTGGTTTTAATAGGATTAAATATCATTCAACCTTAGGAGGTATAATGAGGAAAATATTAATCTTTATAGTACTTACATTACTTATGGGATGTAATCAACAAAGCATGAACAAAGAAAATAATCAAACAACAACAAAAAGTGAGACTAAAGTGGAAACTAAAAACGATACTATGACCGTAGCAGTTTTTAACACAAATATGGGGAAATTTGAAGCAGAACTTTATCCCGATAAGGCACCTAAAACAGTCGAGAACTTTACCGGACTTGCAGAAAAAGGTTATTATAAAGGCGTAATCTTTCACCGTGTAATCCCCAATTTTATGATCCAGGGCGGTGATCCTACCGGAACAGGACGTGGAGGTGAGAGCCTTTGGGGAAAATCTTTTGAAGATGAAGTGAATACAGGACTGGCGTTCGATTCATCCGGTATACTGGCAATGGCAAATGCAGGCCCAAATACTAACGGCAGCCAGTTCTTCATTACAGTAGCATCGACACCGTGGCTCAATGATCGCCATACAATATTCGGAAAAATTATCACCGGAATGGATATAGTAAATTCCATTTCCCAGGTAAAGAGGAATTCTCAGGATAAGCCGCTTACAGATGTCGTAATTGAAAACATCACAATCGAAAAACGCACTCAACAATAATGTATTCTGCCGGTTTTTTATGTTTATGAAATAAGGGAGCTTGTGTTCTAAGCTGCTCTTAAAAAATAAACCAGGTTCAGTCCTGCGGGAGTTATATAGGAAACCCCGGGCTAAAACTTCGGCTTGATGGTATTCTATACCCGAACCACCGTATCCTCTCACTTTCCAGATACCTTCCGGAATGTCTTAAGTGGTTCTTCCCGGAGTCCCTTCTTCTCGCAACCTTAATATTCGCCACAGGTAATTCCCCGCATTCACTCACTTTCCGGATACCTTCCTGAATCCCTTAAATCTTTCTTCCCGGAATCCCTTCTTCTCGCAACCTTAATATTCGCCACAGGTAATTCCCCGCATTCACTCACTTTCCGGATACCTTCCTGAATCCCTTAAATCTTTCTTCCCGGAATCCCTATTTCTCCCAAACCTATAGTTCGTAATACACCGCCCCCGCATTTTCTCATTTTCCCCGAACGTGTAAGCAGCTTAACCACAAGCTCCTAAATATATAGTGAAAACGCAGTGAATACGCAGTGAATACGCAGTGAATACGCTGCAGATACCTTGTAACCTCCTCCTGAACAGCCCCCAGGTAATGAAATTAGAATAGTTCTGGACTCATAGGGGGAGGATTCGTATTTTTCCGTTCCCCTGTAAATGAAATACGAAAAGGTTAAATGGACAAATGGCGAAAAGTAAATTAAAAGCACCGACAATACTTAGTGCTTCGAAGGATATAGCTTCCGGAAAGCTCCTTCCGGTTTATTATTTCTTCGGAGAAGATTCGTACAGCCTGGATAGGGTGATAAAAGAGGTGGAAAAAGCTGTCGATCCCTTCATTACCTCTGATTTCGATAAAGAAGTTATTTACGCTGAAGATAAGAATCTTATCGATATGCTTTCGCTTGCCTCTTCTTTTCCCTTTGGTTCCGATAAAAAGTTTATCCTCATAAAAGAATTTGAAAAAGTGAGCAATAAAAAGAACCTCATCAGCTATATTAATTCCCCGGCTGACTTTACTCACCTCGTTTTGGTACACAACGGGGGTATCTCAAACCTCTCGTCCGAACCCTTCAAGTCGCTCCTCGCCAATAACTTCATCTATGAAGCTGTTGAATTAAAAGGGAATGCTCTGGTTGAGTGGATTATCCGGTTCGCTGCTGAGAACGGTAAGCATATATCGCAGGAAGTAGCGTCTGTCTTTGTAGATATGGCTGGCGATAACCGGAGTCTTATTGAAACCCAGCTGGAAAAAGTTTTTATTTTCCTCGGGGATAAAAAAGAAATTGATATTGAAAGTATAGAATCATTATCTGCAAAATTCAAAGAATACAGCATTTTTGATCTGCAGGACGCCCTTGCTGAGAAAAACAAAAAAGCATCGGTTAAAATAGCCTTTAACCTGCTGGAAAAAGGTGCAGAGCCCGTGTATATTATTCATATGTTGACGAGGTTTTTTACCGGGATATTAAGAATAAATGAACTCCGCAGCTCTAATATCCCCGAGATGCAGGCAGCGAGGATTGTAGGAACACATCCCTTCTATCTTAAAAAATTTTATAATGCCCGGCGGTTGTACTCCGATGATGAACTTATCAGGGTATCAAGAGCCTTGCTTAACGCAGATATTTCGGTGAAAACAACATCAGATGACAATAAGAATATAATGAGCATTTTGCTGACTGAAATTCTGACGGCAGGGGATAAAAGCAGCGCTGCATAGAAAAGTGGACACCTGGAGAAGTCAGGATGTGCAGAATCTCATTCCTTTTCAGTATTAAAAGTTTTTTACTTAATTTATTGTATAGTTCTGGAAACAATTCAAACCTCAGAAAGTATAAGGCGCATTGACCGATAAGAACCTGAACGAACTTACGGACGAAGAGTTAATTCTTGAGTTTCAGCAGAACAATACTGTTCGGGCTTATGAAATTCTTGTGGAGAGATATAAAAATCCTCTTACAAATTACGTCTTCAGGTTTCTTGGAGATTATGAGGCTTGTATGGATGTTGTCCAGGAGGCTTTTATAAAAGTTTACCGGTACAAAGATTCATACAGTTCTATAGCAAAGTTTTCAACCTGGATCTACACGATTGCCGGAAACCTTGCAAGAACTGAATACCAGAGACGTAAAAGAAGAAAGTTCTTTTCAATAAATGCCTATGGTGAAGAAAATAATGAAACCTATGATATTCCTGATGAAAGCTATCGTCCCGATGAATTGACCGATAGCGGAATAAAGGATGAAATCATTCAGAAAGCTATACAGAAAGTTTCACCGGCATACAGGGAAATGGTTATCTTGAGAGATATTCAGCAGCTGTCATATGAAGAAATATCTGAAATCACCGGGATTACAGTCGGGACAGTTAAATCCCGCATAAACCGCGGAAGAGCACAATTACAGGAATTACTAAAAGATATATATAATGAGTGAAAGGTGATGATGTGAACCCGAATGATGATTTGAAATACCAGGATGTTATAAATACGCTCAGACAGCTTCAGCAGGTAAAGGCTCCTGCCGGTTTTGAATCTGACCTTATGAGAAGCATTAATTCTGAATCAGTTCAGGAGGAAAAGAAATTCTGGCAGAATATCTTTATCCCTTCACGTCTTGTACCTGCCGCCGCTTTAGCAGTAACAGCTCTTTTACTAATTTTTATGCTTAATAACAACGGGATTGCCCCGGATAATCCTTTGCTTACGGCTCCCCGCGAACGTGGAGACGTAACGGTTTCAGCAAAAACCAATAACCTTTCCCGGTCACAGTCTCTGACTGAAAGAGACGAAGCAGCATCCTCAGAACAAACTTCAGGCATTCAAAAAGATAAAGGTAATAATGATCAGCCTGTTCAGAAATCTACTGTAAAAAGGGAGGGATTCACTCCCTCATCAGGGTCAGACCTTGCAGGAGGATCAGTATACAACGACAGGTTTATTACCGCCAATTTTACCTCCGGAAGTATAACTGATTACCCGGTTAACAAAGCAGGCTTGAATTTCAGACAGGTGAACCTTTCAAATGAGCAGAAAATGCAGCTTAATCTGCTGAAAGAAAGGCTTGAATCGCTGTTTAATACCCGTACGAAACAATAAACCTTGATTTTATTATTGTAAATTTCTGTTATCTTTTCTATCTTTATTGTTCAAAATTTTTAGAAATTAAATAATTAGGATATTGGTATGAAAAAGGGAATTCACCCGGATTATAGACCTGTCGTTTTCCAGGATGCATCAGCAGATTATTCCATATTAACACGATCTACAATTCAGACGAATGAAACGATTGAATGGGAAGACGGTAATACATATCCTCTGGTAAAACTTGAGATTTCCAGTGCCTCTCATCCTTTCTTCACAGGAAAACAGAAACTTCTGGATACTGCCGGAAGAGTTGAGAAATTCAAGAAAAAATACGCAAAAAAAGAAACCAAATAGTAGTTTCATTCATTTAGCAGTTTTTAAGGAAAGCCAGTTGTGAACTGGCTTTTTTTATGAGTCAAGTACAGGCTGGCAGGAAGTCATTTTTTTGGAGTTGAATAAACCCCCGCGTTTTAATTATGTTGCAAAAGTTTAACAGAAAATTCAGATGAAAAAAAATACAAAAACCTATGTTATTATCGGTATCGTAATAATAGTACTTGTTATACTGGCTATTCCAAAGTTAAAATCTACTGAAAATAAAACCGGCAGCAGAGGTCCCGGTTCTGCCGGTCCTTTATCTGTAAAAGCTCATATCACTAAATATCAGGTGCTTGATAATAAGGTCCTGACGACAGGTACCGTGCTTGCCAATGAAGAAGTTGATCTTAAAAGTGAGGTTCCCGGTAAGATTACGAAGATTCTCTTTAAGGAGGGAAGTTATGTGAAGGCAGGCGACCTGCTTGTGAAGATTAACGACGCTGATCTGCAGGCCCAGCTTCAGAGTGCAAAGTCACGACTCGAGCTGCAGAAGGATACTGAATACAGGCAGAAGCAGCTTCTTGAAAAAGAGGCTATCAGCCAGGAGGATTATGACATGACGGCCAACCAGCTTCAGGTTAACCAGGCTGAGGTTGAACTGATTAAAGCACAGATAGCAAAAACTGAAATCCATGCTCCCTTCGATGGAGTGATTGGACTAAAGAGTGTGAGCGAAGGAAGTTTTGTAACCAACTCAATGATAATAGCCAGCCTTCAGAATATTAACCCTATTAAAGTCGATTTCTCTATACCGGAGAGGTATTCTACCATGGTTAACGTGGGTGATGAAATTAACTTCTCGATCACAGGAAGCAGTAAACAGTATATCGGTAAAGTTTATGCAATAGAGCCGAAAATTGATCCTGTAACCAGAACGTTGAATCTGCGGGCTCTTTGTTCAAATACAGGCAGAGAGATACTCCCCGGTTCATTTGCAAATATAGAACTGGTGCTGAAAAAAATTGATAATGCTATTCTAATTCCTTCTGAGGCCCTTATACCGGATATTAAAGGACAGAAGGTATTTGTTTACAGAAACGGCACAGCTGCCCCCGTAGAGGTTGGAACAGGAATACGAACCGATATAAACGTTCAGTTAACTTCCGGCGTCAGTGAAGGCGACACGATAATTACATCCGGCATGCTCCAGCTGCGTCCCGGTGCACCGGTAACTATTTCAGAGTTTGATTAATGAGTCTTTCATCTTTAAGTATAAGAAGGCCTGTCCTCGCTATTGTAATGTCTATTGCAATTGTGGTGCTCGGACTGCTGGGATATACATACCTGGGCGTGCGTGAGTATCCATCGGTAGATCCCCCTATAATTACCGTAAGTACAACTTATACCGGTGCTAACGCCGACGTAATCGAATCTCAGATTACCGAACCCCTTGAAGAATCAATAAACGGTATTGCAGGAATCCGCTCGCTTACTTCTGTAAGTCGCGACGGTAGAAGCACTATTACAGTTGAATTTGATATTGATGTTGACCTTGAAACAGCTGCGAATGATGTTAGGGATAAAGTCTCACGTTCCATAAGTAATTTACCGCCTGACGTTGAGAACCCTATTGTGTCAAAAGCTGATGCCGATGCTTCGCCTATTGTTTTCCTTAATGTTCAGAGTGATACCCGGAATCTCCTTGAGCTCACCGAGCTTGCTAACAATGTTTTTAAGGAAAGATTCCAGACAATTCCCGGAGTAAGTGCCGTGCAGATATGGGGTGAGAAGAAATACTCGATGAGGCTCTGGCTCGATCCTGCCAGGCTTGCGGCTTACCATTTAACTCCTCTTGATGTAAAGAATGCAGTTAACCGTGAAAATGTAGAACTTCCCTCCGGCCTGATTGAAGGAAATAAAACGGAATTGTCAATCAGAACAATCGGACGACTTAATGATGCCAATGAATTCAACGACCTTATTGTAAAAGAAGATAAGGGGAATATTGTCCATCTAAAAGATGTGGGTTATGCAACTCTGGGTTCTGAAAATGAAAGGACAATCCTCAAGAGGGACGGCACTCCAATGGTTGGCGTTGTGCTTATTGCCCAGCCGGGCGCTAATAATATTGCTATCACCGATGAATTTTATAAAAGACTTGATCAGATTAAACGTGATCTGCCTTCTGATATTAAAACGGGTATTGGCTTCGATGTTACTGATTATATACGTGATTCAATATCAGAGGTTGAGCAGACAATTTTTGTTGCTTTCGGCCTGGTCGTGCTCATCATCTTTCTATTCTTACGAGACTGGCGTACAACTATAATTCCGGTTATCGCAATTCCTATTTCCCTTATCGGCGCCTTTTTTATTATGTATGCGGCAAATTTTTCTATAAATGTCCTTACACTTCTCGGAATTGTGCTTGCAATCGGCATTGTGGTGGATGATGCCATCGTTGTACTTGAAAATATATATACAAAAATTGAAGCCGGCGACCATCCGGATGAAGCCGCCCGCAAAGGCTCCTCTGAAATATTTTTCGCCATACTTTCAACCACTATTGCACTTGCATCGGTATTTCTCCCGATTATATTTCTGCAGGGATTAACGGGTAGGTTATTCAGGGAATTTGGTATTGTTATAGCTGGTTCTGTGCTTATCTCTGCTTTCGTGGCTTTGACCCTTACCCCTATGCTAAGTTCAAGGATTCTCAAAAGACGGGAAAAACATACCTGGTTCTATAATAAGACTGAACCCTTCTTCGTAAAAATGAACAATATGTACAGGAATTCCCTGGATGCGTTTTTAACGAAAAGATGGACAGCCTTTTTGATAATGGGGGTTTCTCTGGGTCTGATATATCTTTTCTTTACGATGATACCTGCTGAGCTTGCGCCTCTTGAAGATAGAAGCGGACTGAGACTGTTTGCTACAGCACCGGAGGGCTCATCCTTCGATTATATGGATCACTTTATGGATAAACTCGTTCAGACTCTGAAAGATAGTATCCCCGAAAGAGATGCAATTATATCTGTTACATCCCCTGGCTTCGGTGCTTCCAGCTCTGTAAACTCAGGATTTGCTTTTGTTATCCTTACTAAACCGGATGAGCGTGAAAGAACCCAGCAGCAGATTGCTGATGATATTACCCCGGTATTATCGGATATGTCTGAAGCTCGTGTGTTTGTTACACAGCAGCAGTCAATTGGTCAGCGCAGAGGCGGACTACCGGTTGAATACGTAATACAGGCTCCTAATTTTGAAAAACTGCGTGAGTACCTTCCTAAATTTATGGATGCCGCCCGGAAAGATCCCGCCTTCACTATTGTCGATGCGAATCTTAAATTCAATAAACCGGAAATTAAGCTGGTGATTGACAGACAGAGGGCAAGAGACCTTGGAGTATCAACAATTGATATAGCTCAAACAATTCAGTCGGCTTTCAGCGGGCAAAGGTTCGGGTATTTTATAAAGGATGGTAAGCAGTACCAGGTAATAGGACAGCTCCTTCGCGATAAGCGTAATGCACCGATTGATCTTAAATCTTTATATGTTAAGAATACTCAGGGCGAACTTATACAGCTCGATAATGTAGTGCAGCTTACAGAACAGAGCGCCCCGCCGCAGCTTTACAGGTTTAACCGGTATGTTTCAGCTACTATATCTGCGGGACTGGCACCTGGCAAAACAATAGGTGACGGTATTAAAGAAATGGATAAAATTTCAGCTAAAGTACTGGATGAATCTTTTTCTACTTCTTTAAGCGGTGCTTCAAAGGATTATGCTGAAAGTTCTTCAAGTCTGTTATTCGCTTTCCTCCTCGCAATTGGATTTATTTACCTTGTGCTTGCCGCTCAGTTCGAAAGTTTCAGAGATCCATTTATAATTCTGTTCACGGTCCCGCTTGCCATTTTCGGTGCGCTTTTATCTTTGTGGTACTTCAACCAGACTCTGAACATATTCAGCGAAATCGGTATAATTATGCTGATAGGTATAGTAACTAAAAACGGAATCCTTATTGTTGAGTTCGCTAATCAGCGTAAAGCTGCGGGATTAACAAAGCTTGATGCTATAAAAGATGCTGCTTCAGCACGACTGCGTCCCATCCTTATGACAAGTTTATCAACCGTGCTCGGAATATTACCGATTGCTCTGGCACTTGGTGCAGGTTCTGAAAGCAGGGTTTCTATGGGAATAGCTGTAATAGGAGGATTGATATTCTCTACATTTTTAACTCTTCTGATTATTCCGGCTACATACTCATATCTTTCACGCAGCACAGCAAAGGTATCAAATGTTACAGAGGCCGCAGGGTCCGCTGATGAAGCTGCTTTTGTGAGTAAATAAATTTTAATGAGGCATATGAGATTTCTTAATACTTTATTTTTTCTGATTCTGATCGTTGTTATCAATATCCCGATCTTTCCTCAGGAAACTCTTTCGCTTGAGGAAGCTGTTAAAATCGCTCTGTCAAATAATTATTCGATAAATATTGCAAAGAATGAATCAAAAATTGCGGATAATAATGCCAATATAGGAAATGCCGGTTTTCTTCCCTCCGTTGATGCCTCGGGCTCGTATATTAAGAGTTCTAACGATACTAAACAGGAATATTTTGATGGGAGAACTGTTGACCGGACTGGAGCGAAATCGACAAACATCACCGCCGGAATTGACTTAAGCTGGACCATATTCGACGGTATGAGGATGTTTGCAAATATTGATCTGCTCAAAGAACTTAATCGTATTGGTGAAGATAACTTCAGAGCGGAAGTTGAAACAAATGTTACCGGTGTTATTGAAACTTACTACAACCTTATCAGAGAAAAGCAGGTGCTTTCCGTCCTTAACCAGGCTATTGAAATCAGCCGGGAAAGAGTAAGAATTGCAGAATCTAAAAAAGATGTGGGTACAGGATCTAAGTTTGATCTTCGGCAGGCGCAGGTAGATCTGAATGAGGATCGCTCAAACCTTTTGAGGGAGGAATTAACCTATGAACAGCTTAAGGTAAATCTTAATCAGCTTATGGGCAGGGAAGTAAGTAATGATTTTAATGTAGGTGATACTATACTGGTTGATAAGACTCTTAAACTTGATGAATTGAAAAATCGCACCGAAGATAAAAATATCACACTTCAGATTGCAAAGAAAAACCTGAATCTTTCGGAAATAAACCTCAGACTTGCCAGGGCGGAACTTTTTCCTCAGATTTCCCTGATCGGAGGTTATGATTATACAAAGTCAGAAGCCGAAGCAGGTTTTATAAAATCTAATAAAAATTATAGTCTGAACTACGGTGTCTCTGCAAACCTTAATTTGTTCAATGGACTGAATACCCGGAGGAAAATAGAGAACGCAGAGATAGGAATAGAAAATGGTCAGCTAAGCTATAATCAGGTTAAAACCGGCGTAGACGCGGAGCTTCTTAATACGTATAAAAAATACCTGAATAGCCTTCAGCTGGTTGAACTTGAAGAAGAAAATCTCAAAGTTGCTCTTGAGAGCGTCGATATTGCACTTGAAAAACTAAAGCTTGGAAACATCACTCCTCTTGAATTCAGGGAAACCCAGCGTAAGCTTATAGATGCAAAAAGCAGGCTTGTTTCAGCTCAGTATGATGCCAAATCAGCCGAAACTGAACTCCTAAGGATAAGCGGACAGCTTATAACAAAAGACTAAACCACCCTGCAAAAAGTTCTGCATTTTTCATCATTTCGGGAAAATATGCTGTAAACCTCCTCAAATTTAGCAAGGTTAATTACTTTATCGGTATAATATTCTACTGTTATGCAATGCGTTATTGGTATATCTATCCCGGTTAATATGCTGCGTAAAAATAATATACTCTTAAAGTCTCATAATTATTTGTAATTTTTACCGCACAGACCATAATCTATATATGTGCACTGCTTTTTGGATGAAAATTATCTCACGGGAATCTTACCCTAAAAAATATTAAATTATTGCACATTCTTTAAGAAAAAGTACCCAATGCACATTTGTATATTTGAAGATAAACTGACTGATAATTTTTATCCTCTTACCCTATCTCATCCTGTATATGATTTATTGTGCGGCATGATGACGTTAAAGGAGAAGATATTAAGGTATTTCCCCGGTGTCAGCTATTCTCTATTCTGTAGAGAGTATCTTGAGGAGACCGTTAAGCTTAATAATCCGGGAATTGAAGTAAATAAGCTGGCAGACGATAATTACCTCTTTATAAATGGCAGAGTTCTTCTGAATGAGGATCTATTTAATATCCTGCACAAAAACACACAGGAAAAAATCTTTATCCAGGATGATCTTTTGATCGCAGCCAGGATAAGTGTGGAAACTCTCCGGAAGCTTAAAACTGGAATCAGCAGCATCATGGACATCTCCTCTTTCGAAGGAATTTCCAGGGAAATTGTAGTGGTTGATATTGTAAATTATACATGGGATCTGATAGAGATAAATGGTCATCAGCTGAAACAGGATTTTAATTACCTTAGTAACCCCGGTATTTCAGAAGACGCCAGGATATTCAGGGGCGTACACCTGATAAATCAGGATGATATTTTTATCGGGAATGAGACGGTAATTAAACCGGGAGTTGTAATCGATGCTTCAAATGGTCCCGTTTATATAGGTAAACACGTTGAAGTAAATGCAAACAGTGTGATTGAAGGTCCCGTCTGTATCGGCGATAATTCTTTAGTTAAAAGCTTCGCCGCAATTAAAGAAAATGTTTCCACCGGAAAGGTTTGTAAACTTGGAGGGGAAATAGAAGACTCAGTAATAATGCCTTATTCAAATAAACAGCATTCAGGCTTTCTTGGTCATGCCTACCTGGGCAGCTGGGTTAACCTCGGTGCCGATACGAACTGCAGTGATTTGAAAAATAACTATTCCAGCATAAAGGTAAACCTTAATGGTCAGCATATTGATACCGGTCATCGCTTTCTGGGACTAATTATGGGTGATCATTCAAAAACAGGTATAAACACCATGTTCAATACAGGAACAATAACCGGTTTTTCCTGTAATATCTTTGGAAGCGGGTTCCCGGATAAGTTTATACCCTCTTTCACCTGGGGAGGTGCTGAAAACACAGAGACGTACGATGTAAAGAAAAGTATTGAAACAGCAAAGATAGTTATGCAAAGAAGGAACGTAAATTTTACATCGGCAGATGAGAAACTTTTTAATATTATTTTTAACCTTGCTAATGAACCTGCCTCCACGCAGAAATGAAGAGAAAGAAGAAATCCTAGATGACAGAACAATTTGAAGAACATAAAGTAAGAGATTTATATTCAGGTGTAAGAGGACTTGCAGTTAAGATACTTAACAGGGTTGAGAGAACAGACTCATACCTTGAAAGACTTCTGGATAATGAGATGCGTAATAGCGACTTCTCCGGTCCCGATAAGGCCCTGCTTTACGAGATCGTACACGGAGTTGTAAGATGGATGGGAAGACTCGATTGGGTCCTTAATGGTTTCTATAAAGGTCAGTTCTCTAAAGCTATTCCTAATCTGAAAAACGGTCTTCGTGTGGCCTTATACCAGATCATGTTCCTCGACCGCGTTCCTGATTTTGCTGTTGTGAATGAAGCTGTGGAGTTTGTAAAAAAGCTGCAGGGTCAAAAACCTGCCGACCTTACCAATGCCATTCTCAGGAATATTATAAGGAGCAAGAACGGAATCCGTTACCCCGATCCCGAAGAGGATCTGCCAGGTTACCTCACAGCATATTATTCTCATCCTTCATGGATGGTAAAACGGTATCTTGCAAGATTTGGTAGAGAAGCCGCTGAAAAGCTGCTTGCAGCAAACAACGAAAAACCATTCCTGACACTAAAGATCAACGCGCTTAAAACTAATCCTGATGAATTTAAGCAGCTGCTGAACAAGGTAAATCTCCGTTACAACCCTGGAAGGTATCTCCCTGAATTTTTTAAGCTGCAGAACCTGACTAATATAACTGCCTGGGAATATTACGCAAATGGCTATTTTAATATTCAGGATGAAAGCGCAGGACTTGCCTGCAGGCTGCTTGATGCAAGACCCGGTATGAGGGTGCTTGACATGTGTGCAGCACCCGGCGGCAAGACAGCGTATATTGCCGGTTTAATGCATGATGAAGGTGAAATAATAGCCATCGACAGGTTTGAAGCAAGACTTAGAATTATGGAAAGAAATACAAAACGCCTGGGAATAAATTCAATAAAACTTGTTGAACAGGATGCCCTTGAATATAATGATTCCGGATTCGACAGGGTACTTGCTGATGTTCCATGTTCAGGCACCGGAACTTTGTGCAAAAAACCGGATATTAAATGGAAAAAAGATCTCCTTGATATACGGCGTTTAACTGTAT
Organism: uncultured Ignavibacteria bacterium; assembly: GCA_963800255.1. Taxonomy (GTDB): domain Bacteria; phylum Bacteroidota; class Ignavibacteria; order Ignavibacteriales; family Ignavibacteriaceae; genus DATFVA01. Next base: position 69,758 of record CAWDAK010000026.1, on the reverse strand, counting down.
TACAATATCAGCTCCTGGAAAAAGCGGCATCTCTGGTTAAGCCCGGCGGAGCTGTTGTTTACAGTACTTGTTCAATTGAGCCGGAAGAAAACGGCGACATAGTTACTAAATTCCTCTCTGAACATCCGGAGTTTAGCCTCCAAAATGCTTCAGACTCTTTCCCTCTGGAAATCGTTGATGCCAATGGATGCATACAGACATTTCCTCATTCGCATCAGCTTGACGGCGCCTTTGCAGCCAGATTAGTTCGTAATTAATTACTTATAACAATGGTCCTTAAAAATGTTCGATAAATTAGCTGAAGAATTAAAAGAAGCGAGAATAAAAAATAATCTAACTTTAAATCAGCTTTCGGTAAGGACAAGAATAGATCTGAAGTTTCTGGAAGCAATGGAAGAAGGAAATTTCAGTTTCCTCCCTGATCTTTATGTGAAAGCTTTTATTAAGGAATATGCCGGTGTTGTGGGCTTAAATCCGGAAAGTACCCTGAAGAAATACGATGCAGCCAGAGAAGGCCGGCCATATGAAGAACCGTTTGAAGAAGAAAGAATCCCTGAACCCGGAGCAGTCGAAGACGAGGATAAAACCCGGGATAAAACGGGTCACACTACCTCCGGAAAAACCCGATCAAAAATCTTTAGATAAACCGCAAAGTAATGAAAAGACTGAAAAATATCGCGAGGTTAAACATTCCGCGCACCAGTCGGATGCAGTTTATTCCAGGCCGCCTCAGACATTTGATTCAACAACTCCTAAACGAAGTGAACTTTTACAGGGAAACAAAAATACCGTAATAATAGGAGCCTCAATAGGCGGGTTAATCATCCTTGTGGGGTTAATCTATTTATTATTCAGTCAGAATAACGAAATAGTAGTCCCCGAAAAACCGTACGACCAGGTAGTTACTGAATCTCAGCATCGGTATGAACAGGCTCCTGCTCAGACCGCAGACTCTATTCAGAATAATGTTGTGTCAGGCGACAGTCTTTATCTTCTCATACAGGCAAGTGATACTTCATGGGTTAAGCTGATTCTTGACAATACCAAAGAAGAGGAATTTATCCTATTCCCTAATTCGCAGAAATCACTTAAGGCTGCCAGTGAATTTAAAATTACCTTCGGAAGATCGTCTGCCATTAAACTGCAGCTGAACAATAAACCTCTTGATTTCAAACCGCAATCAAAGTCTGTGTCGCATGTTAAAATAAGTTCTAATGGTATCGAATATCTTAATAATCCTCCACGGGCAGGTCAGCCGCAATGACAGTATCTATTCAGCAAATAATAGAAGGACTTCGTGAGCAGATAAGAGAGCATGATTACAGGTATTACGTTCTAGCTGATCCGGTGATAGACGACCAGGAATACGATACTCTGATGAAAGAGCTCGAAAAACTCGAGGCTGAAAATCCCGACCTGGTGACTCCTGATTCGCCGACACAGAGAGTAGGAAGGGACCTGACAAAGGAATTTAAACCTGTAACTCACCTTATTCCTATGCTCAGTCTTGCCAACACCTACAATGAAGAAGAGCTTTTCGATTTTGACAGGAGAGTAAGAGAGGCTTTACCTGCCGGAGAAACTGTTGAGTATGTAGTTGAACCAAAAATAGACGGAGCTTCTGTCAGTCTCCACTATATAGACGGATTCCTAATTACCGCATCTACCCGGGGAGACGGGGTAGTGGGTGAGGAAATAACAACAAATGTTAAAACCATCCGTTCGGTTCCTCTCAGACTGAATAAGAATAAATCCTTACCGTACTCATTTAATGACATTGAAGTGAGGGGGGAGATTTTTATGAAGGTACAGGATTTTATCAACCTGAACAGGGAACGGGAGGAACAGGGAGAGAAGCTTTTTGCTAATCCCAGAAATTCTTCGGCAGGCACTCTTAAGCTGCAGGACCCACAGGTTGTAGCCGGAAGGCCTTTGAATATGTTTGCTTATGTATTAATCAGCCAGGCTGAAAATTATGAAACTCAGCATGAGAATCTTCAGATGCTCAGTAAGCTGGGATTTAATGTAAATCCTGAATTCAGGCTTTGTAAAGGCATTGATGCTGTACTGGGAGTTTGCCGGAGTCTCGAAGAAAAAAGAAATTCTCTTGAATACGAAGTTGACGGCGCGGTTATCAAAGTTAATTCTCTCAGACAGCAGAGGATTCTGGGTAATATTGCTAAGTCCCCACGCTGGGCAGTTGCTTTCAAGTTTAAGGCTAAACAGGCCGTTACCAGGCTTAATAAAATAACCTGGCAGGTAGGGAGAATAGGGACTGTTACACCTGTAGCTGAGATGGAACCCGTGTTTCTTGCTGGTTCAACAATCAGCAGAGCTACGCTGCATAATATCGATGAGATTAGAAGAAAAGATATCAGGGAAGGTGATAAAGTTGTTATTGAAAAAGGCGGCGACGTTATTCCCAAGGTTGTCTCTGTTGTAAGTGAAGAAAGACCTGCGGGGTCTAAACCGGTTCACCCCCCGAAAAAATGTCCTGTGTGTAAAACTCCTCTTTTTCAGCCTGAAGGAGAAGTAGCCTATTATTGTGAAAACACTGAATGTCCTGCCCAGATCAAAGGAAGGCTGGAGCATTTCTCCGCCCGGGGCGCAATGGATATTGAAGGACTCGGGACCGCACTAATCAATCTTTTTGTGGAGGAGGGTTTCCTTCATACTTATGCAGATATATTTGATTTGAAGAACAGGAGGGATGACCTTGTCGCCATCGAGCGGCTGGGAGAAAAGAGTGTAGACAACTTTCTGAGTGCCATTGAAGAAAGTAAAGAACAGCCCTTTTCAAAAGTACTTTTTGCAATCGGTATAAGGTATGTGGGTTCCGGCGCTGCGAAGAAGCTGGCTGATCACTTTAATACAATCGATGAAATAATGGCTGCTGATGAAGAAAAGATTGAAGCAATTCACGATATAGGACCGAGCATAAGCCAGAGCGTGGTTAAGTTTTTCAAAGATCCCCATAACAAAAAGATAATAGAACGGCTGAAAAAGCACGGTTTAAATTTTGCTTCAGAAAAGAAAATTAAAAAGGAAACCTTCTTTACGGGAAAATCTTTTGTCCTTACAGGAACCCTCAGCAGTTTTTCACGTGAAGAAGCCAGCGATAAAATTGTTATGTTTGGGGGTAAGGTAACTTCTTCAGTAAGCAAAAATACTGATTTCCTTATTTTCGGTGAAAATGCTGGATCGAAACTTACCAAGGCTGAAAAACTTGGCGTTTCAGTGATGAATGAAAAGGACTTTCTCAAAAAACTTGATGAATCAGAAAAGAAATGATTGGACAACTAAAAGATAAAATTGCCGGAATATTAGTAAAAAACAAACTCAGAGAATTTGAAGTTACGGAACATAATTTCAGGGATTTCTTCAAAAGATCGTTTGATTTCTTTGTTATTATGCCGGAAAATGATTCCGACTTCAGTCAGTCTCTCCGGATATTGAATTACCTCGAGGATAATAGGAAAAGCGTAACCGCTTTTACTCATGACTATAAAGTAAACCTGCTGCCCACCAAATTCCGTCAGAAAGCAATCGGCTACACGGTTGATGATGTCAGCCGCCTTAATCTCCCTTCAAAAAAAATAAATGACAAACTTGATCAGCTTAGATTCCAGACGGTTATTGATCTGAACAGGCAGGAGAATATGTTCTGCAGCTACATTGTTAACAGGGTTAAAGCCACATATAAACTGGGTTTTGTTAAAGGAGATCCTGATAAATTTTATAATATCCAGGTTATAAATAAGAGTCCTGACGCTGAAAATTCTTACAAAAATTTATTAAATTGCTTAAAAATGTTTTAAGGAAATTATATGAATTTCGAGATCAAGAGGATCGACGAGATAACAATATTTAAATTGAATGAGAAAAGATTAGACACAAATATTTCAGGACTGGTTAAAGGTGAATTTACAATGCTTCTCAAAGTTGAGGGGGTTAACAAACTTATCCTCGATATGAGCGAGGTGGAGACGTGCGACAGCTCGGGACTAAGTGCCATACTGGTGGCAAACAGAATTCTTAATACAAACGGCGGAGCAATGAGAATTGCCGCTCCCTCTGAAAAAGTATACTCCCTTATTAAAATTACCCAGCTTGACCGGGTTCTCCCGGTATGCGAAACAGTAGACGAAGCTTTCAATGAGTTAAAAAAGGAATAGCTTATTGGAAGGAAGATCGCTCGATTATGTTATCATTGCGGTTTATCTTATCGGTATAGCGGTTTTCGGTATCGTATCAGGGGGCAGACAAAAATCCGTTAAAGACTACTTCCTTGGCTCTACTTCAGTTCCCTGGTGGGCGGTGTGTTTCTCCATAGTTGCTGTTGAAACCAGCACTTTAACTTTTATTTCCATCCCCGGCTTATCTTACCTTACAAACTTAAACTTCCTCCAGGTTACTTTTGGTTACCTTCTCGGAAGGATAATTGTTGCCGCTGTATTCCTGCCGGCATATTATAAAGGTGAACTAAAAACTGCTTACACATACCTTGAAACGAGATTCGGCGGGAAGACCCGTAACTATGCTTCGGTTGTATTTTTATTTACAAGAACTGCAGCAGACGGGGTAAGGCTTTTTGCCACTGCTATTCCATTGAAACTCCTTCTCGGAATTGATTATCCTTATGCAATTATAATTATTGCTGCTGTATCACTTATTTACACCTATACTGGTGGTGTAAAAGGAATAATATGGGTTGATGTAATTCAGATGTTCATATATATAGCAGGAGCTATCCTGGCAGGCTTCTTCATCTTAAACCTCCTTCCCGGGGGCTGGAATTCTGTAGTTTTTGCGGCATCAGAGGGAAACAAATTCCAGTTTATTAACACTGGCTTTACTGGTTCTTTCAAAAGTTTCTTTACTGATCCATATACACTTATCGGGGGTGTTCTTGGAGGAGCTTTTCTGTCTATGGCATCTCATGGCACTGACCAGCTGATTGTTCAAAGACTCCTTGCTGCAAAGGATTTAAAGGAAAGCCGGAAGGCTGTCGTTGGCAGCGGTATAATTATAATAATACAATTTGCCCTGTTTCTTATTCTCGGGGTCATGCTCTATGCCTATTATGGAAAAATAGATATGAAGCCTGATGAGATCTTTCCTCATTTTATAATACACGTGTTGCCGCCGGGAGTTTCAGGAATAATAATAGCAGGACTTTTCGCAGCAGCAATGTCAACCCTTGCAGGGTCTATGAGTTCTCTTTCTTCCTCAACAATGATGGATTTGTTTCAACCCGTATTCGGGAAGAAAGAGAATGATTTATTCATCTCAAGACTTATTACCGTATTCTGGGCGGTTATGTTAACTGTGTCAGCTTTATTTTTTATGAATACATCAACGGCTGTAGTAGAACTTGCCCTTAGCATAGCCTCTTTTACTTATGGGGGACTTTTAGGCACTTTTCTGCTTGGTTTCTTTTTCAGGCACGTAAATCAAAGCAGTGCAATAACCGGGTTTACGCTTGCAATAATCGTTATGATTTTTGTGATATCTTTCGGTATAGTCGCCTGGACCTGGTATACAATCATTGGCGTTGCAGTAACATTGTTAACAGGAAAGGTTGTCTCTTTGTTTAAAAATGAGAACATCCGGGAGGGAACTTGAGCTTAATCGATTACCTGATAATACTGGTATACTTCATTTTTTCCCTTGGTATCGCTTTATATTATACCCGCAGAGCCGGAAAGAGCACAGAGGAATTTTTTCTTTCAGGTAGAAATCTACCCTGGTATTTAGCCGGCCTCTCAATGGTAGCAACAACCTTTGCTGCCGATACTCCCCTTGCGGTTACCGAGCTTGTAGCTAAGAACGGCATCGCAGGTAACTGGGTCTGGTGGAACTTTGCATTCGGCGGTCTCCTTACAGTTTTCTTTTTTGCCAGGCTGTGGAGACGCGCAGGTATTATGACCGAAGTAGAATTTGCTGAACTGCGTTATTCAGGAAAACCTGCAAAATTCTTAAGAGGATTCCGGGCAGTATACCTGGGATTGTTTATAAATATAATTATTATGGGGTGGGTAAATAAAGCGATGGCTTCAATTCTCACAGGAATGTTCAATATTCCTGAATCAGAAGTAATCTTTTATGTTTTCGGATGTATGCTGATAGTTGCACTATACTCAGCCTTATCAGGGCTTTGGGGTGTTGTCATTACCGATGCATTTCAGTTTGTTATAGCTATGACAGGCTGTATTATCCTGGCTGTTATTGTAGTCAATTCTCCCCAGGTCGGCGGGATAGCAGGACTGCAGGAAAAGCTTCCGGAATATACATTCAGATTTCTTCCGGTTTTTTCGGACGCGGGTGATGTAGGAACCGCATTTTCACTTTCAGTGGTATCATTTCTGGCTTACGTTGGTATTATCTGGTGGGCTTCGTGGTACCCGGGGGCAGAACCCGGGGGAGGGGGTTATGTTGCACAGAGGATGATGTCGGCTAAAGATGAAAAGCATTCGCTGTTTGCCACTCTCTTTTTCCAAATCGCTCATTACGGAATACGTCCCTGGCCATGGATCCTGGTAGCATTAAGTACACTAATACTTTATCCGGATCTTGCGGCTGCTGACAAAGGAATGGGTTACATAGCCGCTATGAATGATTTCCTTCCGGCAGGGTTAAAAGGACTTCTCGTAGCTGCATTCTTTGCAGCATATATGAGTACCATTGCTACTCAATTGAACTGGGGTACATCATACCTTATCAATGATTTTTACAGAAGGTTCCTTCACCGGGATCAAAATGAAATACATTACGTCAGGGCATCAAGAATTGTAACGATCTTATTGATGATAACTTCTGCCATAGTAACGCTGTTTATAAGTACCATATCAGGTGCCTGGGTTTTTATAATGGAATGCGGAGCAGGACTGGGGCTTGTGCTTATAATGCGGTGGTACTGGTGGAGAATAAACGCCTGGTCGGAAATATCTGCAATGATTACTCCCTTCGTTGTTTTCCCGGTACTGAAATTGTATGGTGTGGAATTTCCTTATACTTTATTTTATTTAGTTTCATGCACTACTTTAGTCTGGCTCACCATAACATTCCTTACCAGGCCTACTGAAAAATCAAAATTATTTGAATTTTACCGGAAAATTCATCCTGGAGGAATATTATGGAAAAAGATATCGGATCAGATTCCTGAAGTACACAGCGAAGGTGAATTTGGTATTATGTTTATCAACTGGCTTGCGGGCGTCGTGCTGGTTTATTCGTTTCTATTCGGAACAGGGAGTATTCTGCTCGGGGATACGTTAAGATCCGTAATCTTCATCATTGCTGCTATTATTTCTATCACTATTATATACAAGAACTTAAGTGCAGCAGGTTGGAAAACCTTAATTAAATAATCCTTATTTTAAAGTTTCGTAATCATTCATTCTTCAGCTTTTATGAAACGAACGGACGCACTGAAAAATATTGAGGTTGTTGTTTCAGACATTGACGGTACTTTATTGACTGACGAGGGATTAGTAGATAAAGAATCGCAAAAACTCATTTCGGAGTTACCCAAGCATGGTGTTCATTTTACTGTAGCAACAGGTAGACTTCATTCTGCGGTAACTGACCTTGCCACAGACCTGGGTATCGATATTCCGCTGATTTCAATGGATGGGGCTTTAATAAAAAGTCACCCCGAAGGCTTAATATTGTTTGAATCTTACGTGAAGGAAAAGTATGTTAGAAAAGCAGTTGATCTTGCAGATACTTTTCTGCTGAATGTGGCTTTATGCCATGATGATGCTATATATTATACAGAAAGGAATTCAGTAATCCCGCAGATAATGGATAAATTCGGCGCCAGGTATGAAGAAGTTGAATCGTATGACGAGTTTTATGACAGAACCCTGGAGGTTGTATTCGCCTCTGACTATAAGAATAATCTGAAGTATGTTTATAACCGGCTGAGTTTTCCTTATACATTTGGACTTGACAGGTCATATTTCAGATCCCAGAGGCGTGATAATATTTATTATCTTGAGATAAGAAATAAAGGAACATCCAAAGGAATGGGATTTAAACGACTCCTTAAAGACCTGAAGGTTAAGGAAGCAAATGCGGCTGTGATAGGTGATTGGTATAATGATTTAAGTCTCTTCAAGGTAGGAGGTTTTAAGGTTGCAGTAGCGAACGCTGTAGCCGAGGTGAAGAGAGAGGCTGATTTTATTACAATAAAAGATAATAATGAAGGCGGCGTTGGAGAATTCATTGAAATGATATTGCAGGCAAAAACAAGCAGGAAATGAAAACAAAAGAACACAAAAAAGGCAGTCTCCGGCTAAAGTTTTTAATCGGTCTCAGTGCAGTAATTCTTATAGTCTTTATGTTCCCAAAAGGTGAATCGATTGAATCCGAGGTTACTGTCGGCTCAATATGGATTCATGACGATCTCATCGCCCAGTTCAGTTTCCCTGTTTTAAAGGACCAGAAAGCTTACGACGAAGAACTGAAAGCTGCTGCGAATACTGTATATCCGGTTTATTCAAAACAGCCCGAATCGATAGATGCAATCCTTGATACTGTAAAGAGCTACGATGCTTTTCTACTCCGGATGATAGACAGCACATTATCGACACAGGGAAAGGAAAATCTTAATCCTACATTCCTCAGCACTCCTTCATACAATACGTTCCTTAACCTGAGACGACAGGAAAGGAATATGCTTCAGCGGAGAAACCTGAAAGAAATTCTCAACAGCATTAACAGTATAATTACAGAGGTTTATAAAAGCGGGATAATAAATCAATTCCCTTCAGGCGAAGACAGCATTGCCGTAAGAACAGGCAACGTTGACAGGATTGAATCATCTGGTAGATTTATCGATGTTCAGGCGGCTGAAAAGATAGTTAGGAACGGCATTGAACAGATGAAGCTTTCCGATGATCTTAAGAGTGCCTTGGAAGAATATGCGGTTCATTTTATAAATCCTAATATCATATATAATCAGCTGGCAACGAAGGAAGAGATTGAACAGGCAAAGAACAACGTTTCAAGGTACGTGGGAATTGTTAATGAGAATGAAAGAATTATAGCCAAACACGACAGGGTAACAAGGGAAGCTAAACTTAAAATAGATTCATACCGGGCTGCTAAGGGAGAAAAGATTGGAGAAAGCGGTTTCTGGCTGCAGTTTGTTGGAAAGTTTTTTCATATTTCCCTTCTTCTTTCATTGCTTACAATTTATCTTTTTCTCTTCAGAAAGAAAATATTTTTTGATAATCAGAAGCTTATTCTTATAACAATAGTGCTTGTGTTCGTATGTTTCGTTACTTTTTTAATAAATCAGATAAGTGTAAACGTACCGCTTCAGTTTCTGATATTTATACCTGCAGCAACTATGCTCCTTACAATCATTTTCGATTCAAGGGTAGGCTTCTATACGACAGTAATTATATCGTTGATAGCGGGTGCATTAAGAGGCAATGATTACACTTTTGCCGTAATGAATATTTTTGCAGGAGCTCTTGCGGTATATACCGTTCGTGATATAAAAAACCGTTCACAGATATTCAGGTCTTTCCTGTTCATTCTTCTCGGTTACCTTGTGGCTGTTTTTTCCTTTGGATTGGAAAGGTTTGCATCGTTCGAATCATTGATGATTGAGACAGCATTTGCATCAACAAATGCTTTAATCAGTCCTGTTCTTACGTACGGACTGCTTATCTTCTTCGAAAAATTCTTCAGAATAACCACCGATCTTACGCTGCTTGAACTTTCAAATTTTGACAGACCATTGCTGAAAGAACTGTCGAGGAAGGCGCCCGGAACATTTAATCATTCGATGACAATGGGAACCCTTGCAGAAACAGCGGCAGAGAAAATCGGGGCTAATCCGTTGCTTGCCAGGGTAGGTGCATATTACCATGATGTTGGTAAAATTATTACACCTCAGAATTTTGTTGAGAATCAGCTTAATAATCAGAATATACATGAAAATCTCACCCCGGAGGAAAGTGTTGAACTGATAAGCCGTCACGTTAAGGAAGGGATTGAACTCGCCCGTGAATACAATGTGCCGCAGGAAGTTGTTGATTTCATCCCTATGCACCATGGCACAATGGTGATCTCATTCTTCTTTGAAAAAGCAAAAAAACTCTATGGGGAAGAAAAAGTAAATATTGATGATTACCGGTACCCGGGACCGAAACCGAATACAAAAGAGAGTGCAATCATTATGCTTGCTGACGGAAGCGAATCGGCTGTCAGGTCAATTGAAGATCCCGATCCTGTAAAAGTTGAGAACGTAATCGATAAAATCATCAAGGGTCGTATTGACGACGGTCAGCTGGATAATTCCCCCATTACTTTCAGCGATATAGATAAAATTAAAGAGGCGTTTATTAGTATTCTGCTGGGACAGCATCACCGCAGGATCAGGTATCCCAAACAGGAGGAAATGGAAAAAGGGGAGCCGGAGAAGAATGAAGAAAAATGAAAATCTTCCTTGATGAATATCTTGCTGTACTTAAATTAGAAAAAAACCTTGCAGGGAATACTATTGAATCATACAGGAGCGATCTAACCAATCTCTTCCAATTTCTGGAAAATTATAATATCGATGATCCCCAGGCGATAAAATATGAGCACTTATCCAACTTCTTTAAGTTCCTTAAGGAAGCTGGTCTGTCAAGCGCTTCCGCTTCGCGCTATCATTCATCGCTGAAAGGTTTTTTTCTCTATTTATTTCAGAATAATTATATAACCGCGAATCCGGTTGATAAAATTCCCGCTCCTAAACTTTCGCATAAGCTTCCCTCTGTGCTTACCATAAATGAAATTGACTTAATCCTGTCACAGCCTGATGTAACAAACAAATTCGGGTTGAGGGACAAAGCTTTACTGGAGCTGTTCTATGCATGCGGATTAAGAGTAAGTGAATTAATTAACCTGAAAATATCTGGTTTATATTTCAGGGAGGAAGTCATACGCGTTATCGGGAAAGGTTCAAAAGAAAGACTGGTGCCTATAGGCAGCAGCGCAGTAAACTGGATAACCGAATATTTAAAGAATAGCCGGGTTCTGCTGGAGAAAAAAGGGAAGAGCGAAAACTATCTTTTTCTTAATACCAGGGGAACAAAACTATCCAGGATGGGTGTTTGGAAGATTGTTGCCAGGTATGTAAAAGAAGCCGGAATAGAAAAGGAGGTTCATCCTCACACATTCCGTCATTCCTTTGCAACTCATCTGCTTGAAGGAGGAGCCGACCTGAGGGCGGTTCAGGAGATGCTCGGTCATGCTGATATTTCTACCACACAGATTTATACACATATTGACAGAGATTTTATAAAACAGGTTCACAGAGATTTTCATCCGCGAGGTTAGTTTGTCAGGTATTGAGGTTAGTGATAAAATTATTTCTTTTTTAACATTTCTTCCAATGTTCCTGCTTTCCATTACGGTACATGAATTTGCTCACGCCGTTATTGCTAAAAAGATGGGGGATGATACAGCTCAGAAGGTGGGCAGGTTAACCCTTAATCCTTTTAAGCATGCCGATATAATCGGTACACTGGTTATGCCCCTTGCTTCTTTTGCATCAGGATTTGCATTAATAGGCTGGGCAAAACCTGTTCCTATTGACCGAAGAAAATTTAAGAACCATCTTCGCGACGATGCACTTGTTTCTTTTGCAGGGCCTGCATCCAATTTTCTGCTTGCAGTAGTTTTTTTCGTATTCTTTTTCCTGGCTTCCCAGGCCTCAGCATCCCATTATCTTATAAATCTTCTTTGGTACGGGGTGTTTTTTAATATATTCTTATTCGCCTTTAACCTGCTGCCTATTCCGCCTCTGGATGGATCTCATATCCTCTTTGATGTCTTTCCAAACAAAATTACGGCTAAGCTGCTTAGTCTTGGTCTGTACGGATCCATAATTTTGCTGATTTTCATTTATTCCCCGCTCTGGGGTTATTTTATGGATTTGGTTAACTTTATCCTTAGACTGTTTCTAAAAAGTGCCGGGATTAGATGAAGAAAGCGTTTATTTTAATAATAATGTCTATATTATTGGTTTCCTGTGAAAACAGCGAAAAGGAAATTCCGGCAAATACAGTTAAACGGAACTTTCATTCTTTCATTTTCGCCGGGATGTCTGATAGAAAACCTGCCCTTTATAAATACAATGTGAAGAAAAATTCATTCTCATCTTTTTGGAAAGCAGATAGCGAGGAAATAGTTGACCTTTCCTATTCTCCGGGACATGTCTCCGCCTTCTTTCTTACTGCATCCCGTCAGGGTAAAGAGGGGATTTTTCCTTTTGTAAAAAATGCCAGGCTTTATGTCATTCCTGACTCTGCTTCAGAACCAGTTTTTGTAAAGGATATAGGAAGCGGTCTGCAAATCTTTTCCAGGTGGGAGTCTGAGACTGTATTCAGAATTATTCTCAATTCCTGGGATAAGAAAACTTCTACATACATCGATCAGAAGACGATCATATTTAATATTTTCGGAAGAATACTGCAGGAAGAGAACCAGGTTTACGATATTACTTCTGATGGCTATCCAAGACTGCCGGTGGCGAGACCTGACACTCTTTCACCATCCGGTAAATACCAGGTTTCTTTTAGCTGGAACCAGCCGGATTCTGTATTTCTTATTCAGAGGAGAACAAAGGCTGCTGAATTTATGATGTCAATTAATAAACCTGTAAACGAAATTGCCTGGAGTGATAACAGGGAGATAATATTTGTCTCAACACTGGATGTTACTCCGGCGAACACCAGCATTTTCTCTGGAAAGCCTAATACCTCCTCGCTGTATGTATATTCAGTCGCACAGAATAAGGTAATAAAGCAATGGACAGGCGGAGGATATAAAAACTTTTTTACGATGGGTGATTTTTTAATATTTGATACTGGATTCGGAAGGAACTCTTCACTATATATTTACAATTTCAAAGAAGACAAAATAATTAAACAAATTAAGATAAAAGGCGGATGCGGATTAAGGGGTGTACCCGAAATCCCGCAATTCGGAGCTTAGTAAACCAGCGGCAGAATTTTATAAATGAATACATATATAAGAATAGTCAGTTATGTGAGGCCTTACTGGAGACAGCTTGTAGCCTCAATCCTTTTTACTTTTTTGTTTGCGGTGTTTAATGGTCTTTCGGTCTACCTTACAATTCCTCTTCTTGATACACTCTTCCAGGAGTCAGCCAGAACTGAACAGGTTCAGGAGGTTCAGCCGGTTTCTCCTTCTGACAGTATTCTGCCCGACTGGATTCAGGACCTGAAGGAAAATGTTACAGAAGCTTTCAACAACCTCGTTCTCTCAGGTACTAAGTTAGAAGCATTGATGAGAATCTGTTTCCTTGTGCTTATCACCTTTTTCCTTAAGAATATCACCGGCTACACACAGGCGTATTTTATGGCGCACGTTGAATACGGTGCTATGAAAGATTTAAGGGATGAGGCTTATTCTCATCTTCATCAGCTGCCTATGAGCTATTTTAAAAAAGAAAGGGTTGGAAACTTAATATCAAGGTTTACTAATGATGTAAACATCGTGCAGGCAAGCATAACCGCGGCGTTTTCTAACCTCATAAAAGAACCTTTAACTATAATTGTCTTCCTCGGCATTGCACTTAGTATCAGCTGGCAGTTAACGATTATGGCTTTCATAGTACTGCCCTTTTCAATGCTGATAATAGCCTGGGTGGGATTGAAATTGAGGAAGCAGAGCACAGTAGTTCAGGCGAAAATAGCAGACATAACGAGTATACTGCAGGAAACTATATCTGCAGTTAAGATTGTTAAAGCATTTGGAATGGAAAAATATGAAAACCGCAAGTTTACAAAAGAGACACATAGCTATTTCAAAATGATGCTGAAGATCGTAAGGATACGGAATATTGCCTCGCCGGTGACAGAATTCCTGAGTGTATTGGTCGGGGTATTTATTATATACTATGGCGGCGTGATGGTGCTGCAGCAGCAATCTCTTAAAGCCAGCGAATTCCTCGGCTTCCTTTTTGCAATTTTTCAAATGATGCCTCCGATTAAAGAATTAACAAGTGTAAATAACAGGATCCAGGAGGCTAGCGCAGCGGGTGAAAGGATCTTTGAAATTCTCGATACGAAACCATCCATTCGTAATAAGCCAAACGCTGCAGAGGTGTCTGTATTCCGGGATAAAATAGAACTTGAAAACGTTTTCTTTAGTTATGAAGATAGTGCTGAGCCTGTATTAAAAAATATTTCGTTTACCGCACAGAGAGGACAGATAGTTGCCCTCGTTGGACCAAGCGGAGGGGGTAAATCTACACTTGTAGATCTTCTTCCCAGGTTTCACGATCCGGATTCCGGCAGAATCTGTATAGATGGTATTGATATTAAGGATGTTAAAATTGAAGATCTGAGAAGCTTCATGGGAATTGTGACACAAGAGACTTACCTCTTTAATGAAACTATACGAAATAATATTGCCTATGGGAGAGAGGATTATCCCATGGAGAAGGTTATTGAAGCTGCCAAAACAGCCAATGCGCACAATTTCATCCTTGAACTTCCCCACGGATATGATACGATTATCGGTGAAAGGGGAACTAAACTCTCTGGCGGACAAAGACAAAGGATTTCGATTGCAAGGGCCCTGGTTAAAAATCCTGAGATAATGATTTTTGATGAGGCTACTTCTGCTCTTGATAATGAATCAGAACTCCTGGTGCAGGAGGCAATAGAGAGAATGATGCAGAACAGGACTACCTTTGTTATCGCTCACCGTTTGAGTACAATAAGACATGCAACGAAAATAATTGTTATAGATTATGGAAAAATTGTGCAGCAGGGAAGACACGATGAACTGCTCACAGACGAAAATGGATTATACAGGAAATTATATGAAATGCAGTTCAGGGATTAAACATGCCTGAAAAAAGAAACCTCCTTTTAATTGACAGGATCATTCTCTTTTTCATGGTGCTTTTCCTCGCTGCACTTACGAATTCAATATTCCTGAACCAGGTAGGCTACTATGGTGCTCTGCTTGCTCTTTTTGCCAGGTATTTTATAACTAAATCAAATCCTTTTGAAAAAACAGAAATTGAACCTGCACTTTTATGGTTCGTTGCCGCTGAAGTCCTTTCACTTATCTTTTCACTCAATCACTCGCAGGCACTCCTGTTTTCTTTAAGAAGAATTTTATTAATGCCGCTTATATATGTAACGGTGGCCGCTGTTCCCGATATCAAAAGGGCAAAACTTTATTTCAATACATACATAGCAGCAGCAGTTCTCACGGCCCTCGTATATATTGTATTTTCTTACCAGTTTTTTATAGCCAACCTGTATAACATTACCCAGTCAGGTCCCTCTTTATTTCAGTATCCCATAACGTCGAGCGAAATCCTCAGTATAACCTCCGTTTTTCTCTTCGCCTTCCTTATTAATGAAAAAGGCAGCGTAAGGGATAAAATTTTAACTGCAGGCGCCTTGTTCATTACTCTGGTTGCACTTGCGGCTACATATAAAAGAACAGGATGGCTTGGAACAGGCTTCGGCTTTTTTATAATAATACTCCTGAAAAAGAAATGGAAGTATTTAATTCCTCTCGTAATTTTGGCTGGTGTACTGCTGGCAGTTCAAAAAAATGAAAGCATAATTAAAATATTCAGGATTGAAGACGGCGGTCTGAAAGAATTAACCAGCTTCAACACTGACGGCAGAGCTTTTGACATTACATCACTCGACGGTGAATATTTTATTTCTGATTATGATAAGGGCTTAGTAAAGTATAAAGGCTCGCAGAAACAGCTGAACCTGGAAACCCCTGCCCCGGTTGTTTCATTAGAGAAATGGAATGGCTTTCTGCTGGGCTATTTTGTTGATACCCGTTTTATAAGCTACAAAAAGAACGTTGATGGTTCACTATCCCAGACAGCAGAATGTCTCCCCCCCGGCTTCACTATAAATCATACACTTTCCGGAGATTACCTTTATACGCTCGACAGCGACAGCGGCCTTACCGTATTTAAGGATCCTTCACATCTGGAAATGGTTTACAGGAATAGGGAATTTAGTAAGTTCAATAAAGTTTTTGCCGATTCAGGATTAATATTGATGTTTTCTCCTGATAGCGGGCTGCATGTTTTTGATGCGGTTGATGGCGTTCCCCGCAGGAAACTTTACACATTCCGGCCTGATAATGTTTCTTCAATCTATTATTTTGAACATAAACTTTTTTGTTCGAATGATGCGGGTGTAAATATATACACTGTAAACCAAGATTCAATTTATTTTGATAGACTGTTAAAAGGACCTGAAGCGATCTATATCTGGAAAGAAGCTGGAAAAAGTCTGATTGCTGCTGACAGAGCTGGCCGCATATATAAATTTAATCTTGGGCCTATCCCGTCAGTAAGTTTATTGGGTAATCCCGGCTATGTTCCAACTTCCCTGGCTATACAAAATGATTCATTACTTACCTCATTAGTGCACAGGAGCAGGATTCTGAGTATATGGGATCCTTACCTGCCTTCTAATTATGTCCGGTTCTCGTTGTGGAAGGCAGGCTGGAAGATGTTTCTTGATCATCCTGTTTTTGGTGTTGGAGATATTGACCTGGCTTTTCTGTATAAACAGTACAAATCGAAATATGACAAGGAAATTCAGGGGCATATGCATAATAACTTTGTCCATATACTGGTAACCCTGGGTCTTTTTGGGCTGCTGGCATTCTGCTACCTGCTTTACCGCCTCTTCCGCATCGACTTAAATATTTACCGGAAGATGAAGGATGTACCTTTCGCTTCCTCATACGCCCTCGGAACTATTGCGGCACTTAGTACGATAGTTATTGCAGGACTAACGGAGATGAATTTCTTTGATCATGAAATTATCACCCTGCTCTGGTTCACATTCGGACTTAATGTGGCCATATTTAAACGTTATAACAATCAGAATAGCTAAGTTAAGTGTTTAGAAAAAAAGAGGAATAAATGGAAAATAAGCTGAATATAGACATTCATAATACAGTTAAAGAACTATCATCAGACTTAAATTATGAATTTAAAGAAGTTGCTGTAATACTTGCCGCGGGACATGGTAAAAGAATAAAATCGCATACCTCCAAAATGCTGCATAAGATTTGGGAAGTTCCTACAGTTGAACGTGTTTATAATGCTTGCATTGACGGCATTGAAAATACAAATATCATAATCGTAGTTGGTATCAAAGCGGTGGATGTAATGAACGTAATAGGCCGGAGGGAGAACACCGCTTTCGCCTACCAGGAGCAGCAGAAAGGCACAGGTCATGCAGCACAGGCAGCCCTGGAGAAGGTTGATGAAAAGTTATTCGAAGGCATTGTGTATGTGCTTCCTGGAGATATGGGTTTAATTGACGAAGAAACACTTAAGACTTTCAGAAAAAGCTTTCTGGATTCTGGAACTGATATGATGGTATTAACCGGAGTGTATGAAGGCGATCCTCTTAAAAATTCCTACGGAAGGATTATACGCGTTAAGGATAAAGACAATGCAGGAAGATCTTCGGGTAAAGATAAAGACAAAGTGATCCGGATAATGGAATATAAAGACATCATAGCGCTTGAAGAGAATAAGCCTTTAATATTAAAATATAACGAAAGGGAATATTCATTTACTAAAGATGAATTAATAGAAAACAATGAGTTTAACTCAGGAGTATACGCATTCCAATATAAACATCTTAAAGACCTTATAAGGAATCTTTCCAGTGACAACGCTCAGAATGAAATATATATAACTGATCTGATTTCACTATTCAACAGGAAAGGGCTCACGGTATCAGCCAGTACCCCGGATAAAAAATATGTGGTAATGGGATTTAATAATAAATCTGTTTTGAAAGAGATGGATGCAATAGCCCGTTCACAGGTTTATGAAAAATTAAAGGATATAATTGAGATTGCTGATCCCGACGATTTTTTCATTCACGATAAAGTGGTAGAAGATATCCTGGAAATGGATAGGATAGGGACTCCCCTGGATATAAATATCGGGAAAGGAGTTTATATCGGGAAAGGGGTAAAACTTAACTATAATGTTTCGTTCATCAGTGATTGTTATGTAAACGGAAATGTACAGTTTGGTCAGAATGTGACCGTTTTTCAAAATGTTCATCTTTCCTGTTTTCCCGGTCAGACATTAAAAATAGGAAACCACGTTCAGATATTGTGGGGAGACATCATTAAAGGCAATATCATTATAGGAGATAATTCCAGGATTGAGTCCAGCGTTAATATGACCGGCAGCGATGAATTTCCTCTGCATATAGGAAAGAATGTACTTATTAAGGGTACCAGCTACCTCTTCGGCTCTCTAGTAGAAGATTTTATTCATATTGAGCATAGTGTGATCATCAGGAAAAAAATCAGGGCCGTAACTATGGATGATCACACTATAATGCCCGTCAGGTTCTATCTTCCCCCGCCTGAAGGCATAGAATCAATTGAGGATATCTGAGACAGATATCCTCAAGCTATTTGAAAATCATTTCAGCAGAATCATTTTTTTTGTTTGAACAAAGGTTTCTTTAGAAACCTGGGACGACGCTGTTATTCTGTAAATGTATATTCCTGATGCCAGCCTTGAAGCATCAAAATGATATCTTACTATTCCGGCCGCCAAGGGTTCATTATTCAGTATTTTGCCGACCAGCTGACCTGTTATGTCGTAGATTGACAAAGTAACATTGGAATTATGCGGAAGCCCGAACGTTATATATGTTGACGGGTTAAAAGGATTGGGGAAATTCTGACTTAAAGAATATACTTCGGGTATCGTATTGTCTACTGCCTCAAGGTCGGTTGCATTCGTTATAGTGAAATAGCCGTCAGACTCATCGTAGATACTGCTGAAATCGACGCTCATAATTTTTATGGTATAATCGTTTCCAAGTGTTATGGTGTCTGGAACCGTCCACGCATAGTAAGCATTGCTAGGGGTAGTATCTACTATGGTAAAGTAAAAAGAACCTCCTTTAAATAGCTGGATTGAAACTCCCTCATCAATATTATCTGTCCATCTTATACTATGGGGAATCCCGATAAGCCATTCATCACCTCCATTCGGTTCGGTAACCGTTATGTAATTTCCTATTATAGTAAAATTACCATCAGACATATCAGTTATCCCGCTGTAATCAACACTGGATATCTTAATTTTATAGTCATTGCCGTTCTGAAGGGTGTCGGGGATATACCAGGAGTAATAAGCATCGCTGGGAGTAGAGTCAGTAATAGTATAGTAATAAGAACCAGCCTTATAAAGTTCAATTCTTACCTGTTCATTAATATTATCGTTCCACCTGATAGCCTGTGAGGTTCCGGCAGTAGCAGAATCACCTCCATTCGGTTCAGTAACAGTTATGTAATTTCCTATTATAGTAAAATCACCATCGGACATGTCATTTATTTCGCTGAAATCAACGCTGGATATTTTAATCCTATAGTCGTTGCCATTCTGAAGTGTGTCGGGGATATACCAGGAATAATAAGCATCGCTGGGAGTGGATTCAGTAATAGTATAGTAATAAGAACCAGCCTTATAAAGTTCAATTCTTACCTGTTCATTAATATTATCCTCCCACCTGATAGCCTGTGAGGTTCCGGCATTAGCAGTATCACCTCCATTTGGTTCGGTTAGGGTTATATAATTTTCTTCTACTGAAAAATTCCCATCTGAAAAATCGTAGATCCCGTTATTCTGTACACTCATTATTTTTATTTTATAATCATTTCCTCCGCTGGTAGTATCGGCAACATACCAGGAATAATAGGCATCGCTGGGGGTTGACGCTGCGATTGTGTAATAAAAAGAATCATTCTTGTATAAATCTATTCTTACGTTTTCACTAATATCGTCAGTCCAGGTAACAGCATAAGCCCCGCCTGCAGAAATACTCTCACCGCCATTGGGTGTAATTATAGTAATCTGCTGTGGAAAAACAGCTGCTGAGAATAAAATTCCAAGCAAAAAAACATATAAAGTAGAAAATTTCATATCGATACCTTTCATTTATTTTGACTATTGTTCTTATATAGATCAGTGGATTTCAATTTCTTATCCGTATTTCAAGAATATGAAGATTCACTCCCGGATTTGCCCGGTAAATCCCTGCATTTGACATATGCTGGAAACGGTATCCTGCTATCAAAGATTTAACAGGTGAAAAATAGATTCCTGCGTATGACGTAAAATTGAAAAGTCCTCCTAATTCATTCGAGCTGAAAGAATGCCTGGTGATGAAAGTAGGACTGATGCCTGCTTCAATAAAGGAATATTCCTTTTCAAAATTTAATTCCAGTCCCGGACCTGCAGAAAAGACCATTCCGTTTTGTGAAAAATCCTGAAGCATTCCGCTTGTAAATTCTAGTTTGGATTGGATAGAAATTCCCCGGGATAAGACTTTTTGATAAGGTAAATCCGTATCTAGAAAAATTTCAAATTGTCTGAACCGGTTATGCTGATGGAAAGTATTTACTCCTATTCTGAAACCGACTGAGGTAATTTGTGCCTGGGCAGGCTGAATTATTATTAAAGAAATAAGTAAATAAAAATATTTTATCTTATGCTCCGGTTTTTTAAAATCCGAACAATTGTAAGAAGAAACCTGTAATAAACATGTGATCTATACAGATTTATTTTGGCGGGTTGACTAAAGGCATTATATAAAGGTCCTGAAGGGGTGAAAAATGAATCCATGTGAAGTCGTTATTTGAAGTGGACGTGGAAAGGCTGAACTTTGCCTGACAAAAGTGTCGGCGTAGAAACAGAGAGATATCTTATAATTAATTCCCCGGTAGGGAAATTCCTTTTATCTTCCTGAATAGGGAAACTGCATACGAATCCGTCATCCCTGATACAAAGTCGGTGATTTTAATTAACCTCGTATAGAGATCATCATCAGGTTTGCTTTGAGCACCAAGAAACTGTCCCGGAAGCAGCTTCATCAGGTTTTTACTTTTCCAGGAAGGATTTCCGCCGTAAGTTTCATTCACAGCAGTTATAAAAGCATCAAGCAGTCCTCCTAGAACCTCGTAACCGGCTGCTTCTCTCTCAACAACACTGCGGTAGGAATAAATTTCATTTTTAGAAATGATTTTTATTTCCTCCAGATACCGGGATGAATCAATAAGGGAAATAAGGTCCTGTTCGAGCGTGCCGTTCAGAATTTCTTTTTCTTTTTCAATGAAGATATCGGCAAGCTGAGTCACAGTATCATTTATTGCTTTAGCTCTAAGGTAACCAATCTTATCATTTTGGCTTCTGCCCTCGTAGGAAGTAAGGCTGGAAGTTACTAGCGGACGTAAAAGTTTTTCGGTATAATCAAACGTCAATAATCCCAATCTGAAACCATCCTCCAGATCCATAATTCTGTAGCAGATATCATCGGCTGCTTCTACAAGGAAAGAAAGGGGATGCCTGCTCCAGCAAAAATCATCTGCTGAGCCTTTCTTAATTAACCCCGTTTCTTCGGCAACTTCTGCAAAAAGATCTTTTTCGGTCTGGAAGAAACCGAACTTCTTATAAACCTTACTCTTTGGCTGGCTGGCATCTTTTTTTTCAATTTGGCTGAGGGCCGACTCTTTAGGATACTTAGTAAAAGCAGCAAGAGCAGCGCAGGTTAGTTTTAACCCGCCTCCTGAGTTGGGATTCTGAAGTCGTGTGATGATCCTGAATCCCTGGGCATTACCCTCAAACTTCGTAAAGTCAGTCCATTTCTTAATATCTTTTATCTCCTTTTCAAATTCCTTTCCATTTCCGTTTTTGAAATATTCGGCTATTGAATCCTCTCCCGAATGTCCGAAAGGAGGATTTCCAATATCATGAGCAAGACATGCTGCCGCAACAATTTCACCAAAATGGATCGACGAATATTTCAGGGCAAGATCTTTGTTCTGATTTAATATTTTATTGCCTACCAGGGTGCCCAGGGATCTACCCACGCAGGATACCTCCAGGCTGTGAGTAAGCCGGGTGTGCACGAAATCATTCTCCGGTAAAGGGAATACCTGTGTTTTATCCTGAAGCCGCCTGAAGGCTGAACTGAAAACAATTCTATCAAAATCCCTCTGGAATTGACTTCGACCGTCACTCAGTTTTATTTTAGAAGATGTGTCGTCTCCAAGCAGTTTGTTTGAGAGTAATTTATTCCAATCCATAGGTTCTTTTCTATTTAAGTCTTTACAAATATAAAAATTATGGCAGAGTGAATGATTATTATGAATTATTTATTTTAATCGATATGAATTCTGAAAAAGAACAAATATTGAATAGGTCAGTTCAATTTATTAAATCCGTCGGCCCGCGGAGGGCGGAAGCCTTTAAGAAAATAGGCATTACATCCATCCGTAAACTTTTGTTTTACTTCCCATCCAGGCATCTTGATAGAACTACAACGCTCACAGCAGCCAGAGCACACGGGTATATAGTAAATGGATATGACGGTGAATTAACGGTAATTGCCAGGGTTGAAGATAAGGAAAGAAGAAGGTTTAACAAGAGAGAAATATTTAAGGTTCAGTTCAGGGATTCTACCGGGTTTTTTGAATGTATATGGTTCCAGGGGGCGAAATACTTTTATGACGTCTTTAAGGAGGGAGATTATTTTGCTGTTTCAGGTAAACCTTCAATAACCAATTATGGCAACCTGCAGTTTTCTCATCCTGATTATGATCGTCTTAGTGAAGATGAATCCAAAATGCTTAATACAGGTAAAATTATTCCTTTCTACAGGATCCCTAAAGAACTGAAAGCTACTTCCATCGGTGACTTCAGTCTAAGGAAGATTATCGCCTCAGCAGTTGAAAATTATACCGGTTACCTTGAGGAGACTTTACCCGGAAATATCCTGGAGGACAGAAAGTTGATGAACATTGTGGATTCGGTAAAGAATTACCATTTCCCTGAATCAAAAGAAAAGCTTCAGTCCTCGCTGAACAGGTTCAAGTATGAAGAATTATTTTACCTCCAGGTGTTAATCGCTCTTCGAAAATATAATTACAGGATGAAGCAGAAGGGGAATTCATTTACTGTAAAAACCAGCCTTGTAAAAGACTTCCTCTCTACTCTTCCCTTCAAGCTTACAAATTCTCAGTTGAAAGTTCTCGGTGAGATAAAATCAGACATGGAATCCTCCTCCCCCATGAACAGACTTCTGCAAGGAGACGTTGGGAGCGGTAAAACTATTGTAGCCCTTATATCTATGCTGATTGCGGTGGATAATGGTTTCCAGGCAATCCTGATGGCACCTACTGAAATTCTTGCTGATCAGCATGCTAAGAATATCTCGGCTATGATGAAAAAACTTGCTGAAGTCCATAAGCAAAGAAACGTAAAGGTTGCCTTGCTTTTGGGGGGTCAAAGAAAATCGGTGAAGGAAAAAAAGCTGCAGTCAGAAACACTAACTGAGGCAGATATTATTATTGGAACACATGCATTATTTGAAGAGGATGTTGAATTTAAGAATCCAGGTCTGGTAATCGTTGACGAACAGCATAGGTTTGGTGTGGCCCAGCGGGGAAGACTGCTTAGCAAAGGTATTACTCCCGATGTTATCGTAATGAGTGCGACTCCAATTCCAAGAACACTGTCTATGACATTATACGGTGATCTCGATGTTTCAGTAATCAATGAAATGCCTGGCAACAGGAAGGCCATAAAAACTATTCTGCGCGGTGAAAATAAACTGCCTGATATTTACAGGTTTATCGTGGAAAAAAGGAAAAAAGAAGGATACCAGTCATTTATAGTCTACCCCCTTGTTGAGGAATCAGAGAAACTGGAACTTAAAGCTGCTGAAACACACTACAATGATTTGAAATCAACATATCTGAAAGAACTAAACGTTGGACTGATTCACGGCAGGATGTCGTGGAGGGAAAAAGAGGCGGTAATGGGGGAATTCCTACACAAAAAGTACGATGTTCTGATTGCAACCACGGTAATTGAAGTTGGGATTGATATCCCTGATGCAAATATCATTTTGATAAATGATGCCGAAAGGTTTGGACTATCGCAGCTTCACCAGTTGAGGGGCCGTGTAGGCAGGGGATCAAAGCAGGCTTACTGTATACTTGTAACGAAGGATAGATATGCGGCTGCTGCTGAACGTCTGCCTGTTGACCATGAATACCTCTCCTCTTCACAACTGGAAAAATATAAATCGGGTATACGTTTGAAGACAATGGTTGAATACCTTGATGGATTTAAGCTTGCTGAGGTTGATATGAAGCTAAGAGGACCCGGAGATATTTTCGGAACCAGGCAAAGCGGCTTTCCTGAGTTCAGGTATGTTAATCTGATTGAAGATTCTGAACTTCTGCTCTCCGCAAAAGAAACTGCCTTCAGGATAGTTGGAGAAGATCCGCATCTCAATGAAGATCGGAACAAGATTATCAAAAAGATTCTTTCATCTGACTATTCAGGTCAGCTGGAGTATATAAAGATCGCCTGAAACATATCACCATGACTTTCCTCTACGCTTACTTTTATTGCTGGCTAAGTCATCTATCACTTTAATCCTTGCTCTTGCCATCACCGATCTCTTTGCAATGAACTTTGGAGAAGCAACCCCTACCCAACTGCCACTATCAATGTCACTGCTGATGAGTTTCCAGGTGACGTCAATCGTTTACTCTTACCGCATTACCTCCGGGCAAAATAAAAAAGTTGATTTATAAATTTTTTTGTTTGAAATTTGTTCGAGCGAAATTAAAAAATATTTTTTTGTTCTTTAAAAGTTTTTTGATCACAAATATTTTTTGATGATAAACAAAACTTGTTGACTTCGAGTTATTAATAGTTATATTTGCTAAAAATATTTTCAAGGAGAAAACATTTTATCTTCTTCTTTCTTTAATGTGAAGTTGAACGTTGCATTAACCTTTAACGTCAAACCAGAAAGTGAATCTTTCCAGGAAATAGTACCCCCAAATTCAGACAATCCAAAAGAACTACAGAAAAAATCAGTAGATACTTTTGCTGAATGGGATACCTGGGATACTATAAATGCTGTTAGAGGCGCAATAGAATGTTTTCATGATGTGAAGATGATCGAAGCGGATCAAAATGCTTATCATAAGTTCACTGAAACGAAACCTGATATCGTATTTAATATAGCGGAAGGTTTTAACGGAGTAAGTCGTGAAGCCCAGATACCCGCTATGCTGGATATGCTTGAGATACCTTATACAGGATCCGATCCTCTTACTTTAACTACCTGTCTTGATAAAGCCCGCACTAAAGAAGTTTTGTCATATTATAAAGTCCCGAATGCCAGGTTTGTGATTGCTGATAGTCCTGCAGGCATATCCAACCTTGACCTGAAATATCCTTTAATTGTTAAACCTGTGTCTGAAGGTTCGGGTAAAGGAATTTTTTCAACTTCCTTTGTTGAAAGTAAAACGGATCTTACCAGGGAAGTTGAAAGAATAACCTCAGAATACGGACAGTCTGCTTTGATTGAAGAGTTTCTCCCGGGCAGGGAATTCACTGTTGCTGTTTTGGGAAATGGTTCAGATGCGGAGGTTCTTCCGGTAGTTGAAATTAACTACAGGGATTTCCCTGATGATTTTATCCCGATTTACTCTTATGAGGCAAAGTGGATTCTTGATACTAAGGAAAATCCTCTTGATGTCTTTCATTGCCCTGCCAGAATATCTCCTGAACTTGAGATGGCAATAAAGGAAAATGTATTAAAATCTTATAACATCCTTCGCTGCAGGGATTGGAGCAGGATAGACGTAAGGCTGGATGACAACGGTGTCCCGAACATTATAGAAGTGAATCCTCTGCCGGGTATTTTACCTGATCCGGAGGAAAACTCATGTTATCCCAAGGCAGCGCGTACGGCCGGGATAAATTATAATGATATGATAAATAAAGTTCTTTTTGCTGCTGCTAAAAGATATAACTTAGTATGATATCAGATACTAAAATTTTAATTTGCTATAACGCCCCTGTTAGTATCTTTTCCGTTTATAACGGAAAACCTGTCGGGGATAAGAACCCCCTGAATGATCTTTCCGAAAAAGGTTTTAAAAAAGAAATCATTAAAATCAGGAAAAGCCTGCTGAAGTATTACGGGAGTGTACGTGCCCTTGCCATTGACCGTGACGTTCAGCGGACTATCAGAAAGATTTCGGCATACAAACCCGATGTGATATTCAATTTTGTTGAATCAGTAGAGGGTATTGCGTCGTATGAATACTGTATGGCTGGACTATTTGAACTCCTTGGATTTTCCTATACCGGTAATATGCCTTCCTGCCTTGGGAATTGCCTGAATAAATCCCGTACAAAAAATATCCTCAGGTCCTTCGGTATAAATACACCGGCTTCTCAAACTATTAAAAAATCGGAAAAAGTTACTTCAAAAGATATCAAACTTACTTATCCGCTCATCCTTAAATTGCTGAACGAAGATGCAAGCATAGGTATTTCGGAGTTTTCTGTGGTAAAAGACTTCAGGTCGTTAAACAAACATCTGCTTTTTCTTCAGAAAACTTACAAACAGGATGTTCTTATTGAAGAATATATTGAAGGCAGGGAACTAAACGTTGCCGTGCTTGGAAGAACTATTCTGCCGGTATCTGAAATCATATTCAAGGGATTACCTGATCAGCTTCCCAAAATTGTTACATATGATGGGAAATGGATGCAGGATAGTATGTACTTCAAGTATACTAACCCTGAATGTCCTGCCGCTGTAAGTAAAAGATTGCTTAAAAAAGTTGAAGAAGTCTCACTGGCAGCCTTTGATGCAATGAACTGCAGGGATTATGCCCGTGTAGATTTAAGGCTGGATAAAAATAATCAGCCCTATGTAATCGAAGTTAATCCTAATCCCGATATCTCTACGGATTCAGGATTTGCTCGTGCTGCAAGAGCGGCAGGGATTGAATACCCTGAGCTTTTATTTCGTATTTCTCAGTTAGCATTATCAAGGAAAAAAAGTGATACGCAGGTTAAAGCCGGGTGATTCTAAAAAGCTCGAAGAAATTTTGAAAAGGATATCAAATTTTAATGAGCAGGAAGTTGAAGTTGCGATGGAATTGGTAAATATCGCTGAACAAAATCCCGAACAGGAAGACTATCATATCTTCGTTTATGAAAATGATGGCAGGGTTTTTGGTTATCATTGTACCGGAAAACGCCCTTTAACAGATGCTGTATTTGACATGTACTGGATAGTTGCCGACCCTGAAGCCACAGAAAAAGGAGTCGGTAAAAAACTGCTGGAACATGCAGAAGAGTTTGTTGTGCAGAGTAAAGGAAGATGGCTGCTTGCTGAAACATCTTCCAAAGAAAGTTATACGCGGACTAGAAATTTTTATCTCAGAAATAATTATTCAATTGTCGCTGAGATAAATGATTTTTATTCTTACGGAGACAATCTTATGGTCTTCGGAAAGTTTTTTAGTCAACCATAAACAAACCGAGGGTTAGTCATGGAACTGTGGCAGCGTATGATAAGAGACAGTGTTCATACTGTCGATGAGCTTGTAGAAAAATTCGGTATAGACAGGCAAGTTGCAGAAGATCTTGACGAATTTTTCCAGGCCAGGATAAATCCATACTACTTAAGCCTGATTAGGTATCCCGGGGATCCTATCTGGCAGCAGTGTGTACCGGATAAGGCTGAACTTGAGGACTTCGATGCAGAAGAAGATCCTTTAATGGAAGATGCCATGAGCCCTGTTCCTAACATCACTCACCGTTACCCTGATAGAGCTCTTTTCCTTGTAACAAGTCAGTGCGGACTTTACTGCCGTTTTTGTACACGGAAAAGAAAGGTAGGCGATTATGAGAAGATTTCTATGAAGGGACTTGAAAGTGCTTTCAAATATCTTGAAGAACATTCAGAGATAAGAGATGTGATACTTTCCGGCGGCGATCCTCTTATGCTTACCGACGTTATGCTCGAAAAAATCCTCAGCAGGCTTAGAGAAATTCCTCATATTGAAATTATCAGGCTCGGGTCAAAGATGCCCTGCGTTCTTCCCCAGAGAATAACGCCTGAACTCTGCGATATGCTGAAAAAATATCATCCTGTTTATGTGAATACACACTTTAACCATCCATGGGAAATTACACCTGATAGCTCAAAGGCCTGCGGAATGCTGGCGGATGCGGGCGTACCTGTCGGTAACCAGATGGTGCTGATGAAAGGTGTAAATGATGACCCTGCTGTTGTAAAAGAATTAATGCAGAAGCTTCTGAAGATAAGGGTGAGACCATACTATATGTATATGGCTGATGAGACTAAGGGTGCAAATCATTTCAGAACGTCAATTGAAACCGGTATTAATATTATTGAAAATCTAAGAGGACATACGAGCGGCCTGGCAATTCCTCACTTTGTTATCGACGCTCCCGGCGGAGGCGGAAAGATTCCTTTACTGCCTGGCTACGTTCTTCATCAGGATGAGGATAGAATAATCCTTAGAAATTATAAAAATAAAGTCTACGTCTATAAAAATTATAAGGATAAAAATAACCCTCCGAAGAAAAATACCGTGAGCAGAAAACTGCCCGCAATGGTAAGGAAAAATACCGGAAGGACTACAAGGAATAAGGTTAAAGAGATAGATTTTACTAAGATTGCTCTGCCTGTACTGGAGGAAGTTGAAGTTTAAGATTTAACCTTAAAAGTTCCATAATTTATATCGGAACAAGGTAGCCCGTTGCAAATTGGTACACTGCCATTTTGTCATACGATGAATTTTTCAACTGGTGAAAAAGTGCGTTTTTAAGGGGTTTTCCAAGCGTCTCATTTTGAGAGCAAAAGGCGCATAAAAGGCGCATTAAAGGCCCATAACTACGGCATCGATACGTGCCCTGCCATTTTTGTCATACTGTTCAATTTATCAACAGTATATTTGCATCAACTTTATTAAGATTGGCCTATTATCTTCGATGGGCTGAAGGCTAGTATGATTTCTCAATCCTACTCAACTCTTCAGATTTGTGTGGATTTCATTTCGAAGTATTCTACCTGCCGCTTGTCAGGATTTCAAAAATGTCTTCTTCCATGGTCTGTTTTGGAGTTTCAACAATTCTTCCCAATTCAACTCCCTCTTTATAAAAGATGAATGTAGGAACCAGCTCGATGTTGAGACTATCCACCATCCCTGAGCCATCTTTTTTCTCCCGGTCGACGCATATAATTCTTACATTATCAGCAGGATAACCTGCCTCATCCATTACTTTGAAAAACCGCGGGACTTGTTCATGACTGTCGCTGCACCATGTACCCATCACGATTGTGGTTTTTACATCATCGTAGTTGTATTCAATTTCCTTTACCGTTACGGAATCAGGTTTATACTGCTCATATTCGGGAGTAAACCACCATGCAAAGCTGGTATCTGAGAAGGCATCCCGTGAACAGGGACCTACCAGCATAGGTTTGCCTGTTTCGCCATCCTGACCAACCTTTAAGCTGTCCTGTGCTGCCAAAATAGAAACAGAGGAAAAAACTAAAATAATGAAAAGGAACGGGCGCATAAGTTCAGCCTACTTTCTTGAATTTGAATTTCGTAAATCGATGCCCCACATAAGTTTATTTCTTAAGGTTTCAAAATAACTTGTAACTGAAGTATGAGCCAGTTTTAAGGCTCTGTCACTCTTCGTTATTTCTATTTCAAAGGGAGAAGGAAGTGAAAAAACTCTCTGCCCATCACAGTTAACAAGAATTTCCTTATGCTGAGAGTAAGCTCTGATTACAATTTTCTCGCTGCTTGGCATAACCAGAGGTCTGACTGAGAGACTATGAGGAGAAATTGGATTAAGCGAGATAACATCAGCAGCTGGGCTGACGATGGGTCCTCCTACAGAAATTGAATAGCCTGTAGATCCGGTAGGAGTGGCAACAATAACTCCGTCTGCACTAAAGGAAGTGACGTACTCTCCGTTAACCCATACGGTTAGTTCTATCATCTTGGGCCATCCCCCTTTTTCTATTACTATATCGTTTATTGCGTATAAAGTCTCAAGCTTGTGTCCTTTACACTCCCCGCATATTATCATTCTCTCATCAACCTTAATCCTGTTGTTCTTTATATCTGCTATGAAGGTATCCAGCTGTTCAAGGCTGGCTTCTGCGAGAAAGCCCAGTTTGCCCATATTTACTCCAAGAACCGGTTTATCATAAAACTGAGCCTGGTAGGAAGTAGCGAGCATAGTACCGTCGCCGCCAATGGAGATGATGATGTCGCTTTTCTTATAAATATTTTTGTCCTGAAGGAAATACTTTTTATTTATATTTTCCTTTAAAGATCCCCTTTGTGGAGCCACTGTATCAGTAATTAAGAATCTAAGGTCATTTTCTTTAAGCTTCTTAACAAGCAGACAAACAGCTTCATAAACTCTCTCTTTTGTGGAATTAGCAATAATACCAATAGTCATTTTTATACCCTATTTACCATCTTCTGCAATATAAATGAGTTTTAATTCTTTGATTGCTTCCGTTAAAAACTGATCTTCATACGCTGATAAGTGGCCCATGGTCTTTTCCTTCAGCATATCAAGTGTATCTATTGCCATCTTTGCATATTCAAGATTTTTATCGGTGTTTCCGGTAACCGGATTTTTCATCTGCCCGAGAGACATCATTGCTATCTGCTGATTCTGCATTACAAGCTGCATAAATAAAAATTCTTTACTGTTTACTTGTTCCATATATTCTGCTTATTTGTTTGTCGTTTCGTGTTCCCACAACTTACAATATTTTGTAAAAACATATGATGCTGAAAACACTGAAAGAATGAATCCATGCAGACCATCAAGAAAACCGGCCCGGATAATATACATCTTTATGAAAATTACTACGGGACGAAGCAGGATATCCGCAATTGTGAATTTCTTGCCCTTCTTAAAAAGCTCAGCAGCAGCCAGTGAGGTGTAGATATTATATTTTTCAAAATAATGGTGAATATCGGGATCAGTATAATGTTCAAGATCGTGAGAAAGTTTTCCGGTGGTTCCGTTAACTTTAAGCTGTTCATGAACTGAATTATCATTAAAGCTGACTTCGTTCTTGTTGAAAAGTCGAACTACCCTACCGGGATACCACCCGCAGTGCTTTATCCATTTTCCAAGGAAAAAGGCCATACGAGGGACGGAATAAGCAGTAAAAGAAGGGAGGGATTTCTTAAATTCTTTGAGCTCTTCACAAAGTTCCGGGGAAACTGCCTCATCAGCGTCTATCCATAGGATCCAGATATTTGATGCTAGAGAAACCCCGTATTTTTTTGTTGCTGAGTAGCCTTCCCATTTCACTTTTTTAGTAATAACTGATTGATAGGAAGAGGCTATTTCAAATGTTCTGTCCGTTGAGGAATCGTCTACCAGAATAATGATTTCATCAATACAGGAAATCTGACTTTCAATACAGCGTTGTAAATTCTTTTCTTCATTCTTCGCTATAATAACTGATGAAAACTTCAAATTCCGGACCTGACATGTTAAAACGATAAAACTTCAGGACTAACATATATTAATCCGGTTTATTTTTCTACAAAAAAAAGAGATTATTGAAGAAAGCTGAAGAAAGTTCTGATCTATAAAATCATTGCAATATTGTCTATATTTACAATAAAATATAACAGCTTATTAAAACATCCTCTCTGAATGAAGGAATTCGGCAATATTTTTCAAATTATAAAAAGCAAGATAAACATTAACTCTGCCAGGGAGATGGGGTGGGTGATTTTTGGTCAAAGCATTAATGTAATCCTGGGGTTCCTCATAATTAAGCTGATTTCACGCGTTGGTCCCGAACAGTATGGTATATATGCTCTTATAATAACAATTGCAGCCGTACTTGGCCTGTTTTACGGTGCTTTTCTGCAGGGATTCCTGAGGTATTATTATCACTATGAGGAGTTGAACCGGAGGGACGAGATAATAAATCTGATGTTCAGATTTTTGGGTCTTACTCTGCTGATCTTTCTCCTGCTCACCTTCCTGGTTTCGGCACTTTTCCCGCTTTATACGGAATATACTACTCCTTTTTTACTTGGTGCCGGCTTGTTTGTAGTCGCCTCAAAACTTTCCGAATTTTTCAATTCGATACTAAACCTCATCAGAAAGCGGAAAGAGAATGCTCTGCTCCAGGCTCTGGAAAGGACTTTGATGATCGGAGTGCTGCTGTTCTTTATCTGGCAGGATGATCTGACTCTGCTGTATATCTTGTTTGCATTCAGCCTTATTGCTTTTCTACTTGCACTGACTAAAATATATGTTTTTAGAAAAAAAATTCCCTCAACCGGTAAAACTAAAATCCTTCGCGAAAACCAGAAGGAAATTATTCACACAGTCATGGTATATATTTCTCCTTTTCTTATATGGGGGGCTGCAGGCTGGTTCCAGACGAATGGAGAGAAGTGGATTATAAACGGAGTGCTCTCTGTGACTGATGTAGGGATTTATGCTATAATGATGGCGGTTGTTAACGCTCTGGTTATTATTCCAAACAATATTATCAATGAGTTTGCAACACCTATAATCTTTAAGCAGTTTGCTGATATGAGCAACAAGAAGAATATTATTACCGGATATATGTATATCAAAATTAATATGGTGATTATTCTCTTGATAACTGTAGCGTCAACTGTTTTAACTTTTTTATGGGGAAAAGAATTAATAATCCTTATAAGCTCAACTGCTTATTCTGTTTACTGGTATATTCTTCCGTTTCTGATCCTTGGGACGGGATTGTTCTATACCGGGCAGGCGCAAACCCTGCTGGGCCTTGGATTAAGTCAGCCCCAAAGGTATCTTGCTCCAAAAATAATAATAGGCGTCGGTTCCCTTGGGATAAATTACTTTTTTATTTCCGGCTATGGACTTAAGGGTATATCATATTCTATCCTTTTAATAGGATTGTTATATGTTCTTTATATTTCACTAGTTAACAGAAGAATTTTAAAAAGCGGTGTACAAATCAATGACTAAAGCGTTTATTTCTATACTGAAATATGACTATGGTGTTAAATCACGGGGTTATTCGTACGAATATTTCAATATCTATCTGCCAATATGTGAAATACTTGGAAAAGACAATGTCTTCCTTTTTGATTTTTATACGGAATATAAAACTTCCGGGAAACAGGGAATGAATAAAAAACTTAAGGAGCTGGTTGCTTCGGAAAAGCCTGACATCGCTCTGTTCTCCTTATTTGAAAATGAATTTGATGAGGAAATAGTTTCATCACTCCGTGATTATACTAAGACTGTATCGTATTTTATAGACGACCCATGGAGGATTGAATTCGCCCGTCACTGGAGGAAGTATTTTGATTTTTTCTCCACGCCGGATTATTATACTTACCAGAAGTATCTGATGGATGAAATTCCGAACGTTATCTATTCTCCGTTCGGATTTAATCCCGCAGTATACAAGCAAACCGGGGCTGGAAAAAAATATGACGTCTCTTTTGTAGGTAATTATAGTCCTTATAGGAGATGGATTATTGATTATCTTATGGAAAAGGGTATAAAAGTGAATGTCTTCGGCCGTAATTGGGGAAAGTACGGGAACTGGATTTCTCAGGATGAAGTTGTAAATGTATTTAATGAGAGCAAAATAAATCTTAATCTTTCAAATGCGATAAGCCGTGATCTTTCCTTTCTCGCTCATTCAATATTTTCAATCAAAGACTGGAAGGAATTAGTACTCTTAAAAAAGAATAAAGAACAGGTTAAAGGCAGGCATTATGAAATAAATGGATGCGGCGGTTTTCAACTCAGCTATTTTGTTCCGGGACTAAATCTTATATATGAAATTGATAAGGAAATAGCTGTCTTTGAAAACGTAAAGAACCTGCCGGAAGAAATAAATTTCTTCCTACGAAACGAAAAATTACGTAATGCTATTGCCCGCAGCGGTTATCTTAGATCTCAGAAGGATCACCAGGCCGCAGGCTACCTTGGTAATTTGATAAATAGGGTTGTAAACAATTGATTAAATTCTTTTCTAAACCGGGATATCTGTTGAGAACCTTTGGATTTTCACCGCGGCTTTTTTTCTCTGCCGTCAAAGGTATTCCTTTCTTCTTTCACAATATGAAAGAGATCAAAAGGCAATTATCAGGTTCGGAATTCGAGATCTCGTCATATTATCCCTGCTTCAGTGACCGGTTTGAAACGTCAGGGTCTATCCCAATGCATTATTTCTACCAGGATCTATATGTGGCTCGAAGGCTTTATGAAAATAATCCTCGTAAGCATGTCGATATCGGTTCCAGGATAGATGGATTCGTAGCCCATGTCGCTGTTTTCAGGGAAATAGAGGTCATCGATATCAGGGATATAAAAAATCCAATTCCAAACGTTCAGTTCATCCGCGCTGACCTTATGTCTGAGGATTTTGGTTTTGCCGGTTATTGTGAGTCAATTAGCTGCCTTCATACAATTGAACATTTCGGCCTTGGAAGATACGGTGACCCCGTCAATAAAGATGGCCATATAACTGGATTGAAGAATATTAGCAGGATGCTGAAGCAGGGGGGCAGACTTTATCTTTCAACCGTAATAGGTCCCCAAAGAATAGAATTCGATGCTCACCGTGTCTTTTCGGTTAGATATCTTATTGACCACCTTGAAAAAACATATCGGATTGAAAAATTCTCTTATATCGATGATGATAATAACTTTTATCCTTCGGCAGAGTTAACAAATGATAATGTAGAAAATAACTTCCATTGTAATTATGGATGTGGAATTTTTGAACTTATTAAGAAGTAAATGAATAAGGATGCAGATAAATTTCCTTTAGTATCAGTGATTATCCCATGCTATAATTCTGGTAAATATATTGAGGGTACCTTAAACTCAGTATTGAACCAGAGTTATGACAATATTGAGATAATAGCCGTTGATGATGAATCCTCAGACAATACATACAAAATCCTTCAAGCGGCTGCACAACTTGATGAAAGGATTAATCCTTTCCGGATTGCACATTCCGGACGGCCTTCGGTTCCGCGTAATTACGGTATCGGTAAGGCATCGGGCAGACTGATAGCATTCCTTGATTCAGATGATATCTGGATAAAACATAAACTGAAAAGCCAGGTTAACTCACTTTTAATGCATACAGAAGCAGCCTTTGTTTATTCTATGAGCTTTACTTTCGGCGAGGTAGGTTTTTTTTCTGAAGATTATGAACTTCTTCCCCTCCCATTCAGGGCCGCAAGGGATGCAAAAGGACTAAGAAGGATTGGAAACACAATCACTCTTTCATCTGTATTGGTGAGAAGAGAAGCCTTGACTGAAGCAGGAGGTTTTGATGAAGATCCGGAGCTGAAAGCTGTGGAGGATTATGACTTATGGCTTAGATTAAGTGAAAGATATGATTTCTGCTTTATTCCCAGGATCCAGGTTTATTATAGAATACATGGTACACAAACATCTACTGGATGGGACATACGTGAAAAGAGACTGCAGATACTTGCTGCAAAAAGAAAATTAAAGCTTCCTTCATATAAAAACTTCAGGAGGAAAGGAATATTACTGTTATTAATCCGCAACACAATACATCTTAAGTTTTACCTTCTGTATAAGTTTTTAGGTTGGCTTGAAAGTGGCAGCCGATGACCGGAGTTGAAGAATACCGCAAAAAAATACTTTGCATTTCAGTTATGCAAAGCTGGGGCGGAGGAGAAGAGTTCATCCTGAAGCTTCACCAAAATCTGAAACACTGCGAATTTATCGTGATTAGTCCGGAAGGAAAAGCAGAACAGAAATTCAGAAGTAATGGTATCAGAATAATATTAAATAACAATCAAAAGAAAGTTTATCGCAAAGCAGGCTGGAATATCAAGGATTACTTCAATATAATATTCCGTATTAAACTTTCTACATTCAAATACCTGGGAGTCTTCATTAAGGAACACCCTGATATAATCCTTGCCAACGGATTATTTGCAGCCCTTTATGTATTGCCTGCTGTTATACTTACGCGTAGGAAGCAGATAACCATTCAGCACCTGATTTTTGAAAATAATTCTATTGAAAAGAAAATCATCAGGCTGGTTCTTAAATTTACTGACAAAATTATCTGCGTTTCAAAAGCTGTGGAAGAGAATATTTATTCACTTCAAGACCCTCCTCCTGGAAAACTTACTAACAATACCAAACGGAATAAAAATTCCGGAAACTTCGGCTTCGGTTTATAAATCCGGAGATATTGTTAAAATTGGAATGGTTGGGAGCATCACAAGGATTAAAGGCATACACCTGGTAATTCAGGCCTTAAGCAGCATTATTAAAAACAGGAACGCCGAATTACTGATTTACGGAGAAGCAGGCGATGATGATTCACGGAAATATGAATATGAATTAAAAAAGCTTATAAAAGATTACAATTTGGAAGGCAGAATTCTCTTCAAAGGTCATATAGAGAATAAAGAGAAATTGTACTCCGGTATAGACATCCTGATTAATTTTTCTATTATTCCCGAGTCATTTTCTTTTTCGGTTCTTGAAGCAATGGCCTACAGGAAAATAGTTATAGCGGCAAATTCGGGAGGACCTAAAGAATTAATAAATGATGGGATAAATGGCTTTCTTGCAGAAAGAGAAAATATTTTAGAGCTTAAAAATAAAATCACTTATTGTCTAGATAACCTGGGGACGGATGCATTTTATGGTATAAGAAACAAAGCCTTTGAAACGGTGGAAAAAGATTATTCAATTGAAAGATTCGCATCTGATTATACTACGCTTTTTGATAATTTGATAAATAATAAAAATTAGAGGAATACTTCATTGCCAGGAATTTTAGAAATCGTACATAACTATATTATATGGCAGAGAGTTAAAAAAGCAAACCGGGATGAAAACAGGATTAAGAGCCTTAACAAATGGTTAAATTCCGGAAAACCCATACCTCCGCCTCACGTAGCTAAACAGGAGGTAATAAGAAAATTTCAAAAAGATTTTTCCATTAAAACCCTGGTTGAAACAGGAACTTTTTGGGGTGAAATGGTTTATGCCCAGAGGAATTATTTCGATAAAATTTACTCAATAGAACTTTCTAAAGAACTTCACCAAATTGCAGTGAGAAGGTTGAAAAACTTACCAAATGTAACTCTCTTACAGGGAGACAGCGCGGAAGTTCTTAAAAAAATTACCGGCGAGATCATGACTCCGGCTATATTCTGGCTGGATGGACACTATTCAGGATTCGAGACTGCCAAAGGTGATTTGGTTACTCCTATAAACAGGGAGCTGGATATAATTTTCGAGTCGCAGCAGAACCATATTCTACTTATTGACGATGCCAGACTTTTTAACGGTAAAGATGATTATCCTGAATTGAAGGAAATAAAATCAAGGGTACTAAAAGAAAAGGCAAATTATTCATTTAAGGTCGAAGATGATATTATCCGGATTTATCCTGATTTTAGAAGCACTTAATTATGAAACTATGGTAATTAACAGAAACTAAGCTGCCGGAAATAAATCAGTGAATGTTTATATGAAGTATTTAGAACACAATAACAAACATTAACAAATATCTTGAAAATCGCTATTGTACATGATTGGATTGCAAGCTATACAGGTGCTGAAAAATGCCTGGAATCATTTCTCAATATCTGGCCGGATTCCGATTTATTCTTGCTTGTAAATCTTTTTGAAAAAAATGAACAATACAAAATATTTAATGACAGGAATCCGAAAACATCCTTTCTCCAGAAAAGTAATCTGCTAAGGAAAAACTACAGGAAATTACTGTTTCTTGTTTCCATATGCCGTCGAGTCATTTGATCTTTCGGAATACGATCTTGTAATCTCCAGTTCCTGGGCTGTCGCCAAGGGAGCGCTCACTTTACCCAGGCAGACTCATATATGCTATTGCCACACACCTATCCGGTATGCCTGGGATCTCACATTTCAGTATCTTAAGGAAACCGGTCTCGACAAAGGACTTAAAGGAATAATAACAAAGCTCACCCTCCATTATATACGTTTGTGGGATGTAAGCACATCTAACCGGGTTGATTATTATATCGCGAATTCGAAAAATATCTCACGGAGAATTAAAAAAATATATGGAAGAGATTCTGAAGTAATTCATCCTCCTGTTGATACTTCTTTCTTCACTCCTTATTCTGCTAAAGAGGATTACTATATTACAATATCCCGTTTCGTTCCTTATAAAAAGATTGACATTATCATTGAAGCCTTTACACAAATGCCTGACAAACGCCTTATTATCATCGGGGAAGGACCTGATGAGAAAAAACTTTCGGGCCGTTTGACTAAAAATATTACCATTTTACCTTTTCAGCCCAGGGAGACACTTAAATCCTATCTTCAGAAAGCCAAAGCCTTTGTTTTTGCGGCAGAGGAAGATTTTGGTATAAGTATTATAGAAGCGCTCTCCTGTGGTACTCCCGTGATTGCATTTAACAGAGGCGGGGCATCAGAAACAGTAGAGCACGGTAGGACAGGAATATTTTTTGAAAGGCAGGATATGGAATCCATAGTTAATGCGGTAAAACTGTTTGAATCCGGTAAATTTATTTTTGACCCCGGCACTTTGAATAATGAGGCTCTGAAATACAGCAAAGAGGCTTTCGAAGAGAAAATCAAACAGTTTGTGGAGGATAAATTAAAACTAAGGTAATCGGATAAAAACGGACTTAAATGCTTCTAAATAGAAAATCAAACTATTATCTAAGATTATTTTTTGACCTTCTGCTGCTTAATGTTTCCTTTGTTATAGCAGCGTCCCTGGCAATCTCATTCGACATTTTAATGGAACGTAAATACATGTTCATTTTAATGTTGGTAATGAATTTGATTTGGTATATAGGTTCAACTATTATCAAGTTTTATGAAGATTTCGAGATAAGGGATTTTGCCTACCAGTTCACAAATATACTGAAGAATGTTTCTGTTCAGACACTAACAAGCATCATCTTTGTGTTTGTAACCAAGGAAGATTTATTTAATCGAAACTTTACCTTCATCTATACCATACTGCTGATAATTCTCGTGAGTCTTCGCACCGAACTATTAAAAAGGATTTTGACCAAGGTTAAAGGTAATCTGAAAAATGCAAAAAATCTTGTAATTATCGGAGGAACTGAATCCGGGAATAAGTTATTCAGGATAATTAAAGATCATTCCGAATTCGGATATAATTTCCTTGGATTTGTTGGCGGTGATCCTGAACATACTGGTTCTACCCAACTGGGAGAAATAGAAGAGCTTGAGAAAATTATTACAGATAAAAATGTTGAGGAAGTTATAATTGCCCTTGATCTGAATTCGGGCGATTTGATAAAAGATATTATGCGGATTTGCAATATTCATTCTGTAAGAACTCATATTGTTCCAGATTATTTTAAATTCTTATCTACAAAATTTCAGATCGGTGTTATTGGGGATATTCCTATTATCTCGGTCAGAAGCGAACCATTGGCAGAGTCTCATTGGAAATTCATTAAGCGGGCGTTCGATATATTTTTTTCTTTTCTGGTGACCGTATTCATTTTATCATGGGGTTATCTTTTAATTGGCCTTATAATAAAACTAACTTCCCGGGGACCGGTAATATTCAAACAAGAACGATGGGGTAAAAACAATAGAAAATTCACTGCATTAAAGTTTCGGTCAATGGTGGTAGAAAGCAGGGATGTTGATAAACACGGAAAATACCAGCAGGCTTATTTAAACGATCCCCGAATTACTGAATTTGGGAAATTCCTTAGAAGAACCAGTCTGGATGAATTACCGCAGTTTATCAACGTGTTTAGGGGTGAAATGAGTGTTGTCGGCCCCCGTCCTCACCCCACACCGTTAAATTTAGAGTATAAAGGTAAATTGGAACTCTATATGCTTAGACACTTTGTGAAGCCCGGCATAACAGGATGGGCCCAGGTGAATGGCTTCAGGGGGGAAACCAAAGAAGAAACCCTTATGGAAAAAAGAATTGAATCTGATCTGTGGTATATTGAAAACTGGAGTTTCTGGCTGGATATTCAGATCATTCTTTTAACAATATGGCAGATGATCAGGGGCCATTCTCCCGGAATTTAAAAAACATCTCCCCTATTGTTCAAAAAAACACTTCCTTATCTTCACTTTCATTCATACTTGTGGCAAATATCATCCTCGATTTATTCTCACAGCCTGTTCTTTTTTATATCCGGATATTTAACTAAAAAGATTATGAAAATAGCAATTGTTTTAGGAATAATAATGATAGTGCTGGGAGTTTATGGACTTCTATATGAAACGATAAAAAGTAAGAAAGAGGTTAAAATAACGAAAAGGCATGTTGAATCTTCAGCAGTTCCGGTTCCGGCAATCTTTGGAGGTTTATCTGTAGCCGGAGGAATAGGTTTTGTTATAATAGGAGTAAGATCAGAAAAAAAGAGTAATTTTATAAAATAAGCCGGATGGTGTGTCCGGCTTAATATTTTATCTGAGCTTATGGGCAACCGAGCGTGCCTCGTCAAAAGTTTTATAGTAACCGACCCGTACCCGGTACCAGGTCTGATTGTCAATATTTGCTTGTGCAACGAAAGCAGTGTATCCCTTTTGTTTTAATTTTTCCGCCTGTTTCTCTGCTTTAACGCTTGTTTTCCATGCAGAAATCTGCGCAGTAAACAGATGTCCGTCAGTAAATATCATATCACTTACTATCTGATCTTTCATCAAATCATACTCAGTTGTTTCCTTCTGAGGTTCCGATTGAATTTCAGGAGCAGGTTCTTTCTTCTCAAGGTAATCAGGTATTCCATTCTGGTTCAGGTCTTCGGGGCAGCCGCTTGAGTCAACCCGGACTCCGGTAGGAGTGTCCGTACAACTATCTTTATAATCCGGAACTCCATCATTATCTGAGTCTTCTACACAGCCGGTATTGTTTACGCGAACTCCCCGAGGTGAATCCGGACAGTTATCCATATAATCCGGGATGCCGTCATTATCAGAATCAATAGGACAGCCGTATTTATCTACGTCTATTCCTGCCGGCGTTCCGCTACATTTATCCAGATAGTCAGGCACTCCATCCCTGTCTGTATCGATTGGACATCCCGTAAGATCGACTTTAACTCCTGCCGGGGTATGCTGACAGGCATCTTCTGAATCCCAAACCCCGTCTCCATCGGTATCAGTCTCGCCGAAAAATGAAACGGAAACACCAACCATACCATAGAGAAAAACATCATTATGCTTGCCTGCATTTATACCGTCAAGCTGATCACTTTGACCAAAGAACTCACCTCCACTGATATTTAAAGCAAATCTCTTATTTAGATTTATCTTTAGGCCAATTTCTCCATTATAACTTACCTTGGATGAACTTTCTGAGGCTGGTTTACCGGTTATTATCGGAGAACCTTGAGGATCTTTGGGATTATACCAGATATTAGCTGCTCCAAGGTAAACGTAAGGAAGGAAAACTTCATCAATTGCATAGCTATATGTAAGTCCTCCGCCTACTAAGAAAAAATTGTCAGAAAATTCAAATGGAGGATGGGTTTTGTCGTTGCCTTTTAAGATTCCCCAACCACCTTGCAGCCTCAGTCCTAATGAATGTTTTGATCTTATTGAAAAATAATATTCAAGGTTTCCAGTGACCATTGGTCCAGGTGTTAATTCTTTAAAATCAGTTTGAGGTATTGTAAGCCCTGCATTCACGGTCAGTAGAAGTTTTCCCTGCAAAGGTGAACTTTCTGAGGTCTGGGCAAATGATATACTCACCGGGATAGTGAGTAAAAAAAGGATAGTAAAAATTCG
The DNA here is from genome assembly GCA_963800255.1 of uncultured Ignavibacteria bacterium. Taxonomy (GTDB): domain Bacteria; phylum Bacteroidota; class Ignavibacteria; order Ignavibacteriales; family Ignavibacteriaceae; genus DATFVA01. The sequence goes on along the minus strand of CAWDAK010000026.1, from coordinate 27,991 downwards.
TTTCATATTTACCTATTGATGTTTTTTATCAGCAGTAATAAGTAAGATCCCCCTAAACAGACGAGGAAATATTTAGATAACATAATTTAGCCAAATAGCATAAACCTTCCAAAAAAGATTGGTGTTTTTTTGAGATGGAGTAACGGGTGGAAGAGTACGGATTCAAACACATGTAAAAAAACAGCCGGTAAGTTTAGTTTTACCGGCTGACTCAAAGAATACTTTGTAACTTTCTTATGTATCGTATAATATTACTTCATCAAAATCATTTTTTTTGTAGTGCTAAATGATCCTGCGGTTATAGTATAATAATAAATGCCGCTTGCCAGGTTGGAAGCATTAAACTCAACAGCGTAAGTTCCGGCAGCTTTACTCTGGTTAACCAGCGTTGCAACTTCACTGCCATTAGTATCGAAAACTTTCAGCTGTACATTAGAAGTTACAGGAACAGTAAAATTAATCTGAGTTGAAGGATTGAAGGGATTAGGGAAATTTTGCTTAAGACCGAAGGCTAAAGGAACTGTGTTATTGATCGTAATCTCTGCGCTATACTCGAATGTTCCGTTGAGATCAATTTGTCTCAATCGGTAGCTTATTATTTCAGGTTGAAGTTTTCTAACATCATCCCGGTAATTATATAAGTTTTCATTCGTAGTGGTTCCATGTCCCTCTACGAAACCAACTTTCTCCCATCCTGATGCTGTCTTCCTCTCTATTTCGAAACCTCTGTTGTTACTTTCTGTTGCAGTCTTCCATTGTAGATCTGCAAACCCGTCTTTTATATAGCCTGTAAAAGAAACCAGCTCAACGGGGAGTGGAGCGGCCATAATCATACCAGTCATACTGGGATGAAACAAGCAGACAAAGTTATAGTCTCCAACGATTTCAATTACATAGGAAAAAGAAGTTGTGGTGCTATTAATGGGGGCATCCCATGGAGTTGCGCCTGGAGGCAAAGAGGTACCTGCGGTGCCGTTACAGGTAGTGGTATGGGTACCGCTAACCCAGTTCCAGGTAATGGTATCACCGACTAAAACGTTAATCGAGGACGGTGAAAAAGAAAAATTGGCTACATCAACTGAAAAGTTGGTGCAGAAAGAAGAAGATGAAAAAAAGATAAGTCCAAGGAACAATAGTGAGAGCCGAATAGTGGCTTTTCTAATCATAACACTATCCTTTCGTTTTATTTTGGGGATTTGATAAAAAAGATATCAAAAGGATAGTGTACCAGATCAGGTTAAGGGGACAAAGAACAGATAATTATTTGATCCTTAACCTGTTATTCAGGACTTTTTTATAGAATTTGAGACCCAGGTAAATCAGAATGAAAACCTGTCCTACTATTAACAATGCTTCAATGTTCATAAAAACCTCCACTCAACTAGTTACTTCATAACCAAGCAAAAGCTTTGCCACAGGATATCAGGCCATTTTGAGCCAAAATGGACCGCTAATTGTGAAAGATTGTCATTCTTGTCGTCAATGCGGGTAATCTTTTCAATTTCTGCATCATAGGGTGGTTCTAAAATGTGGGGATAAGAGCAGCGGGAAAACACTGTTTACAGCCCGGAATCCTCAGATGGATTTCCGGGCTATAACTAATTGAAATAAAACCGGGAATTGAGACCAAAACCAATCAATAAAATTCCCGAAATGGTGCGGAATGATGAAGCTGCTAAACTATAATTAATCCTTCCGGTCTTCCGGCTGATTCTCTGTTTTATCCTTGATTCTGTTTTTTACGTAAGCAGAATCTTAGACGGCAGGGGCTGCGCCGGCTTCTCTTCCCTTACTTCTTTCAATAGATTGAAGAGCAAGGTAATTCGGTCCAAATTTTTTCATATTGTCAAGTTCGGTGTCGTACTGATCAAAATGAGTTTCTTCTTCGACTACGAGACTTTCAAACAGCTGCTTGGAAACGGAATCAGCATTCGCCGCACATTCGTTTGCCCATAGATTGTAATCATGGGCGCTGTCTTCCTCCATTTTTGAGGCAAGTTTCAGCATTTCCTCTACTTCTTTTAATTTCTGAACTTCACTGGAGGCTGCCATTTCAACATCTCCCTTGAGGAACAAAATTCTTTCGGCAAGCCTTTCTATATGAAGCATTTCAGCGATAGCAGTTCTTCTGAACAAGTTAGCGAGTAAATCATAACCCTGGTCATCACAATGGAAATGAAAGTACATATACTGATGCACCGCACTTAGCTCATCGGCAACCGCTTTATTTAGTAATGTTATACTTTTTTCGTGCATGTTTTTCTCCCCGGATAATTTATAATGTTAAATGTTTCTTGTACTAATTTAAGGATATATTCTGAATCATTAAATCCATAAAATAAAAAAGGCTCCCGATAGAGAGCCTTATAAATTTTTTATAGTAACAAGGATTTATTTTTGTTCTTCTTTTGGCTGGCTTAGCTTATTCAGGTGCCTGGTTAAAGCAGCTTTTTTGCGGGATGCATTGTTACTGTGTATTATTCCTTTGCTTGCACTTTTGTCAATTACAGCAATGGCTTCTTTATATAATTTTTCAACCTCATCCTTACTTTCCGTTTCCAGCACTCTCTTGTAATGAGTCTTTAGCTTAGATTCATAACTTTTATTTATAGCTCTTTTTCTTTCAGAAGTACGTATTCTTTTCTTTGCTGATTTGTGACTTGCCATTTTTAAGTAAATCCTTGGTTTTAGATAAATAAATAGACTTCAAATATAGATAATTGGGCATTTTTTGTCAATGTATTCTTTACTAAATTAATCAGGGTTAAAATATTAAAATGTTGCGAAAATATGCTGAAAATAAACGAAATCTATTTTTCCGTTCAGGGAGAAAGCACTTATGCCGGTCTGCCCTGTGTATTTGTCAGGTTAACCGGGTGCAATCTTCGGTGTAGCTGGTGCGATACCGAATACGCATTTTATGAGGGAAAAGACTTTTCAATTGAGGATGTCATTAAAAAAGTCGGTGAATACGGGTGCAGCCTGGTGGAAATTACAGGCGGTGAACCACTGGTGCAGGATGAGGAATGTCGGCAGCTTATGACGGCGCTTTGCGACAAGGGTTACGATGTTATGCTGGAAACTGGTGGAAGTCTTCCCATCAGGGCGATTGATGAGCGTGTAAAAATTGTAATGGATCTTAAATGTCCATCCAGCGGGATGGAGAAGAAGAACCTGTATGAAAATATCAATTCGCTCAAGGAAAAGGACGAACTGAAATTTGTAATTGGAAGCCGGGAAGATTATGAATGGACAAAGGAAATTATAAAGAACTACCGGCTTGAAGGTAAATGTGAACTGCTGATTTCTGTGGTATTTGGAAAGATGGAACCCCTTACTGCCGTTGAATGGATATTGCGGGATAAGGTTAAGGCGAGGTTTCAGCTGCAAATGCATAAGTTCATCTGGCAGCCGGATACAAAAGGAGTATAATGAAAATTGCTAAAGAATTTCACTGGGAAATGGGTCACCGCCTGCCTGAACACTTCGGCAAATGTAAAAATATTCATGGCCATTCCTACAGAATGATAGTTGAGCTGGACGGCGAACTTAACGACGGCGGAATGATTATGGATTATTATGATCTTAAAAAAATTGTCAATCCTATAGTTGATCATCTGGATCATGCCTTTATGGTTTTTGAAAAAGATGAGGAAATTGTCAGGTTCCTGAAATCAGTGAAATCGAAAATGATCATTGTAAATTTTCAATCAACAGTAGAAAATATCTGCCGTTACATATTGACAGAAATAAAGAAACAAAGCCTTCCTTCCAACGTTCAAAAAGTTAAAGTCAGGATTTTCGAATCAATAGATGATTACGCTGAAGAGGAGACCTCGTTCTAAGGATGGCACGTTTTAAATTATTTATAGAATACGATGGTACAAGGTATTCGGGCTGGCAGAAGCAGCCGGGGCAGACTGCAACAAGAACCATCCAGGGCACACTTTTCAAAGCCGCGGATGAAGTTTTCAAAAAGGAAAGGGCCGACATACAGGGATCGGGAAGAACCGACAGCGGTGTTCATGCACTTTGCCAGGTAGCACATCTTGATGTTAAAACAATGCTGGCTCCGGAAATAATACGGCTTAAGATGAATGATAGTCTGCCGTATGATATCAATATCCTGGAGATTGAAAAAACATATCCTAATTTTCACGCCCGTCACGATGCAGTAAAGCGAAGTTATGTGTACCAGATAGCTACTAGGAGAACTGCGTTCGGTAAAAACCTGGTGTGGTGGATAAAAGACAGACTTAATTTCAAAACTATGGAAACTGCCGCCAGGCAATTCCACGGGATGAATGATTTCATATCGTTCTCCGACCAGGATCCAAATGAAAAATCTACCAGGGTCCTTATAGAGGATGTAAGTCTGAAGAAGGATGGCGATTTAATTCTTATAAGGATAACGGGTTCTCATTTCCTATGGAAGATGGTGCGAAGAATGGTTGGTGTTCTTGCGGAGGTTGGCAGAGGACATTTATCTGAGGCTGACATTAAAATATTTCTTGTTACGAAATCAAAAGAGCCTGCAAAGTATACCGCACCGCCCTCGGGATTATTTTTAGAGCAGGTAATTTATAAAGGGGATAAATTTAAAGAAGAACTGAAGCCAGTAATCCTCATCTAGTTCTACTTAATCATTTTTTTAAGGCGCTGGATTTCATCTCTTAGGTGGGCAGCCTTTTCAAACTCAAGATCTTTCGCGGCTTGGTGCATCTGACCGTTTAACTCGTCAACCAGCTCCAGCTTCTGATCCCGGGTCATATACTTAAGTACCGGCTCGGCCACTTTAGAAAAGGCGAACGTTTCCGGCTCCTCCTTTTTCCTTATATCAGCAATCGATGTAGATGACATTATCTCCTCCATACTCTTGAAGATAGTCTTCGGTTCGATGCCGTGCTTCTCATTATACTCCTGCTGAATCTTTCGCCGCCTGTTTGTTTCATCTATTGTTTTCCGCATAGATTCTGTGATGATGTTGGCGTACATTATCACCTTCCCGTTAACGTTTCGGGCGGTACGCCCCGCCGTCTGCATCAGTGAGCGCTCGCTTCTCAGGAAGCCTTCTTTATCCGCATCGATAATGGCAACAAGAGATACCTCCGGGAGGTCAAGTCCTTCTCTCAGGAGGTTCACACCTACAAGAACGTCGAACTCGCCCATACGCAGATCCCTCAGTATTTCAACACGTTCAAGGGCATCAATGTCGCTGTGGATATACCTCACAAGAATACCGATCTTATCAAGGTAATCGGCCAGGTCTTCAGCCATTTTCTTCGTTAAGGTAGTGACAAGAGTCTTCTCCTGCTTTTCCACTCTTGTTCTAACTTCACCAATAAGATCATCAATCTGACCTTTGATAGGGCGAACCAGAATTTCGGGATCGAGGAGTCCGGTTGGTCGAATAATCTGTTCAACTACAACCCCGCCGCTCTTCTCAAGCTCAAAATCAGCGGGAGTGGCACTAACGTAAATTACCTGGTTAACCATTCCCTCAAATTCCTGAAACTTCATTGGACGGTTATCCAGTGCAGAGGGAAGCCGGAAACCATATTCCACAAGAGTTTCCTTCCTTGCCCGGTCACCATTATACATTCCCCTTATCTGCGGAACGGTTACGTGCGATTCGTCAATCACACAGAGGAAATCTTTTGGAAAATAATCCATTAAGTTATAGGGACGGGAACCGGGTGTTCTGCCATCGAGATGCCGCGAGTAATTTTCAATACCGGAGCAGTAGCCTATTTCCTTCATCATCTCAATGTCGAACTTGGTTCTCTGCTCAATCCTCTGAGCCTCAAGGTATTTTTCCTCCGAACGGAAATACTTTAACCTGTCTTCCAGCTCCTGCTCAATACTGTATATAGCTTTCTGAACCTGCTCGCGGTTCGATACAAAATATTTTGCAGGGTATATAGGATTAGAATCAATCTCCTTAAGGACATCTCCCGTAACTGCGTCGATAATGCTAAGCTTCTCTATTTCATCATCCCAGAATTCAATCCTTACGGCTTCCTCATACTGGTAAGCGGGAATAATTTCCACAACGTCACCGCGCGCCCGGAAAGTCCCGCGGCTGAATTCCGTATCATTTCTCACATAATGTATATCAATAAGGTCCCGCAGAAGTTTTTTCCTGGGAATCTTCATTCCCTGCCGCAGAAAGATTATTTGTTCGGCATAATCCTGAGGTGCGCCAATACCGTAAATACAGCTTACCGAGGCGACCACTATTACATCAGTCCTTCCTTCAATCAGGGCAGTCGTGGCTTTTAGTCTCAGCCGGTCTATCTCTTCATTTATCGCGAAATCTTTCTCGATGTAAAGATCGCTGGAAACCACATAAGCTTCGGGCTGATAGTAATCATAGTAGCTTATAAAAAATTCAACAGCATTATTAGGAAAAAAAGATTTGAACTCCGAGTATAGCTGTGCGGCGAGTGTTTTGTTGTGTGAAATGATAAGCGTTGGTTTATTCATTTCAGCAATAACATTTGATATCGTAAAAGTTTTACCGCTGCCTGTAACTCCAAGCAGAGTCTGGTACCTTTCCCCGCTTTTCACCCCGGCGGTCAGCTGCTTAATAGCTTCAGGCTGATCACCTGACGGTTTATAATTTGAAACTAGTTCGAATTTATTTCTCATAAAATCTATGGTAAGTTTATTTCAACAGCATGAAAATGATCGTCGTGCAGATGTCCTTTCATTATAATAGATTCGGCTTCCTCAATTCCTGCGGGGAGGGGATATGGCGCCTGAACCAGGTTTTGTACGCCGGCTCCATCCATCGCGTAAAAAACGGACGATTGATTTACAGGATCATTCTGAATTCCCTTTTCCTTTACCAGAACAACTTCTATATCCTTGTTAGCATTATTGTTTGTATCGAAGTTGGAGAAAAGTCCAAGTTTTCCTGAAGGGGCGAAGTAAATAAAATATATAAGAAGGATTACCGACAGAAGTAATGCCGGCAGAATCATCTTTTGCAGTGCTTTCATTTTTAACGTTTGGTTAATTATTAATAGTCGGTTAATTTAGCAATTTTACATCCTATTTTACAATGTAATTTGATATGGTTCACCTTGGAAGGGAGATAAGTATGTCAAAAAAATGGCTTATAATTGCGGGGATATCAGGCTTTATGGGGGTGGCCCTGGGGGCTTTCGGAGCGCATGGCTTAAAGAGCATGCTGTCACCGGAGATGATTGAAATTTATAAAACGGGTGTCCTGTATCAGCTGATACACAGCGTAGTTCTGCTGGCGCTGGCTATTGCGGCTGGGGACAGTTTTGAGGTTTCCAGGTGGTTCTTCCTGGCGGGGATAGTTCTGTTTTCGTTTTCTCTTTATTTATATGCGGTTACGGGGATGATCTTTTTTGCGATGGTAACGCCTTTCGGGGGGGTATGTTTTTTAATTGGATGGTTATGGCTGGTTGTTTCAGCCGTGAAGACAAAACCCTCATAGGTGTTCGGGTTGATCGGGTGGTTACAATAATACGACGTCTACGATACCCGGAAATGATCCTCGTAGAGATTCTATTTATTGTAGCAAATTTCTTTATATTATTTTACAACGCGGAGTTTAAAGAATACCTCCTCGGGGGAGAAAATCCCCGCGAAAAATCTTTCATACATGACCGGTTCGATGTTGAGAATCGCATCCATCCATTTCAGTGCAGCGAAATGTGAAGTAATAAATCTCTTTTCCAGTATTTCAAACTGTGCTTTACCTTCGTAATTCGTCCTGTGGTTCAGTTTCCATCTCTCGTAGAATTTAAGCTCCCTGTTTCCTATGTACTCGTAATTATCAAAGGTTCTAATTGAAAAGGGAATCTTATGATCAGGTTCCCCGAAGTACTTAGTATTAAGGAAGAAGGGGGCGTACACAATTATGACCCCGTCAGGTTTCGAAATCCTGTATAGTTCCGTTACCGTCTTGTGAAAACTGTCGAGGTGCTCGAGAATGTGACTGGCAAACACCTCGTCGAATGTGTTATCCTCAAACGGATACGGGAAGGTATTGATATCGTGAATCATATTTCCACCGTAATCTACAACATCAAGGTTTACGTATCCTTCTTTAATGTCCTTTCCGCAGCCCAGGTTTAATTTCTTTTTTTCAGCCATTCTTCCGTTAGTTTTTATTGTGATTATTAGTGCAATTTAATAATTAAAGGGATATAAAATAAAAAACCCGGCTTGCTGCCGGGTCTTAACTTTATTTATTATGGACATTGGTTATCAGTTCAGAGTGATAACGGGGAAGTTTATCCCTTTCAGGCTCAACTGATCGACTTTCACCTTGATAACACCGCGCTTCATCATACCAAGCTGCATTGCTGCGGCTTTTGAAAGATCAAGCTGTCTCCCTCCAATATAGGGACCGCGGTCGTTAATTCTCACGATAACGAATTTATCGTTTTTCGGGTTGGTTATTTTTAACAACGTCCCGAATTTTAGTCCTTTATGAGCGGCGGTAAAAGCCATCTGATCATAAATTTCACCGTTAGCTGTTTGCTTTCCATGGAAACGGGGACCGTACCAGGAAGCTGACATGTAACCTTTATCTATGTAAGATATTGCTGACGTTTCAACAAGACTCTCTTCTACTGTGACCGTATTATTCATTACTGGTTTTGCTGTCTCACTCACGTCTGTCTTAATTATAGTAAATCCAACCAGTAAAGCTAAGATGCCCACGATCGATATTCTTGTTAGTAACTTCAATATCACCTCATCCATTGTTGATTGATTATTTCCAGTACAAAGTTAGACTACCTCATTAGCACTTACAATAATGTTTTCATGAATAGTGCCTCTCTTATCATAGTCCAAAATAACCGACTATTTTAGTGTTTAAGTCGGTTCCTTGTTCATAATCCAACTTATTGAGTCTTAAGGCCACCCGAAAGCCTTATTATCACATTTTTAGCGCGATGCGATCCCGCTCAAACAGGCTCCAATATTGTATTATGCTGATACCATCCGCTCATTCTTAAACATTCTTATATATATATTGTATTACCATACCCCTCTTTCGCCATAGACTCACCACCAAAAAGAATTATTTCCCTATCACCCTCAATTAGTTTTATTTTAGGTTATTAAATATTTTTTATAAATCGCTGGCACTTTTCCAGAGTGATGGCGTATAATCCGGAAACATTCGAGGAGCCAGTATGAACCAGTCTACTTTTTTCCGGCAGCGGTTGTTAATACTTATAACTCTGTTTCTACCTCTATTACTAGGGAGCTCAAATCAAAGCAGTATAAAAGACGACGATAATTTCTATCTTTCAAACTATACAACCTTTTCTCCCGGCAGTAAAGTTTCAGTTAACCTGTATAATTACAACAGGAGCGGAGGCACATATAAATTCCGTCTGCTGGCAATAGAAGACCCGGTAAGTTTCTTTTCTTCCATGGATAAAAATAATATGCGCTATGCGTTTGATATTTTCGGAAGCCGGAAAGAAACTCTCCTCAAATACACCACTGTTTTAAAAGAATGGAAAGACTATATTCCTTCGAATTATTACGGAAGCAATAATAATTTATCAATAGGCAAAATTGATAAAGCAGGAATTTATATTCTCCAGGCGATAAAAGGCGACCGCGTGGCCTATTGCGGTATTGTTGTTTCCGACCTTTCCCTCATTTATAAAAATAGCGGTAAACAGATCATCGCTTACGTGGCTAATGCACAAACAAGTGAATTCCTGTTGAAGAGCAGGGTGTCGGTTTATAACGACGGAAAGCTTATAACCAGTCAAACTGCAGATAAAGACGGCATTGTTCTTATCGATATGGATAAACAAAAGGTTGAGAATATTAACTCTCCCATCCTTATTGCGCAGGCAGGGGAGGAGACAATTTTAAGCGATCCGTACTATTATTTCAGGAATGGAAATAACCAGTACTATACTGCCTACATATACACTAATCAGCCGGTGTACAGGCCGGGTCAACAGGTTTTCTTCAAGGCTGTAATGAGACAAAAAGGCGGTAACGAAATTAAGAATGTACCTTATGAAAAGTTTACGGTCACCATTAAGTCACCAAAAAATAAAGAAGTCTTTTCCGCTGATCTTACAACAAACGAATTCGGTTCGCTTAACTCAGATTTTATGCTCGATGAAGAAGCTGATCTGGGCGACTATTCAATCTTAATTTCGAACGGTCAGAATTCTTATAACGGTTCGTTCAGCGTTGAAGAATATAAAAAGCCTGAATATAAGGTTGAAGTTAAAACAGAATCAAAGAACTACGCGGCTAAAGATATTATTGATGGAACGGTGACGGCGGATTACTATTTTGGTTCGCCTGTTACTAATGGTGAGGTTACTTTAAGCATTTACAAGAAGCCATACTGGCGGCCCTGGTGGTACTGGTCAGATTACAGCTGGTTCTATCGTTCTTACTCAAGACCGATGTATTATGGAAACCAGCAGCTCGTTTCGCAGGAAACGGGCTCACTTAATGATAAAGGAGAATATAAGTTCAGTTATAAGGTTGATGATGATGTTCAGTATGACTATATCTACGTTATTACAGCCGAAGTAAAAGATGCCTCTCGAAGGGTTATCCCCGGCTCTTCGGAAGTTTATGTAACCAGGGGTGCGTTTTCTATTTTTACTTCTCCTGACAGATATTTTGTGGAAAGAGGTAAAACAGTTAATCTGAGGGTTAATGCCAATGATTTTTCTGACAATCCGGTACAAACAGATTTTGATATAATTATAAACTATTCAAATCCCAGGACGCACTATAACCAGGATAAGCTTGAAGTGCTGCATGGGGCAACCGATAGTCACGGCAAAGCCTCCATCCCTTATCCACTTCCCGTCTTAGTGAAGGCTACTATACCTATGTTGTTAAGGCATACGACAGTAAAAACAGGGAAATAACCTCATCCTCGTCTTTTTATGTGGGAGATATAAATAATTATTATTACGGGAGAACAGGGCAGGGACTGGAAATAGTAACAGATAAAGATGCATACGATAAAGGCGACAGCCTGGTTGCGTATGTCTTTATTCCCACTTCCAATACGGAACTTTTGCTTACTTATGAGTCTGATATTTTTATAAAGTATAAGAAGTACAAGGTTGAAGGAAACAGTCTTACTATCCGTGAAAAACTTACAGATAAATATTCTCCCAGCTTCAACATCGCAGTTTGTTATATTAAAGACCGCCAGTTCTACAATACAAGTAAGCTGGTGGGAGTACTTGCAAAGGATAAGTTCCTTGATATCAGTCTGAAGCCTTCAAAAGAAACATATAAACCGGGTGAAAACGCAGATTATGAGATAACTGTGAAAGATTACCATGGAAACCCGGTGCCCAATACCGATTTATCGTTCGGTATTATTGATGAAAGCATCTACGCCATCAAGGAGGACCAGACGCAGGATATTCAATCATTCTTCTACGCTCCTGTATATTCATATATCCCCACATATAGCTCATTGCAGTACAGCAATTTCAGCAGTCACAGCAGGGATATAACCTACATAGACAAAAACTTTTTCAAGGATGAACACCGGGATGAAACAAACCTTAAGAAGGGTTCGCTTTACGGTAAAATAAATATAAAAGATGGCGGTGAACCGGCAAAAAATGTTTTTGTGATCCTGAGTAGTGAGAAGTATTATTATACCGCCGAAACAGATACCAATGGAAATTATAAGATTGGCAATATCGTGCAGGGGGAATATGATTTATATATATCCGGGAACGGACATAACCTTACTATGATTAAATCTGTTAATATCGACAGGAAGTCAAAAGAGTACAATTTTGAAATTGAGAAGCCTGTGGTTGAAGACTCCCGGAATTTCGGACAGATACAGGCAGGCGTTGTTGAATCGGATGAAATGAGTTTAAACGCGCCGCGTGCAAACGGGATGATGATGAAATCAGAAATGAAGGATAAAGGAACTAATTATGTTAAAGCTGAGGTTCGCTCGAATTTTGTTGATGCGCTGATATGGAAAGCCGATATAATAACAGATAAGAACGGTAAAGCAAAAGTCAGCTTCAGAATCCCTGATAACCTCACCACCTGGCGTACCACGGTAAGGGGAGTAACAAAAGCTACTGATGTAGGGCAGCAGCAGGATAAAATGATATCACGCAAGGACTTACTGGTGAGAATGGAAACCCCCCGCTTCTTCCGTGAAGGTGATGAGATGACCGTCTCCACTATCGTTCATAATTATCTTGATGAAAAAAAGAAAACAAAAATCACTTTTGCTGCAGATAACGTTAAGCTTATTAAATCAGAGGTTAACAGTAAGGGATATGATGCTGCTGTCAACAAAGGTAAGAATGGTGTTTATGAAATTATAATCGACAAAAATGGTGAGCTTAGAATCGACTGGACCGTGAAAGTAGATAAATCTATTGGAGAAGCTAAACTTACCGCAGAGGCTCTTACTAATGAAGAATCAGACGCGCTTGAACTTAAAGTCCCTATTCTTCCGCGCGGAATTCGCGTTACAAGTCCGCTTATTTCTGATTTTAGCGATTTCAGCAGGTCCGAAGAGCTAAATTTCAAAATACCGGGCGACGTTGATTTAAGTACGGCAAAGCTGGAGTTTGATCTTAGTCCCTCCCTCGCCGGCACAATCATAAAAGCGCTTGACGATCTTGCAGGCTACCCGTACGGATGTGTTGAGCAGACAATGAGCAGGTTCCTGCCAACTATCATTGTAGCAAATACGTTCAGGGATCTTGATGCCCCGTTAAAGTACTCCACAATCGAAGAACTGCCGAAGATGGTAGAAGCCGGATTAAAAAGGCTTTACAACTTTCAGCATGATGACGGGGGCTGGGGATGGTGGACAAATGATAAAACACATCCTTATATGACGGCGTATGTTATTTACGGAATGACTCTTACGAAAAATGCAGGTTATCCTGTTGATAACAACATTTATTCCCGTGGTGTTGAAAACCTTAAACAGCAAATTGAGAAATCAGAGTCACTTGATGAAACAACCCTTTCATTTATGCTTTACTCACTTGCGGCCGCATTAAAGTATAACTCTGCTGATTATACCGACCTGAACAACCGGATAGAAACACTACTTAATGATGATTTAAACGCATACTCAATTGCCCTGCTTACAATTGCGTTAAAAGACATAAATAATAATTCTCTGGCGAAAGGCATCCTCCGATAAACTTGTGAGAATGGTTCACAGTGAGGAAAGGTTTGCGTACTGGGGAGGCAAAGAATGGCATTACAGCTGGCAGGATGATAAAGTGCAGACAACTGCGTTCGTTCTTAAAGCCCTGTTAAAAACAAATTCAAATTCAGAACTGATCGGGAAAACAGTAAGATGGCTCCTGCAGCAGAAGCAGGGGTTCAGCTGGAGATCCACGCAGGAATCCGCAGCGGTTATATTCGCACTGGCTGACTACCTGAAGACAACGAATGAGTTAAACCCCGATTATAACGTAACCGTTTATATTAATGGAGAACAGGCCGCAAGCCGTCATTTCACAAAAGAAGATATCTATAAGGAAAACAAAACTTTCGTTTTCTCCGGATTAAAAGATAACATTCTTCGTAAGGGAGACAACCAAATAAAAATAGTGAAAAACGGAAACGGAAAGCTTTATTTCTCAGGCATAAACCAGTACTATACAAATGATGAAGATGCAGCTGCCAGCGTTAGCGGCTTCAAAGTTAAAAGAGAATATTATATCCTGAAACAGGAACAAATGAAGGATCGAATCATTTACACCAAGGTACCATTAAAGGGCACCGTGACTTCAGGAGATAATATACTGGTTAAAACTTATGTAGATGCAAAAGATAACGACCTTCAGTATTTCATCCTTGAGGATATGCTGCCATCGGGATTCGAGGTAGTAAAAGATGAACAAAACTTTGAAATAGAAGGCGAAAACGATTATGGGTATTATGATAAATGGGATTATCGTCCCTGGCGTTGGTTCTATGCCGACAAAGAATATCGTGATGAAAAAGTTGCATTCTTTGTTACTAATGTAAATGACAGGATGGAATTCTCGTACATAATCAAAGCCCAGATGCCGGGCGAGTATACTGTGCCCGCGGCCCAGGCCTACCTGATGTATTACCCGGAAGTAGGCGGCAACAGCCAGGTTATGGATATTTCGGTAAAGGACTAAAACATTAGAATCTGAAGTGTAAATCCCTTCAGGATTCTTTTAGGTGACGGTATTAAAGAGATATTTATATCATAATTTGACCCCTATGCTAAGGCATGGGGGTTGTTTTTTTTAACTTGTGCATCCGGAATCGTATCTGAAAAACCAGGTTATTTTAACTAATAAATAATTTATAAAAGTCAAACTTCAGACGTCATTCCAGGCAGTAATCGGTTCCCTTATTTAGCAGATTTCCCTATAATTGGTGAATATTTCAACATTTCTACCACTAGCCCCTTCCCATTTATAAAAATATAATTCAACAGCACTTCTTAATTCTGAAAAATATATATCACTATTAATGGGTATAATGCGTAAAAAGAGACTTTAAAAAAAACCCTTTGCTGGCATATATGTTGTCTAATTTCAGCAAAGTCTGATATAGAAATTGGAGACAAAATGATCAAAGGAACAGTAGTAATTGACGGGATTGTCTGCAAAGGATGCGAATTATGTATCGTAGCATGCCCCCAGGAAAGCCTCGGATTATCATCCCACATAAACAAAGCCGGATATCGTTATGTAGAATTGATGCAGGATAACTGTACAGGATGCGTCAATTGTGCTCTCGTATGTCCCGAAGCGGCGATAACAGTTTACCGCCAGCCCAAATCAGCATTAAAGAAAACTGCAAAGACTGCTGAAGTTATTGGTTAATTGACTAAAAAAGGTTTGAAATGAACAACACAGAAAACACAAACAACGACGACGTTCGTTTGATGAAAGGAAATGAAGCTCTGGCCGAAGCCGCTATAAGAGCAGGAATGGACGGATATTTCGGTTACCCGATCACCCCCCAGTCAGAAGTACTTGAATACTTCGCACAGGAATGTCCCAAAAGAGGGGGAGTAGTACTACAGGCTGAGAGCGAAGTAGCTTCAATCAATATGATTTACGGTGCTGCCGGCACAGGTGCACGGGTTATGACCTCGTCCTCAAGTCCCGGAATAAGCCTTATGCAGGAAGGCCTGTCCTACATAGCATCAGCACAGCTTCCCTGCCTTGTTGCCAACGTTGTGCGCGGTGGTCCCGGACTTGGAACCATCCAGCCTTCGCAGGGAGATTACTTTCAGGCCGTTAAAGGCGGCGGGCATGGCGATTATCATTTAATAGTACTCGCTCCGGCATCGGTACAGGAAATGGCCGATTTCGTTTTTGAAGGATTCAGGCTTGCAGAAAAATACCGCAATCCTGCAATGATTCTTACTGACGGTGCCTTGGGACAGATGATGGAAAAAGTTGTTCTTCCCCCGGCTGGTTCTCTGCCAAAAACCAAATATGACTGGACAACCGTAGGGAAATCAGCTGACCGTGAAAGAAATATCATCACCTCATTATTCATTCAGCCGGAAAAAATGGAACAGATCAACATCAATCTCCAGGCAAAGTATGAAGAAATGAAGAAAGAAATAAGATTTGAGAACATTAGCACGGATGACGCTGAGATAATGCTTGTTGCCTTCGGTTTATCCTCAAGAATCTGCCAGAAAGCCGTTGATCTTGCCCGAGAAAAAGGAATTAAACTTGGACTCCTGAGACCTATAACACTGTTTCCTTTCCCGTACGACAGGTTAAGAGAACTGGCCGCACAGGTTGAGTTCTTCCTTGTTGTGGAAATGAATGCTGGTCAGATGGTAGAAGATGTTCGTCTCGCCGTTGAAGGCAGGAAACCCGTTCACTTCAAAGGAAGAATGGGCGGAATGATCCCTTCCCCGGAAGATATCTTCGCTGAAGTTGAGACGATACTGGAAAAACAATCAATCAGTCAGGAGTAGGATACACTATGGAAACTTTAGAAGCAATTGATGGGATGGAATTAGTCTATAAGAAACCATCCACTTTAACAGATACAGTATTTCACTATTGTCCGGGATGCGGACACAGCGTTGTGCACAGACTCCTTATGGAAGTTGTTGAAGAATTAGGAATTCAGGATAGAACGATTGGAGTTGCCCCGGTTGGATGTTCGGTTTTTGCTTACCACTATCTTGATATCGATATGCAGGAAGCTGCTCACGGACGGGCCAGTGCGGTTGCAACAGGTATTAAAAGAATGCTTCCGGATAAATACGTATTTTCATACCAGGGAGACGGTGATCTCGCCGCAATAGGTACAGCAGAAACAATCCATACGGTTAACCGCGGTGAAAATCTTATGATGATCTTCATCAATAATGCGATCTATGGAATGACGGGCGGTCAAATGGCGCCTACATCCCTGCTGGGGATGATGACATCAACCACACCTTATGGAAGAGACAAAGACCTGATTGGTTATCCATTAAGAATTACCGAAATGGTAGCAAGTCTTCCGGGTGCATATTATGTTACCAGGCAGGCAGTGCACACTCCCAACGCAGTAAGGAAGCTGAAAAAAGCAATCACCAAAGGATTCCAGAACCAGGATCTCAACAAAGGGACAAGCTTTATCGAAGTTGTTTCAAATTGTCCTTCCGGCTGGAAGATGACTCCTGTTGAATCTATCAAGTTCCTGGAAAACGATATGTTTCCCATGTACCCCCTTGGTGATATCAAAATACCGCAGAACGGGAAATAATTAAGAATTTTATATGATGAATATTAAAGGTTATTAAAATGCAGAAAGCACAGGAAATAATATTTGCAGGTTTCGGAGGACAGGGAATCCTTTCGATGGGTCAGATTATCGCTTATTCTGCGATGATTGAGAACAAAGAAGTAAGCTGGATGCCTTCTTATGGTCCTGAAATGAGAGGCGGAACCGCAAACTGTACTGTAATTGTAAGTGATACCAGGATCAGCTCACCAATATTATCGAAATTTGATTCGGCTGTTGTGTTAAACCAGCCTTCACTCGATAAATTTGAGGAAACATTAAAGCCGGGCGGTTTTCTTCTTTATGAAGAGTCAGGTATTATTAATCCTCCCACAAGAACTGATATTGAAGTGCTATGTCTCCCTGCCATAGAAGAAGCCACAAAGAAGCTGAACAAAAGGCAGGTAGCTAATATGATACTGGTCGGCGCATTCATTGAAAGACGCCCGGTTGTTAAGATGGAAAACATTCTGAAGGCATTAAAGAAAGTGCTGCCTGAAAGGCATCATCATTTAATCCCTCTGAACGAACAGGCTTTATTGATAGGAAAGAAATTTGCTCAGGAAGCAGAGAATATAACGGTTTAATAAATATTCCAGGATGAGGTAAAAGATGGTAGATAATGAATTGAAATGCGGACACACCTGTAGAAATACTTGTGCAATGCTGAATGAAGCGCTTCGTAAAGAAACCTCAATTGTTCGTTTTTACGAGGGGATTCTGGATGAATGTAATATGCCTGAAGTCAGGGGATTCGTAACTGACCTGGTAGAAGAAAAACGTGAAGCGGTTCTGAGAATTATCCAGAAGCTGAACGAGATTCATGTAAGGGCCCAGGCAATGGACGGCGTTGCGTCAAGTTTTAATAATATCGACGGGTAGGGGTCATCCTACAAACATCGATCCTCTACGAGGATCGGATACCGGACATCTCCGATGTTCAAATATTTTAGAGAATCTGAACATTGGAGATGTTCCACCCTTCCTCAATACCTGTTGGTTCTGTTCCCGAACACACTCGTCGTACGGCGGCTTCTGCTGCCTGACGATCTGTTATCTTTGGAACGGGCTTCGCTTACCGAAATAACCTTGCCTTTAAGATCTTTCTTGTCCAGCTCCTTGATGGCCTGTTCGGGTTTTCCCGTCATCTCCACAAAGCCAAACCCCCTGGAAAGGCCCGTATACGAATCCTTCATGATATTAACCCTTGAGACGTTCCCGAAAGCGGAAAATAACCGTGTCAGATCTTCTTCATGAACCTGTGACGAAAGGTTTCCTATATATATATTCATATTTATCCTGTTGTTTGTTTTTCCGCATTACTCTACGGAAAGAAGTTACAAATTGTTAAAAAATAGATTAAAAAGAGGCAGTACTCTTACTCTATTAACTATTATCGGAAGCTATGTTCCATTATTTAATGAAAATAAAATATTTACTATTATCAAATAATCAAAGGACATCCCGCAAGGCGGCATACTCCATCACCTGTTGATCACTTGAGATAATTTTTGATTTGAAAATGAGACCCGGGGACCATTTTAACTGTATACACCTGGAATTATATTTTTCTCAACCATATCTGAAATCAGCTCGTCCAGCTTTTCTTCGAGCCTGCTTAATTCAAATTCCGACTTCATTTTAAATTCCAGAAGCTGTCCCACAGCTGCAGAAAACAGCTGTTTATAATATCCTACGCCGTCAGAAATATTACTGATAAACGTGGTAAAATACTTAACCTGGTTCGTAGAAAGCGGAAGCTCAACAACGGCTATTTTTTCCTCAAGGTAACTAAGATAAAGTCTTAGCTCTTTCATAAACATATTCGGGCGGTCATTCCTTTTTATCAGGTTTAGCCTCCCATAGATATGATTTACCATTTCTGTTAACGCCGCTATAGTAGAAAAGTAAGCCATGTTAGGACCAGGACATACAGCAGTTCCAACGCCGTCAACTTTTTCCACTGAGTTGTTCATTTCCAGGGCAGGCATCGCAAGCCCCAGGCACAAACAAGTTTTTTCTATTATTTTGCTGTATTCCCTGCTTTTTACATCCGTACTCAGCGAAGAATTGTTCAGCTGTTCTATCTTCTTCGTCTGGTATTTTATGGATGCCGTACAGATCGGTTTATCACTGAATTCCCTGTCGGATATCAGAAGTTTTTTTGGACACGCACTTCCGGGTTTTCCCTGGCTGGCTTTTTCTTCCTTATCAAGGTCCTTGGTATTGCCGCGCAGGCAGTTAAAAGGAACCCCGAGCGGAGAAGTATTGCTCAGGTACAGTTCACCTTCTTCAGCCTGGCTTAGAAGAGTCAGCGTTCTTTCATCTACATTTGTAACTTCAGGAACAAGAAGGAATGGAGTTCCCCAGCCCACAGAGTCAACCTGGTAGTAATCCAGAAGAAAATTATTTTCTTCAGCGGTTCCCACGCCGCCCTGTGCTGTTATCCTCAGTTCCGGAGGTACCTTGCTGAATGGAAGTTCTTTTTTTGTCAGTGCATCAGCAAACACTTCGTAAATTGTGCTTACTAAAAATCCGCGGTTGGTTTTAAACTCTTCGAGTATCGGTCCCATTAGGTACCCATCCGTAGCGAAAGCATGCCCTCCGCAGTTAAGGCCCGACTCAATCCTGAATTCGGAGACCCACAACCCTTTCTTTGCAAGGAACTTTCCCTGTATAAGAGCAGATCGGTAGTCGCTTACCTTCAGGATAATTTTTTTCGTCAATTCACCATTATTGCCGGGAAAAAAATCCGGAAATTTTTCAAAATAGCTGTAAAGCCTGGGGTTCATCCCGGCAGAAAGTACAACTGACGAAGTAAGGCGGCTTTTAGCAAAACCGCGAAGCGAGGCGTGAGCGTCATTAAATTCAACAGGAAGCTGACCTGATTCATCAAAATTAACCTTATCCACCTTGGTCATGATGTTTACATCAATGCTGCCGCAGTGCATCAGGCTGTCAAGTTTATCTTTCATATCAGCCGCATCCAGTCTGCCTTCTATAAAAGCCTGCAGTGTCTGCTTTAACTCTGAACCATCCGGGAGAAGAGAATAATATTTCTCAAGCTCGTTGCCCTTACCAAGTATATTGGTTTTCAGCGAAGCGAAATTCTTCACCACAAGATCATTAATAAGGTTAAGGTACTGAGTAATTCTTACAGCCCTGAAGTCAGGTTCTTTTATAGAAACAGGAACATAAGGTAAGTTATTCAGACGGGAATGCACGCCCCTCATCTTTTCAATGAGGTCATCATCCACAATGGAGATAACCGAATCTATTCCATAGTGTGCAACTTTTAAAGGAGCATCAACAGTGAAGGCGAGTCCCATTACAGGGATATGGAAGTTATGAATATTTTTCATCTTTACGTCTCTTAAGAGAGAATAGCAAACAGGGATTAGTCCCTGCTATTACCATTTACTTGAGCGGCCGTTGCCATTACCGGAACCACTGAAAGAACCTTGTCCTCTGCCGCCGGAAGAACCATTGCTTTTTGGGCGGGCTTCATTAACTACGATGTTTTTGCCCTTTAAGTCTTTTGAATTGAGCTCTTTAATGGCAGTTTCAGGGTCGCCTGTCATTTCAACGAATCCAAAGCCTTTTGATACGCCTGTGTACATATCTTTTATAACTTTTACGCTGGTAATATTACCGTACAGTGAGAATGCATTCCTTATATCTTCTTCGTTAACTGAAGTCGAAAGGTTTCCTACATAGATGTTCATACATTTGTCCTTATGATTTGTTTGTTTTCCATCATTATTATTCTTAGCGATTAGATTAGAAAACGATTATTGAATTGGATTATAAAATTGAAGAAATATTTAAAAAGGGAAACTATTATTAAAAAGGGGTTCTCTTAAGGTTAGTTCAGCTTTTTTATTTTTCTTTTACTCTTTACTGTGAGTTTACTATTAGTAAAACTTTAAGTTCCATTATTACGAATATAAAATAGCGACAATAAGTTATTATTCCAAGAGAAAAATACGACGGGTGTGATTTAGTCCGTTAATAGTGGTTTTTAAGCCTCTATACGGCCGGGCTTACAATAATGGATCCTCTACGAGGATCGGGTACACGACAACAACCCTTTTAGTTTATCACACCCAAACCCCTCGCTCTGCCGTATCCCACCCATCCCGCCCTGCCGCATCCTGGATTGCCGCATAGCGGCAAAATGTTGATAGATATGACGACACGACAACAACCCTTTTGGTTTATCACACCCAAACCCCTCGCCGTGCCCTGATCCCTGCCTTGCCGCATAGCGGCAAAACGTCAGTAGATATAACTTCACGTAACAACCCTTTAAGCTTCCTCGCACATAGCCCCTCACCCCCCCTCATCCCACCCATCCCCGCCCTGCCGCATCCTTGGATTGCCGCATCCCTCCGCCGAGAGTTATTGTTAATTCTGGCATTGATTTCCCGGTTTTCATACATTAATTTCTAGGGAAACAGATGCAATTGTTTATGCAGCTGCACCAGACGGACAGAAAATGATGAAGATTAAAATATTAAATACATTCCTTGTCATCCTGTTTTGTTATACCTCATTCTCATACGGACAGGCATCATCCTGGTTCGAACTGGCTAAAAATGAATTCAGCAAAAACACCGTCTACAGCAGGGGTAAAGCAAGGGATTACATCGAAAAGGCAATATGGGCAGAACCCCGTAATGTTGAGTATAGGATGCTTAAGGCAAAGCTGATGGAATTCTTCAGCGGAAGCATGGCCTATGATGTTTATGAGGATATCATTGAGATCGATCCTGAAAATACTGAAGCCCTTTTTAATATGGGAAGGATAAAGGAGGATGACTTTTACGAGTATCATAATTCGTTTATGAAGTATGATGAAGTCGCATTGAGTTATAATGATTATGCTGATGACGACTTTTATGAGGCTGTGGATTTTTTTAAACGCGCCATAAGATCTGACCCGGAAAGAAAAGATTCCTATCTTCATTTAAGCCATCTCTACTCCGAAGCAGGAATGTACGAACCTGGAATCCCTCTGCTTAAAAAGGTGGTTCAGATAGATTCGCTGGATAAAAATGCTTACCTCTTTATGGGATATCTCTACTATAAGACTTTAAGTTTTGATTCATCGCAGTCATCATATAAAAAAGCACTTAACCTGATGACAGATGATGAGAGGAAAGAATTCTGTGATAGTACATCATTTGTCCTTATGGGCTCTGATGAAAACAGGGGAGAAAGTGCCGACAGCTCCGTAAATGATTTCTGGAATAAGAAAGATCCGCTTTACCTTACAAAATATAATGAAAGGCTGCTGGAACATTACTCAAGGGTTGCCTATTCAAACCTGATGTTTACTGTTGCAAAGCAGAATGTTACAGGATGGAAATCAGACCGGGGCGAAATCATGCTGAGGTACGGTGACCCGATAAGCCGTGTAAGGTTCAGGCCTTACATAAATGCCGGTGGAAGAACCCAGATGATGATGAAAACTGATGTATGGGTATACAAAAATAAAGCCTTCGGTTTTACAGATGATTACTGGACCAAAAATTTCCGTTTCAGTACTCCCACCCTTAACGGACGGTATTATTCACAATTTGGACTTGATACCTATGCGGATGTGCAGTCGCTCCGGCGCATTGATCCCGAAGAGTATGAACCGAAGTTTAAGGGTCCGGTTTTTACACTTCCTTATGCAGTGGCCCAATTTAAAAACCTGGATGATGACAAAGACAGCAGTACCTGGCTTTATGTTAACTACGCGCTCGACATTTCTAAAGATTATGAATACCAGGACAGGTACAGGCTGCAGCATCAGGCCGGATTGTTTTTATTCGACAGCAGCAATACCTGCATCGTGCAGCAGGTGGAAGAACTCGCTAACCTTGGAAAAGAGAAAGTTCTAAAATTCAGTTCCTCCGAAAAATACTGGATCAATTCAATGGCGACTAAAGCTAAACCCGATACTTTTTCAATGGCGCTTTGAAGTAGTTAGACACAGGGATAACGGGGTATCTACAAACCATTTCAACCTGCTTGTCAAAAATTATAACCAAACAAAACTTGAACTAAGCGATGTTGTTTTAGCCTCTGCAATAGAAAAGAAAACGCCCGGTAAATTTGCAATGGTAAGAGATAATTTGGGAATTCTGCCGAATCCTGCCGGGAGGTTTACCCGTAATACTCCTGTATACCTTTACTATGAAGTGTACAACCTTGAACAGGATGAGGATAAAAAAACTAATTTCGAACAGAAGATTACCCTGAAGAAAGTTAATGAAAATTCATTCTTAGAAAACGTGTTTTCATCCCTGGCTGGTTTATTCAGCAGTACAGGCGAAGATGAGGTTACCATAAGTACCGCCTACCAGTCATTTCAAAAGAACACGCAGGTTTACCTTCAGCTTGATATGAGCGGTTATCAGCCGGGCGACTACATCCTCACAGTAACAGTAAGCGATGAACTTGCCGGCAGGGAGGCATCCTCAGAAACTTTGCTGAAATGGAGATGACTTAACTTGCTGAGGAACGAAACAGCATATTACCAAAGAAACCTCCTTATCTCGATAATCATAAGCGAGATACTGGTGATATTAGCCTTTGTATTATCGCCCAAAGAAATTTTTACTAACCGGAAAATTTCATTTGATGAACCTGTTATCCTTATAAATGAAATTCCACAGACAACACAGAGTATGAATCACCAGGCACTCCCGCCGGCACCTGAAGTCCCGCCGGTTTATATTACTGACGAACCCGATGCTTACGAAACTCTGGGGGATGTTTCACTTACACAGGGAATGGAAGAAAAAGGAGATGAATCATCAAATGATATAACAGGACACGGGAGCGTACAGTATGCAAGGTCGGCACCGCGGTTATTATACGAGGTTGTCCCTGCCGGAGGAGATGAAGACGATTACCATGGCAGACTTCAGGTATCGCTTAAAATTAACCCGGACGGAAAAGTTATAGATCACCGTATTTTATTTAATTCCCTGGATTGCGCTGACTGTCTTAATAATCTCATAAAAGCGGCTTACAAATCAAAGTGGGAACCCGCTGCCGTCAACGGAAAGAATGAAGATTACTGGGTCGTGAAATCCTACACATTTAATTAAGGTAACTAAGCATGGATAAATTCTTAAAAGCAGCAATAGAAGAAGCGAAAAAAGGCCTGGCAGAAGGTGGCATCCCAATCGGTTCAGTCCTGGTAATTAATAATGAAATAGCAGGGCGTGGCCATAACAGGAGAGTTCAGAAAGACAGTGCAATATTACATGCGGAAATGGACTGTCTGGAAAATGCAGGCAGGTTCAAGCCTGAAGAGTACAAGCAGGCTATTATATATTCTACCTTATCCCCATGCGATATGTGCAGCGGAGCAATCCTGCTTTACGGCATACCAAAAGTAATAATCGGGGAAAACCGCACCTTTACCGGTCCCGAAAAATATTTAATCTCACGGGGAGTAGAAATAATCAATGCCGAAAGCGAAGAGTGTATCAGCCTGATGGAATCTTTTATTAAAGAGAACCCATCGTTATGGAACGAAGACATCAGCCAAATCTGAACAAATTACCACTTGATTGAAGTGTATTGCTTCAGCGAGGCATCATCCAGGGGTTCAAGGGTTTAAAGGTGGTCGTCATCCGGTAAGAACCGGGGGAGGCATTCTGAATAGCCAGCGTTAGTTCAGTTATGTGGAGGCAGTAATCCGCCGATAAGCGTGAGGGACGCTGTTCGGTTACAGCATTTGCCAGTTCGGCAACTCCTCTTGCGTAATCCTGATGGTGGCGTGCATTCTTATTCTTCAGACTGGATTTCTTTACCGGGGTATATACCTTATAATTCGGATCGAACCAGGCTTTTACAAAAGGATAGCGCTCGGCAATCGGGTATCTTTGAAGTCTGAATTTCAGTTTTGAATATTTATCTACGTACACAGGGGCAGAGTAATTAAGGATCTCTTCAATTTTCAGAATACCTTTGTCGCCGATAATCCGCATACTATGGTTATAAGGACCTAACAGGCTGCAGGTAAGTCTGGCTGTAGTTCCTGATTCGAAAGTAATGCTTGATACCGACATATCCGGGGCTGACACAGGAAGCGGCACTCCCGGCTCCACCGATTTATCCGGCCAGAAACAATTTGAATATGTAGTAACAGTTTTAGCAGGACCAAAAAACGCCGCAAGCCAGGTAAGGTGGTAACCGACATGCACAATAGGAAATCCCACTTTAAACATATCCTTGTACGGGTAAGGCCCGCCTGAAATACCATGCCAGGTATGGGGTTCCTGTAAATGAAGAGGACCGTCATCATATTCGGCGTACACCAGGCGCGGCGTTCCTATTTCACCACTGCGCAAAGCCTTCCATAACGTTTGTGCTGTTTCACCAAGGATGCCGCAGGGTGCCGAAGATAAATAAAGACCCTTTCGTTCGGCCAGTGCCGTTAACTCCCGGGCGTCAGAAAATTTTGTTGTCATCGGTTTATCGGAATAAACATGCTTTCCCGCTTCAAGGCACATTTTTGAAATTTCAAAATGACTATCTGCATCGGAAAGATTCACAATAAGTTCAATACCGGGGTCGGATAACAAAGCTTCAACAGAAGGAGAGGTTTTTACAGAGTAGAAGGCTCCGAACCGCGCAGCTAGTGCCGGGTCACTGTCAGTTACAGAAGCCAGCTCAAGCTGAGGGTAATTTTTAAGACTCTCTATATATGTATCGGCCACATAATTGCACCCGACAAACCCGATCCGCATACCTGCCTCGCAGCTTAAGCTATTTATAAAAAGATAACCTATTATTTAAAATTCAATTTTTCAACCGGCTTTCGTCCCTTCAAATAGACCTTGCTTCTCCGCAGTGAGGCTAAAAGCACCATCCACCAGCCCCTGGAAATAAGTCTGAATCCTTCCCTGTAGTGGCCGTTCCGTATTGCAAGTTTGCTCCAGTAAAATATCAATCCCCCGTACCAGCAGAACCTTTCGATCCGCCTTTCGCGGCCCCCGGGGTACAAGCCCGATTTTTCCTTTTCCAGTAGCCTGAAGATACCCTCAACGAAGAGGGGCACTTTATGAACCGCGTTTGAAGAATGCATCCTGTACCATACAGTAGCCGGATCAAGGATAATAATCAATTTTCCGGCTGTCCCCATTTTTGTAAGCAGGTCCTGAATATCCTGGTAAAAAATACCGTGCGACCAGCCGCCCGCATCCCTGAAAGAGGAACGATCAACAACAAGGGCACTGGTATTATAGATAGCGGGGCGGTCTTTTGAAAAAAAGTCGGGATACTCAACAAAGCTGAGGTTGCGAACACCGGACGGAACTGCATCAGGAACCTTCCCGTTAAAAATAACTACCCTGCCGATAATGATTTTAGGATTGCAGGCATTTATGCACCGGTCGTATACATCAAGAGCCCGGGGCATAAGTACATCATCGCCGTCGAGAAAAACAATGTATTCTCCTTTTGCGAGGGAGGCTCCTTCGTTGCGCGAAGCGTATACGCCGCTGTTCCGGGGAAGGACAGATAAAGTTATCGCATCGCCGAAGGTCTTAAGAATAGCTGCCGTGCCGTCGCTTGAGTTATCATCAACAACAATAACTTCTTTACCAGGGTGAGTTTGACGCAGCGCTGATTCAACTGCTTCACGTATGAAACCCTCCTGGTTATAAGTGGCTATAACTATGCTGAAACGAATACCCGGCAAACTGACTAACTCCATTCCTACCAGTCTTTTGATAAAAATTCATTCAATGTTTCACCTTCAAGAGGCTGCAGGGGTTCAAATGTTGTAGTAACTTTATAAGGAACTTCTGTAACGTTTTGAACAGCGCACACCAGTTCAGTAACATGCAGACAAAAATCTTCCGGCAGGTTTGACCGCCGCCGTTCGTTAATTGCATTCACCTGGTCAGCAATTCCTCTGGCGTAATCCTGGCGGTGGCGTTCATTGCGATCCTTCCATCCGAATTTCTTCAGCGGAGGATATTCCTTATAGTTAGGGTCGAACCAGGCCTTTAAGAAGGGATACCTCCTGGATAAAGAATACCTCTGGGCCCTGAATTTAATACCTGAATATTTGTCGACGTAAACAGGTGCTGTAAAGTTCAGGCAATCCTCTACGAACAGGATGCCCTTATCTCCGATCATTTTCATACTATGATTATGGGGACCTATAAGGGAACAGGTCAGCCTTACCACCACACCCGATTCAAAAGTTAAAACAGCAACAGCCGTATCGGGGTTAGTAACGTGCACAGTTTCCTGCGGGTTAATTGTTTTATCAGGCCACAAACATGAAGCAAAAGACGTGATGGTTTTTGCTGGTCCGAAGTAAGCTGCAAACCAGGCTAGATAGTACCCGGCGTGTGAAATAGGGAAGCCCACCGTGAATTCATCTACATAGGGAAAAGGGGCACCCGAAGGCTTACGCCATGTATCAGGCTCCTGTAATTGAACAGGACCGTCATCCATTTCAGCATAAACCGCGCGTACGTTTCCAATCTCACCGCTGCGGAAAGCCTTCCATAAAGTCTGAGCTGTTTCACCAAGAATTCCGCAGGGGGCCGATGACAAATAAAGACCCTTGCGTTTAGCCAGGTCAACCAGCGCCTGTCCCTCACTCAGACTAACCGTCATCGGTTTTTCTGAGTAGACGTGTTTACCTGCCTCAAGGGCCATCTTTGAAACCTCAAAATGGCTGTTAGGGTTGGTAAGGTTAACCACGAGCTCAACATCATAATCAGAGAGCATTTTTTCGGTAGTAGGACTAACCTCCAGGCCATAATGTTTACCGAAAGCCGCAGAACGTTCCAGGTTACGGTCCGTTACTACAACCAGTTCAAGCTGGGGGTACCTTTTGATATGCTCCATGTACAGGTCGGCCGTATAGCCGCAGCCTACAAACCCAATACGCAACGAAAACCTCTTAAAAAAATATTAGCAGAAGGATTACTTGCGGCAGCAATATCGAAGTCCCCGGTAAAGTCCGCAGCATATACTAATAAAAGTCAGGTATATTAAAGAGAAAAAAAAGCGGAGTGGAGACCTTCACTTCGAAAGAAACACCAGGACTTCCTGGCGCCGTATTGTTCCTTTTTCGTGAGCGAATATAACAAAGGCACAATTGACTATCAAAAAAAACATTGCCTCATCTTCAGCAGGCAGCAGGTATCAAACCAATCCTGTGATTCAAAACAATTAA
>CAWDAK010000025.1:0-11243 GCA_963800255.1 uncultured Ignavibacteria bacterium | reverse complement strand
CGTAAAGAAAAAGATATTCCTAAAGAATTTGCGCCGCGAATGTAGAAAACTATACTTTGAAGAGAGTATTTAGAAAAGCAACCTAAAACCTTTAGAAATAGCTCATTTTAGTACCTTTATTTACCTAATAATTATTTTCTAAGACTATTGACTATGGTAAAATATGGTAATAAGTTTGCGTATCCCTATCGGAGGGGAGACAACCCCCCTTAATAGGGATACATACTGAACCTATTCGGCCATAAAATGAGGCTTTGTAATGGATCTGCTTAACGGACTGCAACAGATAGGCTTATCAAGAAGAGAGGCCGAGGCATATCTGGCACTATTACAGAAAAAAGAATTTAGTGCACCTGAGCTTTCAAGAATTACCACTATCACCCGGACAAAGATCTACGAAATACTTCAGAACCTTATTCGAAAAGGTGTTTGTAATGAAAGCTACAAAGATGGACAGAAAGTATACCGCGGAATTAAACCCCAGATAGCTCTACAAAATGTTATATCAAATTATGAAAAGGAAATTGAACAGAAGAAAAGTATTGAAGTAGAGCAGAAAAAACATGCAGCAGCATTGCTTGAGAGCCAACTGATCACCCTGTATAGTGATAATCTGGATAACAGCGAACCTATTGACTATGTAGAAATATTATCCGACTTAGGTCAGATCAGGGAGAGATGGAATCACTTTCAGAAAAATACAAAAAAGGAAATACTTGTTTTTACAAAACCTCCCTATACAGCCTCCCTTGAAGATAATATTGAAGTTCAGAGTGAGACCCTGAATAAAAATAAAATCATTGATAAATGCATCTATGAGTACAGCGGGCTATCGGATAAGGAAATAATCAACCTTATAAAAACTATTGAAGCATACGAAAGGATAGGCGAAGAATCAAGAATTATAAAAGAACTCCCGATGAAACTTGCCATCAGCGATGAGTCAATTACGATGCTGGCGCTTAACGACAGAGTATCGTTAACATCGGGAATTACCACGATCATTGTTGATCACCCGAATTTCGCAAAGGCACAGAAGGCAGTATTTGAAACTTACTGGGAAAGAGCCCTGCCTGTTGAGGAGTTTAAAAAAGTCGCAATGACATACTTTAACTAATTCCTTATTAACAATAATACTGGGGAGTATATGAAAAATCTCAGGTTCTACAGCTTCATGGCATCGACACTAATTTTAATATGTGTCAGTTCAACTAATGCGCAGTGGTTCTGGCAGAATCCCCTGCCGCAGGGTAACGATCTTAACGGTGTAGTTTTTCCTGTTCCGGGAGTAGGAACGGCAGTGGGATTAAGCGGGACAATTATTAAAACCACAGACTGGGGTGAAACCTGGGTGAGCCAGGCAAGCGGTACGTCAAACGAACTCAGGGATGTCTGCTTCAGTAATACCGATATCGGTACAGTTGTCGGTATAGAGGGAACAATACTTCACACAATAGACGGAGGCCAGAACTGGATACAGCAGACTTGCGGAACAAACCAGATCCTCAGCGCAGTATCTTTTGTAGGTCCGCTGATCGGAATGACAGTCGGAGATTTCGGTACAATCCTTAAAACGATTGACGGAGGACAGACCTGGACCTTCCAGAACAGCGGAACTAGCAATCATTTGGCGGATGTACATTATATCGATCAGAATAATGCCTTTGCAGTCGGGGGCGATTGGAGTTATTCAGGCGTATTATTGAAGACGACTAACGGCGGTTCGGACTGGTCTACTGTTTATACAGGATCTGCATGGTTATATTCTGTGTTTTTTATAGGCAGCACGGGGTGGGCTGCAGGTGAAAGCGGCATTGTTTTAAAAACAACAGATGCCGGCCAGAATTGGGTTCAGTTATCAAGCGGAACTAGCGATTACCTCTATAAGGTATATTTCACAGATCTGAATAACGGCTGGATTACCAGTTCAAGCGGCAAAGTTTTAAGAACTACAAACGGAGGCAGCTCCTGGTTAGCGCAATCAACAGGAACATCTTGGTGGCTGACCGATATTTCAATGATTTCGGGTGAAGGCACTGTGGTTGGGGGCGTGGGAACTACACTTCATACAACAAACTTCGGACAGGATTGGGTGGCTCAATCCTACTCGGCAACGAATAACTGGCTTCAAAATATTTCTTATGCGGATCTAAACCATGGAATTGCGGTGGGTGACTATGGTACTGTTCTTTATACCTCGAACGGCGGAGATAACTGGACTTTTCAATCGAGCGGTGTTGGAAGTACACTTTATGCGGCCTGCCTCATCAATGCAGATTACGGCACAGCGGTTGGAAGTGACGGGATCATTATCAGAACAACGGATGGTGGAAATAGCTGGTCCGCTCAGTACGGCGGCACAACTGACTATCTGTTTGGAGTAGAATTTACGGACGTAAATACCGGTACGGCCGTGGGTGGTAACGGAGCAATTCTCAGAACTACCAATGGCGGACAAAACTGGACAACGCAGAACAGCGGCACAGCCTATACTCTTTACGGCCTCTCATTTACCGATGCCGATCATGGCACCGTTGTCGGATTTGACTACGGCGGGGGCGTAATACTCAGAACAACTGACGGCGGGAATAACTGGAGCAGTACATTTACATCATACCTCCTTTATGAAGTATCTTTTTCAGATCAGGATCATGGAACCGCCGTGGGAGATCCGGGAATAATAATCAGAACAACCGACGGCGGGCAAAGCTGGATTG
The DNA here is from genome assembly GCA_963800255.1 of uncultured Ignavibacteria bacterium. Classification (GTDB taxonomy): domain Bacteria; phylum Bacteroidota; class Ignavibacteria; order Ignavibacteriales; family Ignavibacteriaceae; genus DATFVA01. Next base: position 8,526 of record CAWDAK010000025.1, on the reverse strand, counting down.
AACAATCAAGCGGAACAACAGTTAATCTCACCGGGGTTTCATTCGCGGATGAGAATAACGGAACCGCTGTCGGCGGCTATGGCACTATTATCAGGACTACCGACGGTGGCGCAAACTGGGCCCCACAGGCGAGCAATTACAGTTTCGCTTTATTGGGTGTCTGCTTTTCCGACGCTATGCAAGGAGGCGCGGTGGGAGCTGACGGCACCATCCTGAGAACAATAAACGGCGGAGTTATACCCGTTGAATTCACATCATTTACTGCAGCTGCACATAATGGTGAAGTTGTGTTAACCTGGAAGACCTCAGCAGAAACGAATAACCGCGGGTTTGAGGTTCAGAGATCGCTCTCTGCCGGTGCGAAGTCTGAATGGAAAGTTTTAGGTTTCATAAACGGATCGGGCACAACAACCAATCCTGAATCATATTCATTCACCGATAACAAAGTTACACGCGGAACATATACCTACCGCCTGAAGCAGATCGATTTTGATGGAACATTTAAGTATTCAGATGAGATAGAAATAAGTATTAATAAACCCGAAGAGTTCTCATTAAGTCAGAATTATCCCAACCCTTTCAACCCCGTAACTGAAATAAAATATTCAATCCCCACAGCCGGAAATGTTTCGATTATAGTTTATGATATGCTGGGCAGGGAGATTACTACACTTGTAAATCAGAAAGAAGAGGCAGGCTTTCATACAGTGAAATTCGACGCGGGAAATTTAGCCAGCGGAATGTATGTATATAGGTTGAGTACGGATGGTTTAACACAGGTAAGAAAAATGGTCCTTCTGAAATAGTACAGCGTTATCCTAACCTCCAGTAAATAAAGGGAGCTTCAGCTCCCTTTATTTTTCTGTGTATCGATAGGATCAGCCGGAACCCCGGCACACAATAACATAAACCTCATCAGATTAAACGATAACACTGGTCTAGCCGAAGCAAATAAGAGGCTTGACTGTGTGGAAAACCTTCATCTTAAAAATCAATCAGATGTTATTCTTTGTCCTTCCGAAGTGGATATTTACCAGTCCTATCCGTCCTTATAATAATCGTTCCAAATGATCATAAACCTTTAAAGTAATTATGCTGCAGGGGTGAATGTTCCGTTGTGACGGCAGATTAGCTCCCAGTCGCAGCCGATGGTGTAAGACATAGTAACTCTTGGTTAGTTATTAGTATATCCTTCTTATTCCAAATTTTAATTGGAAAATCCTTTAGACTTAGAGTTGATAAAATCTAAAAACTAGGTTGCTGCAGATACGAGACTATTTAAAATTAAACAGCTCCCTCCCTTAGGAGGAAGCTGTATTGAAGGAACTAGGGGGTCGAACTAATCTTCTTGTGTGTAAGTAGATGAGTACTGAACCAGATTACCATCTTTATCTGTTGTAGTTAACGCCAGGTAAAGAATTGAGTTCTGGTATTTCGCAGCTATCCCTTTCTGAATAACATTCAGAGGAACGTTAAGCGTAAGAGGATTAAGCGGATCGATCACCTCGGAAGCTGCCTTTACAGGTACAACCGCATAGGGAGCATCCTCAGGATTTGTAGGGTTATAGTAGCATAACACTACGTTAGGGGTGATTTCCCTTTCATCCTGTGTAAGAATCATTATTGATTCAAGTGAGGGAAGCTGAATTGTTACGGCATCGGTTGTAACATCTGCCGAGGTAACGCTCAGCGGGAACCCGCCATCCGGAGTCAACCGGTTGTCAACCGTAGGCTTGTCTGTGGAAGACTGGGGAAAGTTTTTCCTGAACACGTAATTATATACGGTCATCTTTCCTGTTTTAGTCTTAAGCCAGATTTCGTTTAGCGCTGAAAGAGTCAGCAGACTTTTAACGAAGCTTATGGTAACCGCAAACCTTTTGCGGATTTCAACCATAACGGGTGAGTTATTAGCGTGGAAGCTGGACGGTCTCTGGGAAAGAATTGTTCTTCCCTGGTTTATACGGGCTGATAGTTTTCCCAGCCTGCCTCTGAATTCACCAATTACGGATCCTGAAATTATCGCCATTTTTATATTCTCCTTTCTTTTGTTTGTTATTGAAAAAAAATGACGATGCAATTGTATACAAGAAAGAGGGGGATATCATTGTCTATTTTGCAGCAGTAAATTAAGATGATGTCTAAATAAGTATCTGAGATTATTTACGAAAAATAATATTACGGAGTGTATCCCAGGCAAGACAATATTTTTCCATAAGGATTTCAATGCAGGCAGAAACGTGGTGTTTTATCCGAAGGGCTTCATAATCATTCCGTATCTGAATATTACGAAGTTCCGTTTCGTCAATCAGGTCCATTGAACGAAGCTGCCGGAAGACGTCCGTCCCCATAATCTTTGCAAGGTCAACGTCATTGTTCATTTTGCTTAAACCCCACCCGTGGTCCCTGTTTTTATTCCCTGATTATTTTTGAATCTCTTCTGAAGTAATCTTTCAGCGTAACAACTATCCGTATTACGGTGAAGGTAAAGGTAGCAATCAGCACCAGCAGCTTGAATACCTCCTCAAATATCCCGAAGGCCGGAAGCTGTGCGTAAATAAGCGCCCCTGCATTGATTGCGGGAACAGTAAAAATTGAAATGAATTTTTTCATAATAAAACCTCGTAAAATTTTATTGTGAATATATCCAGTTGAATAAACCTGCACAATACTTCACCTTTTTCATAATTTATCATTCCTTATCATTCTTTATCATTCGAAGCAAAGCCTCCCGAGAAAACCAAAATATGTCCTGATAATTTCTTTTCTTTGCAGTCAACAACAGGAAAAAAATAAGGGAAGATATAATGAAGCTCGCAATTACCTCCGACACCCACCTTGGTGATCCTCTTTGCTCTCTCGTAGAATGGAATGGAAATGATTACGTCGAAGGACCAAACTATAATTACTTCCGTGAAGCTGCGGGAACCGGCAACGATTACCTCATCCTCTTGGGGATATCCTTGATTTCTCCGTAACAAGCTATGAGAACGCGTACCGTGCAGGAAAAGTATTCTTCACACTAATTCAGAAAGATAAGATTGCTGATCAGATCATTTATGTCCCCGGCAATCACGATTATGATATCTGGAACATTGTTGAGAATGAAGTGAACATCATCCACCAGATAAGAAACGGTAAAACACCGCGGAAGTTCAGGACAGCAGTACCCGGAATACTTGATGACAGAACGAATACAAAAACTCCCGGCTTCACCCTTCCGGAGTGGGAAAAAGAACAGACGGCAGCTATACATACGGCGGCTTATTCCTTGACCACATAACAGATGATCCCTCACACTTCATATTTGCATATCCTAACCTTTACCTGGTTACCGATGAAGGAACCACCCTGATGACGCACGGACATTACCTTGATAACTACTGGTCGCTTCTCTCAAAATGGGTCCCCATTCATTTTCGGCAAAGACCTTAAACTCGGAACAAAGATGGATATACAGGAGATGGTAGGAATGAACTTTCCCTTTAACCAGCTTGCCTGTTCGGGTGTAGGACAGGCAGGAATACTCTCCGAAATACTCTCAGAAGTTCAGCAGCAGATAAAAGAAGGGAAGATTGAAAAAACCACACAATATCTCAACAACCTGGATGACTACCTCGATGATCACGTATTCGATTTCAGGAAATGGTACCAATTCCTTAATGAAGCTGCATCCGACTTCGGTTCAAACAAACTAAAGAAGCTGATCCTGGATAAGATCTCCTCTATAACAAAAGTAAGATACAACAAAGAATACTTCCAGCTTCCGGAAGTACAGGAAAGAATTCTCGCATACTACGAGGCCTGCCTTGCAGAGGTAGAAGACTTAGGAAAACTTTACAACCTCAACATCCCCGAACCTGATAAAATCATTTTTGGGCATACACACGAACCAATCCCCCTTGAAGCTCCTATCAAAATATCGCCTTCCCCCGGAAAAACAATAAATCTATACAATACAGGCGGTTGGCTTAGGAATCCTAATGTAAATGGTCAAACTTTCACCTTAGGTGCAGAGTACCTTTCGTTTTAGGTGCATAGAAGGACTACCAGAACCATCTGACCTCCCGAAGCCTTGCATTGCTTACTCAAAATCTATTGTGAAAGTACCAGATAGTCTAGATTATTCTTAATTGCGCCAGGGTTAATACCGATAATCATAATCTCTCTATTATATCACTGTGTAAGATTTTTTTTCTCCCTACGTTTTAAATACTTGAGCTTTTTATCACTTCACTAGATTTTCATAAGACTCGGGATAATCCAGGTAAATTTTATTCGAACTGTAATTCTTACAATAAAAGTTGATTATTTGTTTAGGCAGATTCTCAAATGCTGAATTAAATAGTTCCGCACTGGATCCAATATATAACTCCCAAACTTGGTTGAGCTTTAACTTATTATTATCAATTTCATATAAACCCGCAATGATGTTTTTACGTAACTGGGTACCCTGAACAGGAACGTATGTTGAATTAAAACTGGTTTGATTAAAATTAGATTTACCATAATTACCAAACGAATAATTGGATGAAATTACAGGTTCGAAATATGTAAGAGGAATTTCTTTCTTGTCTAAACCAAATGTTAAGATGTAGTCAGCCTGATTTACGTTATCTGTAAAACCGAATCCCATCCTGATCATTTCTCTTCTTAAATTCTTTGCCAATACTTTTTCTTCAAATGTAGATGAATCGGGGGGCATAAGTAAAAACAAACCCTCTTTAGGAGGAATTGTAATATCCGGGTCTGTCAATGATTGTAAGTATGCTGTTCCTGCACCACATCCCAAGGGGATAATAAGTATTCCAAGTAATAAAAAATTTTTCAGCATTCTTAGGTCTCCCTTGATTCATTAATATTGTAAAGTTTTATTTTTTTAATTCCATTATTAATTAAGGAAATAATAAAGGTTTCCTATAATTATTTATAATCCTGAAGATTGGGTATCCCTTATAGTGGCTTAACTTAATCATAACCCCAGGTGTCTAAGTATATTCAAATGAAAAATAGGGGAAATTAAAATTAGTGGCAAATAAGAATCTGAATTCTGTGGGGTTTCTTTTTGCGGCCTTTTTATTGAATGATTATTTATATGGATGCAGGGGTGATGTGCTCAAGGATTTGGCTAATAATATCTGGTTCTTGAGCTGAAATTTGGTCAAAAAAGCCCGTATCTCTCAGGGTTCTGTCCAGTATCCTTAAGATTAGCTGGAATAGACTATACTAGTAAAAAATTACCATTTGCTTGAGATAGCTGCTTATTATTTCGCTTAGGATACCTTCTACCTAAGGCACGGTAATTGCTTTTAAACTGCAAATATGAATGGGCGAACCTGTTCTCTTCTCAGGGGTTCACTCATAATCAAAAAATAATTATGAGTAGCTTGAATGAAAAAATCTATTTTATTTCTGTTTATTATCAATATTCTGCTTTCATTTGGAGCTTCTGTAGGTGCTTCAGACGACCCAGAAGTTATCATCACGGCGGAAGTTCAAAAAGAACTTTTCCCGGTCATTTCAAAATTTGTATCTGAATCTAATTCATATACGGATCTTCCTGCTATTGTTAAATGGCATCTTACGAATCAAACCAACGGTCCTGTAACAATTAGTATTACAAGTGAAATTTCTGATTGGGCACCTCCATCTATTTCAACGATCACACTAGAAGCTAATGAAAATAAGGAATTTCGCCAGACTCCGTTTGGAATTAAATTGTTGCGAAAACATTCATCAATTCCTGCAACTATTATGCTTAAGGCTAGCATTAATGATAAAATAATTTATCAGGAGACTAAAAGTTTAAATATTAGATCAGCTGATGAAATGGTATGGTCACTAAATAAACCTTATGATACTTCGCCTTTAATTGCTGCCTGGGTGACCCCGAATAATGATTATGTTGAAACAATATTATCTAGGGCAAAAGAAAGGCTTTATTCACGTAGCCTATCCGGATATCAGGAACAAGATATTACCTCACAAGTAAATGCAATCTTCTATGCTGTACGGAATTCAAAAATCTCTTATGTTAACAGCATGTTAAGCTTTGGAAGAGTAGGATTCACTCAACGTGTTCGTTTGCCTGAAGAGTCAATTGTAGATGGTTCAGCAAATTGTATCGATGGTGCAGTATTGTTTGCATCATTATTTGAGAATATAGGTTTAGAGCCAGTAATAGTATTAATTCCCCATCATGCTTTTGTAGGGGTTCATACTTCCAAAAATTCAAGCGAGACCTTATTTATTGAGACTACCATAGTTGGCCGGAGAACCTTAAACAGTATTTTTACGTTGGAATCTACTTTCAATGCGGCAGTTCGTGAAGGCGCAGCTGAATATAATAAGGCTCTGCAATCAGACCCCTCTTCGGTTCACGTTATAGATATTAAAAAGGCTAGGGAGAGTGGAATATATCCATTATGGTAAATTCATATGCCAACTAAAGTTAAATTATTCAATAAATAAAGGATTAATAAACATGGACCTTCTAGAAAAAGTTAAATTCAAATATGACAAATTAGGTTATATTAAAAAACTAATAGAAAGGTGGGAGCCGGAGAACTGTAAAAATGAAAAGGATTATGAAAAATCTTTATATGAGTACCTACATGAAAAACTTCCTGAAACTCAGGTAACAAAGCAATATGCCAAGGGTAGATTTAAAGCAGACCTTATGGTGGATGAAAAAATAATCATTGAGCTAAAAAATAATTTAAAGGTTAAAAATAATTATCAAAGGTTACTTGGCCAATTATCAGAATACAAAGACTGGAAAGGTCCTGTTATAATCCTATTGTGTGGCGAATCAGATATTAATTTTATTAAAGAATTGAAGAGTTTATGCAAGAAGGAAAATAATAATTCAGTTGAGGAAGAGAAATTTGTCTTACTGGATAAACGATAGTATAAAACTGCAAAATGCATTAGCCAAGTTTGTTTGGGATTGGATAGCTTCTTGGCACCTTATATCTTTCTACTCTTCTAAATCACAAGACTCGGATATAATTTCCAAAAATTCCGGCTTAATAATTTGAACGAAATCACCAATCTTTTTTATTTGTTCTCTGAGTTCAGTGAACGCGATATAACGACATATTTCAGATAACCTTGGGGAAAGTTTTGAAAATGTTGCACGATTAATTTCACCTATAACTTTTTCTCGCCTTTCATCAGGTGCAACTATGTAAAGAGGAATATTTACATTTGGTTGCATTGCTATAAGATCGGACATTCTTAGTAACCCGGAATAAATTGAAGTTGTACTTTCTATTTCGAAAGCAGCAACATAATTATTCTTTTGCAGCCAAAGAACATCAATCATTTCGATTGTCCTATTTGTTACTTCATCAAACTGATTTGGCAATTCAGTTTTGATTCTAGGAATATTAGCGATTTTTTTCCCCTTAAATTCTCTCCCTCTATCATTTCTCGCAGCCCAAACATCAAATCCCATATCACTACCCAGTTTTAACAGTAGATACTGTATTTCCGTATGATCAGTGTAAGTCTTTTGATCACTTATATCAATTTGCTCATTATCCGTCGTGGGCATCGATACTGGCTGATAGATACGAATGTTATTCTCATCTATCAGCTGCTATTTCTTTAATTTATTTCAATAAGTTCTTTTTGCAATAATGTTTTCACATTTCTTAAAAAATATTGATACGTAGATATTCAAGAATTATTTTCTAAATATCAGCCAGACACTTTTTATAGAGTATTTATAAAAATCTTTTCTTCGCGGGTCCTTAAGAAGCTCATCAACGTATATACCCCGTGAAAGCTTAGCTATTTTTGGAAGTCACTTAATTAACTTAAGTTTTTTAGGGAATAGCTGCAATCAAAATTTGAACTTTTTAGGTACCCTGGGATACAGCAGAACAAGTTCGTGGAGTTTGTATACAAGCAGGATCAGCAGAGCTTTACCAGGGAAATCTGTCCTGAACTTGGAGAACTGATCACAAGGGTTGCATTTATAAACGTGAGAAAGGCTCAGGGCATATTTGCATTGCCAGAAAATATCCGAAAGAGATTATATCCATAGCCAGCAAGACAGCTCTTGAGGATGTAAACCACCTCTCAGGTAGAACTTTTGCTAAATTCTCATCCCGTATTTGCTTTACTGCCTACAAATCTCTCACAAAGGTTTCAGACCATCTAACTATTTTGTTTTGCTTGTTCGCTGTTACTGCCGCAAGGAAAGCTGTTTTATTTTTATACTTCTTTAAAAACGTGGTTTCTTCTGCTGCTAATCTGAAGATAACGTCGCTGCCCTCTGTTATACAGTCTTTCAGCATTAAAAATTCAAATGGGTTTGTATTCTTGCTTTTACGGCTGGGGTTCCGAAGACTGAGGATCATTATGTATGTTATATGTTTTTCGCCTTTCTTCAGTATTGTACCCCGGATCGTTATTTCTATCCTGTCGGCTAGTACGTTAATTTCTTCTGCCTCAAGCTTAAACCCTCCCGGTGGTGTTATCATTGCTTTTGATGAAGGGTGGCCGGGTTCGCAAAGAGGG
>CAWDAK010000024.1:0-219435 GCA_963800255.1 uncultured Ignavibacteria bacterium | reverse complement strand
ACTCCTTTCGAAGCAAATCACTATAAAATTTTGTATAGTATTTTGTATAGTTGAGGTGTAACTCTTTTACTATCTTCGCAGCTTCTTAGATAAGCATACAGAAATGGGATTAAACAAAAAAAGCTGCAAACTTATCTAAATTTGCAGCTTAATTATTTTGCCTTGTGCCCGAAGCAGGACTCGAACCTGTACGGGAGTTCTCCCACTAGACCCTGAACCTAGCGCGTCTACCAATTCCGCCATTCGGGCAAAAAAACATTTTACAAGTATAAATGAACAATGAACCAATTCTTTTAGAACCGGGTATCAAATTTACAATTTAGGCGTATTTTTTCCTAACTATTTTCAGACACTATCTTTCTTTTTCCGGTACAGGCTAAGTTTTCTTTCTAAACTACCAGCCAGTGTCTCCCCTCTTGTCTTCTTCTTTTTTGATCTTTCCCCCCCCGGAATGTATTTCACAGTTTGGCGGAAGGTTCTTCTGATTGATGATGTCGGTATATATTTCGGGACAACCGGACGTTGCCAGCCTTGTATCTCCCAAGTCCATCGTGGTTTTACAGAATTCCATAGAAACTACTCCGGGAGCCAGTTCAAAGTACTTTAACGGGAGGTTCAGCTTTTTGTATACGCCTTCCATAAACATACCCCATATCGGCAGTGCCGCCTTTGCTCCCTGGCCGTACCAGTTTGTAAACTTGACTCTGTGATCATCAAACCCAACCCATACTCCTGCAGCCAGCTGCGGTGTAAATCCTACAAACCAGGCGTCAGCATAATCCTGCGTTGTACCGGTCTTACCGGCGGCAGGATATTGGAAGTATCTTCTTAATCCCGCACCTGTTCCGTAATTAACTACATCCTGCATCATATCCGTAACTATCGATGCCGTCTGCGGGGAGATTGCTTCTGTGTATTCAGGGGCAAATTCAGCTATTAATATTCCGTTATGATCTTCAATTCTTAAAATAGAAATGGGTTCTACATGCACGCCCTTATTCGCAAGTGTGCCGTACGCTGATGTGAGCTCCAGCGGAGATACTTCGGATGTACCGAGAGCAATTGAGGGATAAGGACTGAGGTCTGACTCAATTCCCATTTTATGTGCAAACTTCACTACCTGTACGGGTGGGGCAATGTTGCTTATTGTCATCCTTCCGGCTACTACGTTTACTGAATGTGCAAGGGCTTCGCGCAGACTCATATATCCGCCGTATTCATCTCCTGAATTTGAAGGCGACCATCCTTTATAATCAAATTTCTGATTGAGCAGCGTATACGCCGGGAAATATCCGTTATCAATAGCGGTGGTGTAAACGAAGGGTTTAAATGATGACCCCGGCTGCCTTTTTATACCGGTAACATGATTTAATCCTCTTCCGAAGTTCTGATTTTGTCCGCCTACCATTGCCCTTACCTGACCATTGGATGGATCGATAACAACAAAACCGACTTCAATCTTCGTTGCTTCCTTTTTTACGGAATCAACAAAGGTCTCACGGTTTTTCATCTTGTTGTAGATTGAGGCCCTCTCTTCTTTGGAGGCGGCTTTCTTGTACTGAGGAGAATCTTTTATTGCCCGGTCAAGGAGACTGGACAAAAGACTTTTGTTTCTGCTCCAGTTCCAGTTTTTATCAAACAGTTTCTGATATTCTGCCAAATGTTCTTCACTTGCCTTGTTGGCTATTTTCTGCATTCTCATATCAACGGTAGTATAGATATTAAGTCCATCTCTGTAGAGATCATATCCGTACTTGTTTGCCATCGCCATCATCTGCTGCCGCACGTATTCCATAAAGTGGGGTGCCTCAGACTTGATCCCCCCAATTTTGTCTTTTGTAAGAACGATGGGCTGCTGCTTAAGTTCCTGGTATTTTTCCTCGCCAAGGTAACCGACGTCAACCATATTGGCCATAACCAGGTTTCTCCGGGCTATTGCGTTATCGTAATGCGTAACCGGATCATAGTTGGCAGAGGATTTAAGCAGCGCTACAAACAAGGCTGCTTCCGGTATTGTGAGTTCAGAAGCATCTTTACCGAAATAATCCTTTGCCGCTGATTCAATACCATATGCGCCTTTGCCAAAGTAGGAGACGTTCAGGTATAGCTCTAGAATTTCGTTTTTTGTATATGTTTTTTCTATCTGGATTGCGGTGATCCATTCTCTTATTTTTCTTACTCCTGTTTCAAAAATATTTTCATTCCGGCTTTTCAGCTTATAAAGGTTTTTTGCCAGCTGCTGGGTAATTGTACTTGCTCCTTCACGGGAGAACGTAAAAACATTCTTAACCATTGCTTTGGCGAAGCGTGATAAATCCACACCCCAGTGATCATAAAATCTTCTGTCTTCTGTTGCAATCAATGCTTCGATGAGGGGCTTCGGTATGCTGTCGATGTCTGTTTCAACCCTGTTCTCGATGAAAAACTGACCAAGGACATCACCGTCGACTGAGTATACCTTGCTGGCAAGGACAGGCTTCGGGTTTTCAAGTTCCTCAAGTGAAGGGAGTCCGCTTATTATAAATACAGCAAAGGAAATAAATAGAACCAGTATGATTCCGCCGGCTATCAGTTTGTTGCGCTGAGCATTGGGACTTCTTTTTCTTTTTTTGTTCCTGTATTTCGGATCGCTGAAATATTTATTCATATCAGAATCAGAATATTTCTTTTTTGCCATTTCTTATTTCCAGTCTACGATTTCAAATGTATTATCGCGGTACACCCCATAACATGGGGCATCGAGCCAGGAGCCCAGATTTATGTAAGTTCCGTCATTATATTTTTCAAATTGTCTTTCATGCAGATGTCCGAATATCACGTAATCAAATCCATCATCTATTTTTCTGCAGGCAGCCTCGTATAAACCGTCGATTTCTCCATAGTTCTTTTTTGAGGTGTACTCACGACTCGATTTACTTGTACCGCTGGCTATTGCAATGCCGATATCCGGATGAACCCATGAATACAATGTCTGCAGGGTTTTGTTCCTCATTATCTTCTTGAGTATGTTGTAGCCCATATCGTTTTTCACAAGTCCGTCGCCGTGACCGATAAAAAATTTCTTCCCGTTCAATTCCCGTTCAATCGGATCCTCGTACATGATAGCTCCGATTTCCTTTTCAAAGAAATCGCCATGCATAAAATCATGGTTTCCGATAAAATAGTGAACTTTTATTCCGGCTTCTGTAATATTCTGCAGAGCAGTTAATGTTCTGAAATACCCTTTCTGATATACCCTCTTATACTCGAACCAGTAATCGAATAGATCACCTACAATAAATAGTTCTGCGGCTTCGCTTTTCGCAAATTCGAGAAACCGTACTAGCAGTCTTTCTTTTTTGTCCTCTATTTCTCTGGACCGAAGACCGAGGTGGATATCAGATATGAACAGGTATGATTCTTTCACTAATGCCAAATATGATTATTGCTAAATTTAATGAATGAGCTTTGAAAGTAAAAACCAAATTTAACAACACCTCATTTTCAATCATCCTTCATTCATAGTAAAGTAAACCAGGAGATGGTTATCAGGGTCAGGAATTACCTCAATGGGAGCAAAATCAAGTATAAATGTATATCTCTCAGTGCCTTTATTCAGCCTGATTTTTTCAATTTTAGTTTCACCGGTTTCTGATTTAAACATGAATTCTATTGGCAGGTCGTAATCGTTATAGCCATTTTCTGTCTGTTCGAGTCTAAGCTCAACGTTAAACTTTCCGGAGTCATTTTCAGATTTCCAGCTGTAATCCACAAGGGGAATGTTATTTCCAATAAAAACCCACTGCTTAAAAAACTGGTCAAGGTTCTTGCCTGAAGTTTCTTCACAAACTCCCTTAAAATCCTCTGTGGAGGTATTCTTATATTTGAATTTCTCATAATAATTTCGAAGTGTTTTGAAGAAAGCATCGTCCCCTATCTCCCACCTGAGCATATTCAGCACCCAGGCTCCTTTATCATAAACAAGTGAGCTGAAGAGATCGTCACCGGGGTCATAGATCGTTCCTGAAAAGCTTTCATCAAATTTGCTCATCATAGAAGAACGGAGAGCTTTATCCCCGGCAAGATGCTCTGAATAGAGAGCCTCACAGTAAGTTGCGAATCCTTCATTGAGCCATATATCTTTCCAGGTGGCAGGACCCACAGCATCCCCGAACCACTGATGAGCCAGCTCGTGTACGTAAACGCTGGTAAAAAACCTTCTTCCGCCTACAAAATTAGAGCCTATCCCCGTTAAAGTTTGATGTTCCATTGCCCCAAGCTGCCAGAGGAATTCAGCCACTCCGTATTTTTCCTTAATAAACGGATACTCTCCGAAAGTTTTGGAGAAGAAATCAATCATTTCCGGATGACCCTTGAAATCTATTTTGGCATTTTCAAGATCTTCGGGAAAAGCAAAATATTCAATCGGCATTGTGTCTTTTTTATCCTGCGATACGTAGGTTTCAGTAAAGTTTTCATAGACGGATGAATAAAGACAGATAAGATAAGTTGAGATAGGGTACAGTGTTTTCCAATGGTAGGTTCGCCTGGCGCCTTCCGTTGTCCTCTCCATCAAAATGCCGTTAGACGCGGAAACGTATGATGTATCATTAGTGATAGATATATCAAGCAGGGCTTTATCAGAGGGGAGATCATTGCAGGGAAACCAGGTGGACGCATAATTTGGTTCACTTAAATTGTAAACTATCCAGTGGCCGTATTTCTTCCCGAAGCTGAAGGAACCCAGTCCTCTTCTTTCTGGTTTCCCTTCGTATTTAATTTCAATATTAAAAGTATCAGGAAGCAACGACGCTGCCGTTTCTATTTTAAGCCTGGTATCTTCACTCTCATACTTTACAGGTTTTCCATTAACCTGGATAGATGCTACCGTCAGATTGTCATAAAGGTTCAGGTCAATACTATTCAGACTCTTATCTTTAATTACTGCTTTAATGATGATATCCCCTTTCAGCATCTGGTCCTCAGGGTAGAGATCAAGGTTAATTTCATAATGCAGAACATCAAGCTGATATTGAGCGTCTGAAATGTATCCTGCAGGAACAGCGACAGAAGGCATACCTGAAAAATCATTTTTTAATTTAGCCCCATGCTCCAGGGACGCCTTAAAGCTCTGCTGTATAGGCGAAAGGCCGAAATACCAGCCTGCCGCAAAGAAAGTCATAAATAGAAACGCCACGATGATTTTTGTCCGCAGGTTCATTCTTCCCGATCTTTTTATATCAGAAGTATTTACAGCAGATAATGAAAGTGACTTGTCTAACATAATCAGTAATTTATTTACCTATAAATAAAATTAACAATTTCCTTAATTGCCAATCAAATCATAAATGGATATATTAAAAGCCGTTACATTCTAATAATTTGAGGGACAGTATATATGACATTTCCCGGATCTTCAATTCTTCGTGATACAGTAACCATGCTGCTAGCCGGAGGACAGGGAGAAAGACTTTACCCGTTAACCCAGCCGCGAAGCAAGCCTTCGGTACCTTTCGGAGGTAAATACAGGATAATCGATTTTGCTTTATCAAACTGCCTGAATTCAGGATTAAGAAGAATCTACGTATTAACTCAGTATAAATCTGATTCTCTTAATCAGCATCTCTACGAGGCCTGGAGCATCTTCAATCCGGAACTGGGCGAATTCATATACAATGTTCCTCCTCAGCGAAAGCTCAACAACGACTGGTACCTAGGAACTGCAAATGCAATATATCAAAATATGAATTTATTTTCTGCTGAGAAAAGGGCCAAATGGGTTCTTGTGTTAAGTGGAGACCATATTTACAAAATGGATTACCTGAAAATGCTTCAGTATCATGTTGATACGAAAGCCGCAATGTCCATAGCCTGTATTGATGTGCCTAAGGACGAAGCGCACAGGTTCGGTATAGTAGGAGTTGATAAAAACTATCACGTTCAGTCCTTTATAGAGAAACCGCCTAATCCTCCTGAAATCCCTGATAAACCAGGCTATTCATTTATTAATATGGGCATATATGTTTTTAACGCTGATATACTGCGTGAAATCCTTATAGATATGGATAACAAAAAAATTAAGAATCACGATTTCGGTCACGACGTAATTCCTTACATGGTTAAGGGAGAAAAAGATGTTCTGGCGTATCCTTTCCACGATGAAAATAAAAAGCAGAAACCCTACTGGAAGGATATCGGGACAATTGACAGCTACTTTGAGGCAAGTATGGACCTGATAAGTGTTAGTCCGGAATTTAATATGTATGATCAGAGCTGGCCGATGAGAACGTACCAGTACCAGTTTCCGCCCGCAAAGACGGTATCTCACGAGGGGGAACGTGTTGGTAGGACCCTGAACTCGCTTATATGCGACGGCTCTATAGTTTCCGGAGGACTGGTTGAAAGATCGCTGCTGGGGCCGAATGTTAAGGTAAACAGCTATACGTATATTACTGATTCTATCATTATGAATAATTGCAACATAGGGCGCCACGCCAGAATCCGCAGGGCGATAATAGATAAAAACGTAAATGTTCCGGAAGGATACGAAATAGGTTTCGATCTGGAAGGAGACAAGAAAAAATTCACCGTTACTGAAAGCGGTATTGTTGTTATTGGTAAGAACGTTGTTCTTCCGGCATAAAGGCATCCATAATATTCTAATTCAGAGGAGATAATATCAGGTTGAGACCGGAATTTAATTTTAAACAATCCGGAGTAATTCCCTACCGAAAAAACAATGGTGTGCTCGAAGTCCTCCTGATTACATCTATTAAGAAAAAGAAGTGGATAATTCCCAAAGGGTATATAGAATTTAATCTTTCCCCTTTTGAATCAGCAAAAAAAGAAGCCTTTGAAGAAGCGGGAATAATAGGTTCAAACGAGACTATTGAGTTGGGAACCGTAGAATTGAAAAAAGGAATCGGGGTTACACGAATGAAAATATTTTCAATGGAGGTAATTAAGGTGCTGGATGACTATCCTGAAAAAGAACTTCGGAAAAGAAAATGGTTTGGTACAGATGAGGCATCCTCGAAGGTTACGATTCCTGATATACCCCGTATGATATCAGTGCTGCAAGGCCAGGTTAAATAAATTCCTCATCTTCAATGAGTTTTTTTATTACTTCCCTTATAATATCATATTCATAACCTTTTGAAAACAGGTACGTGTAGAGTTTAGAAGCCAGTGCTCTTTTTTCATAATTTCTCCCTGATAAGATCTTAAGTTTTTTTATGGCCAGGGCCTCCGCATTTTCTAAAGATGAAACGTTCCCTTCGCTCACTATTTTGTCAATTATTGGGGCTGCAATACCCTTCCTGAACAGTTCGGATTTTATCTTGTTTTTCCCCCAGGACTTTAGCCTTACCTTTTCCTCTGTGTACTGCCTGGCAAATTCAAGATCATCTATGAAATTTTTCTCCCTGAGATAGTCCAGCACGTCAGTAATCAGTTCGATTTCATATTTTTTTCTTAATAATTTAAGCTTCAATTCATTATATGAATGAAGCCTTCTGCCTAGAAGATTAAAAGCTCTTTTTTTAATAAAATATTTCTGATTCTCCCTTATTAAAAAAGAAAAACCGTCCTCAGATATTTCCATATCTTTCTTCAGACGGTTTTGTAAAAATACTTCATATGAAAGGTAAAGTTTTTCCTGGTTGTCGAGATAGACAATTACATTTTCATCATCTTTCTTAACGACCCTTTCGATCTTCATTACTTGGCGGTCTTTTTCTCCTTTACGGCAGATTTATCTTTGCCATTGGTATCCTCTTCAACCTTAACGGGTTTAATGTTAAGTTTTTCCCTAACCTGGGATTCAAGCTTTTTATACATTTCAGGGTCTTCTATCAGTTTCTGCCTGAACTGTTCCCTTCCCTGGAACCTGTCTTCATCAAAAGTAAACCAGGCACCGCTCTTCTTCACCAGTCCAAGGTTTGTTGAAAGGTCAAGGAGATCCCCGGATTTGCTTATTCCCTCATTATAAAGGATATCAAATTCAACTTCCTTAAACGGCGGAGCAACTTTGCTCTTAACAATTTTAACTTTGGTACGGTTGCCTATAACCTCCGTTCCGTCTTTAATAGCAGCTATTCTCCTGATATCAAGGCGAAGAGAAGCGTAAAACTTGAGGGCATTACCTCCGGTTGTAGTCTCAGGATTTCCGAACATAACACCGATTTTGCTTCTAAGCTGATTGATAAATACCACTGCTGTCTTTGATTTGGAGATAGCACCTGTTAGCTTTCGCAGGGCCTGAGACATTAGTCTGGCCTGTACAGCCATAGTTGCATCTCCCATCTCACCTTCAATTTCAGACCGTGGTACAAGAGCAGCAACTGAGTCTATCACGACTATATCGAGGGCATTGCTCCTTACAAGGGTATCTGTAATTTCAAGTGCCTGCTCGCCAAAATCAGGCTGTGAAATCAGAAGGTTAGCGGTATCCACACCAAGGCGCTTTGCATAATTTACATCCAGTGCATGCTCTGCATCTATGAATGCAGCCAGACCGCCGGTTTTTTGTGCCTCGGCAATAATGTGAAGACATAAAGTTGTTTTACCGCTTGATTCAGGCCCGTAAATTTCCGTTACTCTTCCGCGCGGAATACCGCCGATTCCAAGGGCAACGTCAAGGGACATCGCACCGGTAGGAATAGATTCAACCGGGTTTATAACACCGTCACCAAGCTTCATTATCGAACCTTTACCGTAGGTTCTCTCTATACTCGTTATGGCATCATCTATTATTTTGAGTTTTTGTTCTCTATCTGAACTCATTTTTCCTCCGTCAATTTAATTTAAACTTTTTGATTACGGTATATTTGGATGATCCAGGTAATAGCTCACTTTTAACAAGCAAAATACTATCTGAATTAAAATTTATCTCCGGAATTATAAAGCTGTTGAATTTAGCAACCCATTGCTCCGGGAACCTCTTTTTAATCCTAAGGAGGGTTAGATGCGGTTTATATTTCCTCTCGTCAACCGCTATACCAAATTTAGATAATTTTTCGTTTATCTGCTCAACTATATTAAATAAATTCATCTCTACCCACAACCCAATCCATAGAATCTGAGGGAATCCATGTTTGAAAAAAAAACCGAATCTTGTTAGGCTGCAGTTAATTGCTGAATATTGTTCAACAAAGCTAAGAATTTCGGTAATCGGTTCTAAAAGTTCGTCCTTAACTTCTCCAATAAATTTAAGGGTTAAATGAAGTTTTCCGGATGATTCCCAATTAAAGTCCGTATTTTCACCGGTTACTTCCTTTCTGAGCTCTTCAATCCTGTCTTTTACATAGGCAGGAATTTCAAGAGCTGCAAAAAGCCTACTCATCTGCTATTCCCAACAGGTGCCTGCGGAGCATGTCAAGTGCCGCCTGTGCAGCTCGCTGCTTATTTAATACCCTGTCATCTCCAAACTGAAATTCTTTAGCAGTACAAACTTTATCATCACATATCCCGATATATACAAGACCGACAGGTTTATCGGTGGTAGCCCCGGTTGGGCCCATTATGCCGGTGGTAGATAGTCCGAGGTCCGTCCCGCTTATCGACTTAACTCCTTCAGCCATCTGGCGTGCAATTTCTATACTCACCGCTCCGTTTTCAGCAATCATATCCTCATTTACTTTAAGTATCTCAACCTTGGCCGCGTTACTGTAAGATACTACTCCTCTTTCAAAATATACACTGCTTCCGCTTATGTTTGTCAGCATGTCAGAAACCAGACCACCGGTGCACGATTCAGCCACCGCCAGGGTCAATCCACGTTCCTTTAATAACTTTCCAATAACTTCCTCAAGGGATTCATTCTCTTTCCCGTAAATAAAGCGTCCTGCCTTACTCCTTATTTTCTGTTCGATCTCACTTATCTTATTCAGAGCTTCTTCTTCTGAATTTCCGGTTGAGGTTATTCTTAGTCTCACCCCAAACTGGCTCGGCAAAAAAGCAAGTTTCGAATCACCAAGAAGTTCATTAAGATCTCCCAGCCTTTCAAATAAGGTAGACTCGCCGATACCCGTAGTGAGGAGAGTTTTTCTGAGAGTAATAGTTTCAGATTCACCCAGTTTTTCTTTAAGTGCGGGAACTACATAAGATTCCATCATCTCCTTCATCTCAAACGGGACACCCGGCATTGCCACGAAAATCTTATTCTCCTTCTCTATCCAAATACCCGGAGCTGTTCCGCGTGAATTTCTAATAACATTTGCACACTTGGGAACAAGAGCCTGACCCTCATTAACCTTAGTAACTTTCCATCCCCGTTTTCTGAAGAGCGATTTAATATCCTCAAGAACTTCGGTGTTCTTTACAAGTTCAGTATTAAAGAAGTTAACTATACATTTGCGTGTAATATCATCGTGAGTGGGCCCCAGTCCCCCTGTAACAATTACTACATCATTTTCATTCCATGCTTTGCCGAACTCATTTACAATTTCTGCTTCGGCATCACCCACAACCGAGGTCCTGGTAACATAAATATTATTTTCAATAAGATTGCTGCCTATAAATGCGGCATTCGTGTTAAGTACCTGCCCTATCAGAATTTCATCACCAACAGTAATGATTTGAGCATTCATTCTTAAACTTTCAATATTTATTAAAGAGAACTGTAAATTAATATAAAAAGATGTACTAATAATAAAACATAAATACTGCTTATTACATCATCTATCATTATTCCAACTCCGCCCTTAAGTTTTTCAAGCCGCCTTGCAGGAAAAGGTTTAACAATATCAAACAGACGCCAAATGAGAAAGACCAAAAAAGAAACCCACAAAACCTTCGGTACAAAGAGGAGGGAGATCCACATTCCCACAATTTCATCAAGAGTACATTCTGAAGGATCTTTTCCGTAAAACTTTTCAAACTCAGTACCCACATAGATACCAAAAAGACCAAAAACAATAATAGCCGGTATAATAATAACCGGGTTCTCAAATCCGGGGATATAATATATAAGCAATCCGGCAATACTGCCGAAAGTTCCGCTCGCAAAAGGTATATAGCCTGTATAAAATCCTGAACCAAGAAGTTTATTGAAGAAATTAAGCTGCATTGCTGAATAATTCCTTTATTAGCTTTCTGTTCTTATAGATATACGTTACTCCCGAATGGAAAGTTATTGCAGTAATAATAAGCATACTTATGTAAATAAATGTCCCGTCCATTAACAGGGCAAAAAAATCACTGCCGCCTATATAGTGAGATGCAGAAGTACTGCCGACATAAGCGATTAATAAATAGTAAAGAAACGTCATCTGTATGAAAGTTTTCCACTTGGCATAATAACTTGTAGGGAATGAAAAATCCTTATAATCTGCATAAGCCCTTAGAGTTGTAATAACCAGGTCGCGCAGGATAATTATAATTACCATCCAGAGGGGAATAATACCTAGTATTACAAAGCCGATAAAAGCTGAAGATGTTAATATTTTATCTGCCATGGGATCCCAGAATTTCCCCCAGTTAGTTATATAATTAAACTTTCTGGCCAGCCAGCCGTCGTACCAGTCGGTAAGAGCTGCTACTATAAAAATTCCCAGGGAAATTATTTTGAACAGAGGATTACCGGAAAGGAAGAAAAATAAAAAAACTGGTGTTAGAATTATTCTGAGTATAGTTAATTGATTTGGAAGTACCATTTATTCAGCAGTTTTTTCCAAACTCTTCCCGCTCAGTTTATTAAGCACCTCGAGGTACTTTTCACTGGTTCTGGTTATTATTTCTTCAGGCAGAATAGGGGCAGGAGGTTTCTTATTAAAATTTATTGACAGAAGATAGTCGCGTACAAATTGCTTGTCATAGCTTTCCTGGGCCCTTCCTTTTTTATATTTTTCAACCGGCCAGAACCTTGAGGAATCAGGGGTTAACAGCTCATCCACCAGGATGAGATTACCATCGATAATTCCAAACTCCATCTTGGTATCTGCTATTATGATGCCTCTTTGAAGGGCATATTCAGAAGCTGCATTATAAATTCCAAGAGCTGCTGATTTAATTTTACTAATGATTTCTTCACCGGCAATGGCTATGGCATCATCTGCAGATATATTTTCATCATGCGTCCCCAACTCTGCTTTTGTGGAAGGAGTAAAAATTGGTTCGGGAAGTTTTTCTGATTCTTCCAGACCTTCCGGCAGTTTTATTCCTGATATTTTTCCAGTGGATTTGTAATCATTCCACCCCGAACCGGAAATATAGCCCCTGACGATACATTCGATAGGAATGACCTCAGCTTTTTTAACCAGCATGGTTCTTCCTTCCAGTTCATCACGGTACTGCCCGCAAACAGATGGGAAATCATCCACAGAGTTTGATACCAGGTGGTTGGGTATAATATTCTGTGAGAAATTAAACCAGAATTCGGATATTTTAGTAAGCACCTTTCCCTTATCCGGAATTCCCTGCTGCATAATAACATCGAAAGCCGAGAGACGGTCAGTTGAGATAATTAAAAAGTGATCGCCTACATCGTAAATATCCCTGACTTTTCCTTTTTTAAAGAGACTTAAGCCGGGTAAACTGGTCTGAAGTATTACTTTGGAATTCATATGCCTTGAAGTTTGTTAGCAAATATAATTATGCAGGAATGATAATACAATAACTAAGAACCAGAATCCTCCTAAATAAGAAAATAGAGAAGGAGGAGGATAACCATTATTACCACAATTACGTTGAAATACTTATTATTTTCAGGAAATTCATATCCGCAGATGGGACATTCCTTAGATTCAGCAGGTATCTGCATTGCACAGGACGGGCATTCTTTTTGTTTGTTTTGGGGCAACGATTTTTCCTGAAACTAAATTAAATTATTACCATCACATTATATGAAAATATATAAAAATCCGGAATGGAGAATAAAGTGAAAAAATTAATTGTACTTCCTGTCTTATTTTTGCTGTTATTTGCTGGATGCAGCAACAGCGGAACCAGTGATTCCCTTAACTGGAAAACTGATCTGAATGAAGCTCTGGCTGCTGCTAAAAAAGAAAATAAAACAATACTGGTTAATTTTACAGGCTCTGACTGGTGTGTATGGTGTAAAAAGCTGAGCGACGAAGTTTTTTCAAAAAGTGAGTTTGAAGATTTCGCTGAAAAAAACCTTGTTCTTGTGAAAATTGATTTCCCCAAGAACATTGAACAGTCAAATGCAATAAAATATTATAATCAGCAGCTAGCCGATCTATACGGGGTGGAGGGGTTTCCAACAATCATTCTTCTTGATAAGAACGGCAAAGGTCTTTTGAAGACAGGCTATGTACAGGGAGGTGTTGAAAACTATATTCAACAGCTGAAACAGTACATGGCGCATTCCTGAAGTTCGCTTAGATGAGCAAAAAATAGATTGTAAACAGAACAATGAAAAAGACGAGAGGGATGACATAGTGATGTCGTCCCTTTTCTATATAATGTCTATGAACACAGTCTTCATAAGTTTCACAAACAACGCATTTATCGTATTTCACGTTGCTGCATTTGTCTTCCATTTAATTCCCCGCATTGATATTAAATTAGAATTTAATTTCAGCAATTATGTTGAGAATTGCAACATTTATTTTATCCGCGTCATAAAGGCTAAGAGACTTCGTATAGGGATTACTTTCTGCCGGGATACCATTCGTTTTGACTATTTACATCGTCACTCAAGTCCCCTGTCTTTCAACATTGGTTCAATTCTGGGCTTGTGTCCGGTAAACTCCTGAAATATTTCATTATAGTCTGCAGTAGCGCCACGCGAAAGAATCATTTTACGAAAACGATCACCATTTTCACGTGTCAGTCCCCCATTATCCTCAAACCACTGGTAGGCATCATCGTCAAGCATCTCCGACCACAGATAAGCGTAGTAGCCGGCAGCATAACCATTACCCCATATATGCATGAAGTAGCTCGATCTGTATCTTGGCGGAACAGCCTCAAAATAGAGACTATCCTCCTTAAGGCTGGCTGTTTCAAATTCATCTGAATTCTTTTCCGGTTCATTGGATGAAAGAGTATGCCATGCCATATCCAGATCGGCTGCTTCAACAATCTCTGTGAAGTCATATCCCTGGTTAAAGAGGTTGGCTTTCCTTACCTTTTCAACCAGTTCCCGGGGAATCGGTTTACCTGTTTTATAGTTTAAGGCATAATTGTTAAGAATCTCGGGATACAGGGCCCAGTGTTCATTAAACTGGGATGGGAATTCGACAAAATCACGGGGGACACTCGTTCCTGACAAACTGGGAAATTCCTGGTTCGCAAAGATTCCATGCAGTGCATGTCCAAATTCGTGGAAAAGAGTTGTAACATCATCATAACTAAGCAAGGCAGGCTGGCCCGGGGCAGGCTTAACAAAGTTTGTAACATTGAATACTACCGGTTTTGTACCAAGCAATTTTGATTGAACGACAAAGTTGTCCATCCAGGCTCCGCCCGATTTATTATCCCTCTTGAAATAATCTCCGTAGAAAAGAGCCAGTGGTGAACCGTCGCTATCATACACCTCGAATACCCTTACGTCCTTCTGGTAAACAGGGTAATTATGAACCTCTTTGAAGGTAATGCCGTACAGCTTTTCAGCTGCATAGAACACACCCTTTTCAAGAACATTATCCAGAACAAAATACGATTTAATCTCATCTTCATCGAGTTTAAAGCGCTTACTGCGGAGTTTTTCAGCGTAGTAATTCCAGTCCCAGGGTTGAACTTTGAAATTTGCCCCCGTTTCATTAATAAACGACTGGAGATCGGCTTCTTCCTTCTGCTCACTTTGAATAGTAGCCGGAACGAGTCTGTTGAGGAATTCCCTAACCCGTTCAGGAGTTTTCGCCATCTGATTCTCAAGCACCCAACCGGCGTAATTGGAAAATCCCAACAGGCTGGCTTTATCAGCGCGAATTTTTGCAATTCGTTCTATCACTTTCCTTGTATCATTCTCATCATTTTTTTCAGCACGATTCCAGGAATTTTTGAATAGTTTTTCCCTGGTTTCCCTGTTATCCAATGATTGAAGAGGAGGCTGCTGAGTAGTGTTCTGAAGGGAAATCAGCCATTTATCAGAAAGTCCCCTGTCTTTTGCGGTCTGGCTTGCTGCTTCAATTTCTTCGGGAGAAAATCCTTTTAGTTCGGATTTATCATTGACAACCAGGGCTCCTTCTTTCGTTGCTGCCAGGAGTTTGTTAACAAATTTCGCTATAAGCGTTGCTTCTTCCTCGTTCATTTTTTTCAATTTGTTTTTATCTTCGGGTGATAGCTTCGCCCCCGCATGAACAAACTTATCATAATAATATTTAACCAGTTTCATCGATTCATTATCCAGATTCAGCTCATCCCGTTTATTGTAAATAGTTTCAACCCTTCCAAAAAGGGTGGAATCAAGAAATATAGCATCGTGATGTGAGGCCAGCTTTGAAGCTTCTTCCTCCTGGATTTTCTGAAGAGTCGGGTTAGTGTTGGCGCTGGTGATAGCATTAAACACAAGTGATACCCGGCTTAAAAGCTGACCGCTTTTTTCCAGTGCCACTAGAGTGTTTTCAAAAGTAGGCGGAGCAGGGTTACCGGCTATTTTACCGGATCTCCTGCATTTGCTGCTTCATTCCTTCTTCCATTGCCGGCTTGTAATCATAGTCGTGAATTTGATCAAACGCAGGGGCTTGAAAAGGAAGTTGACTAACTCTTAAAAAAGGGTTTTGTGAAGTTGAATCGCTGTTAATACTATTTTTCTCCAATTTGTTTTGCACTTGTGCGTAGTTTGTTGACATAAATCCTATTGTAAATAGAAAAACAAAAATCATTTTGGGGTTTAAGAACATACCTTACCTCGTTTTTGTGGTATAAGGAT
Organism: uncultured Ignavibacteria bacterium; assembly: GCA_963800255.1. Classification (GTDB taxonomy): domain Bacteria; phylum Bacteroidota; class Ignavibacteria; order Ignavibacteriales; family Ignavibacteriaceae; genus DATFVA01. The sequence goes on along the minus strand of CAWDAK010000024.1, from coordinate 203,618 downwards.
ATTGAAAAGCAGGGAGTTACCCTCGGGACAATCATCCATTTAATTATACTGAAAAGTGTTCGATTTGATTTCAAGCATTTTCAAAAATAGAAATACTTATGCAAAATAACACCATATTTCATTTCGTACCAGCATTAAAGTTAACTACGGCACGTTAACAAAAACAAAAACTTAATTCTGAAAAAACAGATTAGGTGGATTAAAGTCTGGCAGGTTTAAAATAAGAAGTGCGAATACCCGGTAATATTCGCACAGTGAAGTGGGCAGAGACGGAATCGAACCGCCGACACAAGGATTTTCAGTCCTTTGCTCTACCGACTGAGCTATCTGCCCTTCAAAATTTGAATCACAAAAATATATATTTCCCTTCTAATCTCAAAAGATATCTTAAATATTTATTCAACCGTAACGCTCTTTGCCAGGTTTCTTGGCTGATCAACGTTAAGGCCCTTCTTTACGGCGATATGATATGCAAGCATCTGCAGGGGAATTACCGTAAGAAGAGGAGTAAGCATTCTTATTGTATCCGGTATTTTGATTGTATAGTCAACGAAGATGATCGATATTGACATCCTTCTCACTGGCTATTGCAATTATCCTTCCACTTCGTGCCTTTACTTCTTCAATATTGCTAAGAATTTTATCATAATTTGTATCCTTGGGTGCAATGAACACAGCCGGCATATTATCATCAATGAGAGCAATGGGTCCATGTTTCATTTCTGCAGCTGGATATCCTTCTGCATGTATGTATGAAATTTCTTTAAGCTTAAGGGCTCCCTCAAGGGCAACGGGGAAGTTGAACCCTCTCCCAAGATAAAGGAAGTTCTTAGCATCTTTGAAATCCTCTGCTATCTGTTCAATACTGTCATTAAGCTCGAGTATTCTGCTGATCTTTTCGGGGATTTTAAGCAGCTCTTCAGCAATACATTTGCCGTCGGCAAGGCTCATATTCCTTTTCCTTGCAAGGAGCAAGGTTATAAGCGACAAAGCTACCAGCTGTGAGGTAAAAGCTTTTGTTGAAGCCACTCCAATCTCAGGTCCCGCGTGAGTGTATATCCCGGCTTCGCTTTCCCTGGCTATAGAACTGCCTACTACGTTACATATTCCCAGAACAAGGGCGCCCCTTAATTTTGCTTCTTTCATTGCAGCGAGGGTATCAGCTGTTTCTCCGCTCTGCGATATGAAGAATATAGCATCATCAGGATTTAATACCGGATTGCGGTACCTGAATTCAGATGCATACTCAACTTCAGTAGGAATCCTTGCAAATTCTTCAAGCATATACTCCCCTACCAGACCTGAATGCCAGGAAGTTCCGCAGGCAGAGATTATAATTCTTTTTGCTTTTGATAATTTATCCATAACAGGCTCAAGTCCGCCAAGTTTAGCAGTACCTTTCTCAAGGATTATTCTTCCCCTCATCGAATTGCGAACTGATTCGGGCTGTTCCATAATCTCTTTAAGCATGAAATGAGCGAAACCGCCTTTATCGATTTCATCAAGACTCATACTTATTTCGTGAACTTCCTTCTCAATCTCAAGGTCGCTTAAAGTACGGGCATAAAATTTATCTTTATAAAGCTCAACTATTTCACCGTCTTCCAGGTAAACAACCTGTTTGGTATAAGCAAGGATTGCAGATACGTCTGACGCAATAAAATTTTCGTTTTGTCCTATTCCAACCAGCAGAGGGGAACCTTTCCGTGCTGCAACCAGCTTATCAGGCTCGCCTTTATAAATCACAGCCAGCCCGTAAGTACCTTCAACCTCACCGAGTGCCAGTTGCACTGCTCTGAATAATGTATAGCCTTCTTTTATGAAGCTGTCTATCAGATGGGCAAAGACTTCACTGTCTGTATCAGAAATAAAGTTGTAACCTAGTTTTTCAAGTCCCGTTTTTAGCGTTCTGAAATTCTCAATAATACCGTTATGGATAATGAAAAGGTCATTGGCTTCATTTGTATGAGGATGAGCGTTTATCTCGTTAGGAATCCCATGGGTTGCCCATCTGGTATGTCCTATGCCGATGTTTGCATTCAGGTTCAGTTTCTCAATTTTCTTTTCCAGCTGGGAAACTTTTCCTTTGTTCTTAACTACTTGCGAAATTCCGTCATTCAGGATACCTATCCCTGCAGAATCATATCCTCTGTATTCAAGCCTCTTCAAGCCATTAATCAAAATAGGGACACAATTTCTTTCTCCGACATAGCCTACAATACCGCACATAAATTTTCCGTTTTTATCTAATTATAAAAAATAGTTTAGTAATCTATTTAATTTTTGCCAGTTTTTGTGTCACAGACTTAACAACGTCTTTAACTTTATATATCATTTTATAGAAATAAACCCCATTAGCGATTTTATCCCCATCCTCATCCTTACCGTCCCAGTAGATCTTTTTGAATCCGATATCCTGTCCAAGCGCTGATGAGGGTATATTGATGGTTCTGATAAGTCTTCCAGCCACGGTATATATTTTAATGTATAATTGATCAGGCAATTTATCACCCGTAACTTTAAATGTAAAATATGTATCGTCTTTAAATGGATTAGGATAATTGTAGACATCTCTAAGGTCGTATTCGGTAACTACATCAAAGGATACCCTGTAGGATGTGCTGTCAAAAAAGTTGCCTGACGCATCCTTAGCAAGTATTTCCAGTATATGTTCACCCTGTGAAAGCAAAGGATGCCAGGTTATCTTCACCTCTGAATTAGGATAACCGGTATAATTATATTCAAGATCGGGGTCACTGAAATGAAGAATCTGAGCTTTGCCGTCTGTAGTATGGATTAGGGTAAAGTAGCTGGTATCCAGAGGCAGAGGACTATTATCTTTCAAAGTTATCACAACTTCCGGCTTTGCTGATACAAGGTCGCCGCTAATTATTTCCTTCCCGTCAAACGTTATATTGAAGACAGGGTTGATCGAATCACGAACGACATAAAAACTATGATTAATAACATTATTGAAAGTAAAATATTCGAGTTCGGATAAGTAGCAATAGCCCTAATATTATTATCAAAAATGAGAGGAGTAGAGGAAAATGTATGCTGTATTGATTTTATACTGTCAGGATCAAGATTAACGTCAGAAGTATAAACTGCACTATCTGAACCATTAAGATATAAAGTTTAGGTGTACGCTGTCGAGCCGGGACAAATCCAATATTTTTTACTTTCACATTAACATACTCGTATTCAGGCCTTGGAGTATAGAATCAGGTGAGACATTCAAATCGTTCTTTGTTATCATAACTTCTGGAAGCCCTTAAAATCAACATTCAAGCTGTTAAACTGAGAGGATTAGTTGTATTAAATGTTGAATCTGTCATTTTGAAAAACATTCTTAAATACATGTAATCCGATGGAGAAATATCTGTTAAAGAATAATTTTCTGGTACATTCACAGCTAAAGTGTCATATTCTTTGTAGTTCTATTTAGACCGTAAAGAATATTTGAACTAGAACCCGTTAGATTTAAATTAATATCGTACGATAAATGATCCCAGCTTGATGCAGGTCCTATGTCAGAGGTAGTTATTGTTCCCGTAGCATCCACATACTTTCCCTTGAAAATTGACAGCTTCGGAGTCTTATCAGTTCTATATACAGATGCAATAACCTGATCGTTCATCCAGTCGTAACACCATCCATAATATCCCTGGAAAGGCTGATACGTAATCCATTCTTCCTCAAAGAAACCATCTTCTATTCGTATTCTACGCATAAAATTAGAACGGTAATTCTCAGTTGGAAATATAAATCCATCAGCTACGAAGAAATCTGTAAATCCTACAAAACTTGAACTTTCACAGACAAGATCAGGTCTCTGCAACGTCCAGCCTGTTGATGGATCAAAGACCCTTAACACGTATCTATTATGCCCCAAAGAATCGTACGTTGTGAGATTGTAAACATATTCACCATCAGTTCGAACATAGAAGGATCCAGTAACAGGTTTACCATGTTCATATTCAAGCATACCATCGTGAATTAGGACATGCGAGGTATCTCCCGTCTCTGGGTTGACTTTTACAAGAGAATAAGGATTTGACTCAGCGATATAAATGTATCCATTAAGATAAAAGATACTGTTTGCTATCCTTTCATATAAGTTAGGAATTGTGCCGTAATATTGACCTTTGATGGTGCCATTATTGCCCGTACCAATTTTATATATTTTAGTTTTTTGCTGGGTATTATGGTATTGGGCAAAATACCAGATATTTCCAAAATAAATATAGGTTCCGTCTGTCGTTATGGCAGTCATCCCGACACTATCAACTATCGCTGAATCTACGGATATGTCCTCTATAAAGGTTTTGGTTGATGGGCGTGGAGGCAATTGGGTAGTATTCAAAACATATGAACCTGAATCATCTGAATAATTAATGTTATATGTATTAAATAACTTAAGTGCCCTGTTTATTGCATAAAAGCCGTTTTTAGGGTCAGACATTATTGTGAATGATCTGATTCTAGACCAAGGTCCGTAATTCGATCCATCGTAAATCTTTACTCTCCAAAAATAAGTTCCGCTAGGAAGGGTTGGAGTAGACCAATCTAATAATCCCTCAGTAGGATCCAAAGCGTCGGCTGATATAATTGGAGAGTCAAAAGTCAAATTAGTATCTATTTCGATGGAATATAACAGGTTAAGGTTTATATAATCTCCAATGTCAACGAACCTGAACTTTACCGCGGGATCAGCTGTACTGTAGCCATTCTGAGGATATAATACATTGGCCTCGCTGATATTATACACAACAAATGTTTGGGAAGCAATATTATCGCTATGATCATTCTCCTGTATTGGGTCGGTTTCATTCACCTTTACCTTAATATTATAAAGACCAGCTGTATAGGGTATCCAATTCACTATAGCTGAATCGATTTCTCCAAAATCAGGCAGCTTGACAGCGCTTATCAAATAAGAACTATCTGCTGACTCAGCAAACACTTGCACGTTAACAGAATCGCCCGGAAATGAAACCCCCAGGTTTCTAATAATAGACTTTACCTGTATAGTATCATTAATCAGAGGATTTTGTTTAGACAAGCTGATATCAGAGGGTTTTACTATAAAATCAGGTTTATCAGGCAGTGCTAGTTTTAACCCGGGATCTCCCAGATAGGTAAGAAGAGTAATCTGCTGACCATAATACCCGCTTCCTCCTACAGCATTTTTAGCATTAAAGAGTGCTTTCCCTATAGTATATTCTCTGTTGTTAAAAATTTCTCTGAATATTGCCTCGTCAATGACAGCCCCAATAGGCCAATAAGTGAGAACTGTATTTCCAAAGAATCCAATACTGCCTCTCCCAGGAATCTTATTGAAAATTTCTCCAAAAACATCCTGGTCATCAAAATGGGCAGTATAACATGTCACGCTCATTATGACAGGAAGTCTTCCGTCATTTTGTAATAGTTCGATATCGTCATTGGTAAAAATTAGATCCCATTGATACCCTCCGCCATGACCATAATAGTTACCGAGAACAACTCCTTCATCAATTTCCTGCCGGATCTTTGGTCCCCCGCCAATGTACATCGAATCCTGATGATTAGATGGGAAATTGAAAATTCTTGATGGATGAATTCCATTCGGTATCAGGAAATTATCAGCTAATCTATTACTGTAAAAATTAAAGCGGAAATGCAGCTCATCATCGAGGCTTAAACCTGAGGAGGCGAGCATGACATCCTGTTTCCAGCCTTTACCATTATCAGCTGGATAATTTTCCAGTTTATCCATCAGAATATCAGCTTCTTCAGGAGTTTCACACGACATTCTGCCAATTGCCAGATCAGGTGCTAAATCATTCTCACCCCCGGCCACATCTACCATCAGGTTATCGCTTGGAGCTCTACCGTATGTATTAACATAATAAGGTAGAGAAGGGATGAAATTTGGTCTGCTGGTTGTTAATAAATGCCGGTAGTCATGACTCATGTCTCCGAAGAGTACCAGATAAGCAGGAGCGGTGCCTTCCCAATTTTCAAAAGCATATTTCACGAAGGCTCGCAGAGCCTGCGGATTTAGCAAACCATTAGAAAATTCGTCATAGATCTGGTTAACATCAACAATTTTTATTCTTGGATTAGTGATTCCTGAATCAGGGTAATTAGACTCACGTAAATTCTTCAACCTTTGAGCAGCGTTAAGGAAATCTGGATGTGTGATAATTATATAATCTGCTCCATTGTTTGGATTTCTTAGGTCAGATGGTATATCTTGCTTTATCGAGTCAGGAGTTAGAAAATAACTGGTTGACACACAATAATATTCTTCCGGGTTCAAAACATTATCAGTAAATAAGGCAGATTTGTACTGATCATTCCTAATTTCTGGACTTATCAGCACTTCCTTTTTACCGGGGATATATATTTTCATATTATCTTCTGTCCATTGCGTCATCCAGTATCTATTTATTCCAGTGTAATTTGGTGGACTACTAAACTCATAATGATTTCCTGCAGTTCTGCTCGCTTTCCAGTATTGAAATTCAAACCAGTTAATTCTGATTTCATCTGATGTTTCGCAAGTATTTCCTCTTACAAATACGGTGAATCGATTTCCATTTGGAAATATATGAATACTGTCATTTGAGACGTAAAGGTTTTTTTCAAAAACAACAGATTTTTGATCGCCCCATAAAGCATGCCCCACAATCTGATCTGTTAACTGAATTTCTGCGTCATGGTTATTTTCACATTGTCCGCTCAATGTCAAACCCTGAAGGCCAACTTTTAATTTCACATAATTTGAATCACTAACCCAATCCTGGAACCCAGGAAAATAAACCTCAAACCCTCCAGTGCTTTGACCTCCCTGAGCAGTAGCCTTACCCCAAAACCAGAAATCTCTGTGATCATCGCCGGCATAACCTAACCTTTCAAACAGAGAATCTTGTTCATAATGAACTTTGTGGTAATCTGTGTTAAACGTTCTTATCCAGTTTTGAGGGTATCCACTACTTTGTGTATACCTTTGAGATAGAGTATCACTTTGATATGAAAACCAATATACGTTTGAATTGTTATAAATGTTTAAATTGCTATAAAGGGTTGGTGTCGGCTGAGATCCCACAAATTGGAAATAATCTCCGCTGTTAAAAAGACCGTCTCCACCATCCACAACATCTATTGGAATAGGATTACCATCGTTTACAAGTTCAAGGGCGTCACTTGAAACTCCCCCCTGAATAGGGACACCTGAATTAATTAGCTGATCAAACGTTAACCGGTATACACCTTTTTCTTTTAAATAAATCTTAAAGTAATTTTTGTTTGGGTTGTACCAATAATTGCCATACTCCCCTCCCACAACATTCTGGGGTTCCTTTTCTGTCCACTGCAAAGCCTGGCTATAATTAACCACTGAATTTCTTAAGAATTCATTCGTCATATTATCAGCAACAAGCTGTCTGCCAGAACTTCCTGAATTAAAAGTTATACTAAACACAACCTTTTTATTAACAATTAAATCATGTTTTACTGGGTTGTATTGAAAAGCTGCTATTTTAACAGGCATAATTCTGGAATAACGTTTAACATAATCGTCAGCAGCTTCGATCGGTTGAAAGGGAAACAGTTTGTTTGAAGAATAAATTTCTTTGTCAAAAGCAGAGGTGTTTATTTTGGTAACTTCAGGATCTTCCTCAGGAAAGGGAAGAATAAACTTATCCTGGTATGCCATTTTTTCAACTTTAACTATATTGATATTTGGATTTGAATGAAAAGGAATGGCAACATTAAGGATATATTCCGGCAGCCAGGGTTCTCCAGGTTTTCTTACTGTAGTCTCTCCGCCCAAAATCATTTGATACTTCCGTGAATCAATGGTGGTGTCTTTTATCTGGTAGACGCCATCAAAGTTGACTTCAATCATTATACTTTCAGGTTTGGATTCAAGGATTTTATATGATTGAGCAAAAGTTAAATCAGTAATAATAAGAATTGTTAGAAGGAACGGGATAATTATCCTCATTGAAGACCCTATATTTAAAATATGTGACATTAACTTAGAATTTTGCAAAAATTGACGCAAGGCGAAAAAAATACCTTTTAGCAAAAAAAATAGGCCGGTTTTTATCTAAAGGAAAATCTCAACTGAGAGTATATTGAGTAGTCCGACCTGCTCATATTCGCAGATCTTGAGAAGGAGGAATTAAATATCAGATCCAGATAAACCCCATAAAGTATCTCATTCCTAATCGACAGATAGATCTCTTCTTTTCTCTCCTGTTCACCATCCAGCAGAGAGGCGGTATCGGAATCATATATAGTCAGATTTTCAAATATATTCCCACCAACATTCCGGATTAATCTTCCATTTGCATCATAAAAATTTTTTCCATGCAGAGTATGGGAATAAGATAAACCTATTTCCCATTGTGCTGTTAATAAATAATCCAGAGAGAGACTTAATTGTGTTGAATTTGGCTGTAAATTAGTACCAAGTATAAAAGAATTATTTGTATAGGTCAGAGCTTCGCCAATATCAGGATGAGAGAAGGTATAAGGACGAATCTGAAGATATTCTATTTTAAGCGAGGTATTGGATGGCATTACCGGGTCAGTCATAATAATTCCTGCCTGCCAGGCTGAACGATTATCCACCTTATCGAACTTACCTTTGAACAGAGCACTAAATAAAATGTCATCAAAAATTACTGAAGTAGAGATTTCAATGCCGTCTAATATTTTATATCTCGCATCGAGTGATAAAAAAGAATTGTCTAAATCACCAAGAGTCCTCTGAGCGGATTCCCAGAAAAGGAATGGATTTAAATACGCTGCTTCAAATGGGCGGTTGGCGTATATTATCATCTGAGAAATTCCCAGTTTTAACTCAGGAAACGGGTTTACCCCAAACCGGCTGATTGCAAGATATTTAGAACCTTTCTGACGGATATCTCCTGTAAGTGAATCTATATGAATTGTCTCAAATGGCTGAACCAGCCAGGCGTGCATAAAATCATAACTCAATGATTTGTACTTAATGCCGAATTTAATGAAGTCGAATAAAGGCGGATTATTGGAAAGAATCATTCTGTTTATATATCCGCTGCCCCAAAGTACCCTTTCTCTTCCAAGCTGAAGATTTACATCATCTTTCTGAAGTCTGATATAACCCTGGGTATAGTCAAAAAAATTCAATCCTGTATGATTAAAAGTGAAGCTGGTTTTAACTCTTGGATCGATCTCCGCAACCTTTCTGTTATAATACTGGCTGCCATTAGAACCTTCCAGCAGAAAGCCCAGCCAGTTAGAATACGAACCGTAAAACTGGCCACCTGCATTAAGCAGAAAGCTATAATCATTGTATTTTTCTGAATAGATATAGGTCAGGTCTCCGGTCAGGTCAACATTAAACGTGACTATAGAATCCCGATAAGTATAGAGGTGCTTTTCATTATATTGCCTATAATTATCAATGAATCCCGAAGGGAAATTTCTAAAATATGTGCCGGCAGCTTCTTTTTTAATCCCCAGTTTAGTCTCCATTCTGCAGAGCAGTTCCTTTTCAGATGCTGTTAAAAGTTCCTGGCGGGAATCAATTTCCTTAAGATAACCAGCTACCCTTTCTTTCGAAAGAGGTAATATAACATCATCATAATTTATTAATGCACCTTTAAGGTACATATTTTTAAGAAATGCATAAACCTGATGATCAGCAGGGATGGTTTCAACCTGGGCGAGGGTGTTAGAAATTGTAAGACAAATGATGAAGAAGCATAATGCTGTTCTAATCAAATTTCAGATGTTTCCTTTATTATTGAAAACCACTAAAAATGTTCTGAAAAATACAACTAAATCAGAGAAAAATCCCGCTTTTTCATAATAAGCCAATTCCATCCTTATTCGATCATCCGGCGTTAGCATTTGTCTGCCATTAATTTGAGAGATACCTGTTACCCCGGGCTTATAATCAAATATTTTTTGCTGTTCAGAGTTGTATTTGTCCGTAATTGTTGGAATATCGGGACGGGGTCCTACTACCGTCATTTCACCGATAAGGACATTGATAAAATTCGGAATCTCATCAATACTTGTTCTTCTCAAAAATTTACCGACGCGGGTAATACGGGGATCGTCCACCTGTGTAAGTTCCGGTCCAACAGACAGCGCATTATCCACCATTCCACGGAATTTAACTAGCTGAAATTTATTTCCTTTATACCCGGTTCTTTCATGCAAGAAGAAAGCCGGACCCTTTGATTCCAGCTTAATTGCTATAATAGCAAAAAGTAATACGGGGGAACTTAAAAGTAATATGAAGATACTCAAAAGAATATCTGTAAACCGTTTGATCCAGCTTCCCTGTTTACCCATATTTTTCGAAAAAACTATCTCTTATATTTATTAAGCAGAAAGTTGACCATCTCAATTACATAGTCCACATTTTGGTCAGTCATACCGGGATAAATAGGAAGTGATACCAGCCTTGGAAACGTACTGGAGGCAACCGGAAAATCTTCGTCTTTAAGATTGAAGGTTTCCTGGTAGTAAAGATGCTGATGAACGGGCATAAAATGAACACCCGCACCAACCTTGTGGTTTCTTAATTCATCGATAAATCGTGCTCTATTTATATTTAGCTTTTCAAGTTCAAGTCTAACCGGGTAAAGATGCCAGGAAGATTCACGATCCGGTTTGATGCCATGCAGCCTCATCAGATCATTATCCTTAAAACTCTCCGTATATTTTTTTGCAATTCTTTTCCTGCTTTCCCACATTTGATCAACTTTTTTAAGCTGAGGAAGACCGAGGGAAGCCTGGAGATCTGTAAAATTATATTTAAATCCGGGAGCTACAACTTCATAATACCATGAACCTGATTCAGTATAGCGTTTCCAGGCATCACGGTTTATACCGTGGAGACGCATAATTTTAACTCTTTCAGCTATTTCCTCGTTATTAGTACAGATCATACCACCTTCTCCGGTTGAGAGGGTTTTGGTTGCATAAAAGCTGAAGCAGGTAACTTCGGATATATTCCCGACTTTCTTCCCCTTATACGTAGCAGGAAGTGAATGGGCTGCATCCTCCATAACCTTCAGATTGTACTTTTTAGCAAGGTCAAGTATTTCATCCATATCGCATGGCTGACCTCCATAATGCACAGGAATGATTACTTTAGTTTTTGGCGTTATTGCTTTTTCAATTGCTTCAAGAGAAATATTCAGAGTTTGGGGGTCTACATCAACCATTACGGGTTTTGCGCCGAAATAGCATACAATCTCTGCAGTAGCGGGGAAAGTCATCGTAGGGACAATAACCTCATCCCCTGGTTTCAGTCCATAGGCTTCAAGGGTTAAATGACCGGCTGCTGTCCAGGAACTCACAGCTATGCCTTTTTTACATCCTATATATTCGGAGAATAATCCTTCAAATTTTATAGTCTTGGGTCCCATACTTAACCAGCCGGAACGCACAGTATCAACTATTTCATCAACTTCTTCTTCAGAAATAAAGGGTTTGTGAAATAAAAGGAAGTCGTTTTGCATAGGCTTAAGGGTATGCTCTCTGTTTATGGATTTTTGTGTTTATTTAAAATTTCCCTGTAAAGCTAAGATATTCTGAGTAATAAAAAAAAGCTTGCCTAATTTAGAGTTTTTTAATTCAAATTTCTACTAAAAAATTTTAATGAAGAATAATTCTAAAAAACGTCCCTAGTTAGCGAAGGCATCTTCAACTTCTTGATTTTATTTCAGAAATATAGGAAATAATATTCTCAAAAACTTCATTAACTTCTAATAATTGCATACACTCATTAGAGGGACAGCCATTCCTACCACCATAAGTAAAGCATAGTTTTTCATTGGTTCCAGGAATGCAGGATATTCTTTTTTGAATATAATGCTGACGTTCCTTATCAAATAAATGAAACTTTGGATTAGTGGGGCCAAAAAGACTAAAAGAAGATTTTCCAAGCAAATAGCTTATATATAATGGACCTGTATCATTTGTAATAACAAATGTAACTTTTTTTATCTCTTCTATAAGCTCTTTGATATTTTTTGTAGGAACAAAGTTTACGTTACCGTTTCCCGAATCTGCTATTATTTCCTCAAGGATTTTCCCGTCTTCATAAACTATTTTGGTGTCATAATACTCTGCTAATAATCTGCTTAAGTCAATGAATTTTCTGAGATTCCATTCCTTTGCTTTCCATCCTGCAAAAGGGATTATACATATTGAAATATTGGGATTATCATCTTCAATAATGTTTATACCAGATTCACTAAAATCATTATAGTAGTTATTCACCGAATTCAAGAACAATTCTATCTGGTTCTTCGGTTCTTCGGTATAAAAGTTATCATAGAATCCAGATAAAAGAGAATTTCCAAATCCAACCTGCGAACCTGCCCCAATAAGAAAATTCATTATGGCTGATTTCCAGCAGGAGGTCATATCGAAAACCACAGATGGTTTTATGGCTCTAATATGAAGGGCGGCACGAATAAATTCTGTATTTATTTTTCTATCATCAAGCCGTAAATCTTCTTTATTGAAAATTGAATATTCTAATGAGTTAAAATATAACTTATATATTTCCATATTTACGGAATAACAACAAACGATAATTTTCTTACCAGGGTTTAACAATTTAATCTTCTGTATAGCAGGTATGGTAAAAACAGTATCTCCGAGGAATTTAAAAGATAAAATAACTATTGGAGCTCCTGAGACTCTAGCTTTTAAAATTTGTCTGAAAGGCAAAATTATAATTACCATAATCCGGCTTAAAATTTTTTTAAGAAGATTTCTCATGATGCTAACTTTTTTAGAAGCGCTCTGGTTCTGTTTATAATGCTTCTATCATACTCCTTCCACGTGAAATAATAATACTCAAGTTCCTTCTCTTTAGTTAAGATTGAAAGAACCTTCAATTGTTCAATATGAAGGCGGTGATATTTATAAGAAGAAAGATAAACTTGCGGGTAACGATAAAGGTTATACTGGGACCAGATTCCTGTATCGAAAAACTTCAATAGTTTAAGTAAAGAGCCAACTCCCTGGGTGAATAATTCTTTGGCTCTCTTATCTTTGGTGGTAAGGTAAAGATCGTAAAGCCCGAAGAGGCTAAATATGAATCCATTTAGTACGAAGTTTAATTTTCTTGAAGGATATTCTTCATAAACCGGAATATTATTAAAATAATTCCGCACTCCACCCTCGGAAATATCATACTGAAATGGCACCATTGCAGCTTCTGCTGTTTCAAGGTAAATTTCTTTTTTAGTTAATTTAAATGCACGACACAAAACTGAGATGGCCTCTCCCTGAGTTAATGCTGAAATCCATGGTTGTTTTAATTTGTAAACTGGGATATCAAAACGCAGTTCCCACCCAGATCCATTATTCAATTTTTTCTGGTTTTTTACTAACCAATTAGCCTGCTTTATAAATTTGTTTAATAAATCTTGGTCATTGAACCCTGTTTTGAATAATTTTTCATATACTCCCAAAGCATACTGACAAATAACAGTAGGCTGAAATATTTCCTTATTAAAATCCATTTTATATAAAGGTATACCATCCGAAGAAAAATTAAATGGATAATAATATTTGGTTTCCATATTCAAATAATACCTATCTAATGAAGATGCCGGTTCTTCCACCTGGCAGGGAGTTATAGAATCCCAATATGTTCCTACAGAAGGAAAATAGAACATCAAAGTCTTGATTAATCGATCATAAAATTGATAAAGAATCCTAATCAGTTTATTTCCTCCATATCAATGATTATCTAGTCTTTGGTTTGATCGCATAAATACATCAAAGATACCTTTGAAAAACCCAATTGCATAAGAAAAATGAAGTATAAACAAAACAGAAGGAATCCTTGTAGCAGGTTTAAAACCAATTTTAGATATACTCAAAGATGCAAAAATTATTAGAAAGGTTAAATAAAATCCGGGCAAACTTAGGGCAAGCAAAAGATTACCTTTAAAGAGTCCAAATATTAAAAGAAAAAATAAGATTAAAAAAAACGAACTCGGAATTAGCTGTCTGAAGGAGATGGGAATCTTATGTTTTTTGAGTACCCATACCCGCCAATAACCATAATGAAAATATTGAGAAAATAATGCTCCCGGTTTACTTCTTACATAATATTTAGCCTGTACAGAGGGAGAAATATAAATTTTATATCCTTTCTTCCTTAACCTGAAGCAAAATTCATCATCCTGATTCCTTATCAATTCTTCGTCGTAGTAACCTGCCTTTTCAAAGGCACTTTTATGGAAAACCGGGAAACAAGCCATTTCAGCATAACCTTCATAGTCCGGGAAGCGATGTTTTGCATTTCCAACTCCAATAACAGAAGACATACATAACGCTGTTGCTTTGGAAAAGTCATTTGTACCCTCGCTGAATATTGGTCCGCCAACACCAATTATGTCCCTACCCTTCTCGAAAAGCTGTAGGGAATTGGCTAAATATTCGGGGGGATAAACAGAATGAGCGCCTAAAATAGCAATAAAATTTCCTTTTGCAGCTTTAATACCCAGGTTTAAAGCTACAGGAGTTATCTTTTGTGGATTATTTAAAACTTTAACAGATGAATCTCTATAACTTGCAAGAATTTCCCTGGTACCATCAGCACTTTCCCCATCTACAACGATTATTTCTATTTCGCCTTTACTAAACCCATGCTGGTTTAAGAGGGAATTTACACATTTCCCAATAAATCCGGCTTCATTCCTGCATGGAATAACAACACTGATAATAGTTGATAATTTATTCATTTCTTCAGTTTCTTAAAATAACCTAAAGAGTTGTAGACCTTTGATTCAAGGATGAATCCATTTTTAGTATAAAAATTTGCGGCTCTTGCATTATCTTTTCGTACAGAAAGTCCATATTCCCGGATACCATTTTTTATTATTTCGTTTTCGTAATGTAAGATCAATTTCCGGCCTAACCCTAGGCCCGGCATTACCCCAATAATTAATAGACGAAGAGGAGCTTTTTTTTTCCTTCTTTTATAAAATGAATAAATTATCTTTTCTACCAAAAAACCAGGATGTTTTAATAATACAATAATAATTTTAAAAATATTTTCAAACATAAACTCATTTGCAGCTTCTTCAGTATGGTACCCGGAAAGTATATAGCCTACTAGATTTTCTCTTTCATCATATGCTACAAAATTAAATTCATTCATAGAAATTAGTTTTGCAAAATATTTCTTAAGTAACGAATCTGAAAAATTAGATGTAAGGTGACTTTTATCAAATATTTTAAGGTGAGCCTTACAGATTGCATTTATATCTTTATCCGTAGCTTTTTTTATATTAATCATTTTTATAATAGTATTAAAAAAAGTATTTATTTAGCCATTTTTCTGCAACATAAACTCTTGATATTTCAAAATTATGAATAAATTTATTCCCCCTTAAATATGAATTATAGTAACTAAGAAATCTTTTATCATCAATAAAATTCAACTTTTGAAGCGTACTTTGTTGAAAAGAAGCTTTAATATCATCCACTAATTCGTTTTTAAGCCAGGTTTCATCCGGGGTACTAAACCCTTTTTTATCCCTTCTCCATCTTATCTTTTCGGGTAGATTGATCATGTTTGTTCTAAGTATAAATTTGTTCCACCCTCTGCTCAATTTAAAATTTTCGGGTAGGTTTATAAGCATATTAACTAATCTATGATCAAGAAATGGTAACCTGACTTCTAATGAATGAGCCATAGAATTCCTGTCTTCATATCTGGTCAAAATTGGTATGGAAAACTTATCAATATCCAGGATTTGCGTATTCCTCATAGATCCGCTATCCCACAGTGGTTCGTTAAAAGCTTTATGCTTTAAAAAGTTTTTATTGTTTGTCTTCAAATATCTTCGGAAATAATTTAATCTGAACTGTGGCATCATATTCCTATAATACAGCATAAACATAAATTCTTTTAATATTTCGCCATATTTATGATTTCTGACCAACAACCTGAAATAAAACAGATAATATCGTAGATACCCTAATAATGCTTCGTCAGCCCCCTGCCCGCTTAAAACCACAATAACTTCGGAATTATTTTTCAATTCATTAAAAAGCATATACTGAGCGATAATAGAAAAGGATACAAAGGGCTCATCCTGATGATAAAGAACGTCATCGAGATGAGATATAACATTTTCCTTTAGGAACTTTATTTTATGATTTGATATACCGGTTTGTTTGCTGAAATAATCTATAAAGTTCTCTTCACTGAATCTTGCATCATTTGATATTATTGAATATGTGTTTAATCCCGAAATCTGATCATTAGCTATTAAAGCAATGGATGAAGAATCAAGACCTCCACTCAACAACACCCCGATGGGAACGTCGCTTCTTAAGCGTAAATTAATGCTATCGCATAAAATTTCATTGAACTGGTTAAGTGTTTCTTCCGCAGAATATTCTGGCTCCAGAGAATAATCCCAGTATTGCTTTTCCTTAACCTCCTTATTCGAAAAATCAATAACCATATTGAATTTGGATTTGAAACGTTTAATACGATTAAAAAAAGTATCCTCTCCTGCATCAGCAATTCCTGTTTCAAGAAATCTGCTCATGGTTCGTTCATTAATTTCTTTCTTCGGCAGCAAAGGAATAAGCTGTTTGATTTCACTGGCAAAGTAGAACTCAGAACCATTTTGAAAAATATAAAGTGGTTTGATTGAAAATCGATCACGACTTATTACTACTCTCTGATTTCTTAGGTCGACGATTATAAAGGACCACATTCCATTTAATTTCGAGAAGGAAGCTTCACCATAATTTTCGTATAGCTTCAATATAACTTCAGTATCTGAATTCGTTTGAAACTTGATACCCTTTTTAATCATTTCGTCTCGTAATTCTATGAAATTGTAAATTTCTCCATTATATATGATATGATTAAATTCTGAGGTCATGGGTTGATTTGCTGCAACTGATAAATCAATGATTGAAAGTCGTCTGTGCCCTAAAAAAATATTAAATTTTTCACGGTTTACTTCCATATCCCTGATATTTATAGCCGAGTAATTAGCCGAATCAGGTCCCCGATGACTTACTATATCCGTAAGTTTGATAAACTGGTTATATTCGGAAGATCTAAAATTTGAATTTATATTTACAGCACAAAAGATTCCACACATATTATCTCTTAAATTACTTTAGTATTTCTTTGTAAGTTTCGATCATCTGCTCTACATTAATATTCCAGTCGTACCTGTTCATAACAAATTTCCTTCCGTTAATACCATAATTACGCCGTAGCGATGGATTCTGGATAAGTTCAATTAATGCCTTATATAAGGCATTAATATCACCTGAAGGAATAATAATTCCAGTTTTCCTATCTAAGACTACTTCAGGCAACCCGCCACAGTCAGAAACAACTACGGGTATTTCACATGCTGAAGATTCCAGAACTGAAACGCCGAAGCTTTCTGTAATCGACGGATAAACCGCAATGTCTACCATATTATGATAGCTACACATTAAAGTGGGACTTATACTACCAGTAAATTCTATTTGTTCTGCTATATTTAGATCAGAGGCTAATTTTCTAAATTTACTTTCGAGGCTGCCCCCTCCTACTACCAAAAGCTTGATAGGGGTTTTTAAATTAGTTATTATCATTTTAAAGGCATGGAATAGTAAATCATGACCATAATGTTTTTCTAATGATTTAAAGATACCAATACGCAATAACCCATTATCCTGAGTTGGATAATTTCTGAATTTATTAATATCTATACCAAAAGGAATTACATTTATATGCTTGGTTGAATACTTTGATGTTTCGCTGCTTAAGAATTGGCTTGTTGCAGTTAACTTGTCAGCTTTAGATAAAATCCTTTTAAGTAACTCACGGTGAATACGACTTTTTTCTGGAAATTGTGTTACGTCACTTCCCCATACTGATAAAACCAGTGGATGAAAGTTTATCAGCGCAGCTAAAAGACCATAGCTTGAAACATAATGAGCATGAATTATGTCAGGCTGGATTTCTTTAATCAATTTTCTAAGTCTGAAAAAAGTTGTTAAATAATATAATTTCACCCAATTGCCATTTCCAAGTTTCGTGATGTTTGACAAATTATTTGGTTGAGTATAAATTCTTATTTTTTCACAATACAGATCTTTGTTGGGATCTGTAAATCCATACACGTAAATATCAAGGCCTTTTTCTGCAAGGGAGTTTGCCCATTTAATTGTGTGGGATGAGGTAAGATCTGCAAGCAGTAATATTTTCATACTATTTTAGTCACCGGCTTTTCACCCTTAAACTCATTCTTTATCGCTCCACTGTAATTATTTTGATATAAAGCTGTTAATATAGCGAATAAGATCCAAAATGGAAGATCCATGGTAATCCATCCATATGTCAGTATTCCAATTCCCTCAAACATCCCCCTGGCTATAAGTCCCAAACCCGCAGCAACAAGTCCTATTGCTAAAGTGTATATTTGATGATTAATTTGTTTATACTTATTAATTGTTAAATACCCAATTCTGAAATAACTGATTGGTAACAAAAATGAGGTGATAATACCCATGATTCCCATATCAGAAGCCATGAACAAGAAAAAGTTATGAGAATTATTAGCACCAAAAGTAAGATCCCTTAATTGAATCAGTCTCTCTCCCACCCATGTATTTAATAGTACAGGAAAATAATTTAACATTTCATAGCTATAAGCTCCTGGACCTATTCCAAATATGGGGTTATCCTTTATCATCTTTAATGATAATTCCCATAGATGATCTCTCTGACTTAACCCACTCTCAATTCTGAAAAAGAGTGAGAAAAACTCATTTAATTGTGGAATCCACAAGATAATAGCAGCTAGGATTGAGCATGTGATTATTAACTTGTACAAAAGCCTCTTATTTAAAATATAAAGCATGAAGAGTACACTGATCATTGTAGAAAAGTAAGCTGAACGTGACGTAGTAAAAACTATCCCTAAAAATAAAAATATATTCAAAGCGATAAATAAAGTTTTATATTTTTTCTGTTTAATGGTGAGTCCCGTAATTAGAGTAATCGGGAAAACTGCACCAAAATAGGTCCCTGCAGCATTTATATTACTAAATAATCCAGTAATTCTTATTTGAATTCCCTGAACATAGTCAACAATATTAAACCCATTTGCAGAATATTCATATAATATACTGGCAGCAACTATAGCTGCTGCTAATACCAAACTTGAAAGTACAACTTTAAGTTCTTTCAGATTGTCTAAAAATGAAAAAATCATATATACAATTATAAAAAAAATACTTTGCTTCATTAATTGTTGAATACCAGTAAAGAAATACTGAGAAAATATAGTTGAGAGAATTATGGACGTATAATATACAGCTAAAAACACAGCTAAAATTCTGGGGATACGGGGATAACGGTGAAAGGAAAATCCATATTTTTTAAGAAAGATGTAGCTGAGCAAAATAAACCCGAACAATTGAATAATTATTCTTAGTGAATGTAAAACATCACTGATGAAAGTGAGGTATAATATTATTGATAAGAAAAGAATTGCGCTGTCGCCCCATTTCTGTACAGCTAAAAAAAGAAATATGATAAGGAGAATTATAAAAGCATACTCACCCAGTAAAGCTGTGAGAAAAGCAAGTATTACCCCGATAACCAGATATAGATCTGGTTTAATTGATGATATTTTCACTTTATCGTTTAGCACCGATTCTGCTTAAGTTAATAAGATTTTTAAGATAAGTTCGATCACTAGATAGTATGTTTAATAAATAAATAATTACGAATAGGAGGATTTTCACGATTCCAAACGAAAATTCATAGACTGATAATTTCCCCAAGAATATCACTAATTAGAACAGCCATCAGGTAGGCCAGGGCTCCATCGACAGAGAGAATCAAAAGCTTAGTAATGAATATTCTGCTGATTTCAGGTGAAATTATTCTGGTAATAAAAAAAAGACTGCTTATAAAGAATATGAAATAACTAATTGATGTGCTTAAAGCTAAACCGTTTTGTTTTAACGAACCTACAAGTAAGAAATTAAATAAAATTTTTATGGTACAACCAATTACGGTAATAACTAAAAGTTGTTTTGCCAGTTCAAGACTATACATCAGTTTATTTAGAACTGAATAACTGGAATAAAAAATAAAACTTAATGAGAAATATTTAAGGGTATCAAATGTTATTTGGGTATCTGCAGAGGTAAATGCTCCTCTTTGAAATAAAATCCTGATTATAATATCTCCGTAATAATAAAAGACAAAAGTCATTGGAATAAATAGGAATAGATTCAATGAAACAAATTTGTTCAATTTTTCCTTGATCTCAGCTAAGTTATTCTCCACGAATGATTTTGAAAATGATGGAAACAGAGCAGTTGATAACGCTACTGAGAAAATTGAAATGGGCAGCGCAAATAAGTTGGTAGAATAACTTAATGCGGCTATCCCCCCATGCTCAACCTGGGGAAAGAAATATCTATCGGAGATCAGGAAAATCTGGCTTAGGGCTTCAATAATAATTATAAGAACTAACCCCTTGTCCCAGTATAATAATTTTGTCTCTGCTCCTTTAAAAATATCGAATCACGCCTGGTTCTAACTACATACAAAACAATAAATACAACCTGGAAAATAATCCCTAATAAGTATCCGACAGCAATAGAAATGACGCTTAAGGATTCTGCAAAAAATAATACAGCAAGTATGATAGATACATTAATAAAAAGTTGAGAAATAGTAGGAAACTTAAACTCAAACTCTGAATACAGATAAGCGGCAAGAACGGAAAATGCTGCATTTAGAGGAATTGTGAATGAATAAATTCTTAAGACTTCGATAGCCGTGGTTGTTTTGATAAAATCAGGATTACTGAGGTAGAGTTTAATTATTTGTCCGGAAAATGAATATATCAGGCCGAGTGTAAATAATCCTCCTAAAAGAAATAATAATATTGTTTTTCTAAAAAAAAGAGATGCCTTTAAGATTGAATCTGTTTTTAGTCGGTTATAATTAGGTATGAAATAATTTTGAGCAATATATATTATAATCGTATTAATGGTTATAGGAATGACCATCCCAACAAGGAATAAATCATATTGAGAAGTTAAACCAAAAGCCCCGGCAAATACAATCTCCCTGACTAATCCCAGGCCTCTGCTCAGCAATCCTGTAATCGTCAACAAAATCGACGCGCCGGCAACAGTTGAAGTAAACTTCTTAGTTGTAGTTGTCACAGAGTCCTGTAGGTTTTAAAATGAGTTTTTGTAAGCTGGGTTAAATAATCCCTGTTGTACTTTTTGATTATGATATTCGCGGCTTCGGTTACTTTGGCGGAGGCGCCTTTGGGAATAGTCATATTCAGCTCTCCATTCATCCTTTCAAACCAGTCATTGAATTTGTCGCGGGCAATGATTGAGGCTGCGGCTACGGCTGTATATTTTTCTGCCTTATGGAACTGGTATAGGTTGAGCATTTTTCCTTTTTCCTGGAGCGAATTAAGAATTAGTCTCTCATCGCCGAATTTGTCGCTTATTGCAGCAGCTGCTTCGGTTCTGGTTAAAATATTTTCAAGCACTCTTGCATGCCCCCAGGCCAGAAGTTTGTTAAGGTTTCCGAATTTTTCGTATAATTCATTATAGCGGGGCGGATTTATAATTACGATATTAAAGGACTTCTCGCCTGCTATTTTTTTTATGTTTTCGGCCAATTTTTTTATGGAAGAATGAGCAATTTGTTTGCTGTCTTTTACGCCGATTGCTTCAAGTTTTTTTTTAATGTTCTCATCAACATAAACACCGGCAATAACCAGGGGTCCGAAGAAGTCTCCTTTGCCGGATTCATCGGTACCAATATATTCTAAAGGTTCGCTGAATTCAGGCTTTTCAAAGGGCAGTTCATTAAGGATAAGCCTGCTTATATCAGCATAAGTTTTGGAATCTCTGTTTCCCTGTAAGACTACTTTTAGTCCTTTTTTTCCATAATAGACCAACAGCTTTATTTTTCCGGAAACTCCATCAACTGAGGCTTCAAGGCAGTAGTTTCCTTTTTGAGGCTGCGATACCTGGTAACCGTTAGCTTTTAATATTTGGAGATATTTTAATATCTCTGATTCAGCCTTTTTTTCAATATCTGCCACTTAATATCCGGTTTTTATCGAGAGCAACAAAAATAAACTTAAAATCATTAAATCTAAAAAGCTTCCGGGGGTAAAAATAAATATATCGCCCTTCCCGGATCCTGGCATATCTACGTATTAATCCCAAACCATTACCAAACCTAAACCTAAAAAGGGGATAGGCTGTTGAAGAGTTACTCCCACACAATTGATTGGCTTGCATATTAGATTGTTCAACTGAAGCGGTGGTTTTCCTGCTGCCGTGACTGGACCAGGCCGCGCAGGGGTTTACCTGGCTTAGATTCTTTTAAGTTAGTTATGCATAGTTAGTGATACCAACGTTTTCAGAACGTTTTCAGAACGTTTTCAGATCGTTTTCGGAACGTTTTCAGGCTGTAGGAAGGAATATGAAGAGCAACTCTTCGAAGCTTTCCCTCATTATCCATCACACCTTATCCAAGTCCCTCCTGCCTTATTGCATTTAGCGGTAATGGGTTAAAGCTTTTCCATTCCGTCAACTATTCTCCAATCCCTACCCTGCTGTATTTCCCCGGTGCATTCACAGCGAAACGATAAGAAAAAACTTACCAGTATATATGAGTTAAGTTTTTGGAGATCTTAATCGGGAGAGAACGGATAAAGAAAAACAAGGAAGAAAAATAAAAAAGGACTATCCACATTATCTCATTTTGCAGATAGTCCCTTTAAAGGATAGCTACCATAGAATATTATTTAGACCAGGGCGGAACAATTTTATTCATTCTGGCGTAGGCAATAAGCTGTCCAAGATGTTCGTGAAGATGACCCATCTGCGTAAAAATAACATTCCTGATACTGGTTTTATGTCCAAACATCTCAACCTGTTTTTCAAGGTCTGTATCATTTAGTTTCTGAATGTTATCCTGGAGGTCTTTGAAGGATTTCTGCAATGCAGAAATAACTTTTTCCTTATCTGTTACATCTTTGCCCATATCTTCAGTTGCACCTTCAGGAGTTTGGATTCCTGCAAATGAGAGTAAAAAATAATTAGCCCCGGCAATGTGCATTAAAACCTCAGAAACCGATCTAACGCTGTCTTCAGGGCTCCAGGTGTATTTATCCGCGGGAATTGCTTCAGCCAGCGAAATAATCTTTTCCTGGGATTCGCTCATATCCTGCTTCACATCACGAAAGAAATCCGAATTGTTTTCGGATTGTTGTGCAAATAAGGCTACCGGAAGCAGTAGTGTAGCAAAAAGAAGGTGCAGTATGTAGTTTTTAATACTCATAGGAACTCCTAAATAGTTAGAAATAGTGGTTTTGGGGATAAATTAAAGCTGGCAGGAATTTAGCTAGTAATATGTTAGAAAACAATGGTCGTTATTTGAAATCTTATTATGTTATTTCATTGACAATTCGATTAAATGGTTATAGATTAAAGCAACTTAATTATCAAAGGCGGTAATTATGAAATTCAATAGAACGTTAATAATTTTCTTAATGGTTACTTTTATTGCCTCGTTATCTGTTTATGCACAGACGAAGAATAAGGCAGCTGAAGAGATGTCCGTTAAACTTCAGCAAAAGGTACTGCTAACAAAAGATCAGACTAATAAAGTTAAAGACATATTAGAAAATTATTTTAATACCACAAACCAATCTACACTTGAGTCATCCAAAAAAGGCATCGAAGCAGTTCTGGATAAAAAGCAAAAAGCGAAGTACGATATTATCAAAAAAGATTGGTGGAACTCCGTTCAAAAAGCTGCGGAGAATAAGGAATAAACCGGGGTTTTGGAACCCTATTCTAGCTTTTTGACTTTTGGATTATCTTTTAGCGTTATCGAGACAATTGCTCCGTTTTCTGATCTAATCTCCAGATTTCCACGCATTTGTGAGGTTAAGGAAGTAACCAATTGAAGGCCAAGTGTATCGGCATTTTCTATATCTATGTTATCAGGAAATCCGATACCATTATCCTGAACAATTATCCTGTAGCTGTCATCCTCATTCAATAACTTAACCACAACCTCTCCCCTGTCTCTGCCTTTGAAGGCATGCTTAATTGAATTGGATATAAGCTCATTGATAATTAAACCGCATAATATCGACTGGTCAATTTCAAGAAATATTTGCTCTGCTTCGCACCTGATATTTATACGGTTGAGCTGGGAACGATAAGAGTTTAATAATTCATTTATGAGAGAATCGATATAATCAGAGAAGTTTATTTTATCCAGGTCACGGGACTGGTAAAGTTTTTCATGTATCAAAGCCATTGAACGTACACGAGCCTGGCTTTCTTTGAAAACTTCCTGCACTTTTTTATCAGATATGTAGCCCGCCTGAAGATTGAGCAGGCTTGAGACAATCTGCAGATTATTTTTCACCCTATGATGAACTTCCCGAAGCAGTACAATTTTTTCTTTTAAGGATTCGTTGATTTGCTCCTGGGCAAGTTTACGCTGAGCTACTTCCTTCTTTAATTCCTCATTAGCAAGCGACAACTCCCTGGTTCTTTCCTCAACCATTTCCTCCAGCCTTGCCTTAGTCTGTTCCAGTTTTATAAGAGCCGCCTTTCGCTCTGTACTGTCGCGAAGTACTGCCAGTCCGCCTACAACTTTACCTTCTTTATCGAATATAGGTGAATACTGTGCTTCCACAAAATATTCCTGATCGTTCTGTATATCCTTTAAATATTTCCCCTGAGCGCTAATACGGCTGCCGTTTAGTGCATTTTTAAAGAATCTATCTTCTCCGTCTACAAAGAAAGCCGGCATTACCTGGCGAAGAGTTCTCCCTTTTGTTTCGCTTCTTTTTATCCCCGACATTCTTTCCATTCCCGGATTCCAACGGGTAAGGTGCAGTTTGTCGTCGAAGGCAAAAATTCCGTCAACGCTGCTGTTTATAAGTCTTTCTGAAAAATCTTTTTCAACAGAAATTATTTCGTTTGCCTTGTTTCTTTCCTGGATTTCTCGCACCAGTGCATAGAATACAACAAGAAAAATTATCAAGCTGAAACCGGTACCTATTATTATCGTTATAAATGTCTCCCTCACAGAGCTTATTATCAGAAGATCCCAGCGCTCCAGTTCTTTATATTCCCCCGTTTTCATTCCAGCTACAAATGAAAAAACCCGGTTCATTATATCGCTGCCGACCCTCATCTTATACCGGTTTATCGTACCCTGGTTATCTCCCAGTTTTTTAAGCTCTATTGTATTTGAGAGCACATTCATCCGGGAATTAATAAGGCCGGTTAGTGTATCAACCGCTCTTAGTTTTGATGTATCTGATGCTGTAAGGTTTCTCAACTCCTCCAGATTTTTAAAAAGATCTTCTTTCGCATTAAGGAAGGGACGTAAATAATGATCTTCCCTGGTTATTAAAAATGACCTCTGACTTTCTTCGGCACGGCTTAGTACGGAGATAATTTCTTCCAGGTTGTTAAGAATTTTATAAGTATTTCCCCTGCTTTCTGAAGCTGTATAAACGTTATCCAGATTTTTATACGACTCAATACCAATGCCTACAATAAGAATCAGAATTAAAATAAATCCAATCCGGACTGCACGGATATCGTATAAGGGTTTCATTATGAAAGTTTTTCTAGTCTGTTTTTCAATACAAATCTTTTCCCCGATGTTCATAAATGTGATAAGTTTCAACACTTATCCTTTCAAAATTTATAAATTCTTTTATTAAAAAACAGGCAAGGAATAATATATATGGACTTAGGACATAAAATGACCACCCTTTCGCAGGTTATGGAGATACTGAGGAACAAAGGATATAATGAGGATTTTGAAATGACCGGAGAAGGATTTACTGCAAAAAAAACTGGCGCAACTTTATCACCAGATAAAGTAAAGATCAGGAAGGTCTACAGGTTCGAAGGTGAATCCAACCCGGGGGATATGTCCGTTCTGTATGCTATGGAAACTGATAAGGGGACAAAAGGAATCCTGATTGATGCTTATGGCACATACGCGGGAAATGAGTCTGAAGCTCTTTCCGAATTTCTAAAGCAGGTTAAAACCGAAGAAATATCCATCTGACTTTTTTCCTCTCGACCCGGACAAAATTTCCATGGAAAGAATTTAAAATAATAATTTTTAATGGAAAGGAATAGACTTACAAATTAATAATAATTTAATTTGCATCAGAATATAGGAGGTAAGATATTTGGGGTATTAAATCAAATTCGGAGGACTTTGATTTTTCCCAGCCTAAATTAACATATTATCTCAATTATGTATGGAGGAGAGTCTTATGACTAATTGGTACAAACTGCTGCTCTTTATAATTCTATTTTCAGCAGCGGTTTTCGGGCAGAAATATACAATCTCCGGTGTAGTTGAAAGCTCAACTACAGGAGAAAAATTATTCGGAGCTAACCTCATAATAAAGGGAACCAGTCAGGGAACAACAACTGATGAAAATGGAAAGTATTCCATTGACGTTTCGGAAGGAAGTTATACAATCCTTTGCAGTTATATTGGCTATAAAAAAGAAGAGAAAGAGATCACCGTAAAAAACGATGTGACTTTGAATTTCTCCTTAAGAGATTATCAATTTACACTGAACATTGAAGTGATTGCTGACAGGGCAAAAGACAGGGAAACTCCCGTTGCTTTTACAGATATCGACAAAAGGGAAATTGAAAACAGGCTGGGATCAAGAGACATTCCTCTTGTGTTAAGTACAACTCCCAGCGTGTACGCTACCGATAACGGAGGTGGCTCTGGTGATGCAAGGATAAATGTGAGAGGATTTAACCAAAGGAATATCGCCATAATGATTAATGGTGTTCCTATTAACGATATGGAAAATGGCTGGGTGTACTGGTCAAACTGGGATGGAATCGGAGATGCAACATCATCCATCCAGGTACAGAGAGGATTAAGTGCCGTCAACCTTGCTACTCCATCTGTCGGCGGTACTATGAACGTTATAACTGATCCGACTAAAGCAAAATCAGGAGTATTTTATAAGAATGAAGTAGGAAGTGGAAGCTTTTTTAAGCAAACATTATTCGCTAATTCCGGACTAATAGACAATAAATTCGCCTTAAGCCTTGGCGGTGTGAGGAAAACTGGTGAAGGATATGTTGATAAAACCTGGACTGACGCTTGGGCTTACTATCTTGGTTCTGCCTACCAGATAAATGATAATAACAGGCTTGAATTATACGCTATGGGAGCTCCCCAGAGACACGGCCAGCGTTCCTACAGACTAAACGCAGCCGCTTTCGATCATGAATATGCCAAAAATGAACTTGGCTATACTGATGCTGAGCTTGCTGATCCGAAACTGGCTGAACAGAGTTTATTGTATAATTCAAATTGGAATTCTGTAGACCCAAATTACACGGGGAAACAGTATTGGGATGGATCCAAGGCTAGTCGTTATGCTTCAACATATATTATGGAGAGAGAAAATTATTACCATAAACCTGTCATCAACCTGAACTGGTATTCGCAGCTGGCTGACCAACTTTCACTTTACACAACTGCTTACTGGTCCGGCGGTGTAGGAGGTGGAAGCAGTCCTGGCAGCGGCATGGCTTATAACAGGAGTTTACAGCAGCAGGTTATTGACTGGAATACAACCATTCAGAACAACCAGAATAATATTGATACACTCTATGACGGAAGAATTACAAGTGTTTCCAGGGCAGTCCATAGAAACAGTGTTAATAAACAATGGACATTTGGATTGATCTCCAAAGCATTCTATAAATTCAGCGAGAATTTTACCGGATCATTCGGGATCGATGGAAGAATCGCGGAAGTTGATCACTATAGGGAAATCAGGGATCTGTTGGGCGGTCAGTATTATATTTCTACAGATAATGAATTCGATACAACCCCTGCTCAGCAGCTTAAAACGTTAGGTGACAGGATTGCATACGACTTCACTAATACAATCGACTGGTTGGGTGCTTATGTACAGGGTGAATACACCATGGATCAATGGACACTGTATGGAACCGGTGGTTTTTCTATGATAAAATACTCCAACGAAAACCATTTTAAAAAGGGACCTGACGGAGGATTTCTTACCCTTAAACCCGATGCAATAACAGGTTATCAATTTAAGGGAGGTGCAAGTTATCGTATAATATCTGAAGTTGATGTTTATGTCAATGGCGGCTACATAAACAGGGTTCCAATTCTTGATCAGGTTATGGATGACCAGAATGGTATTCTTGTTAAGAACCCTGATAATGAAAAGATTATGTCGTTTGAAGCCGGAGCTAACTCCAGATTCCTGAATAATATGGCTTATCTTAAAGCTAACTTTTATTATACAAGCTGGAAAGACAGAGGCGTTACCCGCTCTGTTGTTAACCCGGATCAGACAGACGGTCTTGTAAGATTAAGTGGAGTTAATTCATTACATACCGGATTGGAATTTGAAGCGGGCATTCAGCCGGCAAGATTCGTAAGGTTAGATGCTGCTGCTTCATTCGGTAACTGGAAATACACAGATAATGTTACAGGAAACTATTCCACCACATCCGGCGGCACAAGTGAAGCTATTTCGTATAACTTCTACCTAAAAGATGTTAAGGTTGGCGATGCTCCACAAACCCAGGTTTCTGCAGCTTTAACTCTTATTCCTTTCAATGAACTCCAGGTTCAACTTGATTGGATGCATAATAGCAATTATTATGCTGACTTTGATCCATTCAGCCGGACCCAGGCATATTTCAGCGGTGAACAAAGCTGGAAAGTACCTGACTACGATCTCTTTAATCTGCACTTTAACTACTCACTGCCTATTGAAGTTGCTGGTGCGAAGGTATCCTTATTCGGGCATATATTTAATTTATTCGATGCGGTTTATGTTCAGGATGCAACCGATGATTCTCAGTATAATGGTTATTATGTTAATAACCCTGACAGAAACGGCGATGGAAAATTAAATAACCTGGATGGTAAGCATACAGCAGATGATGCAGAAGTCTTTTTGTCCGTGCCAAGAACCTTTAATCTTGGATTTTCAGTGGCCTTGTAATTACTTACCACTATAATTATTAAGGGCTGTCAATAAGGGCAGCCCTTATTTTATCTCACAAAATTTTTTATAAAAAGGTGTTTACTTAAACTGTAGTAAATACTATTTTAGTGCACCCAAAAAATTAATATTTAAGATCCTTTCAAAGGGTCCTCCCCTGCCCTTTGATGGTAAACGGATCGCACCCAGTGTTTCCCCAACACTGGGTTGTTTTTTTTAAACTGTTTTGATTTTTTATTATTTAGAGTCGCCCCATTTTAACACATCCACCTGCACTTTAGCAATGCCGCTGGTTACCATATCCAGCTCTTCTGCAGCTTTTTTTGATAAGTCAATTATCCTGCCGTTAAGATCTGTCATCCTGTCATTTATCCTGACTGTTACGGTTTTCCTGTTCTTTAAATTTTTAACCCTTACGATGGTGCCAAGGCTGTAGGAGGGGTGGGCGGCGGTTAGCTTGTCCTGGCTGAATACTTCACCGCTAGCTGTTTTCCTTCCCTCATATTTATCTGAATAATAAGAGGCAACGCCTACACGGGATTCAAGTATTTTTGAATTATTATCTACCTCCGGGCTTTCTTCAGTCGAGTGTTCAACTCCGCGGTTATCATAGCCGTCTGAATGTCTGCTGGGAAACCTTGTACTCGATGCACAGGAAATTAATGTTAACATTAATACTGCAGCAGCCAGGATTTGCTTTAACATTTGCAGGATAATATTGAAGCGCATTTTATAACAGCCGTTTCACTTCTTAGTCTGTTCTCTCCAAGATTATAAAAGTCTGCCATACCAAAAAGTTTCTTTTCATCATCAGTAAAATCTCCTTCCGGTCCGAATACAAAATATGTTTTTTCATTTCCTTTAACTACATCATTGTTGAAATGATCTTCGGCCTCCTGAACAAAAAATAATTTCTTACCTTCAGAAACAGCCAACTCATCCAATGATCCTACCACTTTAAGTTCAGGGAGGAAACACCGTAAAGACTGCTTCATTGCTGAGACGAGTATTTTTTCCCAGCGTGTTATCTTATTTCCTCTGGGCATGGTTCTATCCGAATCAAAGATTATGAAACTGGTTATTCCAAGCTCCGTACATTTTTCCAGTGCGGTTTCAAATCGATCCTGACTTTTAAGCCTGGGTATGCAGAATATAATATTTTTATTTTTATTCTCATATTGATATTCATCCAGTATCAGAGCATCCAGGTTTTCTGCCGATAAAGAGACGATTGAAGTTTTGAATATTCGTCCCTCACCATTAGTGATAAAGAGCTCATCCCCTGGCTGATGTCTCATAACTTTCAGGATATGGTTTAACTCTGTTTTTTCAGTTAAAACCATCTTCCCTTCAAGAGGAAGAGACGGAGAGTAGTATAGTTCGATGTTTTTTAGTTTATCCATATTCTAAATCAGAAAGATACTGCAACATTAAAGATAAATTCGGCATGATGGTGTTCATCAAGCCCAACCTCAAACCTGACAACATTATAAGGTAGTATTAATAAGGTAAGCCCTCCCCCGTAGCCGCTTCTTATGTCCTTAATACCCAATTCTTCTCCTCTGAATTTGGTTGTGCCCGCATCCCCGAAAACTTGTGCGTATAGAGCTATTCTATAAGACAGGAGAGACCGCGGAAGCAGCGGAACAAAATCCAGGCTTATGTGGATGTCTTTTAGAATCGGGTAAAATAGTTCCATTGATCCCAGGTAATAATTATTTCCCTCAAGGTGATCTGTGTAGTGGCCCCTTATACGTTCATCATATCCTATATACGACTGATCGTAAAAAGGCACCAGCTTACCCCCGGTAATTCTGGTAGTAAACCTCCATTTAGCATGCAGATCGCCTGTAAGGGGACGATATTCCCGAAAATCCAATTTAAATATGTTGTAATTAATTCCCTCCAGACCTAATCCTTTAAATTCGATGGCAGCTGCTCCCAGCAATCCTTTACGGGGAAATTGAGCAAGATCCCTTGTATCATAGGAATATCCCACTGTAATGAAAGGGGTCCGATCAATCCTCGAATCTGACGCCGATACTCCTTTGATGAAAAAGGGTGTTTCTATATAACTATACCCGGCTGTAAGGGAGAGGCGCTGATACAAACCGAACCGCTTACCCGCCTCTATCGATCCTGTTATATTCCTCTGTTCATAATCTGAACCGTGGAGAAAAGCAGCAATACTGCTTTTATTGGATACAGTACCGTATGATGCGGAGATGTTAAAAAATATATCGTCCTTACGCAAAAGGTAGGGATTATTATACATTAGTCTCAGAAAAGGGTTATATCCAAATGCACCGCTTAGTGAAAGAGTTTCATTCCTCCCCCTGAAGTTTTTTATAACAAGTACAGCACCATAGGATAGTTTCTTCCAATCATTTTCCCTGATCTCAAAAAATGGAACGGGATAAATATACCAGCCTTCCTCCACATCAATTACAGCAAAGTTTTTATCACCAACAGTTTCAGGATATACATCAACCACATTAAAGATTCCAAGACTATAAATCCTGTCCCTATTGTATTTTGCCTGTTCAGGTGTCAACGTATCACCCGGAGAAAAATTTAATTCCCTCAGAATTATGAAATCCTTTGTGGTTTCATTACCAACAAGTTTAATCGAATCAATAACCACCCTGTAATCCTGCAGATATTTAGTGGTATCCTGCACCTGTGCATACACCGTATACAGGGTTATTATTATGAAGAGCAGGAGGTATTTTGTCATTTATTGTTTGACCGGTAATAAAAAAAAACGGTTCGCTTAAACAAATTTGTCCGGGCGAACCGTTAAACAAAGGTTAATAATATCAGGATACAGGTTCTTCTATGTAATCTGTTATTGGATTACAGCTGCAAACAAGATTTCTGTCACCGTAGGCACTGTTCACTCTGCCTACTGCGGGCCAGAATTTGCTCTTCCTCGTCCATTCAACAGGGAAGGCAGCTTTCTCACGGGTATAGGAATGGCTCCAATCATTAGACATTAAAACATTCAGAGTATGAGGAGCATTTTTTAATACGTTATCAACCTGATCTGATTTTCCATCTTCAATCTCTTTGATTTCTTCTTTTATTGAAATCATAACTTCACAGAACCTATCGAGTTCAGATTTTGACTCGCTCTCTGTCGGTTCAACCATAAGAGTTCCGGCTACGGGGAAAGAGACTGTTGGAGCATGATATCCATAATCCATCATCCGTTTAGCAATATCTTCTACTTCTATCTTTGCAGTATTCTTAAAACTTCTCATATCAAATATAAGTTCGTGTGCTACCCTTCCTTTTGTACCTGTATACAGCACCTTGAAATAGGGCTCCAGCCTGGCTTTGATATAATTAGCATTAAGAATAGCAACTTCACTAGCTTTTGTAAGCGCTTTAGTTCCCATCATTTTGATGTAGGCATATGAAATAACCAGGATATCAGCGCTGCCCCATGGAGCAGCTGAAACGGCAGGGATTCCGTGTTTATGTCCCAACTCCACAACAGGGTGTTCCGGAAGGAAAGGAACGAGATGTTCTGCGCATGCAATAGGGCCCATTCCAGGTCCACCTCCGCCGTGAGGGATACAGAAGGTTTTGTGAAGGTTAAGGTGGCATACATCTGCACCTATATTAGCAGGACTGGTCAATCCTACCTGCGCATTCATATTAGCGCCGTCCATATAAACCTGACCCCCGTTCTTATGAATTATCTCGCAAATCTCACGTATCTTTTCCTCAAACACGCCATGCGTAGACGGATATGTTATCATCAGCGCAGAAAGATTCTCTTTATTGGTCTCAGCTTTTTTCCTGAGATCCTCAACGTCAACATTTCCCTTAGCATCGCAGTTAGCCACAACCACCTTCATTCCTGCCATTACTGCACTAGCCGGATTTGTACCATGAGCAGATGATGGAATGATTACTACATTCCGATGTCCCTGCCCTCTGTTCTTATGATACTCACGGATCACCATAAGACCTGAATACTCGCCCTGGGCCCCGCTGTTTGGCTGTAATGAAACAGCAGCAAAGCCTGTTATTTTAGCCAGCTGATCCTCAAGCTCATTAAAAAGCTGTTGATAACCTTCGGTCTGCTTCTCAGGAGCAAATGGATGTATCTTACTGAATTCTGGCCAGGTTATCGGCAGCATCTCCGTAGTTGCATTCAATTTCATGGTACAGGATCCAAGAGGAATCATAGAATGGGTAAGTGAAAGATCCTTATTCTCAAGGCTTTTCATATACCTCAGCATTTCGGTTTCAGAGTGATAAGTATTGAATACCGGGTGGGTTAGATATTCAGATGTTCGTTTTAAATTTCCGCTGAATTCAGCGTTGATTCCTGAAGCTTCTTTTTTCAGGGCGGAAGCGTCAATTTCTTTTCCATTATGCTTAGCAAAAATATTTATGATCTCAATAATGTCATCAAGGTCAGCCGGTTCTCCTATTGAGATACCGATAGAATTATCTGAAAAATATCTGAAGTTAATTTTCTTGTTCTCGGCTTCCTCCCGGATCTCTTTTACTTTCTCTCCATCATCATCCGGAAAGCTGATCTTCAGCGTATCGAAATAATTTTCATTAACCTGAGTATAACCCGATTTCTTCAGCGAAGCA
This sequence comes from uncultured Ignavibacteria bacterium, assembly GCA_963800255.1. GTDB lineage: Bacteria > Bacteroidota > Ignavibacteria > Ignavibacteriales > Ignavibacteriaceae > DATFVA01. The sequence continues at coordinate 169,875 of CAWDAK010000024.1, read as the reverse complement.
TCAAGAAATGCAGTCAGAGTATGGATCCTCTCAGCAATACTTTTTATACCTTTAGGACCATGATAAACTGCATACATTGCGGCCATTACTGCGAGCAGAACCTGGGCCGTACAAATGTTGCTTGTAGCTTTTTCTCTGCGGATGTGCTGTTCCCTGGTCTGAAGAGCCATCCTGAAGGCAAGGTTTCCCTGTGCATCAATAGTTGCCCCGATAATTCTTCCGGGCAAATTTCTTTTATATTCATCACGCGTTGCAAAATACGCAGCGTGAGGTCCGCCGTATCCCATAGGGACACCAAATCTCTGTGAACTTCCCACTACAGCATCAGCACCGAATTCTCCCGGAGGGGTAAGCAGTGCAAGACTCATAAGATCAGCAGCCACTGTACAGTATATATTCTTTGATTTAGCTTCGGTGAAAAGAGTCCTGTAATCGTATACTTCACCACTGTCAGCAGGGTACTGAACCAAAAGACCAAAAATCTCATCCGTAAGATTAACTTTTTGGTGATCCCCAACCATCAGGTTAATTCCCTGCGATTCAGCTCTTGTCTTCAAAACACTGATAGTCTGGGGGAAACATTCTGCTGATACAAAAAAAGTATTTGCATTTTTATTAATTCTTAAAGAATGAAACATGCTCATTGCTTCGGCGGCAGAAGTTCCTTCATCCAAAAGCGAAGCATTTGCAATCGGAAGAGCAGTCAGGTCGATTATAGCCGTCTGGAAATTCATCAGAGCTTCAAGTCGCCCCTGGGCTATCTCAGCCTGGTAGGGAGTATACTGGGTATACCAGCCCGGATTTTCTAATATATTTCTCTGTATTACTGCAGGGGTGATGGTATGGTTATACCCCATACCTATATACGGTTTGAAAACCATATTTTTTTTGGCAATTTCCCGTAATCCTTCTAAAAACTGGTACTCCGTTAAAGGTTCGCCTAAAGCAGGACTTTCAGTTAATCTTATCTGTGACGGTATAGTCTGTTCTATCAGCTCCTCAAGCGAACTGATTCCTATAACTTCCAGCATTTCTTTTATTTCTTCATCATTGGGTCCGATGTGCCTGTTAACAAACTTATCCGGATGTTCGAGGTTATTCATAATTTATTTCTCTTGATAATTGAATTAGCAAAATATTTTGACTTATTAAAATACGGAATGTTTTATTTCTATAAAATGATAAAAACAGAGGCGGGGTTTTGAATCCTGATATTCTGCCTGAGATAATTGGGAGGAGGCTGGAAGAAACTCCGGGACGCCGAATGCGGACGAAGCAGGGGCGTAAAGCGATCAAGGGCTGGGGGTCAGTTAGGGACTTGTTAGAGGGCTGGGGTGAGCTCGTAAGAGGCCTGGTGGAAGCTCTAGAGCTTGATGTAAGCTTTGTTAGAGGCCTGGCAGATAGGGAATAAAGGTTGGGCGAAGGGTGTAAGCTGTGGTTTAAGAAGATATTGACCAGGATTCTGGAAAAGTTGGGTGGAAGCCTTTTGAAGGATAAACAGTGGCTGTATTAAAACGCAAGGTAGAGGCTGGGCCGGAGCCTGTCAGGAGCCTGGTGGAAGCCTGTTATGAGCCTGTTAGAGGCCGAGCAAAGGCCGAACAGAGGCTGGTCCAATGGTTGTCGGGGGGAGGCTGGCCGGAGCCTGTTAGAGGCTTGTTATGAGCCTGTTAGGAGCTTATTATGAGCTTGTTATGAGCCTTTTGGAGGCCGACAGAAGGCCGACAGATAGTCGGTAGGTTAGTTTACAGGCTAGAGATAAGCGCTAATAATATAACGTAATTTTATATCATATGGTAGATCTTGATTTAACGGGGTAGTAATTAATAAAGGAAAGATGAAAAAATTGGGTAAAATATGAGAAATCTTCAGGATGGCTGCTGGTTTTCGTTTCCCTGGGTTATCCTGGTCATTGCAGCGTGGGCAGCATTCTGTTCGGCCGATTTCTTATTTCTCCCCTTCCCTGTGCCGTATGATTCACCGTTTATTTCAACTTTTACAGTAAACATGCGGTTATGCTGGGGGCCTTCTTCATTAATAACCGAATACATGGGGTTTTCAAACTTGTTGGCCTGGGCATACTCAAGTAACTGGCTTTTATAGTTCTCATCAATAAGATGTCCGCCCTGTTTTGCACTCGGTTCTATCAGATTTTTTTGTATAAATGTCCTTGCTCCCTCCAACCCGTTATCAAGATAAACAGCACCTATAAGTGCCTCAAAAGCATCTGCCAGTACAGTACGCGAACCATACGTAAACGTAGATGAAAGATTTTTGCTTACAAGCAGAAACCTGGATAAACCAATCCTCTCGGCACCCTCAGCAAGTGCAATTCTATTAACCAGCTTTGCTCTTACCTTGGTTAGAAACCCTTCATTTTCGTCAGGGTATACTTCAAAAAGATATTCAGCCACAGTCAGATTGAGTACAGAATCTCCAAGAAATTCAAGTCTTTCATTAGAAACAGCATAATCGGGATTCTGTTCAAGAAATGACCTGTGCATTAAGGCCTGGATGTAATAAGATTTGTCCTTTATGGGGACCCCGGTTACAGATTCCAGTTCGGAAAACTTACGGTGTGTAAGTAATTTTGAAAAATATCGGGTTTGTTCTCTTGCCTGGCTTTGCTTCAGTTTTTCAAGAAGCCAGGATATCAACTGACCCAAAACTAATCTCCGACTTTTTTAAACAATATTGACGCATTATGGCCGCCAAATCCAAAGGTATTACTTATAGCAAAGTTAATTGTTTTCTCTGTAACTTTTTTAGCGCTGTAATTTAAATCGCATTCAGGATCGGGATTATCAAGGTTGATAGTAGGAGGAATTTTATCATTTAAAATAGAGAGTACTGTAGCAATAGCCTCAACGCCTCCGGCAGCGCCAAGCAAGTGTCCTGTCATTGATTTAGTAGAGCTTACCACAAGTTTGATAGGCATGATCTCCGAAGGTCGATTTAATAGCTTTAGTTTCAGTAACATCATTATAGGGAGTACTGGTTCCATGTGCATTTATATAATCGATATCTTCAGGCTGAATTCCTGCGTCAAGCATTGAAGCTTTCATGGAACGTGAAGCACCTTCACCCCCCGGCGACGGGGCTGTTATATGATAAGCGTCTCCGGTAAGCCCTATTCCCGCTATCTCAGCATATATCTTCGCACCGCGTGCTTTGGCGTGTCCATATTCTTCCAGTATTAAAGTACCGGCACCTTCACCCATTACGAAACCGTTTCTTTCGACATCGAAAGGCCTTGATGCTTCAGCATACCTTTCATTCCATGTTGATAGAGCACGCATAGCATTAAATCCGCCAATAGCCATCTCTGTGATGGCAGCTTCAGAACCGCCGCACATCATAAGATCGGCACTTCCTCTCTGAATGAGAATAAAGGCATCAGCAATGGCATGGGAGGAGGTAGCACATGCAGAAGTAGTAGCGTAGTTAGGTCCCTTTAAGCCGAACTTTATAGATATCTGTCCGGCTGCCATATCGGAAATCATCATAGGTACGAAGAAGGGACTAATCTTATGAGGATCTCTCTCCGCAAAATAGAGCCAGTGTTGTTTCTCCAGAGTATAGATACCACCGATTCCGCTGCCATAAATAACGCCGAATTTTTCCAGATCTACTTCGTTAGTATTCAGTCCTGAATCCTGCATAGCCATAATCGCAGTAGCTAGTGCAAACTGATTAAAAGGATCAAGTCTTCTTGCTTCCTTCTTCTCAAGGTAAACACTGGCATCAAAGTCCTTTACTTCAGCGGCAAATTTGGTATCAAACTTTTCAGTATTGAACCTGGTGATCGGAGCAACTCCGTTCCGGCCGCTCAGCAGGCCTTCCCAGAATTCTGATAAACCTGTACCAATTGGAGTAACTGCACCCATTCCGGTTACAACTACCCTTCTTTTTGTCATAAAACTCTCCGGAGAATAAACGGATTGAGGTAATCTTTAAAAGATTGAAATCTCATTGTATTAAGGGAGTGAAGTCGAGAAAATAAATTTCCCGACTTTAAATAGATTAACCTAATTTCTCTTTAAGGTATCTTGTAGCGTCTCCCACTGTATTTATTTTCTCAGCATCCTCATCCGGAATAGATACCTGGAAAGCACTCTCAAAACCCATTACCAGTTCAACAATGTCTAAAGAATCGGCCCCAAGATCATTTGTGAACGAAGCTTCAGGTGTTATCTGTGAATCTTCAACACCTAATTTGTCCATTATGATCTCTTTTACTTTAGCTTCAACGTCCATCTTTATGACTCCTATAATTTATTTCAGTTAGTGTAATTTAATAAAGTTTATAAAAATAAGGTAATTATTTTACATTGTCATTCCGCCATCCACCGCTATCACCTGCCCGGTAATATAATCGGCTTCAGGACTACATAAAAATCCTACTACTTTAGCAATATCCTCAGGAGTACCCATTCTACCCAGCGGAACATTCCTTATCAATGCTTCACGCTGTTTTTCATCCAGTTTCTGAGTCATACTCGTCTCGATAAAACCAGGTGCAACTGCGTTAACGGTAATATTACGTGATGCAAGTTCTCTTGCCATTGCCTTGGTAAACCCTATAACACCCGCTTTCGAAGCCACGTAATTAGCCTGTCCGGGATTACCGATCAACCCTACTACCGAAGCGATATTCACTATTCTACCGTATCGCTGCTGAATCATAGGTTTAAGTATAGCCTTAGTATAATTAAATACGCTTTTAAGATTAGCGGAAATTACATCATCAAAATCTTTTTCAGTCATTCTAAGCAGCAGGTTATCTCTTGTAATACCAGCGTTATTAACCAGGATATCTACTCCGCCAAGTTTTTCAATCGCTTCACTGACGGTGCGCTGTGCATCTTCAAGTGATGAAGCATCGGCCTTAAAGCCGTATATTTTAGTATCCAGCGAACCTACTTCTTTCTGCAGTTCATCCGCGCACTCGTCACAGCTGTTATAAATAAAAGCTACGTCTGAGAACAACACTCCGCAGCAGCTCTTTGCCGCCAGTTCCTTTACTATTGCTCTACCTATTCCTCTGGTTCCGCCTGTTACTATTGCTCTTTTAGTTTTTCCGCTCATTTCATTTTCTCCGCTTTTAACCCTTCAAGATATTCAATTTTATATTTCTCTAATTCCCTGAATCCCTCTTCGTCAAAGAAATGCATAAGTTCTTCCCTGCACGAATCATATATGGTTCTTTCACCTGCAGTATTACTATTACAGGTTTTAAGCCTGTCTATATGCTCATCGTCGATAGTAAGAGCATTTTCATAAATTGTAAGAGGAAATAAAATGCAGTAAACCGGTTTGTATTTCCACTTGTATTCACCTTCAAGATTGGCGAGTTTCTGCAATGTACATAGCCCGTTCTTATCAAGAAATGTACATTTACCATTAATTACTTCGGTACCCACAGCAACTCCTGATTCAAAATCCTCGTCCTCTTCAGGAGCCTCAAACCACTTCTCTGTATCTCTTTCCTGTGTTTCGTCGAACATTGGAATGAGTTTGTCTTTCAGCGACATAATCATTTCATGTTCTTTCAGGTCAGTGTAAACACCATAATTACAGCATTCACCCGAACACTTACAGCTGAAGCTGAAAGTAAAGATCTGGGGATCAATTTTCAGTCCATTAATCTCCTTTGTAAACTTTTCATTCATCAGATATATTTCTCCACATCAGAATATTTATCAATACTAAAACACTTAACGTCGGGATTTATTCTTTTAACAAGACCCTGAAGCACCTTCCCGGGACCCACCTCATAAAATTCCTCAATACCATCGTTTATCATATTATTGATGGTTTCCTCCCACCGCACCGGCGATGTAACCTGCTCAAATAAATACTTCTTTATTTCTTCTTTTGTAAGTACCGGTTTTGCAGTGACATTAACATAAACAGGAATCCGGGCGTCGTATATATTTGCATCATCCAAAGCTTTTTTCAATTTTTCTTTTGCAGAATCCATTAGAGGAGAGTGAAATGCCCCGCTTACAACAAGTTCCTTAACCAGCTTCGCACCTTTGCTTTTACAGATCTCCATTCCCTTTTTAACACCATCAGCCGAGCCTGAAATAACAATTTGACCAGGAGAGTTAAAATTAGCGCACTGAACAATTCCCTCAGCAGAGGCTTCACTGCAGCATGCTTCAACAACCTCAGGATTTAGTCCGATTATCGCAGCCATCGTCCCCCGCTTCTCCTCACCTGCCTGCTGCATTGCTACTCCGCGGACTCTGACAAGCTGAACTGCATCATAGAACTGAATAGCATTAGCTGACACAAGTGCTGAATACTCACCCAATGAATGCCCTGCTGCCGCATCGGGATGGAGGGTACGGATTAGTCCTGCCAGCACTACGCTATGCAGAAATATGGCGGGCTGGGTGAATTCGGTCTGTTTTAGCTGATCCTCAGGACCATTAAACATTATATAGGAGAGATTAATACCGAGGGCATCATCGGCCGTTTTTATCATTTCTTTGGCTTCAACGGAGTTCTGAAATAAATCCTGAGCCATTCCTACATACTGTGAACCCTGACCGGGAAACAAAAAAGCTTTTTTACTCATGAATAATTTTTATTAAATGACTCATCATTAATCCATTCCCCAAACAACATAAATGGCACCCCATGTATATCCGGCGCCAAAAGCAGATAAGATCAGGTTATCACCTTTTTTAATCTTTCCTGCACGATAGTAATCAACAAGACACAGTGGAATTGTAGCCGCAGTCGTATTTCCGTATTTATCTATATTTATCATCACCTTGTCTTTTCCTATTCCCATGCGCTGCGCTGTAGCATCAATTATTCTTAGGTTTGCCTGGTGAGGCACTAGGTATGCAATGTCATCTGACTTAAGATTGTTCTTCTGCATGATCTCATAGGATATATCGGCCATACCTTTAACTGCAACCTTAAATACAGCCTTTCCATCCTGGTATAGGAAGTGCATTTTTTTATCAACTGTCTCGTGGCTGGGCGGATTTAAGCTTCCTCCCCCTCTCATATGGAGACTCTCCTGTCCTGAACCATCAACTTTCAATAATGAATCAATCATCCCGATTGATTTATCTTCAGTTGGTTCCAGCAGAACAGCGGCCCCTGCATCCCCGAACAAGTATACAGTTATTTCGATCTGTATAATCCACAATCGAGCTCATCTTATCCGAGCCTATTACCATAACCTTTTTATACTGTCCGCTTTCAACCAGAGAACAGCCTGTCTGAAAAGCGAAAAGAAAACCTGAACAGGCGGCTGACAAATCAAATCCCCAGGCATTAGCTGCCCCGATATTATTCTGAACGATGCAGGCAGTTGCGGGGAAGAACATATCCGGAGTAACAGTAGCCACAATAATACAATCAATTTCCTCCGGGCGGATATTATATTTTTGCAGTAAATCTTTTGCGGCGCCGGTAGCGAGGTCGCTCGTTGCACCTTTTTCAAGCAGCCTTCTTTCCTTAATACCTGTTCTTGAAGTTATCCATTCATCTGACGTTTCGACAATTTTTTCGAAGAATGCATTATCCATTATTTTATCCGGGACGTACATACCAAGCCCGGTAATTACAGCATTATACTTATTGCTCTTCATCTATCAGTTTCCGCTTTTTTGAGAATATTGTTTAATAGAATTTTCGATCTTTTCCGGCAATTTCTGATCATACATAGCTTTAGCTTTCAACACCATATTACGTATGGCCCTCGGGGTACTCGATCCGTGACCAATTATACTAATTCCTTTAACTCCAAGCAAGGGAACACCGCCGTGTTCCTGGTAATCCATAACCTTCAAAGCTTTCCGCAGCGTACTGCGTATAAGTCCAATTTTAATTTTATCAATCAAACTTTTTCTGGCCGTCTCAGCCAGGAGATGCTTCAGCAGTCCCGGAACAGCCTCGCCAAACTTAAGCAGGATATTGCCCACATAACCGTCGCATACAACCACATCAACATTACCTGTAAGAACATCTCTTCCTTCAACATTGCCAATAAAATTCAGCCTGGATTCTTTTAAAAGCTTGAAGGCAGCTTCAGAGATTTCATTACCTTTCCCTTCCTCCTCGCCCATACTGAGAACTCCCACCGAAGGATTTTTAATTCCTCCCATATCTCTCGCATATATTGTTCCCATAACAGCATACTCCAGGAGATGCTGAGGTTTAGCGTCCTTACCGGCGCCCACATCATACAGATAACAGATCCCTTTAACACTTGGCATCTCGGCTCCGATGGTGGCTCTGCCTACTCCCGGAATTCTTCCCATTACCAGAGTAGATGCTGCCATCATAGCCCCGGTATTTCCTGCACTGATAAATGCATCTGCTTTTCCGTCTCTTACCATCTCTGCACCGATTACGATGGAAGAATCAGGCTTGGACTTTAATGCACTGGTAGGGCTATCGGCCATTTCTATGACTTTATCAGTGTGTATGATATTATCTTTATTAAATGTGAGATTTTCCTGTGTGAGGATCTTCTTAATTTCGTCTGATCTGCCGATCAGAGATAAATCAATCCCGCTGATTTCATTTACAGCCTGAACCGCACCGAGTACAATATTAAGAGGAGCGTAATCGCCCCCCATTGCATCAACAATTATTCTGCACTTTGTTCTGTTAGGTTCAGAATCGTTCATTAAAAAGTTTATTATTCGAAATTAGCTTTTGGGTATAAACATAGATTTTTCATTATAGTACCCACAGGAAGGGCAGGCACGGTGGGTCATCTTCATTTCACCGCAATTTGAACATAACCCCAGTGATGGAGCTGTAGCCTTATAATGAGTTCTTCTCTTATCTCTCCTGCTTTTCGACCATTTTCGTTTTGGATTAGGCATGCTTCTACCGTTTTTTTAATTAGTGTTTAATTTATTTTTTAATTCCATTAAAGGGAACCACCTGGCGTCAGTCTCATTCTTGCTGCAGGAGCAATCGCCTTCGTTCAGGTTTTTGCCGCACCGGCTGCAGAGACCTTTACATTCTTCGCTGCATAATTTCTTCATTGGTACAGCCAATATTGTAAAGTCTTTTATGTCTTTAGAAATATTAATTGAATCTGCTTCCGCAGAGAGGTAAGTGATATTATCAGATTCAGTTTCCACCGGGTCAACTCCCAACATATAAACCATTTCGTATTCTGCATGAAGAGGTCTGCTGAATGCGGCGGTACACCTGTCGCATTCAAAAACAGTATTAACTAAAATTGAGGCATCAAGAATCAATTGATTGTGAATTTTATTTATTTCAACATCTACTTCGATACTGCCTTCAAACGGAGATTCCAATCCTATGGTGCTTACAGGTTCTACAAATCTAAATTGATGACTTCCATCACTCAGATTCGAAATCTTAATTTTCATCGTAATTTCTCACAATCCTTACAAAAAAACGATTTGAAATATACCCATACTTCCATATATAGTCAATAAATTAAGTTCTGCATAAGGTCAAATTATATGCCGGTTTGAGGGAAAAAAGTCAGTTTTTTTATTTTTTTCCACACGAGAAACTTACCGAAAATAACGACATCTATTCCTAACAGCATCCGGTCACACTTTTTGTTAACAAAAATTTCCTGTTAATCTGAAAACAGGATTTATAAAAATCAGCCTTGCTGAATTTAGTTTATTTCAACTATAGTTTATAAAGGTTGTATACTTTAAATTGCACTTTTATTTCTGTCATCTAAACAAAATGCTCAAAGTCCGGAATCTGACAAAACAATATAATGATGTGGTTGCCGTTAAAGATCTAAGCTTTACGGTGAGTGAAGGAAAGATTTTCGGTCTACTGGGGCCTAACGGAGCGGGAAAAACTACAACAATCAGGACTGTCCTCAATATTATAAAACCTACCTCCGGTGAAATAAGATTCTATGATAAAAAAATCTCCAGGGACTTTTTTAACCTGATCGGTTATCTCCCTGAAGACAGAGGACTTTACAAAAAGAGCAGGGTTGATGAAGTAATATTATATTTTGCCTCACTAAAAAATATGACCAGAGCAGATGCTCAAAGCAGGCTCAATTTCTGGTTAAACAAGCTGGATATCCTTCATTATAAAACAAAAAAAGTAGAAGAACTTTCAAAAGGGAACCAGCAAAAAGTACAATTTATTATCTCGGTAATTCATAATCCCAGGCTCCTTATACTTGATGAACCATTCAGCGGCTTCGATCCTATTAATCAGCAGGTTATCAGGGAAACCATTCTTTCTTTCGTGAGTGAAGGGAAACTGATAATTCTTTCCACACACCAGATGGAAATGGCAGAAAAAATGTGCTCTGATATACTGCTTATGAATAAGGGCCAGGAAGTATTCAGCGGTTCACTTTCCCAGCTCAAGAAAAACTTCGGCGGAAATATGATTGAGATCGGGTTTGAAGGAAACAGCGGGATTATAAAAAACTTAAGCTATGTAAAAGGAATTGATGATTATAATAATTTTGCCGAGGTTCAGCTGGAGGATTCTGTAGAGCCGTATGTTTTTTTGAGAGATGTATCAGATAAAATAAAAGTCAGCCATTTCAGGGTAATAGAACCAACCCTGAATAAAATATTTATAGATATGATAAGGCAGAGTGCGGTAAGCTGATGAAGAAGGTATTTGAAATATCAAAGTGGGAATTCCTGGAAAAAGTTAAAACCAGGGCATTTATTCTCTCTCTTATCGTAACACCTGCATTAGTAATTCTTATTTCTATCGGGGGAACATTAATCTCAGCCAATGAAACGGAAACAACAAAAGCTATTGGTATAATCGACTCTTCTATGGTTTATTACTTCCCACTTTCACAGGCTCTGGAAGAATATAAACTTGATAACGGCCAGCCTGCTTATGTGGTTTTTAACCTGAATCATCAATCGGATGGGTTGAAAGGAAATATCGAAACGGCAGACCGGGATGTCTATAAAAATAAAATTGCCGGATATATACTGTTAAAAAATTACAGGGATTCGCTGAATGTTCAGTACAGGAGCAGCAGTTCCGGAAGCTTTAAAGATGTTCAGAGAATTGAAAATGCTGTGAAAGAGGTTAGGGTTAAGATTGGGCTCGCGAGGCTTGGCATTAACCCGGATCTGTTAAGTTCATCATTCGGAAATCTTACAGTTGAACAGGTGACAGTTAAAGAAGGAAACCAGGTTAAACAGTCTGATTTTCTATCCGAATTTCTCTCCGCGATTATTTTTATTATGCTGCTGCTTATGATGATAATATATTCGGGACAAATGCTGGTGCGAAGTCTCGTTGAGGAGAAATCCAACAAACTCATTGAAATTCTGATTTCAAGCTGTACCCCTGAAGAACTTCTTGCAGGTAAGATTCTTGGACTCAGCGCGCTTGGGCTGTTCCAGATGTTCATCTGGACCTGCATAGGAATAGCCCTCGCTGGCACCTCGGTTATCCCTCCATCTGCGTTTAATAATTTCTTTATCATGCTTGTCTATTTTATCCTGGGATTCCTTTTTTATACAGCGCTTTTTGTAGGAATAGGTTCAATAGTTACAACCGAGCAGGAAGCCCAGCAAATTACCAGCTATCTTAGCCTGATCCTTGTTCTGCCAATAGCTATTTCAGCATCTGCTATCTTCAATCCGAATTCAATACTTGTTGAAGTTTTGTCTTTCATTCCGTTAACCATTCCTGCTATTATGCTGTTGAAAATTAACGTGGTAGATGTGCCTCCCATAGAAATTTTGTCTACAATAATGATCATGATCGCGTCTATTTATATTACTATATTTGCTGCATCTAAAATATTCAGAATCGGGATACTCTCTTACGGTAAAAAACCGGGAATTAAAGAACTCATCTCATGGATAAAAGAAAAATAATCCACAAATAAGAGGAACTGTGTATTTTATAGCTTCATTATTAGCTGCCATAATACCAATGGTTACCTATCTACTGATAATCTGGCGAATTGATACTTATGACAGAGAGCCATTCAGTCTCGTAATTATAAACTATATTTATGGAGCTGTGGGAGCGATATTGCTGGCTGTTATAGGCAGTGGTCTGATGACAGGATTTCTTTCTTATATCATGAATAATGAGGAAATGGTACTGAGGGTACAGACTATCATAGTGGCTCCTGTTGTTGAGGAAACCACTAAAGGCTTCTTCCTTTTCCTTATGATAGCTAATAAAAAATTTGACAACATGACGGATGGAATAGTATATGGAGGGGCAATAGGCCTTGGTTTCGGTATGACGGAAAACTTCTTTTATTTTCTTTTCTTTTCTCAGACGTTCTCCGGCTGGTTAAGCATTGTTATAATACGCACTCTCTTCTCCGGCGTAATGCATTGTGTATCAACAGGAACACTGGGAGCATTTCTGGGTTATGCGAAGTTTAAACCAAGAATCGTTAAAATTACTTTCCCGGTTGCAGGACTCATAGTGGCTATGTTTATTCATTTTCTCTGGAACCTGTCTGTCAGCTTTGAATCAACTGCCATTCTCGGTTTTATATTTATGATTTTTACTATTGCTGTATTTGTTACAGTGTTTTCATTTTCCCTCCTTGGAGAGAGAAAAATTATTTTCAGGGAACTTCTTCCAGAAACAGAAACTGGCCTAATTCCTCAGTCGCATCTGCTTATACTCAACTCCGGCAAAAGGAATAAACTTGGTTGGATTGATGAAAGTATACGTAAATTATATATTAGTGCGGCTACCAGACTGGCCTTTAGAAAAATGCAGGCCCGGAATTCCAGCGGCTTAAGTAAAAATTATTACGAACAGGACATTGAACACTACAGAATATTTATCAGGAACTTATTATCAGGAACACGGCCGGGTTAAATGACTAAATCTAATTCCTGCATCTGCCTATTTCCTCTTTTCGAGCTGTTTAACAGCGGGAAACTGCCTGTATTTGAATCAATGAACAAAGAAGATTCATCTCTCCTTTATTCAATCCTTTATGAAAATTATATTGAAATTCTTAACCAAGTAACAGATAATTCAACTCTAATATTTTGTTTTGACCATAACGATAAGGATAAGCTGACGGAACATATCACAAATAAAATCGAAAATATCCAGTGGATCAACACTAGTGATCTTAACAATGAATTAAAAAGTTTAAATGATAAATATTTTAAGAGATTTAATAATAATCTTTTGATATTCGCCCATTCAATCGGATTATCCTATCCCGATATAAAGAAGATCTTCACCCTGCTTGAAATGGACGATGAATCCATCATGCTAGGGAGAGATGGTGATGAAAGGCTTGCTTTCCTGGGTTTTAATAATTACAATGAAGAAATATTAGGTTCAATCTCCGAAGACAGGAACCATTACAATGAGCTGCTAATCAGAGCCGGCAGGCACGATAATTTCGTTCATGCGCTCAGTAATTTTATGCTGATTGAAAATAAAAGCGATTTTAAAAAACTCTATGAGGAGCTTTCCAGAAAAGAAAGTCTTAACTATTGCAATCAAAATATCCATGAAAAATTCACCCATCTCTTTATTGAATATAAGGATATGCTGAGATGAGCCGGATAGCTATTTTTGGAGGAACTTTTGATCCCGTCCATCATGGACATCTGATCACCGCACAATCGGTTCTTGAACTTCGGAATCTCGATAAAATTATTTTTATACCAAGTTTTATTTCTCCACACAAGCAGGATATTAAAGCCTCAACAGTTGAGCATAGAGTTAATATGCTTAAGCTGGCAATTGAAAATATTCCTTACTTCGACTGGTCAGATATTGAAATAAACAGGGAAAATATCTCTTATACTATCGATACCCTGAAAGAGATGAAGAAAATTTATGGGGATATTGAACTGATTATAGGAGAAGATAATCTTATGAGTTTTGATAAATGGAAATCACCTGAAAGTATTATAAAAATTGCCACCTTGCTGGTTCTGCGAAGAAGGACTTCAAGAGAAGCCGTGATAAAGTATCCCTATGAAGATAAAGCTGTATTCCTTCAAACACCATGGATTGATATAAGCGGCACAAGGATAAGAGAACGGGTAAAGAATGGGCTGCCAATCAACTTCCTTGTACCGCAAAATGTAATGAGATATATTTATGAATCAAAATTGTATAAGGATTAAAATTGAAAATACTAGTTACAGGAGGCGCCGGTTTTATTGCCTCTCATATTACTGATGCGTTTATTGAAGACGGTCACACTGTGTTCGTACTCGATAACCTTTTATCAGGTTTTGAAAAAAATATTAATCCGAAGGCTGTTTTTATAAAAGCTGATATTCGGGATAAGGCAATTTCAGAATTATTTGAGAGTGAAAAATTTGATGTGATAAACCATCATGCTGCACAAATGGATGTGAGACGATCTGTAGTTGATCCTGCTTTTGATGCCGATACAAATATTATTGGAACTATAAACCTTCTCCAGAACGCTGTAAAAAATAATGTTAAAAAATTTATGTTCGCCTCAACAGGGGGAGCTATATATGGTGAACAGGAATATTTTCCTGCTGATGAAAAACATCCAATGGCACCTCTTTCACCGTATGGTATTTCAAAGCTTGCGGTAGAAAAATACCTTTACTTTTATAAGGTTCAGTATAACCTTAAACATTCTATCCTCAGGTATGCTAATATTTACGGGCCGAGACAGAATCCCCATGGTGAAGCAGGAGTTGTTGCAATATTTTCAAAAAAACTGATAAATGGAGAGCAGCCCGTAATAAACGGAGACGGGAAACAAACCCGTGATTATACATATGTAAAAGATGTAGTTAAAGCAAATTTGCTTGCTCTCAATGATACAGCATCTGATATTTATAACGTTGGTACAGGCAATGAAACTGATGTAAATGAATTATTTAACTTTATCAACGACATGGTCGGAAACGGACAGGTTGAAAAACATGGACCGGCTATGCCCGGCGAACAAATGCGAAGTGTAATAACTTCACGAAAGCTGAAAGAAAAATTCGGCTGGTCTCCTTCTACCACAATCAAAGAAGGCTTAAAAAGTACTGTTGAATTTTTTAAAGAAGAAAAATAATAATGTCCTCTACCCTACTACAGCAGAAATTATTAGAAGGCGACAGAAGAAGCATAGCCCGGGCCATAACGGTTGTTGAATCAAATGACCACGGTGCCTCAGAATTGCTCAAATCAATTTATCCCGAAACGGGTAATGCCTATAGGATCGGAATAACGGGCCCTCCCGGAGCCGGGAAGAGCACAATAACCAACCAGGTTACAAAATTTTTCAGATCATTGGGTAAAAAGGTGGGAATCATTGCAGTGGATCCTACAAGTCCTTTCACAGGGGGCGCCCTGCTGGGAGACCGTGTCAGAATGAATGATATAGGCCAGGATCCCGGAGTGTTTATAAGAAGTATGGCCACCCGCGGAAGCCTCGGAGGTTTGAGCAAAAAGGCCATTGATGCTGCCGATGTGCTTGACTCTGCTGGTTTCGATTTTATCATCCTTGAAACAGTAGGTGTGGGCCAGTCGGAACTCGATATTGCAAATGCAGCAGATACAACTATAGTTGTACTTGTTCCTGAATCAGGCGATGCAGTTCAGGCAATGAAAGCAGGACTGATGGAAATTGCAGATTTTTTTGTTGTAAATAAAAGTGATCGTCCTGGCGCAGCCCAGGCAGAAACTGCCTTAAAGACGATTCTAATGATGAGGGATCATGACGAAAACAGCTGGATGCCTAACATTATTAAAGCTGTTGCCATTGAAAACAAAGGCATTCAGGAAATTGCTGAAGAAATAAACCGTCACAGGGAATACCTAAGTAAGCATAATAAATTACTAAAAAGAAGAGAAGAAAGAACCAAGGTAAGGATACGAACTATCGTTGAGGAAAAAATAAGAGAGGAATTATGGAGCGGAACTGGAGAAAAATCATTAAATTCGTCTATCGATAAGGTCGTCCTTGGTGACCTCTCACCTTATCATATTGCCGAAGAAATTATTACAAATTATAAGAACCAGGGTTAAAAATTATAAGGAGAGCCAGATGGAAGTTTTAGAAAATCCATTTCTTGCGGAATTAACGGAAAACCAGCAGATCATTAAAAAAACAGTCCGTGATTTTGCAGAAAAAAATATCCGCCCCGTCGTAATGAAATACGATGAATCACAGGAATTTCCAATGGAAATCATCAAACAGCTGGGTGAGTTGGGATTTATGGGAGTGATATTTCCCGAGGAATACGGAGGTGCCGGACTTGGGTATGTTGAATTCGCAATGATTGTGGAGGAACTCGGAAGAGTGGACCCCTCCATCTCTCTCTCTGTAGCAGCCCATAATGGTTTAGGCACAAACCATATTTTCCGTTTCGGGAATGAAGCACAGAAGAAAAAATATCTTCCTGACCTCATCGCAGGCAGAAAAGTTGCCGCATGGGGATTAACCGAATCTTCCTCCGGAAGCGATGCAGCCGGGATGAAATCTTTTGCAGAAAAGAAAGATGGATATTATCTGCTGAACGGAAGCAAAACTTTTACAACTCATGGGACAGTCGGTGAAACTGCTGTTATAATGGCTGTAACTAATAAAGAAAAAGGGAAAAAAGGTATTTCAGCCTTCATCCTTGAAAAAGGGATGGAGGGCTTTATTGTGGGAAAGAAAGAAAATAAACTTGGGATGCGTGCCAGCGATACCACCCAGCTGACTTTTGAAAACTGCAGAATACCTGCTGAAAATCTGCTTGGAGAAGAGGGTGAAGGATTTATACAGGCAATGAAAATTCTTGAAGGTGGAAGAATTTCAATTGCGGCTTTAAGTGTAGGACTTGCACAAGGTGCACTGGATGCCTCATTGAAGTACAGCCAGGAGCGAAAACAGTTTAATAAATCACTGAGCGAATTCCAGGCAACCCAATTTAAGCTTGCTGAGATGGCTGTGAATATAGAAGCTGCACGGCTTCTTACTCTTCGTGCTGCTGCAATGAAGGATAACGGCCTTCCGAACCAGAAGGAAGCAGCGATGGCAAAACTATTTGCAAGTGAAATTGCAGAAAAAGCTTCCAGTGAAGCTGTTCAGATTCATGGGGGCTATGGATTTATAAAGGACTACCCGGTGGAGAAATTCTACCGTGATGTGAAGCTCTTAACAATCGGCGAGGGAACTTCTGAAATCCAGAGAATTGTTATTTCAAGAGAACTATTATCAAACGAAAAATAGAGAGTAATGAAAAATATCGGGAACGAGTTAAAGGAAACTGAATCTTTTCTCAAGAAAGAAGATTTTTATAAAAATCTGCTGCGTAAATTTCAGGCTGAAAAAGAGGTCGTCCAACTCGGTGGAGGTAAAAAATCTATTGAGAAGCATAAAGCTAAAGGAAAACTAACAGCAAGAGAAAGAATAAATCTCCTTGTAGATAATCCCAAAGAATTTTTTGAATTGAGTACTTTTGCGGCCTATGGTATGTATGAGGAATACGGAGGGGCTCCTTCTTCGGGTACTATTTATGGTGTCGGCAGAATCCATAATAAGCTGCATGTAATTGTGGCCAATGATGCAACTGTGAAGGCCGGAGCATGGTTCCCTATCACAGCTAAGAAAAATCTCCGTGCACAAGAGATCGCAATGGATAACCATTTGCCCGTAATCTATCTTGTTGATAGTGCGGGAGTTTTCCTTCCGCTGCAGGATGAAATTTTTCCGGACAAAGAACATTTCGGCAGAATATTCAGAAACAATGCTGTTATGTCATCTATCGGGATACCTCAGATTTCTGCTATAATGGGTCCCTGTGTTGCTGGAGGTGCTTATCTCCCTATAATGAGCGATGAAGCGCTGATTGTTGAAGGCGAAGGCTCTGTTTTTCTTGCGGGATCGCACCTTGTTAAAGCAGCAATAGGAGAAGTGATTGATAATGAGAGTCTTGGGGGTGCAAAGGTTCAGTCAAATATCTCAGGGGTGACAGATTATATAATGAAAAATGATGAGGAATGCATTCAACAAATAAGAAGTATTATAGAAAAGCATGGACCGGATCTGAAGGCCGGATTTAACAGACTTGAAAGTAAACCACCGAAGTTTTCTCCCCGGGAAATTTACGGAATCCTTCCGGAGGACCAGGTAAAACCTTATAATATGTTTGAGTTAATTGCACGTATAGTTGATGATTCAGCATTTGACGAGTATAAAGCTGGTTATGGAAAAACAATAATAACCGGATATGCACGAATAGACGGCTGGGCTGTAGGTATAGTAGCAAACCAGAGAGATATTGTAAAGACTGAAACAGGTGAAATGCAGGTAGGAGGAGTTATATATTCAGATTCCGCAGATAAAGCAGCCCGTTTTATTTTAAACTGTAATCAGAAAAAAATACCACTCCTTTTTCTCCAGGATGTTACCGGCTTTATGGTTGGCAGCAGGGCGGAGCATGGCGGTATAATCAAAGACGGAGCTAAAATGGTGAATGCCGTTGCTAATTCTGTTGTTCCCAAAATTACAATCATAATTGGTAACAGCTTCGGAGCCGGAAATTATGCAATGTGCGGAAAGGCTTACGATCCCAGGTTTATCTTTGCTTATCCTAATGCAAAGATTTCTGTTATGGGAGGAAACCAGGCAAGCAGTGTACTGCTTGATATCAAGATCAAACAGGCTGAAAAAGCCGGCAAACACATGGGAGAAAGCGATAAGAAAAAACTTCTGGACGAGATAATTAAGTCATATGAAGAGAAAAGTACACCACTTTATGCTGCGGCAAGGCTCTGGGTAGACGAAATTATTGATCCAGCATTAACCAGGGATTATATCTCGATGGCCATCGAATCAGCCAATAATAACCACGTAATTCCCAGGTTTAATCCCGGTGTAATACAAACCTGATACACTTTGAGATCATTGTTTATCATCCCTGTTATTTTATTTTCGATCATTCTGCCGGCACAACAGAGCAAGCTTTCAAAATCAGTTAATTACCTTTCTGAATTTATCGCCTCGGATTATTTCGAGCAGCTCGGCAGTTCAGTAAATGACCTTTCTCTTGTCGATACTCTATTCAAAAGATCTGTGGATTTCCGTGAAAAAGATTATTCGGAAGCATTGCTCTCATTAACACTTGCAGCAGTACCTTATAAAAAAGTTCCGATTAGGTTACCTTTGATTGGAACGCAGGTACAATATCCGCTAACATCTTCAAATGACTCTGTATTTTTAATAAAAAACAGACATCTTCCTAAGAACCTTTATTTTGATACACCAGTCACAAAGTTTGGAGATAAAGATAAACTGGCTCATTTTTTCGGAAGCGCTTTCCTGGCATATAATTCATCCATCTTTGATTTGGGCGACCTAATTGGTTATTTTGTAGAAGTATTTGAAGAAGAATTTAAGGTACAGTCGGTCATTGACAGCCGGGATATGATGACAAACAAGTTAGGATATATTTTCGGTACGTTTCTTAAAACTAATAAATCAGTTCTTCCTTCAGATGCTTTTATATTAAGAACCCTTTTTTACACAAGATATAACTTTCCATAAAAACTATGAACTCCATATTAATTATTGATGACGAAACAGACATCTGTGAAAGCATAAAAATGATACTTGAATATGAAGGCTACAGCGTGGAGTATTCAACAAAGTCTGTGGAGGGTGTTGAAACAGCAATGAATGAGGATTATTCCGCCCTTCTTCTGGATATACAGATGCCCGAGATGAACGGATTTGAAGTACTTAAAAAGGTGAAAGAAACTAATCCGGCCCTTTCTGTAATAATGATATCGGCTCATGGAAGCGTTGAAAACGCAATTAAGGCAACAAGGCTTGGAGCCTTCGATTTCATAGAAAAACCTATTGACCGGGATAAGCTTGTAATAAGTATCAGGAATGCTGTCGAACAATCAAACCTGATACATGAGAATACAGAATACAGAAAATCACTGAATGAAAACGGAAAGATACTGGGTAAGAGCCGCGCTATTCAAAATATCCTTGCTACAATTAACAAAGTTGCTCCTTTAGATACCAGGGTTATGATTACAGGTGAGAACGGAACCGGGAAGGAATTAGTTGCAAAGGCTATACATAACCAGAGCGCCAGAAGTGAGAAACCATTTATTGAAGTTAACTGTGCCGCAATCCCGAATGAACTGATTGAATCTGAACTCTTCGGGCATGAAAAAGGATCATTCACCGGCGCAATGCAGCAAAGGATGGGGAAATTCGAACTTGCAAATAAAGGAACATTGTTCCTGGATGAAGTGGGAGATATGAGTCCACAAGCCCAGGCTAAAGTGCTTAGAGCGATAGAGGACGGAAAAATTGATCGTGTAGGCGGAAATAAAAAAATAGAAGTAGACGTCAGAATAATATCAGCAACAAACAAAAACCTGAAGGAAGAAATTGCTGCCGGAAACTTCAGGGAGGATCTCTTTCATAGACTGAATGTTATACCTTTAAATATCCCGGCCTTAAAAGAGAGAACTGAAGATATACCAATCCTTGTTGAAAGTTTTGCAGAGGAAATCACCTCCCGTCATAAGAAACCACCTGTTAAGATAGAAGAAGATGCTATGAAATTCCTGCAGAGTCTGCCATGGAGCGGCAACGTCAGGGAATTAAGGAATGCCATTGAAAGGATAATCATCCTGGTTGATAAAAGGGACATCACCCGCAGGGATATTGAATTCCTATTTGCAGGTTCCCAGTCATCCATCGGAGATATTATTGAGGACAGCAACTCGTTCCAGGAGTTTAAGGAAAAAGCTGAGAAAGCGTTTATTATAAAACAGCTGAAAGCTAATGACTGGAACATAAGCAAGACAGCTGAAATACTTGATATTCAGAGAAGTCATCTGTATAATAAGATGAAAAAATACGAAATCGAAAAGGAAGAATAATTATGGGAGACACCATATTTTCCAGGATAATCAGCAAAGAAATTAAAGCTGATATCGTTTTCGAAAGTGAAACCGTAATGGCCTTTAAGGATATTAATCCGCAGGCACCTGTCCACATCCTGATTGTTCCGAAGATTGAAATCCCTAAGGTAACAGATATAAGCGGGAAAGAACATGCTCAGCTGCTTGGCGAAATGATTGATGCCGCAAACAAGCTGGCTACGGAGAACAATATTGCTGAAGACGGATTCAGGCTGGTTATGAATTGCGGTCAAAAAGGAGGACAGGAAGTTTATCACCTTCATATGCATCTGCTTGGCGGCAGACAAATGAGGTGGCCCCCGGGCTGATTTAGTACTTGCTGAAATCGATAATAGAATAACTATACTTTTTTCTGAGGGAGTCTATTGCCCTGAATAATTTCTTCCTTTTAATTTCTTCATCCTCAAACAATGTTTCCTGTTCGAAGAAGTTTGTGAACCTGCTTAATCCAATACCAATTAATCTTACTCCTACACGCCTGGTATGAGCTTTTACCATTAAATCTTTAGCTGTTTCAAAAATAACCTTGTCATCATCAGAAGGTTTTATTGTGCGGGAGCGGGTAAGCGTCTGAAAATCCGAATATCTAAGTTTTATATGTACGGTGGAAGCCATAAAGCTTTCATCCCTCATGTTCTGACAAACCCTTCCGGTAAGTTCGAATAGTACCTCATAAATTCTCTCATTGTTCGTGACATCAGTTCCGAATGTAGTCTCTTTTGAGATACTCTTCTGTTCATGCTCTATTGTAAGGTATTCAGTTCCCTCACCGTTCGCTTTCCTCCAGAGATCAATACCATACTTACCGTACGCAGTTCCCCAGTAATCAGATGAAAGTTTTGTTATGTCGCCGATAAAATAAATTCCTTTATTATTAAGATCTTTCATCATAACCTTACCTACGCCTGGTATAGTTTCAACGGGCATATGAGAAAGAAATTCTTTCTCCATACCCGGAATAACATAAGTAATCCCCAAAGGCTTCATACAGTCAGAACCTATCTTTGCAATGGTTTTATTGCTGCCTATTCCTATTGAACATGGCAGAGATAGTTTCTTAATTATTTCCTGCTGCAGCTTTGAGGCAAAAGAAAACATAGAACCGTATATCTTCCCGCAGCCGGTAAAATCCATATAAAACTCATCAATCGAAGCTTGTTGCAGCACTGGTGCATAAGCCGTTAGAATATTCTTTACAGCATGAGAAAAATGGACATACTCTTCATAATGCCCATGCAGGTATATACCTCCGGGACAGAGTTTATATGCCGTCCTAATAGGCATTGCAGAATGAAGTCCATATGCCCTCGCCTCATAAGAACAGGCAGCCACCACTCCCCTTCCATGCGGGTCACCTCCTACAATAACAGGTTTATCCTTCAGCAAGGGGTTAAGAATTCTTTCGACCGACACAAAAAATGCATCTAGGTCAAGATGAAATATTGTACGCATAACTGCTTCTAGTTTAAGTTAAACTCTGACCGGGAAGAATCAGAAATAATGGTATTAAGCCGCGGGAAAGCATTTATTATCGTCTGAGGCATATCTACCTTTTCCTTCTCCTCAAGGAGATGGATAAGTTCAAAAGCATTCGCAACAGCTTCCCCTTTTGGATGGTTGTTCATTATAACATACACCTCCTTAACCTTTTCCTGCAAATCTTTTATTCTTTGTTCAATTTCTACTAGCTCACCCGGCGTATAAAGATATTCATATCTCGAACTCTGTTCTTCATATGTCTGTTCCTTACCGAAATTCTTAATTGATCTCATCCAGGCATCAGAATTTCTGCCGTGAAACCTGATATATGCAGTATCATTGGTTATCACAGGTTCGAATTGAATTGCCTTGCCTATCTGAGGCTGGTCAATAGTACATAAGGTTACATCGAGCCGGTTAAAAAGTTTATATATATTTTCATTATTCCACGAGGAATGCCGGACTTCAACGAAACATTTATAATCTCCGAATATTTCTTTCAGCCTGCTTATATAATCAGCGGATATCTCATTGAATGAAAATGAATATGGGAATTGAATTAATAATCCTCCAAGCCTTTCCGCCCTGTCGAGCATCTCAAGATTTGAACGGACAGCCATTATCTGCTGGTCATTAAACTTCCTGTTATGTGTGAAATCTTTATGCAGTTTAATGGTAAACTCAAAATTGTCAGAATCCGAAACTTTTTCTATCCATCCATTAACGGTTTTAGGACTTATATAAGTGTAGTAGGAGGCATTAACTTCAACACAGTTAAAATAATGCGCATAAAATCTTAGCCAGTCAAATCCTCCCGACCGGGCTTTCGGATAAAATGCAGGCACCCAATCTTTATATGACCATCCTGCTGTTCCTATATGATATTTATTTACACGATCTAATCCCGGCATTTCCTATCCTGCTTTCTTTTCCATACTCCTGTATATACCTATCACAATACCGACAATCTTAAAGCCCTGGTGTTTTTTATTTATAATGATAGGTTTATAGTCAGGATTTTCAGAAACAAGTTCAATTTCATTTCTTTTTTTGTAGAACCTCTTAACAACAGCTGCATCATCAAGTACAGCAACTACTATCTGACCGTTTTTCGGCTCAAGATTGGGATTTACAATTACGATATCCCCGCTGAAAATATAAGCATCTTTGAGACTGTCGCCTTTAACCCGAAGCAAGAAAGAATCCTTCGGCATTCGTGCTATTGTTGGAAGTTCGATGGAATCAATTGCATCAGGGTAGATCGTTAATGGATTACCTGCAGCGACTTCACCAAGTACCGGACGGGGTATAAAAAATTTATCTTCAAGAGTAAGTTCAATTCCTCTTGAAAGTCCGGGATTTCGCTTTATATACCCTTTTTTCGCTATAGCCTGAAGGTGCTGCTGCACAGTAGCCCTGTTTTTATATCCGAAAAATAGGGCTATTTCAGCAAGTGTAGGAGGATAACCTCTGTTAATTTTTTGTTCGATGAGAAACTCCAGAATTTTTTTCTGGATTTCAGTAAGTTCTGCCGGCATAATATACCCTGGGTTAATGAATAAGTTACCATACATCTGTATGGTAACTTATAAAAGGTATATTAAATTGTCAATATGAATGTGATCAGAGAGATTATCTTTTTAGGTTGGAATAACCGGGAGCAGATATACTTTATACCTGCCGGGCTAAGATTGCATTATGGAGAATATCTTCTCAAGCGAATCTACCATTTTTTCTCTGAAAATAGGCTTAGATATAAAATCGTTAAAACCTGTAGCAATAAATTTCTCCCTGTCACCGGGCAGAACGTACGCGGTGACAGCAATGATAGGAATTGTTTCATAACCCTGCATACGATGAATTATTTTAAGGGCATCCAGTCCATTGTATTCACCCTGAAGATTTATATCAAGGACAATGAAATCAAAGTGAAGAGTATCAAGAAGAGGGAGAGCCTCCTCAAAGCTTACAGCAAATTTTATCTCCTTCAGATCTTTCATTTGAACCTTAAACAGGATCTGTGAATCCACCTGATCCTCTATATATAAACAGGAAAAACGTGATAAATCGATACGGTTTTTATTGTAATCCTCATTTGGTATAGCCGCTTTCGCCTCAGGTTCCCTGTGCCTGACAAACCTAATTTCCTCTTCGGGCTCTGCATCAGGATACCTATTTTCAGCTTCGAATTCAGGAATCTCTTTTTCTTCCGATGGTTCAGGGACAGAAGCTTTTGTCCGGGAGATTTCATCATCTTCCGGTACCGTAGAAACCCTCGCAGATTTAGCGGACATTTCATTTCCTTTTTCTTCCGCCTCAAGCTTTATCGGGAAAATGAAGCCTGACATCTTCTTGGATTTATCTATAAATTTCCCCTGGAGCAGATCCATCAATCTGCGGGCAAGCTTAACTGAAAGTCTTGAAACCCCATAATCTTTTTGTATTTCCCTCTCGTTGAAGATATTGTTGAAGTTTTCCGAGAAAGAGGGCGACATTCCTGAGTAATTATCCTGGATAGAAATAATAAAGTTAGATTCATCAAGCTGGTAGGATGAGAAATAAATCTTCCTGGTATTCGTGAACTGTGAAGCAATTTTAAATAAAAGAGAAATAAGGGAGATAAACTTTTGTGTGTCCGTATTGAAAGTTAATGAAGAAGATATTTTGCCATAAGCGAACTCAATGCCCTTATTTTTAAGGATATCACTTATTTCTTCCTGTGTTTCATCAACAATTTCCGTAACAGAGACTTCCTTTATTTCAGGCGGCGCAGCCTCCTGCTCCATACGGGAATATTCAATAACAGAATTCATAGTGCTTAATAAACGTCTTCGGTTTTGGTCAATTATCTCTTTGGCTTCCTGCTGTTCGGGAGTTTTCTGTTCTATACTCTCAGTGAGTTCCTGTACAAAGCCAAGCATTGCATTAATTGGGGTGAGTATTTCGTGGAAGATCCCGGAAAGAAAGGCAGGATCGATTTTTTCAGAAGCAACCTCTTCCCTTTCAATTATTTTTTCGACAATGATTTCCCTGACTTTTTGTCCGGATGTTTCAACAGAATCCGGTTCAAGTTTTGCAACCAGAATAAATGATTCAGTTTCATTTTTATAATTCATCACCGGATTTGCAATTATTTCAGCTTCGAAAAGCTTTCCGCCGGATTTTTTTAAAGCTGATCTAACCGATACCGGTTCTTTTATATGTGACTGAAAGATCTTTGAATTTATCAGCCCCCTGTCTTCATCCTTAACCATCGATACAAATGCCGAATTAACCAGCTGTTCATTAGGAATTCCCAGTTTAGTATCGGCAATATGGTTAGCTGATTTAATGAATCCTGAAGAATCAGTAATAAAAATCATATTAGGAGAATTATCATAGGCAGCTTTGAACAACTGTTTTTGTTTTTCTGTTTCAAGGATCTTGGTAACGTCTTTAACTATATTAAAATGAGCATCCCTGTTATTGAATTTAAAGCTGGTCTTACTGATTTCTACAAAAACAGACTCACCATTTTTTCTTTTATGCCTGTACGGTCCGGTAAAAATACCTTCTTTAATACCTCCTGATGAAGAATCAAGCAGTGTCTGAATGTCTTCCGGGATATAGAGATCAGTCAGATCCATCTGCATGAATTCATCTCTCCGGTAGCCGTACAGGTTTAATGCTGCCTGATTAACCTCTATAAAATGAAGGTTCTCTTTATCATAGATAAAAATCGGTTCGGGATTATTCTGGATCAGGACCTCGTACATTTTTCCTCTGCTATTTATAATTTTTTCAAGATCTGAATAAGGGGAAACATCCGCAAAAAAAACCGATAGTCCCTCCGGCTGATTATTTTCCCCGTAATTTCTGCTAACCAGAACATTTAGTTCTTTATCTCTCCAAGTTCCCGTTTTTGATAATTTAACCTTAAACTCTGTGTCTTCAGATAATGAATCGATAAACTTCTTAATTTTTTCCGATATCTCCAGCGGAAAAACATTCGTATACGATAAATTTCTGAGATCGGAGAATTCATCCGAGAATAATTTACAAAATTCTTTACTTGAATGCTCTATAACGCCTTCTTTGTTAAGAATTGCCACGGCTGCAGGAATTCCGGCAAGTTCATTTTTTCCCTCTGCTACTCCTTTCTCTTTATTCTCTTTCTTCTCCTGAACAGGTCTCGAAATCCCTATAACAGCAGCCAGGTTTCCGTCACTATCATTAAGAGGGATTTCAATTGTTTGGAAATCAGTTATGGCTGAAAGTCCCTGGATCGGGATTCCTTCAGTTACTATGACGCTGTTCGAATTCCTGATATAATTTTCAAGTGATTTATATACTTCATGCAGATAAACCGGAAGAAGTTCGGTCTCAGATCTGCCTTCAAGCTGCGTACTGGTAAGTCCAAGATTCCGGGAAAGTGAATTGCTCACAAGAATAAAAATACCACTGCTGTTCTTTATCCAGAACATTTCTTCAAGCCGGTCAATGTCCTTCCTGATCTTTTCTTTTCCTATAACAGTAAAGGGGTATAATTCTCTAACAGAATCTATTATTTTTTCAATTTTTTCATTCCCTATTAAGACTGAAAGTTCTTCTTTCCGAACTTTCATCCTGGTAATCTCACTAATACGGAGAGTATGTTCTTCAGGTTTAAAGGTACAGAATACCTGCTCCTGGTTGAATTCACTTAAAGTCGCCTGGCATTTCAAATTCATCCCGTTGTTGAAAACCAGTGTCAGATTTTTTATCAGGGTCTTTCTTCCTGATAAAACCTCTTCAATGAGGGTGCTCAATTCAAATGCTGACTCTTTTTCAAAGTAATCAAAAATATTCCCGACCTTTTCTTTTAAATAAAAAGAGCTTTGAAGATTGCTTGTTGAATGAAATAATATTTCCTTCAGCTGAAAGGGCTATAAAAGGGTTCTTTATGTTTTCACTTATAACCCTAATCAATTCCATATTTAATTTTTCTTTAGCCATGCTAATATTTATGTTCCTCAACAGGATGCTAAATTGACCCTGAATACGGTGAAATAACAGTCCGCTCTTTTAATCATTAATCGGTATTTTGAAGGATAATTCCTGGTATCCCCCGGTTAATGGTAAACTTAAAAAATACATATTTTTTATGGTGTCGAAAGTCAATTTTCTTTCCTGTCCGTCAATTGTAACAACTTTGGTATTTAAATGGGGGACGGATATCCAGACTCCCGCATCCTGTATATCGGATGCATTATTATTCTTAATATTAACCTCATATTTACCGCTTTCAGAAAGATTTATACTAATTTTTAAATTTTTTCTCTTTTCTTCCCAATTTATAAGATCGGAGAATGTGGTTATCCAACAGTTTTGTTTTGGCAATTGTGAGTAGTCACTTTTTCCGATCGAATCTGCATCTATATAATAAATGCCGCCCGGACTAAAATTTAGATCCGGGGTATACTGAACACGTGCAGAGTAGGAAGGCCGGTAGAAGAGATAAAGATTATTCGTTGTGTCATAATCAAATGTGAATGAATCAGAGTATCCCGAAGAAAAGATAAATGAATATCCTGTTTCCGCAAGCAATTTGTATGTCTGTGGATCAATAAACTCTCCGTAAGACATGATGCCGAAATACTTCTGACCGTTAATTTCTTTTATCCGAGACTGAATTTTTTTTAGCCAGTCAATTTTTTCATTCGGGTCCATTTTTGAAAAAAGGTAATCATCCCAGACAGGATTAATGCTGCTGGAATCATTGATCTCTTTAAGTTTATCGGGCAGCTTTTCCAGAAAGGATGGTGAAATAAAATAGTTCAATTTTTCTGGTTTAGCCAAATGCATTTGTGTACTGTCTGACAGCCTTTCAATTTTTTTATATTGAATAACAGCAGAGGCATAATTGCCGGGCCAGTAATTAGTAAACGCTTCTGGTTGTGAAGCCAGCCAATTCAAGGAATTACTTAATAAGATTTCCTGGTTTTTATCGATTACCTGACTAACACTAAATCCGAACCATAGGAGCCTGCCCTTCGAGAGCGAATTGGATACAATTCCCGGAAATAGACTATCGGAAAGCAAATAACTTCCTTCCGGATGGGCATCCGTTTTTAACCGGCCTGCATAAAAAAGATGGGAACTAACCGAAAGGAGAATTTTTTGTCCCGGTTTTAATCCTGACGAGAAAGGTGTGCTTCCATACAGGTAATGATTTACAGATAATTGTTCATTGCTGTTTAGCTTTAAAATTTCAAAACCAGTAAAATCATCACTAACACGCTTCTTTCCTCTAGTATCATATTCTGCAAAATTCCCTGTTAACAGAATTCCTTTACCTTCATCTAACAGTTGTTTAAGTTCACTTAGCATTTCCTCACTCACAACTTCCATAGATGGAATCACAACAACAGAAACATCGCTGTCTATATCATCTAAATCGTCATCATTAAACATTTCATAATCATAGTTATGGCTTAAAAAAAATAGTTCCCATTCTTCCGTGGGATTAAATGAAGGATTGGTTCTATACAGGACATTTTTAGTGAGAGAAGGATAAATTAAGGCAGCCTTAAAATTCGCTTTTCCGGAAGGGAACATAATGGCTGACCATAATCCGGCTATAAGAATTGATA
Source organism: uncultured Ignavibacteria bacterium (assembly GCA_963800255.1). Lineage (GTDB taxonomy): Bacteria > Bacteroidota > Ignavibacteria > Ignavibacteriales > Ignavibacteriaceae > DATFVA01. The sequence goes on along the minus strand of CAWDAK010000024.1, from coordinate 140,893 downwards.
ATATGAAATTATTTTTTTTCATCACCATAATGAGAGGTGTTAAACATTCGCCTTATCATAATCGATATAGTAAATTCTCGATTCTTTTCCTTTAAGGTTGTTTATGAGGAGCTGCAGGTTTTTACTCATCTTTTCGTGTTTAACGACAGGTATTTTTGTACCAATAATCTCCGTGCTTATAGAAATATTTTCAGCAGGATCATTCAATAGAACATCAACCACAAGATCGTCAATCTGCTGATCACCCGGATTTGAGATATTAAGTACTATTCTTGTATCTCCTCTTCTGTTTACCCTTATCTCAACATAATCTTTTTTGGCATACCATTTCCGGATTTCAGAACCAGTAGTAATCCAGAAATTCTTTTTTCTTAAATCTTTTATTACGTCTCCCACAACAGAGACATATTCAGACCGGCACTGATACTCTGAATGAAGCTTAAATATATACATACCGCCTTCAAATAAAACGCGGTCGATATCCTCCTGGTAGGTATAAAATTGAAACTCCGGATCTGTAAGTCCGAAATCTCTGATAACTTCATAATCATCCCTTGCAGTCTTTGTCATAAGTATTAATCTTTTATCACCTCTGATGACAGTCCTTGGTATCGATCGGTCAGTCAGCGAATCCGTAAACATATATGTATAACCAGCATCCAGGGCTGCTTTTATAGTATTTTGATCAAAAAGACCATAAAAAGGGAGAAAACCCTGAACATGGGTTCCGGTAATTGATTCAAGTTTTTGTTTTGAATTATTCAATATACTGAATTGAGTAGGGTAGTCATCCAACGAATTATTTGTATCGCTAACGGTAGCAAGATAACCAACATCACCCACTGCTGACACCTCACCATACCTTGTCAACGAACTTATAAGTTGAGGATTATATTCCGCTTTATCCGGATCAACAAAAAAGGTTGCCTTAACATTTTCATTAGTAAGATACCCGAAAATATTTTTAATATTTTCAATCTCATTCGAAAGTTCCGGAACGATAACAGCTGCGGCCTCATAGTTATTAGGCCATTCGTGTATATAGACAATTGGAATGTAAGTCAGCCAACTGCAGCAGTTTCTGAAGAGGCGGTCGAAGTAAACATAGTCTTCATGTACACCGATTACTGAATTAATTTCAAAGCCCATCCAGATGAATCTTCCTTTACCGTAATTTCCATAAACAATGCCTGCCGTCTTTTTAATCTGCTGCCTTACAAGCCCATCTTGCGTCCTGTAATTATACCAGAAGCTCACCTGTTTGGTACGTGGATCGAGAACCTCAACGGACATCGGTTTATCCCAGGTAGCTATCTGCATCGGATACCCGGTAGGGATATTAGCCGTTAGTGGAAGTCCACCGCGGAGGGTATGCACCCCGGTTTTATTCGAATCACTTATCTCGGAAGTAAAATTTATACCAAATACGTTATTAAGAAAATCCCAGCCGCGCCATTTACCGTCATTAGAGTACGAAGCAATCCCGCTGGTAGCAAAAACACTCCCCCCGGCTTCAAGGAATTTCTTTATCTGAATTACTTCTTTATCACTTAATGACTTAGAGCCGGGTAATACCAGCATTTCGTAATTCTTTAAATTCCCTATTTCTATTGAAGCATCTGAAATAATATTGAAACTGATCTTGTTGTAATCCAGGAACTTTTTCCATGTATTAATGTTATCGCTGAGCCAGGTGCTGCCTTCCGGCAGGATATTTTCTGTGTATACGGAATACAGGATAGCTGCGGTAGGTTTTTTCGCGGAAAACGCTTCTCCGATTGCCTTAGTGTCAGGAATAAGTTCTTTTGCATCGAATCTTCCAAATACTCCCTGAAGTACATAAAGATAAACAAGAACAGCTCCAAGAAGAATAAGAATTCCCGAAATTATTATACCTGCCTGGGAAACGTTTCTTTTTTTGGAGTCTTCTACCGCCACTTTAATACACCGGGATTTTTATCTTCTTCAGTAGGCACATAACCTTCGCTGGTGTACTTCAGAAATTTTTTGCCTGTAGTTCTTTCTATCTTCACCCTCTCATACTTTTCCGCCTCCCCTTCCGGGCTATACCTGGGTTTTGCACCCTGTTCTTCCCTGCTTCCCGGATACACTCCAGGGCGGGAGGTTGTCTTTACCCGATGAGGCTCCACAGTAGCATCCATTTCTTCGCGGCGAACGTATTCCCGACTTCTATATTCGGATTCAGCCGGTGTCACAAGTTCTGCACGAACCGATGAAGGCGGAACCTGTTGAACCTGTTCTCCTCTTCTCTCCCTGATCTTGTAAAGGATATACGCACCGATTGCAAGAATGAATGTACATATGGTTGCAACCAGTATAATAGTTGACAGTATAGGAATTAATTCCATTTATTTTCCCTCAATAAAAACATAATAATGACCTCACACTTTTGCAGTTCCCACTCTTTCAAGTTTTCCCCAGCTCATCCTGATGCCGAGAAATTCTTCGATTGTCGACATTGCTTTGCATATGTCTATAATAAGTATAAAAAACATTCTGTATATGATTGCATAAGCAACCAGACGGAATTCTTCTTTTTCCACCGAAACACAATACAAAGCCGTAATCAGGTCAAGCAGAGCCAGACCGGCCCACCAGAAAAATATAAGGTAAGAAAAGCCGAAAGCCACCGCTGCTATGATGAAAAAGGCATTGGCAGCTATATTCATAGCCGGCCAGATTAACGCTTCATAGAACATTGTCCAGAGAATAAATGTATTACCGAAATTTATTGATGGATTTATCATCAGGCGTTTATGTTTCCTGATCGACTGAATTATGCCTCTAGTCCATCTGTACCTTTGCTTTAACAGCTGCTGAAGGCTTTCAGGTGCTTCTGTGTAAGAGACAGAAGCAGGTTCATAATATATTTTCCAGCCGTTTGCCAGGATCTTCAATGTCAGGTCAGCATCTTCAGCAAAGGTATCATTTGAGTAATACCCGGAATCAACGAGGGCTGTTCTTCTGAATAAGCCGATAGGACCTGGTATAATGTTAACAAGCCTGATAAAACTCTGAGCACTCCTTGCCATATTTAACCCTTCAATATATTCAAGGGCCTGAAGGTCTGTAAGGAATTTTTTTCTGTTCAATACTTTCACGTTACCTGCAACAGCACCTATCTCAGGATTTTCAAAATGTCTGACTGCAAATTTTACAGCTTCAGGTGAAAGCTGGGAGTCACCGTCCATACATAAAATTATTTCAGCGTTTGAATGTTTTATTCCTGCATTTAATGCACGTGATTTTCCGCCATTAGGTTGATTTATTAATGAAACTTTAATATCGCTGAGTCGGCCCTTGCGATAACCAACCATACTTTCGGCTACATCCTTCGTATCGTCTGTTGAACCGTCGTTCACAATAATAATTTCGTAGTTGGAATAATCAAGCTCCAGCAGGGATTTAATAGATTCACCGATCATTCGGGCTTCATTATAAACAGGTACAATTATAGAAACAAACGGAAAAAAATTCCTTGAAGGTTTGAAGGTGTATTCATTTAGATAGAGGTATGCCAGGCTGAGTATGCCAAAATATCTAAGCAGCAGGACAAAAAGGAAAATAACAAGTGCTACAATTGTTGCATATTCTATCAGAGAACTGACTGACAAAATAGTTTTAGGTAACGTAAAAACAATAATCATCAGCAGGATAAATGAGAAAATACCGCTTATAAGTATTCTACGGAAATACTTCCTCTTAAGATTTTCCCTGCCATTGGAGAAACCGTTATTATCTACAATAATAGGGGTTCTTATAAGTTTCTTTTTCATCTGCATAGACTTGTTAATTAAAAACCCTCAAATATCATTAAAAAACACAATTATGGTGCCATCCGGAATCACATAAAATTTATTAAAATTCTCACTTTCTATAATGCGTAAGTGCATTGAATCCAATAACTTGTATTAATTTTATACAAAGAAAAAACGGGATTTTGCCAAAAAAACACAGGTATACTGAACTAATAACTTTGACTTTTTCTTGTTAAAAAAATCAAAAAGTCCAGTACGCAGCAATATTAAATGAGGCCGATCTATAACCTGTATTTTGTCTTACTGTGCTCCCCATGCTCAATCTTCCCTGGAGTGTAAGATGTTCTGCAAGAAGTACCCTGGCAGAAAGAAAAGCTTCCCTTAACACATAATTATTTTCCGGAATTATTCCTACCTTTCCGCCTAGCTTTACCTGATTCTCCTTGTTATCTATTATAAACCATTCTCCCCATAAACTGTGAGACTCGAAGTTATCTGGTGAATAATAAAGACGGGTAGAGTCATTAAAACCAAGATGATAGAATTCATACCCTGCAGCAAGTTCACCAAACCGTTTGCCTAGTCTGATTTGAATATTATTTCCCTGATTTTGATCAGAAACAAAATAATAGCTGAAGTACCCTGAGGCAAGCAGCCCGGACTCGCTCTGGTAGTCTCCACTTAGTCGTAACAAATCGACTTTTAATCTCCGGTAGATCAACAGCGGCGAGTAAAGTACCTGTGCAGCATCCTGAGAGCTGTAATCGAGCCTGATATTATAATTTTTCTCTTCAGCTTTAACATAGGCCGATCCCACAGTTACTTTTTCATTATTCTCAAAGAAGGTTTCTCCAACAGATAAACCCATTGAAAAAATCCTACCGAACCTTAATGAGAGCAGTCCTTTTGCCGTATAAAAACTCGCCCTCAAAGATGCAGAATCGATCTCCCCTCTCTGGGCGGATAAGCCAATAGAAATATAGTTATTAACCCCAGCTTCAAACATCACGCTCTGAAGAGAGTATTTAAAGTCATAATTATCGAAGTAATACGCGGCCTCTGGATTCACCAGAAAATAAGTTGGGAAGTTGAAGGATAAAGCATTAGCGTTCTCTTCACCAAGCCATCCCAGCCGTGTCTGAATCAACTTTGACCCTGGATATTCAACTATGAGATTATTATAAATCTCCCTTGCCCGGCTGTACTCCCTTAACTGCATATAACAGTCCCCTATGTACATCCTGACTTCAGAATCATCAGAATTTCGAGCGTTAAGGTCTTCAAATTCGCTCAAAGCTTCACGGGGGTTGTTGCTCCAAAAAATTACTTTTGCTCTTTTTTTTGCGATGGCATAATCATACTGCTGATCAAGCAAACCGTTATATATATTAATGGCAGACTGATAATCTTTTATGCAGACATAAGCATCAGCTTCTTCCAATAAAATACTGCCCGCCGGTTTTGTACGATTATTATATTCATTATAGATATCCAATGCCCCGTAACAATCACCTTTGCTGATCTTTCCCCTGGCTTCTTCAAGCAATGCATACAGCTCATTATCCCGATTTATTATTTTTTGTTTTTCAATTTGAAAAATGAGGCGCGCTACTTCTTCATTCGAAGGTTTCATACCACCTGCAAGAGAGGCATAATGTTCAGCATCACTGAACTTATTCTGTTGTGACTTCAACATTGCCATAGCAAGAAGGGCATCGAAATTAACAGGCTCTTTGCTTAAAACGGCATTCAATAGATTTTCTGCTTCATTCAAATCTTTGTTCTGCCACACAAAAAGCTGAGCCCGGAGCAGTTTGTACTTCATGCTGTCAGGATATTGTACAATCATTACGTCAAGTTCATTCCCGGCCAGTTGGTATTGACGATCCCAGGCTGCATTCTGAATATAAAAGAAACGTATCTGCTCATCATCGGGATAACGAATCAGATATTCTCCATAAAGCCTGACTGCTTCAGAATAATTTCCGATGGATGAATAATAACCAGCAAGTTTAAGGAGGATATCTCTGGAACCAGGTTCTTTCTTTAATAATTTTTCGTATTCAGCAATCTGCTGTTTATAATAATTCTCTCTTGCAGATATAACTTCCTCAGAAAGTTTTTTGACCTCCTCTGTATTCCCTTCCTTAGACTTTAATATTCCGAGCTGCTGATATGCCTCTTCGTATCTTTCTGCCTTAAGAAGAGCATTAATTAACTTTACCCTGGTTTCGCTGTCATCCGGATTTTTTTTTAATTTCCTGAAATAAGTATCTATAGCATAACCCGGACCCTTAATGCCATATTTATAATACTTATAACTTGCTGTATCATTGAATGTATAGATATACCCGTTTCCCTTGGCTCTTGCCAATCCGTCCATCGCTTCTTTAAAGAAGGGTTTGAGATCCAGGGCCTTTTGAAAAACACTTACTGCGGATGTAGTTTTCCCGAGCCAAAGGAGAAAATACCCGTAACGCGACCATAGCCGCTGATCATCGGGATATTCAGCCGTATACTTTTTTAGTATGGGTTCACCTTTTGAGATATGGTCATTCTTTGCAAGAATTTCAGTATATCTTATTATTTCATCGGGTGAGGCTTTTTCAATTGAAAGATATTTATCATACCATAATTCTGCTTCGGCCCATTCTCCAAGATTCTTATATGATTTTCCGATCTGCAGATAATTAACAGGGAGAGAAGGATTTAAAGCAATCTCCCTTTTGTAACCTTCAATTTCATTATAAATCAGCTTATACCATTGTTGTGTTGCTTTTATAAGATTATTGTTAATATCAGAATTCTCAGGCTCAAGCTTCCTCGCGGACCGGAAATCATACACAGCCTGTTCATACTGTCCCCTATATTCGTATGCCAGCCCTCTCAGGTTATAACCATCAGCTTGTTGGGGCCTGGCTGAGATGTAATTATTCAGGAGATCTATTGCTTCTCCATAGCGGCCAGTCTTCATATGAGCAAGTGCTTCAGTTTTGAGGTCTTCGGTACGGGGCTGTGGCTGGGCAGTGAGATGAATTGAACAAAGTATAAAACTTAATAAAATAAAAAAGATGCCATTATGGGTGTTCATTACATTTTATATCAGAAGAAAAGCTGACGTTGTGTATGTGAATTTAAAGTGAGCCTATTAATCATATCTTCAGCATTATTGATCGTTTCATCAACCCTGAGCGCGAGTAAAGAAATACAAGGTATTACCTTGTCAAGGTATTCGGGTTCATTTTGCGGGAGGTTGCCTTTTATTCTGCTTACAAATTTATTAATAGTTCTTGTATCCTCTTTAGTTATCATAACCACTACATTGTTTGAAACCAGGCAGATCTTGTCTTTCCTGTCTGATGAAAGTCTGATTATATTCATTAGCTGGTTTATGGTGAGGAGGCCTTCTTTTTCAGCTCCGGGATCAAGTCTGAAGGAAACAAGGGTAAATACCTGTCCTGTACTTCGGTACAGGGCAATCTGGTTGTTCAGTATAAGTTGAAAATCATTCAAGCTATAAAAGTTTGTGAAAGTAAAATTTTCAGCAGGAATATCAATGTCTGCGAGCGACTGATACTGCAGTCCCGCTTCAGTTACAGCGGTAGTTTTTGTTTTCCTCTTATTGCCTGCATAATCATCAGTTATTCCTTTATAAGGTTCAAGCTGGTAATGGGCGCTGAATTTACCCTGAGTATGTCCAATATTAGGAGTAATAGTTATTTTTCCTCCGGAAAGACCTTCTCCACTTTCCTCCTTATTAAGGTAAAGGATGCCAGTAGAATTCAGAGCCAGTGTATCTGCTATGGAATTTGCTGCAGGGGTAGCCGGATCACCCAGTATAAATAAGCTGGTTACACCCTCATTTTCTATGGCTTCTGTAGTTTCAATAAATACATCCTGAAGAAGAGTCAGGTTCACAAAATTTATGAAGGGAGTGAGTTCGTCGAAGATCATTTTATTCGGCTGGTATTGCTCCACAACCGTTACAATGTCCCTGAGATATTCAACAAGGAATTCATCCGTATTCTCAACTTCCTGCAAGTCAGACGGAGGGGCGACACGTACGATAATTACCTGGTTCTGGTTCATATACTGCTGCAGATCAAAATCAATTGATGCAGCCTGGATCATCAGATCTTTGGGCCTCATACTCGTAAAGTAAAGGCAAATCTCCTTCTGCTTTATACATTCTTTAGCAAACTGGAGCCCCAAAAGAGTTCTACCGGATTTTCTTGGTCCTATTAATAAGTAACTGCCTCCTCTGTAAAATCCCCCCCAGGCATTATCAATAATCGAAATACCAGAGGCAACCAGCTGTATTTTTTTCTTCATTTTGTCAGCACCGTATTTTTGGTTAACAGCAATTTCACACTAGAACTTAACCCGTCTTTTTTTTTCTGAATCCTCCAGTACCGAGAGATCAATCTTCAGTCCTCTTTCGCGGTCAAAGACATAATTTGACTTAAGTTCACCCGATTTATGCTCGATATATGGCAAGAGTGAGATTGTGCCATATAAATCATTTATTTCCTTATCAAGATAAATGAGTCCGTTGCTTACATCTGCAAGGTGCTGAAGTAAGGCAGACATTGCATCAGTAACAGGTTCTGCTGAAATAATTATACTTGTTATCTTATGATTTTCAAGATTATGTTTAAACTTATCAAGAATTAATTCCAGCAAAGTAACATCCTTGAATCCAATAAAAGAAGTTATCTCATCAAAAACTACCCTGGAAGGGTAAGATTCATTTATCATATTAATGACATCATCAAAATAATCCACAAGTTCCTGATCCGGAGATAATGATGGAAAATCTCTATCTGGAGGGATAACCCTCACGATCGTAATCAGTTTGGAACTGATTAAATCCATTGGATTAAGATTCATCCATTCAGCCTGCTCGATCACTTCTTCACGGGTTTTACTTGTAAAATAAAGGCAGCGTTCATTACGCGCTGCTCCTTCAAGTACAAATCTCAGACTGAAATTTGTCTTGCCGGATTTATGACCGCCGATTAGAAGATAGTTAGAACCTTTATAGAGTCCGCCCCATCCCTCATCGATTAAACTTATCCCGGAGGATATTAACTTTAAATCATTTTGCATGTACCACGATGGTTTTGGTGTAAATTGCCAAATATTATGCCGGATGGGATTCTGCTTAAACCTTTAATATTAAATTTATTATGGTCGTCATTTGAACTAAACAGAGACAATACATAAATGTATGTATTATAATGCAACAAATTGTGATTTGAAGAATAATGCAGGATGAACTGAAAATCTGCCAATAACTAGTATTAAAGAAGTTATCTGACAGGGTAGGCGGAAATCAACTCGCTGGAGGTTTGAAGGATATTTTTTTTGTCAACCGGTTTTGACAGGTAGCCGTTAGCCCCCATAGATAGGAATTTTTCTTTATCCCCTTTCAGTGCGTAAGCGGTAACAACAAGGATTGGAATCAGCTTTAGTACAGGATCCTTTTTAACTCTGACAATGACATCATTGCCATCCATTTCTCCCGGAAGGTTAATATCGAGAATAATAAGATCATAGATATTTTTCCCCAGGTATTTTAATGCTTCTTCAGCATTCTGAACAGTATCTATATCGTAAAAATCCCTCAGGTAAATCTTAAGGATTAACTGGGTTTCTGTATTATCTTCAACAATCAAAACTTTTTTTCGTTCTTTGCCGGATGCCATCTCAAAGAGCATAGGGAAAACCATAGACCACCAGGAAATTATTAATTGGTTTCTTTCTTTGGAAAATTAGTTCCCATAACCTCATCCCATACAGGTGAACTTACGCCGAACCCCTTTGTTGAATCCATATAATGATGCTTCATATGATGATTTTTTATAGCGAGCCAGAATTTATTGTGCATATTGAAATGATGTACGGCATAATGAGTCATATCATAGGCAAGATAACCAAGAATAAAACCGACAAAAAATGCGGATACATTTATTGGTCCCAATATTAGAGTAAACATACCATAAAAAAGTATTGCTAAAGGTACACTTACCGAAGGCGGCATTACGAGCCTTTTGGAGTCACTCGGATAATCATGATGTACACCGTGAAAAATGAAATGAATCCTTGCGCCGAAATCCGATTTGAACTCAAAATGAAAAATAAACCTGTGAAGGGTATACTCCGTGAGGCTCCAAACAGCAACTCCGAGTATTGCCAAAGTTAGTATTGTTACAGCATGCTGTTCATATATACTAACAGACCTGTACAAAAAATAGAAGACTATAGGCAGGTAAATGAATAAAGGAACAGAAAAGTGAACACGGGAGAAAATCTCCATAAAATCACTTTGGAACATCCTAACTGTTTCATCTTTGTTTGATACAAAGTTTTTAGCCATCTATGTAATCCTCAAGTGTTGTTTTTTTCAGAAGCTAATTTAATAAAATTAAAATTTATTATTGTGGTAAGTGAACCAGATCATAGAATGTGAAGATTCCTCCTCCTTTAGAAATATCAGCTTTATGAAATAAAAATTGAAATTCATTTGTAATTAATTATTAAAGTTTTCATATTCTACTTCAAAATTTTATAGTTCATACTGTTACGGAGGTTAAATGCCGGAAAATGGAGAGCGGGAACAATGGGGAACCAAGATCGGATTGATCCTGGCGGTAGCTGGTAATGCTGTAGGCCTTGGAAATTTCCTTCGATTTCCGGTACAGGCAGCACAAAATGGCGGCGGAGCGTTCATGATTCCCTATTTCATCTTTTTCCTTATCCTTGGCATCCCTCTAATGTGGATTGAATGGGGTATTGGAAGGCATGGCGGAAAATATCGCCATGGCAGTGCACCAGGTATGTTTGATGTGATCTGGAAGAACAAAACAGCCAAATATTTCGGCGCTCTCGGGCTTTTTATTTCAATGACCATTCTTATCTATTATACCTATATAGAATCCTGGACCCTCGGTTTCAGCATATTTTCAATTTCGAAGATGTACTTCGATGAGAATACCGCCAGTACTATGAGAAATTTTTTGTACAGCTACCAGGGAAGAGAGACCGGTACACATTTCAGCAGTCTATTACCGGCATATCTACTTATGCTCTTTACGTTTGGTATTAACTTCTGGATATTATTTAAAGGGATTTCAAAAGGAATAGAAAAACTGGCGAAGATAGCTATGCCACTACTTTTGATCTTTGGAGTAATTCTGGCCGTTAGGATTATAACCCTGGGAACTCCTAATCCCGCTTTTCCGGAAAACAGTGTTGCGAATGGTTTTGCTTTTATCTGGAATCCTGACTTCTCAAAGTTATCGAATCCTACAATTTGGCTTGCTGCAGCGGGACAGATATTTTTTACGTTATCTGTAGGTATGGGGACCATACATGCATATGCCAGCTACCTTAAGCCCAAAGATGATATAGCTTTGTCCGGACTAACAACTGCGGCCACGAATGAATTTGCAGAGGTCGTTCTAGGCGCTTCGATAGCTATTCCGGTTGCTGTAGCTTTCTTCGGTCTGGACGCAACAAAGGCATTTGCCCAGGGAGGTGCTTTTGATCTTGGTTTTGTGTCTATGCCTCTGATTTTTGAGAAAATCCCCCTGGGTGCTTTATTCGGGTTCTTCTGGTTTCTGCTTCTATTTTTTGCCGGAATAACTTCCTCTGTTGCAATGGGTCAGCCTGTTGTAGCATTTCTTGAAGATGAGTTTGGTATGGATAGAAAAAAGGCAGTTCTCACGCTGGGAATAACCGTTTTAATAGCTGTTCAGTTCGTTGTTTTCTTCCTTAAATACGGTTTTCTTGATGAAATGGATTACTGGGCAGGCACCTTTGGATTGGTAGTATTCGCCTTTATTGAAACTGTTTTATTTATGTGGGTTTTTGGTTCTGAGAAAGCCTGGGATGAAATGAATGCCGGTGGAGATTTTAAAATTCCCAGGATATTTTATTATATAATGAAATTTGTAACCCCCATTGTTCTGCTGGTAATTATGTTGTGGTGGCTTATAAACGATGCGATTCCGATCTTCCTGCTATCGAATGCTAAGGCTGAAAATATACCGTATATATGGGGATCACGCATACTGATGTTTATTATAGCATTACTTATATTACTGATGGTTCGGAAAGCCTGGTCTAACCATACAGGTGATGAGCTGCAAAGATAATTTTAGCTGAATTCTGAGGATTATATGGGATTATCAATTGAAGGAATAATTTTTATATCAATAGCCTGGGGATGTATTTTTATCCTTACAAGCTATTGTTTTTTGAGGGTATTTAAATCTGAGCGGAAAGGTAAATAAGGTCTCTCAAATGTCTGTGCTATCAGCATTAAACTGATATATCCAGACATCTGAGATTAAGTCTAATGGGGTATAATTCCGTTTATTTCTTCCTGGTCATTTGCATCTTTTTCGCCGGGTAGAAAAGCTTTGTTGGTTTCAGTAGCAGCAAGCCGGAATTTTCCGTTTTCAAGATTTTTATAAAGCCTGTCATTTTCAATCAAATAATAAAACTGCTCCTTGAATTGCTCTAGTGAAATGCCGCAGGTAGCCGCATATTTAGCAAGTTCATGCGGATCTTCGAAATCGGCTTGATTTAACCGCAGCATATAACGGCGTGCGATATAATAAGATTCAGACGAAGGATCAACCATTCTAACCTTGGTCTTCCCGGTAACTGGATCGAGGATATCTTTGAAGAATAGGGGAACAAAATGACCATTCTGGATTGATACCATTGCACCAGATCCTCCATTGAGCATGAACTGAGCAGCAGAAAATCCTAAATCCCTTGTATATTCCATATCAAAAGGTATGGGGTCGGCACAGCGAAGCTCGTATCCAATATTTTTTGCTACAATAGTAGTTTTAAGATTATAAGTTCTGAGTTTTTCCTGAACTTTATACTTAAGGATCTCGCCGAAATTGATTTCAGCAATTCGGATATTATCATGCGCATCTCTCTCAACGTCTACCAAAGCTTGAAGATCAGCCTGTTCAAGATGCTCTACCAGTCCTTCAGCAAGGATTGCAACACCATCCGATTTACCATAACTCATTCTTTTTACGATTGCTCCAACGAGGACGTCCACCATATGAGTAAGTTTTATTGTGGGTCCGGGAAATTCCTCAGGGATTACGGTCAATGTAGCCCCGGCGGCCTTGCCTATACCAAGCGCAAGATGTCCTGCTTTTCTTCCCATGGACACAACGAAATACCAGCGGGAGGTAGTTTGTGCATCAACCATGAGGTTTTTAACAACTTCAACCCCGATGTGTTTTGCTGTCTGAAATCCAAAAGTTGGTATTCCGTGAGGCAAATCCAGATCATTATCTATTGTTTTCGGTACATGGACCACTTTAATCCTTCCTGCAGCCATTTCATCAACCTTTAAAGCGCTGTAGGCAGTATCGTCACCTCCAATGGTAATTAGCTTGTCAACGTTCAGTCGGAGAAGAGAGGTCACCGTATTTTCAAGATGTTTTTTATCCTTTGTCGGGTTCGCACGGGAGATCCCTATATAAGATCCTCCGCGAAAATGAATACGGCTCACATTCTGTATGGTTAGATTTTTTGTATGGGTAATGTCCCCCTGCATAAGCCATTTGAACCCGTCTCTTATTCCAATAATTTCAATACCTTCCAGGGCAGCCCTGATTGTAGCTGCTCCTATTACACTGTTAATACCCGGTGCAGGACCTCCACCTACCAATATCGCCAGTTTTTTAGGTGCAATTGACATCTCTTCGGTCTCCTTCTTCAATCTTATCTTTTAATTCTTGTATTATAGAACTTTTAGTTTAGCAAACTTCAGCATGAGTTGTTTAACATTATTTCCTTCAAAAATAACCGTTGCTTTCTGCATATCACCTGATCCGGTGACTTGCGTGACCCTGCCTAAACCAAATTTGTCGTGCATAACCTTGCTGCCTGGTCTTAAAGTCCGGTTATCCTGGTTAAAGTCTTCGTAATCTACATTCTCAAAATATTCATAATACATTTCTTTTTTTGACTTACGATTAGAAGATTTTCTACCTATTCCACCATTTACTTCCGTGAAAGTGGCAGGCTCTAATTCATCAATAAACCTTGAACGGCTCTGGTAGGCAACTTCGCCGAAACGGTAACGGCTCCTTGCGTGAGAGATATATACTTTTTGTTTTGCCCTGGTGACAGCAACGTAGAATAATCTTCTTTCTTCTTCAACCGTGGCCTCCGTACTGAATCGGTTGGAAAGTGGAAATATATCTTCCTCGCAGCCTGTCACAAATACAATTGGAAATTCAAGTCCTTTTGCACTGTGAATCGTCATCATTGTAACAACGTTTTTCTCGTCTTCATACATATCAATATCTGCAACAAGTGATACATCCTCGAGATATTGTTCCAGCTTGGCATCCTCGTTCGAATTAGAAAAATCACTCAAAGCAGAGAGAAGTTCATTTATATTCTCCCAGCGGGCAAGGGATTCAGGAGTATTCTCCTCTTTAAACATTCTCAATACACCAAGTTCATCAACTAGGGCACGGGAAAGTTCCCCAACTGAGAGTTTGTCAGTCAGTTCCATATATTTATCAAGAAGCATCTTGAAACCCTTAACGTTCTTCTGAATCCGCTCTTTGATATCAATAACTTCGAATACTCTTGTCATTGTTTCAAATAAGGATATCTCATGTCTGCGGGCAAAGTTGATCATCCTTTTAATGGTTGTACTTCCTATACCCCTCTGAGGGAAATTCATAATCCTCAGCAAGCTTTCTTCGTCCTCCTGGTTCGCCAACACCCTCAGATAAGCCACTATATCTTTAACTTCTTTCCTCTTATAAAATTCAATGCCGCCAACTATGGTATAGGGTATCTTTTCCCGTCTGAAAATGTCTTCGAGTGCACGCGACTGAGCATTTGTTCTGTATAGGATGCCAAAATCTTTAAGAGACAACTTTTTCTTTGAGATCTCATGTTTTATAAATCTGGCAATCTGGAATGCCTCGTCCTTTTCATCCGCACATTTAACCAGTGTAAGGAGTTCCCCGTCGTTATTTTCTGTCCACAAAGTTTTAATGAGCTGATCCTTATTATTCTTAATTACTGAATCAGCAGCTGCAAGGATCGTCTTTGTTGAACGATAATTTTGTTCAAGTTTGAAAATTTTATGCTTAGGAAAATCTTTCTGAAAATCCAGCATATTCCCGACATTCGCTCCACGCCAGCTGTAGATACTCTGAGCATCATCTCCCACTACTGCAAGCTTTCCGTCTTTGCTTACGAGGAGTTTAATAAGCTCATATTGAGCTTTATTGGTATCCTGGAATTCATCAACAAGTAAATATTCAAATTTCTTTTTGTACTTGGCCAGAATCTTAGGATTTGAGTTGAAAAGTTCAATCGGTTTAAGCAGAAGGTCTTCAAAATCCATCGAATTATTTGCAATCAATCTCTTCTGGTATTCATCATAAATATCTGCAACCTTTTCCTCAATGAATTCTCCTTTATGTTTTCTTCTGAACTCCGCAGGCATCACCATCTGGTTTTTCATAAAACTGATCCTGTGTTTAACAGAATTCGGCGTTACTGCTTCGAGATCTATATTGAGGTTAGAAACTATGTTTTGCACCAGTGAGCGGGAATCTTCGGCGTCATAAATCGAAAAGTTCTGATCGTAGTTGATGTTCTTCGATTCAATCCTGAGAATCCTGGCAAAGATTGAGTGAAAGGTTCCCATCCAGATAGAATCTGCTTTATTACCGATCAGTTTGCGGATTCTGTCCTTCATCTCATTTGCAGCTTTGTTTGTAAAGGTTAAAGCAAGGATGGAATCAGGAGCATACCCTTTATCAATAAGATGTGCAATTTTATAAGTTAAAACCTTGGTTTTCCCTGATCCGGCACCCGCTACAATCATTTGCGGACCATCCAGGTATTCAACGGCTGATTTTTGTTCTTTATTTAACTCTTTTAAGTTTACCATACATCCATTCTGATTTTTAAGATGCAAATATAATTATTTGCATTCCGAATAAAAAGGTAAGAAAATAGTGGAAATTGGAAATCTCGTTCAATTGTTAGTAATAAACAGAGTTAGAATTAACTTGTTATAAATTGTGTTTTAATTTAATTTGCAACCCGATTATTAAATGAAAACGGGTTAAAGTTGTTCCCCGTTACGATGAACTTGATATTCATTCTCTATAATTGAAACCAATTCCTCTATATTGCTTCTTCCCGGATTTTACCTGATGAAATTAACATATATCTTGTTTTTCTTATTCTCTTTTTCAACCACCTTTTCAGTCTTTGCACAACAAACAGGTACTTTGAGGGGTTTTGTAACTGATTCATCATCAGGTGAAGTCTTACCATATTCGAATATTCTTATTGAAGGAACGCTGATGGGTGCATCAGCTGATTTAAGGGGAGGCTTTACTATAACTGGTATCCCGGCTGAGAAAGAATATAAAGTCAGAATAACATACGTCGGATATATTACCAAACATATGATTGTTTTTATTAAGGCAAAAGAAGTAACACAAATAAATATACCTCTTGCAGAGAGTACAATAAGGCTCCAGGAAATAGAAAAGATAGGAGAAAAGGTTCATCATGCAAATGAGACTGACCTTGGACTTCAGAAATTAACTGTGCGTGACCTGGAACTGCTGCCTAAAGGGGTTGAAACAGATATATTCCGTTCACTTCAGTTTCTGCCGGGGGTTCAATCAACGGGTGATGTTTCGGCAAGATACTATGTCCGGGGAGGAGCAAGCAATCAGAACCTTGTTTTATTAAACGGTATACCCATTTATAATCCTTTTCACGCTCTTGGTTTGTTCAGTATAATAGATCCGGAAATGATAAATGCAATAGAGTTTTATAAAGGGGCATTCGCAGCAGAATATGGAGGCAGACTTTCTTCAGTACTAAATATGATTACTAAAGATGGAAATAAAAACCGTTACAGCGGTAACGGAACAATTAGTTTTCTTACGGGTAAAGCAGCAATAGAAGGACCTATTCCGGGGGGATCTTTTATGATCACAGGCAGGAAGAGCTTGTTTGATAAGGTTCTAAGCAAATTTATAAATTATAAGGATGCTCCATTTAGTTTTCACGATCTTTCTGCTAAAATAAATTATGCAACATCTGATAGCAAAAGTCTGACTAAATTTTCACTCCAGGGTTTTAACAGCCATGATGGACTTAAAAGTGATGATCCTGAAAAGGCAGATTATAGTTGGGATAATAACTTATACGGATTCTACTGGTTCCAGGCTTGGCAGGATGTACCAATATACTCTGAAGTAAATTTTTCTGTCAGTTCTTTCGATGGGGCTATCAATCCTAAAATGAGTAATGCAAAAGAGAGAAAGAATTCGATCGGGGATGTAACCCTTAAAGCGGATTTCACAAATGTTTATGAGAGCCGGGATGAGATACGAGTAGGATATAAGTTAAAATCAGTTACAACCGATTATAGTTTTGAAAATCTTCAGGGGAATAAATCAGCGCTTTCCAAGCAGGCTCTTCATTTCAGTCTATATGGTAAGTATAGATTTCTTAGGTTTGAAAGTTTTGGAGCTGACATTGGAACCAGGATCAATCTGCTATCGCTTACCAAACAGCACGCTCCCTTCTTTGAACCAAGAGTAAACCTGACATACGCTATTTTTCCCTGGCTGAAATTAAAAGGTGCCTGGGGAATTTATACTCAGGAATTAATTACACTTACTAATGAAAAGGAAGTTATTTCATTGTTCGAACCATGGTCAATCGTTCCCGATTATCTTCAGGTTCCTGAGGCAGTGCATTATGTCGGGGGAATTGATCTAACACTCCCCGATGGTATTTCTTTCAGTTCTGAGATTTATTACAAGGAAATGAAAAGGACAGCTGAAATTAATCCGGATAAGGCATCCGATCATTATCCCGATCTGGTTCAGGCAAGCGGTAATTCCTACGGCGCTGAATTTCTATTAAAATATTCAAAATACTTTATACAATTTACTGCTTCATACTCACTTAGTTGGTCTTATAGAAACGTGAACGGGTGGGTTTCCTATCCTCGATATGATTCAAGGCATGCAATAAATTCAAACCTGACTATAAACCTTGGCTCCGGGTGGGAAACAAGCGTCAGCTGGTTCTTCAATTCAGGCTTACCCTTTACCCAGATAGTTGGATTTTATGATAAATATTACTTTGATGATCTTTTTGATTCATATAATGGTCTCTATGGAAATTATCAGCCATTCACACTTTTAGGCGACCCTAATCTGGGCAGACTACCAACTTACCATAGATTGGATCTCGGGATAACCAAATCCTTCAGCCTTAGTTTTCTAAAAATTGAGGTAAGTGCAAATATTCTTAATGTGTATGATCGCAAAAATATATTTTATTTTGAGAGGGATACCGGGAAAAGAGTTAATATGCTCCCCATACTCCCAACTGCCTCCATAAGGGTTGAAATATGAAAAGATATTTTCCTGTTATTCTGGTGATTTTTGGATTGATTAATTATTCTTGTGAAGAAAATTTTAGCCCAAAAGGCGATTACCAGGAGAAATATATACTCACCTGTGTAATAAGAGGGGATACATCGTTCCAGACAGCCAGCATTTCAAAAAGCTACGATGTCCCAGGTTATGATGCCGGATTAAACCGGACAGATCCCTTCATCAAAACGGCGTTGATACGAATTTGGCAGGGAGACAGCGTTAAATTTATGAGAGATACTTCTATAGTAAGAACGGATACAAGCAGGTATAACTCTCCATTTCACTATTTCTATCTTGATAATTTTAAGCCGGACAATGAGAAAGAACTTGAAATTGAGGCCATCTTGAAGAATGGAAAAATTTTGAGGGGTTTTACTAAAATTCCTGAATCGATTGAATGGGTAATATCAGATACATCATCTTCTCAGATTCCTGCTCAAGCGGATAGTCACTTCTATTTTAGTTGGTCATCAAGTCTGAATTTGGGGTGGTATATTCCGCGATTTTCTTTCTTTTATCTGAAGAACGAGAATGGGGTTCAGGTTTTAAATAAAAAAGAAGTTCCTCTCAAATACGTCTATGAAGGAGGAAAATTAGTCCCAAAGTTTTCTATGCCAATACGGAACAACAGTGTTGGTATTCCGAATGCTTATCTGGATTCTGCATTTACCCAGATATCCAGGGGAGATGCCAATAAAGCAAATTATACTATATTAGGATGTATATTTGAATTGCTTGTTCTTGATGAAAATTTATCAAAGTATTATTCAACGCTTCACGGTTTTCTGGATGATTATACAATCAGGATCGATGAATCTGATTTCTCTAATATTGAAGGCGGATTGGGAGTTTTTGGTTCATACCTTAAACAGCAAGAAGGCGGATTTATTAATAAAGATTATATAAATTCATTTGGATACATTTCCGGTTTGCAATAACCTATGAAAAAACATTTTTATTCTGCATTAATATTATTAATTATTTTTCTCGTTAATTCCTGTGAAAAAGAAATCTCGGTATCAAAACCCGAAGATCCTCCACAGAACTCCGGGAAAATCTATATCGGATCAATACCTGATCATGCGGCTATTTTTATAAACCATAAAAATTCAGGTTATTTTACACCTGATACCATCCCCTATCTTAACGATGGTAATCAGTTAGTAACCTTAAAGTTGAAACTCTATAAAGATTCATCCGAAATCGTACCAGTGAAGAAGGATTCAACTAGCAAAATATTTTTTGATTTTGTTAATAATCCCACTATGCGAGGGTACCTTTACATTGATTCCAATCCTCTCAATGCGGCAATCTTTATAAATGATACACTTATAGACAAAGTTACCCCGGTAACAATAGGCAATCTTCTGCCTGGCGAATATTCTATCCGGCTTGAATCAAATGGTTACTGGTATTCAAAATCAACAGTACAGATTAGAAGTGATAAAACAACCAGGATTAGTATAAATCTGAGGGACACCCTAACCTGGGTAAATTACAATACCGGACATGAGATACCAATACCAACAGATTATTTAACATGTGTTGCTGCTGAGGGAAACACAGTATGGGCGGGTAGTTTTGACGGGCTAATAAAATTTGAAAACAATGAATGGCAACTTTACAATACAAATAATTCAATTCTGCCTATAAATCATATAAATCATATCGTTGTCGATGATCAGAGGAATATTTGGGTTTGTACTGAGGATGGTCTTGTTAAAATACACGGTGAAACCTGGACGGTTTATAATTCTTCAAATTCCGGTCTCCCTGATAATAATGTTGTTTCTGTAGCCTTTGAGGATAATTCCACAGTATGGATAGCCTTAAAAAATGCAGGAATAGTAAAATATGACGGAGTAAACTGGATAGTTTACGATCATTCAAACTCACCTCTGCGTACCAATAATATTAATTCCGTTGCTGTAGGTCCGGATGGGACAAAGTGGTTTTGCACAAAAGGCGGAGGATTAACAAAATTTTATGCTGACTCCTTGTGGAAGACCTATGATGCTTACAATTCAGCCCCACTTGTAGGTGGGGGCCCTGGAAGTCCGGGCATGGATGGATGGAGGGGTTTCCCGAATAATAATATCCAATATGTAAATTTTGATATAAATGATACTCCCTGGATAGGTATTGGTACCGGTGTTGGAGTGATGGCAGGTAATGACGGTGGAAGTTCATACTTTGAAGGGCCGGTATATTGGAATACATTCTTTAGAAAACCCAGTAAAAATGTATTAAGCATATTTAAAGATCATAACGGTGTTTTATGGTTTGCAAACGCAGAAGGAGGTCTCTCCAAATTTGAGGGCACTTTCTACAGTTTCACCACATCGAATTCAAAATTGGAAAGTAACCGCATATATGATATCACTGAAGATGATTCCCATAACCTCTGGCTGGCAAGTTATGGCGGCGGCCTTATCAAGTATAAAGGGAACCATTAAATTTATGTTATTCTCTAATTAAAACTTCTTGGGGTAATCACACGGATTGAATGGAAAATATAAGAATCGTCCGTAATTTGTTGCCGTACCTATAATTTCTTACATTTAGCTATTACATCAATTAAACTAATAAACTGAGGGATCATTATGTTAAAAGATAAAATCCAGAAGGCTTTAAATGTCCAGATGAACCTTGAATTATCGTCTTCCTATCTCTACCTATCGATGGCAGCCTATTTTGAATCAGAAAACCTGAACGGATTCTCGCATTGGATGAAAGTTCAGTCGGGCGAAGAATACGGTCACGCGATGAAAATCTACAGTTACATCAACCAGAGGAACGGCAGGGTAAATTTATCAAAAATAGATGCACCTAAAAGCGAATGGAAAGATGCCGTAGAAGTATTTGCAGAGACTCTGAAGCATGAAGAGAAAGTAACAAAATCTATTGATGATATTGTTGATCTTACCATATCTGAGAAGGATCATGCAACAAACACTTATCTCCAGTGGTTTGTTACGGAACAGGTTGAGGAAGAAGCTACTGTAATGAATATTCTTGACAAGTTTAAGATGATAGGAGATAATAAAAACGGATTATTCCTGCTCGACAGAGAACTGGGAATGAGAGCAGCCGGCTGATTAGTATTCAAATTAGGGATGAAGCAAAAAAAAAGCAGTCATACGACTGCTTTTTTTATGGGCTCAAAATATTTTCAATGTTTTATTTCTGCTACCGGTATTGCTGTGTGTCTCATCGAATGTACTTTATTTGCTATTGGTAGTTCAACCGTATCCTTCACCCTCGCTTCAAAATAATCACGAAATCTCTGTACCATGTACTTAACTGGCCAGGCAGCAGCCTCTCCTAAGGCACAAATGGTATTGCCTTCAATATTATTAGCTACCGATAGGAGTAAATCAATGTCACTCTTCGAACCCTCTCCTCTTACAATTCTGTTAAGGATTTTCAACATCCAACCTGTACCCTCACGGCACGGAGTACATTGGCCACAGCTTTCATGGTAATAAAATTTAGTAATTCTTGCCAGAACTTTCACGAGATCAGTATCCTCGTCCATTACCATCACACCGGCAGTTCCAATTGCTGATCCCGCTGATTTAAGAGATTCAGCATCCATTTTGACACCCTCGATCTGATCTCCTCTTAACGGAGGCATTGAGGATCCGCCCGGGATTACACACAAAACCTTTTTATTACCTGGAACACCCCCTCCGTACTTATAAATCAAATCTGTAAGCAGAGTTCCGGAAGGAAGTTCATAAACACCTGGTTTATTTATATGACCACTCAAACCGTAAAGTATTGTTCCAGGGTGTTTAGGCTCGCCAATTTTAGAGAACCACTCCCAGCCTTTGTTGATTATAGGGGGTATATTTGTAATGGTTTCAATATTATTGATGGTGGTAGGACAGCCCCACAAGCCGAACTGCGCAGGAAACGGAGGTTTAATCCGGGGATAGCCTCTCTTTCCTTCTATGGAATTCATCAGCGAGGATTCCTCTCCACAGATGTATGCACCGGCTCCTTTATGTATGTAAATATCGCAGGAAAAACTTGAACCAAAAGTGTCTTTCATTTTCTCCCCGACAAAACCTTTTTCATATGCATCGTCCAGAGCTTTTTGAAGAAGATTTATCCATTTATGATATTCTCCACGTATATAAATATATGTTACCTTCGCGCCTATTGCATAGCAGGTAATTAATATCCCTTCAATAAGTTGATGAGGATTAAACTCGAAAATCTGTCTATCTTTAAACGAACCGGGTTCACTTTCATCTCCGTTAACACACAAATACTTCGGTTTATCTGTAGCCTTGGGCATGAAACTCCATTTAAGACCTGCTGAGAAAGCGGCCCCGCCGCGGCCTCTTAGTCCGGACTTTTTGACCTGGTCAATAATATCATCAGGAGACTGGCTGAATGCCTTTTTTACAGCGGTGAATCCCCCGTTTTGCAGATAAACATCTATCAGGTGAATATCTTTAATATCAGGAAGAACAATTTTTTCCATTTAATTTTTATTCTTTAGTGAATCCAAAATTTCAACAACTTTTTCTTTAGTAAGGTTCTCATAATAATCCTCATTTACAGCAATCATCGGGGCTGTGCCGCAGGACCCCATGCATTCTACTTCTTCCAGTGAAAAAGTCTGGTCTCCGGTAACCTGCATATTATCAATACCAAGTTTCTCCTTAACTTTATCATACAGTTCAAATCCGCCGCGAAGCATACAACTAACATTTGTGCAAACTTGAATATGGTATTTACCCATAGGTTTCTGGTGGTACATGGTATAAAAGGTTACTACACCCAAAACTTCCTCTGGAGTAATATCCAGTATAGATGCAACTTCCTTTATTACCTCGTTTGAAATAAAACCATTCTGCTCTTGAGCAAGATAAAGAACCGGCATCACCGCAGGTTTTTTCACAGGGTATTTTCGAAGTATGCTGTCAATCTTCTGAAGATTTTCCTCTGAGAATTTAAAATTATCCATTATTATTCATCTTCTTTTTCTGGAACAGGGAAACCGTTTTAACGGTTTGATAATTCTTAATACATAATTAATTAAACGCTTTATTCAACCATACCTAATCTGTTTTGTACAGGGAGTACTAAACAATACTACTTATCAGCCTCTCCCATAATCGGATCTATGCTGCCTATTATTGCGACCACATCAGATACCATACGTCCTTTTATTAAAAGAGGAAGTGACTGAAGATTCACCATAGAAGGGCTGCGGATCTTACATCTCCACGGACGTCCTTCGCCCTTACTGACAAGGTAAAATCCAAGCTCACCTTTTGAACCTTCGATTGCATGGTATATATCTCCTTCAGGAGGATTTATTCCGAAATTTACTATCATAAAATCGTGTATTAATTCTTCCATTTTGGTATAGATCTCAGTCTTATGAGGAAGAACTTTTTTAGGCTGATTCAGCAAGACCTCACCTTGAGGCATTTTATCCAGAACCTGCCTAATAATTTTTGCACTTTCCCTTGCCTCATCAGCACGGACAAAGTATCTTGCGAGAGAGTCACCTTCCGAATAGGTAACTATTTTAAAATCAATATCTTTATAGAACAAATAAGGAGAATTTCTGCGGAGATCATATTCAACACCGCTGCCTCTCAGGCTCGGACCCGTCATTCCCAGATCTATGGCATCTTCGGCAGATATTACTCCTGCTCCTTCAAGCCTTTCAATGAAAATTCTGTTCGTATTTATTAGTCGCTCGCATTCATCAAGGTTTTCCTCAAACTGATCGATGAACCATCTTGCCTTAGCCAGGGCTTCAGGCTGGGCATCGTTAGCGACCCCGCCGATACGGGTATAACTATTAGTAAACCTGGCGCCACAAAGAATATCCCATATATCAAGGATTTTTTCCCTTTCGCGCAAGGTCCACAGGAAGACTGTCAGCGCACCTACATCCATTGCAAGTGAGCCGATTGCCACAAGATGGGAAGCAATTCTTGCAAACTCAGCAATCATCATCCTGATATACTGGGCCCGTGGAGGAGCTTCAATACCTGCTAATTTTTCAACAGCGAGTACCCAGGCAACGTTATTGGCCATCGGGGAAAGATAATCGAGTCTGTCGGTGTGAGGGATGAACTCATAATAGCTCATATTTTCAGCCATTTTTTCGTATCCCCGGTGAAGATAGCCGAGTTCAGGAACACTTGCCACTACAGTTTCTCCGTCGAGCCTTAAAAGCACACGTAGAACTCCGTGAGTAGCCGGGTGCTGTGGTCCCATATTCAGCACCATTTCATTTTCGAGAGCATCGTCCACGCTGATATCGGAATCTGCACCAAGCAGTGCTTCGATTATCCTGGGATGAACTTCGTCTTTTGTCAATTTAGGCATATTCTCTTAATCTTTTTTTGGTAGTGGAAGACTTCCAGGAATTCCCATCAACGGAAAATCTTTTCTTAAAGGATTATATTCAAAATCCTCCGGCATATACATTCTACGCAGGTCAGGATGATTATTAAATTTTATACCGAACATATCATAGGTTTCTCTCTCGTGCCAGTTTGCAGTTCTCCAGATAAATGAAACCGTATCAATGCTGCAATCCGATTCATCTACATCTGCTTTCAGCCTGAGCCTGAAATTATGCTTTAATGAAAAGATGTGGTAAACAACTGTGAACCGGTTCTTTCTTTTCGCCCAGTCAACGGCTGTAACATCTTCGCATAAACGAAAATCAAGCTCGGGATCCTCTTTAAGGAATTCACAAACTGAAGTAACATGTTCCTTGTCGAACTTTGCAGTTAAATCTCCGCGGTAGTCAACAAATTCAAATTTAACCTTCGGAAATTTTTCCTGTAGTTTCTGAGGAATAAATTCTTTTAGATTCATATCTTAATTATTCTGTAAGACGGTTAACTCAGGAAGTTTTTTATCCTGAAAATCTCTTGCTTTGGTTTTTCCGATTTTATCCTGAATTTGAATTAAAGCATTCAAAAGATTATCAGGACGTGGCGGGCAGCCTGCCAGGTAAATATCCACCGGGAGAAACTGATCAATTCCCTGGACAACGTTATATGACCTGTACATTCCACCTGATGAGGTACATGCACCCATTGCAATTACCCATTTGGGGTCGGGCATTTGATCATAAATTTTCTTGACAACATGAGCCATTTTATAAGTAACTGTTCCTGCTACAATCATCAGATCACATTGACGGGGAGTAAATCTCATAACTTCTGAGCCAAACCTGGCAATATCATATTTTGGATCGCCGGAGGCCATCATTTCAATTGCGCAGCAGGAAATTCCCATTGGCATAGGCCATACAGAACTCTCACGTGACCATGCTGCAAGCGCATCTATTGTTGTGGTAATAAAACCTTCTTCTTTTAACTTAGCTTCTAATCCCATTTAAATCCACCTTTCTTATATACATATAAGTATCCTAATTCAAGTACAACCAAAAATATCAACATCGAAACAAACACAGAAATTCCAAATTCACTGAAAAGCCTTTTGAATTCAACAGCCCAGGGATATACAAAAATCACTTCCAGATCAAAAATGATGAAAAGCATAGCAACCAGGTAGTATTTAACTGATATCCTTTCCCTGGTAGTTCCGACAGGTTTCATACCACTTTCATACGTAGAAAGTTTCTCCTTCGTTGGTCTCTGGGGACCAAATATGCCGGACGACATGGCTGTTCCTACAGCAAAGACAAGTGCGAAACCAATAACTAAAAAAACAGGTATATATTGTTCAATCATCTCATTTTTTACGAATTTTGAATGTTAAAGTTATCCAAAAAAAGCCATTTTGTCAATTTAAACTGAAACCCCCTAAATGTGTTCCACTCCGGGTTTATGAGGGTTTTACGACTTTATTGTTAACTAATTAGAATTTATTTTACCAATTATTTTTAGGTGGAATTTGCTGTTAACTAGAAAATATTTCTTCCTTTTACTATCCCCAATAATCTTTCTTTGTGGATGTGAACGTAATGCACCAACAGGAACTGCTGGAGATAATCTTCCTCCTGCTGTACCCATAGGTGTTAAAATCTATTCAGCATATGACGGCGAGATAGAGATTGTATGGCATGAAAATGTTGAAGCCGATCTTAAAGGCTATAATGTATATAAAAGCACTGATAGTGCCCACTTTAATCTGATTGAATTTTCCAGCCAGAGTTATTATTTGGACGATTCTCTTGATTATAATGAAAAGTATTTTTACCGTGTGACGGCACTTGATATGGAGAACAGAGAGAGTAATGCATCCACCATAGTTAGTGCTATACCCAAAAATGTATACAAGCCTTATGCGCCCAGATTTCCCCAGGTAAATGCAAGAAATTGGATTGGTGAAAAATCTATATATCTAACCTGGGATCCGGGATTTGAAACGGATATTGCCGGGTTTTATATCTTCAGGAGTACTCTCCCGGGGTTTGTTCCCGATAGTACAAACATAAATGGTTTTTCCACAAGTTCAGTTTATTCTGACACCTCAAATCTTTCCCTTCTTACACCCTATTTTTATAAAATTGTTGCGGTGGATAAAGGCAACCTCAGAAGCTCACCCAGCAGCGAGGTCTCTGATAAAATATTACCTGTCGCGGAAACTGTGACTCCTATTGGTACAATAATGACTAATATACTTATTTTTAAGTTTATTGCCGTTTCTGTTCCGTCTACTTATGAGATAACGCTCCAGTCAAACCCTTATTTCGGACAGATATGGAGTAAAGTGCTTACTACGAACAGGATAAATGATACTATCAGTATTAATTACGATGGGAATTATATCGACTACGGTGTAAACTATTATTGGAGAGTAGTAACATATTCAGAAGGTAATTCAAATCCTAACAGCATTTCCTCACTTAATAATTTCATCCTTCAGCCTGAATAAATTTCACATTTTAATTGAACTTAGTTCTTTTACTGAATACTTTAAGATTGTAATTTACAACATCCGATTAATTTTACATTCTTCCCTTGAAAAGATTATATGTCCTCATTTTTATTCATCTGCTGACGACAGGGTTGATCAAAGCTCAGTCGGAAATTGACAGTCTTCAGTTTATTCTCGTCGAAAACCCTCTGAATTTACTTTCAACTAAACTTGATAAGCAGCTAAATACTTATTATCTGTCATCTAAGTTATTTTACAATAAGACCTTAGGAAAATATTCTTTTGATATCACTGAAGACTATAATTCAACTTTTATCAAATCAGCTGACAAGAGTATCAGAGATGAACAGTTTTTTTCTGCCTCAGCCGCGTATAATATAACTCCGTATTTTAAGACTGGATTCCTGGGAAATAACACTATTCTGTCCGATAACCGCAAGATCGAAATAAACCAGGCGTCTGTTTCCAACGTTATGATATTCAGCGATTTATCACCCGGTGCTAAATTCCATATTTCTCCTTTTTTTGGTTATTCCAATAACAGGCAGATAGGTGAAAATGATAACGGGTTTATTTACGGAGGCGAGGGGTTGGTTGATGATTTTGAATTTTCAAATTTTAATTTATCATCCAGGTTAAGATTCCGGAATGAGGATATTTCTCCAAGAAAAAATCTAATAAGATATTTTAACCTGACAGCAAGTAGTATATTCAATGAAAATGTGAGCAATTATATAACTTCCGGCTACTCCCAGAACAGAAAAGACTTTTATTATTCGGCTGATTCTATAATTTCTAATGAATACGATATTGTAAACAATATCCAGAGCCGAGATGAAACAGCATATTTGCTGGAAGATGGACTCACTTATAATAATTTTGCGCCAAACTTTGGTCTGGATCTTAAAGGAAGGCTCGACTGGAGAAATATTGACCGAAATACCCGTTATCACCCAATCCAGGTTCTGTCAAGTTCTGTTTTTGATTCGAGGATAGAGGAATTAAAATTTGAACTGGAATCCAATTTCAGGTATATAACTTCTTCATTCTCAGGGAGGTTAAAAATAAATTATTCCGAAAGAGATGAAAAACATATAGCAAAAAATTTCCTTAATACTGGCTCCTTATTCTTTAATGAGAGGCAGGATTTAGAGAATCAGAAAAATAATAACGCTACCAGAATCGCGGTAGTTCTGCAGGGTGATTGGAATTTTTCAGGCTCTGACAGAATATCCTTCAGTATATATCAAAATAAACTACGCTATGATACTCCGAGCCCTGTGAACTTCGATGACAGAGACGAACTTCTTTCCATAATAAGGTTAAAATATATCCGGGTGCTTACACCTTTTTTTAATGCATTTCTCATAGGTGAAGGAACTCAAAGTCATGTTGTATATATTTTTTCTGAAAGGAGTTCCAATAATAACATAAACAGGATACTCAAATTTTCTGCAGGAGGAGATTATCATGGGAGAAATATATCATCTATTAACACTTTCGAAGTATCGGCCAATTATACGGTATATGATTTCAGGGATCTTGTGCCTAACCTGAGAAGTTTTTCTTTTCGGCAATTTACTGCTACGGATTCAAGCACCATCAGGCTGAGCAAAAAGCTTTCAATCAGGAATTACGGTTATATTAAACTATCGCAGCAGGGTGAACTTAACTGGACGGCATTTTCAGAAAAGCCTACGCGGTTTCTTCAGGAAATTTATGCTGAACCTAAATTGGTCTTATCTTATAACAATGTAAGTTTTGGACTGGGCAGCAGGATATTCTCTCTGCTGACCTATAATTACAATGGCAGAAATAAAATGAAAGATTCTGATTATCTTAGCATAGGACCTTTAACAGAGATATTGTGGCTTGCAGAAAATACGATATATTTCAGAATATACGGCTGGTATGAGTTCATTAAGGTTGATAGAATCGGCAGGCAGCAGGCTAACCTTTCATTTGAAGTAAATTGGAATTTTTAATTGGATTAAAAAGAATTTTTCATATTTTACCAAATCAAATTCAGGAATAAACTTGGCAGAAGATAAATACTATCTCGAAATTGAGAGTGATCCAAATAATCTCATCACGGTTGAAGAATTCATTAATTATTTCTCCAAAGATCTTGGGCTGGATGACGACAAATTATCTGCCCTGCTTCTTGCTATAACTGAAGCCACAACTAATGCAATCATTCACGCTAACCGGAGTGATAAGAATAAAATGGTGCAGATTACTGCGAAAGTTGAGGATGGCAAGCTATATGTTATAGTGAAAGATGAAGGTCCCGGATTCCAGCCAGAAGAGGTACCTGATCCTACTGATCCGGAAAACCTGCTTAAAGATTCGGGCAGAGGTTTATATCTTATGCGTGTTTATATGGACGACCTTAGATATAATATAACTCCAAATGGAACTGAAACCATATTGGTTTTAAATATTACCTAACTTTTTAATTAATGACTCAACTGCTTTTCCTGAACTTCGAAGAGCTTTAAGCTCCTCATCAGCAAGTTTCATTTCAATTATCTGCTCAATGCCGTTCCTGCCAAGTTTTACCGGCACTCCGCAAAATACATTCTGAAGTCCGTATTCTCCATCAAGCCACGCAGAACAAGGAAGAACCCTCAGTCTGTTTTTAACCATTGATTCGGCCATCTCCACTGCAGCGCTGGAAGGAGCGTAAAAGGCACTTCCCGTCTTTAGATAATTTACTATTTCAATTCCCCCATTCCTTGTTCTATCAATGAGTGCTGAAATTTTATGTGAAGGTAGCAGCTCGGAAACAGGTATGCCCGATACGCTGGTGTGACTAATAAGCGGAACCATAGAATCACCATGTCCGCCTAAAACGATAGTGGAAATATCTTTTACGGATACCTTTAACTCGCGCGATAGAAAAAGGCGGAATCTGGCAGTATCCAGAATCCCCGCCATACCTATTATCCGATTACTTTCAAATCCGCTGGTTCTAAAGGCAATGTAACACATAGCATCCAGCGGATTAGATACTACAATAATTACACACTGAGGAGAATATTCAACTATTTTTTCTACCGACTCTCTGACAATTACCGCATTTGCCTTAAGAAGGTCATCCCTGCTCATTCCCGGCTGTCTGGCCAATCCTGCTGTTAATATTACTATCCCCGAAGAGGCCGTATCTTTATAATTATTTGTGCCTGTAACTTCAGTATCAAAACCTTCTATTGAGGAACTCTGTCTTATATCTAATGCCTTACCCTGTGGAAGTCCTTCAACCACATCCAGCAGGACAATTTCATCTGCCAGCTGTTTTTCAGCCAGGTTATAAGCTGCAGAAGCACCCACATTACCTGCACCAACTACCGTTATTTTCTTCATAATCAGCCTTAAAAATGAGAAATACCAAAATATAGAATATCGCACTTCCTTTGCAAATGGAAGCATTCATATATATTTTTGTTTATTAGTTAGTTTTCAGTTTGACCTGAAATATAAAATCATTAAAACCAGGAGGAATAATTATGGGAAGAACAAAAATATCTTTAATAGGCGGCGGACAGATTGGCGGAGTACTTGCTCAGCTTGCAGCCATGAAAAGGCTCGGAGACGTGGTCCTGTACGATATAGTTGAAGATATGCCCCAGGGTAAAACCCTCGATATCGGGGAAGCAGCCAGAATTGACGGTTTCGATGCACATGTAACGGGGACAAATGATTATAAAGATATCGAAGATTCTGATCTTATAATCATAACTGCCGGTCTCCCTAGGAAACCCGGGATGAGCAGAGATGACCTGCTCACAACCAATGCTAAGATTATGAATACAGTTGCAGAAAACGTCAAAAAATATGCTCCCAAAGCTATCGTAATAATAATCTCCAATCCTCTGGATGCAATGGTAACCTTATTCAAAAAAGTTACAGGTTTTGATCACAATCGGGTCCTTGGTCAGGCAGGAGTGCTGGATTCATCAAGGTTCTCTACCTTTATTGCCTGGGAACTGGGAGTGTCTGTAAAAGATGTTAATACAATGGTTCTGGGAGGACATGGCGACACAATGGTTCCAATTGTCCGTTATGCAAATGTTAACGGTATCCCGGTAATGCATCTCCTTGAGAAGAAATATAATGATAAAGCAAAAGCTCAGGAAGTTATGGATGCCATCGTAGAGAGAACAAAGATGGCTGGCGGTGAAGTTGTAAAACTGCTTAAAACGGGTTCAGCTTTTTATTCTCCTGCCGCTGCAGCAATTGCTATGGCAGAATCTATTTTGAGAGATGAAAAAAGAGTTCTACCTGTGTGTGCTTACCTTAACGGTGAATTCGGAGTTGAGGGTTATTATGTTGGTGTTCCAGCAGTTCTAGGCGAAAATGGCGTTGAAAAGATAATTGAATTCGACCTGGATGATCAGGAACAGAAACTACTTGACAATTCTGTATCAGCTGTTAAATCACTCGTTACCGACATGGAAAGATTAGGTTTCTGATTTCAGGGAAGCTTTAAAATGAAAAAACCCTCTTGATAAAGAGGGTTTTTTTAATGTCCAATATTGATTACGAGGTCATTATACTTACGAACTGCCTATCACCACGTTTAGTCTCAAATTTAACAATACCATCAGCTACAGCAAACAGTGTATCATCTCCGCCTTTTTTAACATTAACTCCGGGATGAAATTTTGTACCTCTTTGTCTCACCAGAATATTTCCGGCTAGTACACGTTCACCACCGAATCTCTTCACTCCCAGTCTTTGAGCATTACTGTCTCTTCCGTTCCTGGATGAGCCTTGACCTTTTTTATGTGCCATAATAAAATCTCCTTGTATTAACCTATGCTGGTAATTTCAATTCTGGTTAGATGCTGTCTGTGTCCGTTTTTCTTCTGATAATTTGTTCTTCTTTTCTTCTTGAAAACAATAACTTTATCATCTTTAATATGCTCAAGTATTTTTGCGGTCACTTTCATCTTTTCAACTGACGGTGCGCCAATCTTCACATCTTTATCGTCAGAAAAAAGCAGAATTTTGTCGAATGTTATTTCTGAATCCGTTTCTGCATTTAACCTTGGAACGTAGTATTTTCCTTTTTCCTCAACCTTAAACTGCTGGCCTGAGATATTAACGACAGCGAACATTACGTAACCTTTCTAAAAATTTAGACAACAAAGTTAATGATTTGAACCTTATATGTCAATTCCGATAATAGGAAATATATCCCGATTCTGAGCTGATTTTGAGGAAAATTGATAAAAATAATCGAGTTAGTCTGCCAATTCGAACTTTTCTGCTCATCCGGACTGAATTTCCTATTTTTTTAGTCTGAAGGAAAATTCACTTCCCTTACCAGGTTCACTTTTTACTTCAACCTTAGAACCATGAGCTTCGATAATATGTTTTACTATGGCCAGACCCAGACCGGTGCCGCCAACTGATCTTGAACGGGCTTTATCCACTCTGAAGAATCTTTCAAAAATCCTGGGTATTTCCTCTTCGTGTATACCTATACCGGTATCCTTTATAATTATTATACCCGAATCTTCTTCCTCCTTCACAGAGATAGTAACGGATCCGGATTCAGTGTATTTGATGGCGTTTGTAAGGAGATTTACGAAAACCTGCCTTAACTTATTTTTATCACCAAAAAGCTGCAATCTGTCCCTAACAGGTTCAAGTTCCAGCCGCAGACTCTTTTCATCTGCAAGCGGCTTCATTTCATTTATTATACTTTCAAGGTATTCATTAACAGAGAAATACCTGAAACTCATTCTCATTTCCCCTGATTCAATCATAGATATGTCTATGAGGTCATTCAGTAAGTTATTTAGATTTATTGTATGCTGGTTTGCTTTAGCCAGAAAGTTTCTGTTAACCTTATCATCACTAATTGCTCCGTTCAGCAGAGTCTCTATATAACCCTGAATCGAAAATATAGGTGTACGCAGCTCATGTGAAACATTACCCAAAAATTCTGTCCTTATTCTTTCCAGTCTTTTCAGGTATTCAACATCGCTTCTGGCTTTAATAAACATTTCTTTAATTTCATTCTGCATCCCTTCCAGATTATTACTCAACTGTATTTCTTCAGCTGATTTAAAATGGTTATTCCTTATATTAAAAATTATATCTTTTATTTCTGCCAGTTCCTTTAATCTTTTACCTCCAACCATGTTAAGCAAAAAAAGGCTAAGCACTAAAATAACGATGATAAAAAAGATTTTGACCGCGGGATTTTCAATACTGAAAATAAGAACAGCAATAAAAACAGCATCAAAGGTCAGAAATTCGGGAAGGAAGACCCTGGCAGATTTCAGATTTATTAGTAATTCATTCCACACTTTTAAATCTATACCCTACACCTTTAATGGTTTCAATAAGGTCAGAATATTTGTCCAGTTTCTCTCGTATTTTTCTTATATGCACATCCACAGTTCTATCTACAACATAAACATCTATTCCCCAAACAGTTTTTAACAGTGCATCCCGGCTGAATACCTTCCCTGGATTATTAGCAAGGAAATACAAAAGTTCAAACTCTTTCCTTGGAAAGATTAATTCATCGCCGTCAAGCTTAACTACATAGCGATCACGGTTAATATTCAAGGGTCCGGCTTCTATCGTTACCGGTTGACTTTTTTCCTCTTTAGGATTTTTTCTGAGATTTGAATTAACCCTTGCAACAAGCTTCGCAGGTGAGATAGGTTTTTTAATGAAGTCACTAGCTCCAAGTTCCAATCCCCTGATTTCATCTGCCTCAGCGCCTTTTGCTGTCAGGAAAATAACAGGAATTTCTGCGTAGTCCTTGTTTTCCCTTATACGTCTGCATACCTCATAGCCATCTACGTTAGGCATCATTATGTCGAGAATAATCAGGTCGGGTTTTTCAGAAACTTTCTGAAGCGCCTCACTGCCGTCATAAGCGGTTATTACATCAAACCCCTCCTGGTTTAAATTATATTCCAGGAATTCGACAATGTCTTTTTCATCATCAACTAACAGTATCTTTGGTTTCATGTCTGTTTAATGTTCACTTCAGATTTTTTCTCTGCTGACTGATACATTGCATCAATAACTTTCATCCGGGAGAGGGCTTCAGTAGCAGGAGAAAAAACAGGATTAAGTCCTCTAACGGCACCAATAAAACTTTTTAATTCATTAAGATAGGATTTCTTAAACAAAGTTACAGCGCTTTCAGTTTGTGCAGGCGTAAGGTCCATAAATTGTTCGTCAATTTTTTTATTTATCCTGAAAGGGTTCAAGGAAGCATTTCCTTTAGTTCCATATACATTGAAATAAAACAGGTCTTTCTCAAGAGGTATCGACCAGCTCGTCTCCATACTGATAACAGCATTATTCTTACACCTAAGCATACTTATCGAGCTGTCTTCTACATTTTTTGTATTCATTGAAAAATTCTGGGTAGTTACGCTGGTAACTGGCGGATAATCCAGCAGCCATAGAGCAAGATCCAAAAGGAGTATGCTCAGATCGATGATTACCCCTCCTCCTGATTCCTCTTTTTTGGTAAACCATTTTTCCCCGCTGCTCTGTCTTCTTATCCATCCGCATTTAACATAAAAAGGTTCACCAATCTCCCCGGAACTTATGAGACTCCTTAAAATCATGGCATCGGGTCTGTATCTCAGGTTCATTCCAACCATAATTTTATTTTTCGACTTCTTTGCTGCATCAATTATGGGCTTAGCTTCCGCATAGGTTCTTGCCAACGGTTTTTCAACAAGAACATCCTTTTTCGCTTTGAGAGCTGCAACAGCCGTTTCCTTGTGCAAATGAGTCGGAGTAGCAATAATTACAGCATCCGCCTCGGCTTCTGCCAGAAGCTGCTTATAATCCGTATATCTTCCCTCAATATTAAACTTATCAGCCATTGTGTTCAGCCTGTTTTTATTTATTTCAGCTACGGCTGTAACCTTAACATTATTCATTTTAAGCAGGTTCGGAAGATGAACAAGTTGTACGATCCCTCCGAGCCCTATTATTGCAACATTTGTTTTTCCATTCAAATTGTTATCTCCCGGTTAAGGCTTCTGTTTCTGCAAAATGATTTAACCCTTTCAAAAATTCCATCAGGATCTATTTTCAGGATATGATGAAGTTCTTTCTGCGTCCCATGTTCTACAAAGTTATCTGGTAGTCCCATTCTGAGAATATCATTTTTATAATTGTTACTGTTAAAATACTCCAGTACAGCACTTCCGAAACCTCCTATAAGAGTATTCTCCTCCAGAGTTACAATCTTAGGATGTTTACCGGCAATGTAATCCAGCATTTCACCATCTAATGGTTTTATAAACCTCATATTAATAACTTCACAAACGATTCCATCAGCAGCTAGTTTCTCAGCGGCTTTAAGTGCATATTCAACCATTGAGCCCACTGCCAGTAGAGCCACATCATCCCCTTCCCTGAGTTTTTCCGCTTTGCCTATTTCAATTGCTTCAAAGCCTTCTTTAAGTGCTACCCCAAGTGCCGATCCTCTTGGGTACCTTAGCGCAATTGGTCCCCCTTTATAATTTACGGCTGTAAAGAGCATATCTCTAAGTTCTGACTCATCCTTAGGAGCCATAATAACCATACCCGGAATAAGTCTAAAATAAGTAAGATCAAAGGCGCCATGATGAGTTGGTCCGTCAGCTCCTACAAGCCCCGCTCTGTCCATCGCAAATACAACATGGAGTTTTTGAATTCCGACATCATGGACAATCTGATCAAACCCTCTCTGGAGGAATGTTGAGTAAACAGTTACCACGGGTATAATCCCCTGAGTTGCCATTCCAGCAGCGAATGTAATAGCGTGTTCTTCAGCTATACCGACATCAAAATAATTTTCGGGGAATTCCTTCTGCAGGATATCCAACCCTGTCCCGTCAGGCATAGCAGCGGTAATACCAACAACATTCTTATTTTCTTTTACAATCTCAGCCAGGGCATTTCCGAAAATAGAGGTATAAGAAGGTGCGCTGCTGCTTTTCTTATATGCTTTTCCGGTCAGCTTATCGAAAGGAGTAGAAGCATGAAGTCTCTGTTCATCCCCTTCGGCGGGCTTATAGCCCTTCCCTTTCTGTGTCATTGCATGCACAAGTATGGGTCCTTTGAGGTCTTTAACCTGCTCAAAAATTCTTATGAGCTGGTGAAGGTTATGACCGTTAATAGGTCCAAAATACCTGAAGCCCAGAGCTTCAAACAGCATCCCCGGTGTAATCACAGCTTTAATTCCGTTTTCAAGGCGAACGGCAATCTTTCTTAAACGGTCTCCAAACTGATCCAGTTTTCCTGTAAGCTCCCAGATTTGTCCCTTAAATTTATTATAATCCGGATGAGCAATCATTTCAGTAAAGTAATTGGAGACCTGCCAGACATTAGGAGCAATTGACATACGGTTGTCATTAAAGACAACAATCAGATCCGACTTATTAACTCCTGAATTATTCATAGCCTCATAAGCCATACCCCCTGTCATCGCACCATCTCCGATAATAGCTACAACCTTCTTTTCCTCTTTCTTAAGATCTCTTGCAACCGCCATACCCAGCGCTGCAGAAACGGAGGTAGTTGCATGGCCTGCACCGAAAGTATCATATTCGCTTTCAGTTCTCTTTAGAAAGCCGCTTATGCCGTGCAGCTGCCTGATAGTATGAAGTTGGTCTTTTCTCCCGGTAAGTATTTTGTGGGGATAAGCCTGGTGCCCGGTATCCCATACAACCAGATCGTGTGGAGTATTAAAAACTTTATGTACGGCAACAGCAAGTTCTACTGTTCCGAGCCCGCCTCCGAAATGGCCTCCAACCTCAGAAATAGTATCTATAAGGTACTCGCGGATATCCCTGCACAAAGTTTTAAGTTCCTGGGGACCCAGGCTCCGGATATCAGAGGGAACGTTCACTTTAGAAAGAACCGGGTACTTCACCTCATCAGACATATTCTTATTCTCCATACTTTATTCTTCACTCTCCTCGTCATAATTCAATTCATCAAGCCTTTTCTTCAGTTCTGTAATTCTAAGCTCTGCTTTTTTTAATGAAGAAATACAGCTTCGTGAAAGCTCTATTCCTTCTTCGTAAAGGTTGAGTGCTTCTTCAAGGTCAACAGCATCTTTTTCAAGGAGAACAGAAATCTCCTCAAGTCTTTTCAGATCTTTTTCAAAACTCTTATTATTTGGTTTTTTACTCATTGTTTTCCCTGTTGATCTTAATACTTCCGTCAGCAAATATCAGCTCTGTTTCCTCATTTGAGATAAATTCTGCACTTCTCTTTATATATTTGGTATCCTGTCTCACAAGTGCAAACCCTCTTTCGAGTGTTCGCTGAACATTATTTGATTCAATAATTTTAGTAAGAAGTGAAACTTTATTGCTGTGTAATAATATTCTGTGATCGGTTGATTGAAGCACTTTATAAAGCAGGTTATCAACAAACTGCGATTTATTCCTAACAATATCCAAGGGAACCCTGAACCCGTATGTACCGAGAACTGAACCGAGCCTTTTTCTCCCTTTGCGGCATAATTCATTTATTTTTAATGTAGAATTATAGGAAAAATCGTTTATAAAGGCAAAAATTTCATTCTGATCAGGAGTAGCTAATTCCATCGCTGCTGAAGGTGTAGGTGCTCTTAAATCAGCAACAAAATCAGCTATAGTAAAATCTATCTCATGTCCTACTCCACTGATTACCGGAATCCGCGAATCGTAGATAGCCCGTGCTACTTCCTCTTCATTGAAAGCCCAGAGATCTTCAATTGATCCCCCGCCCCTGGCTATAATTATTACTTCTATATCCTCCTGCATGTTCAGCTGCTTTAAGCCTTCAATTATTGATTCAGTTGCACCATTCCCTTGTACCCTGGCAGGACAAATGACAAGTTCAGCAAGTGGATACCGTCTTTCTGCCACACTTATCATATCTTTGAATGCCGCTCCGTCTATTGCGGTAACAATGCCTATTTTTGCCGGGAAAACAGGGACAGATTTCTTATGAGAGGCTTCAAATAATCCTTCTTCACTCAGTTTCTGCTTAAGCATCTCAAATGCAGCCTGAAGTTCACCGACTCCTGCCGGCTTCATTGACCGCACATCAACCTGGTATGTCCCTCTTGGCGGATATACTGAAAGTTTGCCGTTCACTACTACTTTCATCCCATCCTGAGGAGTGAAGAAAACGTAACTATTATATCCTCTCCACATTGTACAGCAAATGAGGGAATCAGAATCTTTTAGGTTGAAATACCAGTGTCCGGAATTATGTGCCTTGAAATTGGATATTTCACCGATAACAGAAACTTGGGAAAATTCTTCTTCAAGACTTAGTTTTATCTGCTTCGTTATTTCGGAAACTGTAAGAAGTTTTGCTTTTATCATAAAAAATTAAATTATCAAAATTTTACACTAAAACCCAGTGTAGGGATTATGGGAAACATTGTGCGTTTCTCACGGCCGAGCGTCAGATCGCTGTTAATATAATAGTCGTAGCCGATAATGTTAGAACGATTATACGCATTTATTACATCCAGGTAGAATGCCCAGTCAAGACTCCAAAAATTCGTAACAGCTGTAAACCGTACATCCAGTCTGTGGTAAGGAGGTTTCCTTGAATTCAAGCGTTGATTGTTATAATCAACATCATATATAACCTCACCGTTCCCTCCGAGATAGGATGACCTTACAGCAACCATGGGAGTTTCAGGAATTCCGTCACCATTCTCATCTGAAAGTACAATTCGCGGTTTTATACCTGACGGTAGAGTAACAGGGAAACCTGAACCATACTGCCATCTTATACCCGCATCAAGCCAATCTGTAAGCTGGTAGTTAAGAACTATATTCACAGTATGCCGCTGGTCGAAGCGAAAAGGACGGATATCACCGTCTTCATTCCTCTCCGCAAAAGAATATGAATAGCTTATCCAGCCTGAGAATTTATCATCCGGTCCGCGATTCTTTTTTGCGAGGAAAATCTCAGCGCCATATGCATTTCCGACGGCATTATTAACCGGAATCTGTGTGAGCGAATCTCCCGGTACGGCCACAGGCTGCGTCCATCCTTCGGGGTAACGCTGATCTTTGCCGGCGATCGGAGTTGTAACATAGCGTAAACCCGGAACAACCTTTTGTACAATCAGGTTATTGAAATTTTTATAGTAACCTTCAAGCTTTATGCTCCATTCAGAATTAAGCCATCGTTCGATTCCCATAACATAATGGATAGCCTGTTCTGCTTCCAAATTCCTTGCATATATGTTACTAAGGTCATATAAAACATTTTCATCTCTCAGCTTTTCATAGCCGGGTGATTGATAATATATGCCCCATACAGCTCTAAGTGTTGTCAGATCATCAATTGCGTATGACATTGAAACTCTGGGTGCGAAGTAAGCCTTTTGAAGAATATCATAGTAATCAAAGCGTAGACCCGGCTGGAAGTAGAATTTTTTATTGATTGAAAAATTATTTTGTACGAAAGCGTGATATCTTTTATCATCCCTGGTGTCGTTCAGGTCGTTCAATACTGCCCGGAATTGTGGGTTGGAAGAGAAAAAAGCTTTTAGTTCAGGATCGATATCAAACCTGAAATCTATAATTGTTCTTAGGAAATCAACTCCTGCTCCTGCTTCAAATATATTATCTCCCCATAAATATGTTGTAAAATCATCCAGTGAATATTTTTGGAATGTGAAGTCGGAATTGAACTTAAAATATAGGAGATAGGGTGCGAGAGTATCAGGGATAACATCCTTGAACTTCTCCCTGTTAAGAGAAGGATCGAGAACCTCTGAGTTAAAGTCGGCTGCACCATTGTTTGTGTAGTAGGAACCTACGACTTTATTCAGGAACCTGGTACCGGGGGAATAATGCCAGGCAATACTTGCAACGTTATTCAGGGTTATATTTGAAACCCCTATACTATCAGCGGTCTTTCTTTTTTTAGCACTCACAATATCTACACCATCGCGTGAATAAATCCCGTTTATTAAGAATTTATTTCCGTTGTAGGGACCAATAGCAATTTTGGTCTGGAAGTCATAAAA
The DNA here is from genome assembly GCA_963800255.1 of uncultured Ignavibacteria bacterium. GTDB lineage: Bacteria > Bacteroidota > Ignavibacteria > Ignavibacteriales > Ignavibacteriaceae > DATFVA01. The sequence continues at coordinate 100,697 of CAWDAK010000024.1, read as the reverse complement.
GTTAGGGAAACTTACGTTCTGATCAACCAGTCCTGCATTCTTCACAAATGGTTCGATGATAAGATCGTAATACGTCCTCCGGGAATTTAACATCCAGCTTCCTTTAAGGCTGAACGGATTTTTGCCTTCAAGAACCAGGTTCGCATCAATAATGGATGCATTAAGACTTCCCGAAAGACTTTTGTTATCATTCCCTTCCTTGTTGGTTACATCAAGTACGGCCGAAAGCCTGTCACCGTAGCGGGCAGGAAACCCGCCTGTTATCAGGTTTACATTATCCACAGCGTCGGGATTAAACATGCTTATCACGCCATAAAGCCTGTATGGATTAAAAATCTCAACATCATCCATTATAATCAGATTCTGGTCAGGACCGCTTCCCCTTACAATAAGTTGTGAAGAAAAGTCATTCGGTGCGAGAACACCAGGAAGAGATTGCAGGGTCCTCATAACGTCCTCTCCCGCACCGGGGAGTATTTTAGCACTTCTCGGACTCAGGTCAATGAGGCTGGTTCTCGTATCCCTCTGTTCCTGTCTTTTCATTCCTGTAACATTAACTTCTCCTACTTCTATAACAGTCTCCTTAAGGGTAATATCAATAACTATAGTTTTCGCGGGGATAATAGTTACAGCTCTCTCTTCAGTTTTATAACCAACTGAACTGAATTTAATTGTCTGTTCACCACGGGGGATTCCTTTAAGCGAGTATTCCCCACCCTTATCAGTTATCGTTCCATAACCTGTATTCAGCACTATAATATTCACTGAGGGCACAGGACCGTTGCCGTCAGTAACTTTTCCTGAAACACTGCCGGTCTGTGCTGATGCAAGGGAAGATAGGAGTATAAATATGATTAAAAAATATTTCATTAAAAATGATAAGGTTTTCTACTAAAACATTCAGGATTATAATATCGTTCCGGATTTAGATAGTAAATCTAAACATATTATAAGCGAATAGAAGGGCAGTTTTTAGAAGATAAATCAGATATTCTCTACAAATACAATGAGAAGAAGCTGGAATAAAGTCCTATCGAAAATTCATGGAACTCGCTTCCCTTTTCACCAGGTTTTGCATTAAATCTGTACCTTGCATATACGGTAAAAGTATTGATAATTCTGAACAGACCTACAGAAAGTTCAGGAGAAATTCCGTTAAACCCGTTAAAGTTGGTGAAACCGTTTATTCCCGGAGATATATATTCTATGCCGGGAATTTCAATAAAATGTTTATACCCCACCCTAACAAAGTTCTTTACAGGTGCATCAAAAATGTGCGAATATTCAACTGAAAAATAGCCTACGGGATACCTGTAGCCTGCACCCCTGATAGAAACAAGCGGGATTTCCTTGGTCAGACTAAAATAGTCGTCACCCTTTTCTTTCACATATACCGGTGAAGGAAGTCCGAATACTGCCGCACCGAATACACACAGAAGCAGAAAATTAGAGCCACCTTCAACCTTCGTTTCTTCAGGGAGTTCAAATTCATATTTTTCGCTTGTGAATTGGTGTCCGGCAGAATCTTCAACCTGGATGATAAAGGGAACGTTCTTTTCCTTAAAGTGAAGATCTGAAATGTCGATATTTATTTTGTGACTTTCGGTAAGTTCCGGAGAAACTTCATATGAATAACTGTTCTCAATAATAACCTTTGATTTAGCAGGAGCGCTGGTAAAGAATGAAAGCATAAATGTATGAGGTACTTCAGGTGTAATAAACGAATCTATCAGATAGACTTCTACAGAATCTGATTCATCCTGAGCTTTAACAGCGGTTGAAAGCATAAACATTATTGTTAATATAAACAGAACTTTCATGTTCATAAGTTTTTCCTGCATAAAGATTTAATATAGACTCTAAAATAAATAAAAAGGTCACTCAAATAAAATTACTTTGAGTGACCTCTAACAAAAAAATGCTTAAATGATCTAAATTAAACTTTACTCAGACACTCATCCAGATCCATAAGTATATCGTTAGTATTCTCCAGTCCGAATGCTATCCTGATCCCGCCCGGATCTATTCCATATTCAAGAAGTTTCTCAGGAGTAATCATTGAGTGTGTCATAGAGGCAGGATGTTCAATGAGCGTCCTGGTATGGCCCAGGCTTACAGCAAGAGTCATAGTATAAGCATGTTCAGCAGCATAATTCATAAACCTTCTGCCGTTTTCCTTACTCTCGCTCGGGTTAGCACCTTTAAGGACGAAATAAATAAGGCTGCCAGGTGTAAAATTGCCGTCGAAATCCTTCATTTGCTTTTTAGCTCTTTCATAATACTTATAACCAGGAAGTCCCGGGTAATTAACAAAAGCAACTTTTGGATGTGCATTCAGGTATTCAGCAACCCTGCCGGCGGACTTCATCTGCTGCCTTATTCTTACAGGAAGTGTGGGGAGTCCATAGGTTGTTATGGTCCACGCGGTTTTATTATTAAGTACTGCTCCGAAATCTTTGCGGTAAAGCAGAAGCATATCTTTGTACTTGTTTTTACCTACCACAACTCCGCCCATATCAGTCCCGAATCCTCCCAGCCCTTTTGTTAAGGAATTAACCGAGAAGTTTGCACCCAGTTCGATCGGCCTCTGACAGAAGGGAGTTGCAAAAGTATTATCAACCACTATCTTTATTCTTTCGGCCTCATCTCTTTTCTCATTGATAACGTCAACCAAGCCTCTTAACTCAGCGATATCAATAATATCCATATTGGGATTAGCCGGCGATTCAAGGTATACCACCCTGGTCTGGGGTGTTACATGTTTAAGGAGGTTCTCCGAGATTGTAAGATCAGCAAGGACGGTTTTTATATTGTACCTTGGCAGCCAGTTTGTAAAGAGTGAGTAGGTACAACCATATAATGTCATATGGGAGATAATCTCATCTCCCGACTTTGTAAGCATCCCTATGATGCCTGAGATTGCTCCCATCCCGGTTGAAAAAGTAACAGCCATTTCCCCTCTTTCAGCGTATGCAAGATTCTCTTCAAGGATATCCTTATTAGGTTCGCCAAGTCTGTCATAAATATATATAGGCATCGGATCTTCACCCGTTACAGGTGAATTTGCGAATTCCTGGAATCCCGAGGCACCTCTTTCCACTGAATCCAAGCGATAAATTACTGATGAAGTTATCGGCGGCAGTACATGATGTTTATAGTCCCATTTTTTAGTAAAGTTCTTTCCGTAAATTAGGTGAGTATCCATTGAATATTTGGTATCATCAACCAGGTTCATTTCCGGATTTGTTTTTTCCTCTGTTTTCATATCGACTCCCCGTCTGATTATAAAATAATTCTTTCCCAAAAATACGTAGAATAAAAATGAATAGTAATGGAAACCTTCAGTACAGAAACGATGCTGAATAACAAGATATAATTTAGGAGAAATATACTGATGAATATTTAAACAAGTATGACAAAATGACATACTATTTGTTTATGCAGTATTAAGGAGCCTGTTATGCGCCTTTTATGCGCTTGTTGCTCTCAAAATGAGACAATTGGAAAACAGCTAAAAAACGCAATATTCTAGTGTTGAGAAAATCAATAGTATGACAAAATGTCAGTGTATTAATTTGGAATTGTTCGAGGAAAACCTAGCTGAGTTAACCCGTCTCAAACGACTATTTAATTGCCTGTTCAAGATCTTCTATAAGGTCTTCTATATCTTCAATCCCCACAGAAAAACGAACCAGGCTTTCGGTCAGACCCATTGCGTCCCTTTTTTCCTTTGGAACAGCAGCATGGGTCATACTGGCAGGATGGCTAATTAGACTCTCAACACCGCCAAGGCTTTCACCGAGGGTAAAGATCTTTACATTTTTCAGAATTTTTTTTGCAGTTTCAACATCATCAAAGTCTGCGGAAATCATACCTCCAAAACCGCGCATTTGCTTTTTCGCAAGTTCATGCTGGGGATGGGCTGGCAGGCCGGGGTAATAAATCTTTTTACAATATCCGCTTTCCTCAAGGTGTTTGGCGAAGCGAACAGCATTTTCGTTATGCCGCTGCATCCTTACAGCAAGAGTTTTAGTTGAACGTAATATCAGCCAGCAGTCGAAAGGAGAAGGTACTGCTCCCACAGCATTCTGAACGTATCTTAATCTTTCGTGGATCTTCTCATCGCTCGTAAGCAGAATCCCGCCGATAACATCACTGTGCCCATTCAGGTATTTGGTTTGACTGTGCAGAACAACTGAAGCCCCGAGCGTAATTGGATTCTGAAAATAGGGACTCATAAAAGTATTATCAACTATACACACCAGGTTATTCTTTTTACAAATATCTGCAGTTCCTTTAATGTCAGTCAGATTCAGCATAGGGTTTGTTGGTGTTTCTATAAAAACCATTTTTGTATTTTCCTTTATAGCACCCTCTATGTTCTTAAGATCGGATGTATTAACCCAGGAGAATTCCAGTCCGAAATCCTTCATTATTAATTCGAAGAGGCGGTAAGTACCTCCGTAAACATTATGTGAAACAATTATATGATCGCCGGCTTTTACGAGGGTTGTTATGGCTTGTGTAGCAGCAAGTCCCGATGCAAATGCTATTCCGAATTTTGCTTTTTCAAGAGCAGCAACATTTTGCTCAAGAGACTGCCGTGTAAGGTTGTGAGTCCTTCCATATTCAAAGCCTTTATTTTTTCCCAGTTCCTCCTGGGCATATGTTGATGTCTGGTAAATAGGTGTTATTACGGCTCCTGTTACCGGATCAGGTGATTGACCTGCATGAATCGCATCTGTTGAAAAGCCCATTACTGCTCCTAAATTTTTGTATTTGCTGATGAACGAATTGTCAAACCAATTATTTATTATTATCAAAATTTATCAGATCATATCTTGTAATAATATCCGTAATCCTTCCGAAATCACTCACTAGTACTGCCGTATTTTCCTTAAGCACCTCTTTGACCTTTGAAAGTTCTGTTTTTGCATCGAGTACCGGAACGCATTCTTCCATGGCCTCCTGAACAGGTGCCTCAAGAAGCGCTTTATTATTAAGCAGCTTACCCATCAGCCTGTTTTCCCTGATGCATCCTATTGCTCTCCGGTTCTTCATTACTGGAATATTGGAGTAACCTTTCTTTGTAATAAGTTCCATTGCATCTTTAACGGTAGCATCAGATTTTAGATAAACAACGTCTTCATTTCCATTTGATTTCTTTACCTCTGAAATATCACGTAACGTTCTCATTTCCTTATCCAGCATCTGGTTTACCCGCAGCCATTCAACGTTATGGACCTTCGACAAGTAACGTTCTCCTGTATCGCACACAAAGAAGACAATTACGTCGTCCTCCCCCAGATCCTTAGCTATTTCAAGAGTTACGTGAAGAATAGTACCTGTACTCCCTCCGCAGAATATACCTTCCTCTTTCGTCAGTCTCCTCGCAGCAGCAAATGACTCCCTGTCGCTTATATTAATAATTTTGTCTATATATTGAAAATGTACATTTTCAGGAAGACAGTCCTGCCCGATGCCTTCAACTAAATATGGGGTACCCTTTAATTATTTCCCCGGTTTCTTTGTAAGTTCTGAAAATCGATCCAAGCGGGTCGGCACCAATTATTTTAATATCAGGATTTTTTTCTTTCAGATATCTACCTGTTCCGCTTATAGTACCGCCTGTGCCAATGCTTGATACAAGGTGAGTTATCTTTCCGTCAGTCTGTTTCCAGATTTCCGGACCCGTCGTTCTATAATGTATTTCAGGATTAGCAGGATTTGAATATTGATACGCAAATAATGAATTCGGGGTCTCCTTATGGATGCGCTTGGCTACATTTACATAATATTCAGGACTATCAGGTTCCACGGCATTTGAGACTACTATTACCTCCGCTCCCAGGGCCTTCAGGTAATTTATTTTTTCAGAACTTACCTTATCAGTAACCACAAAAATCGTATTATAGCCCTTAACAGCGGCTGTAATAGCAAGTCCTATTCCCGTATTTCCGCTTGTCGCCTCTATGATTGTTCCGCCAGGTTTTAATTCACCATTTTTTTCAGCAGCTTCAATCATCGATAAACCGATACGGTCCTTTACACTTCCGCCGGGATTAGACGATTCAAGTTTAGCAAATATCTGAGGCTTTAATCCTTTTGTTACCCTGTTCAGTTTTATCAGCGGGGTATTACCAATAGTTTCAAGAATACTATTTTTATATTCCATTTATATCATCCTGAATTTTTAAACATAATTTTCCTCCCCCGAACTTGAATCTGTTAATCTGGTTAAAGTGAAAAAATAATAATAATCAAATGTAGGGAATGATTAAAGCATAATTAGTGAGATAAATTAAATAAATTTAAAACTATATCCTCTTAAGAATTCTTCAGCCCCAAGCCGTCTTTTACCTTCCTGCTGAAGTTCAAATATCTGCAATGAGTTTTCTGCGCAGCCTATAAATAACTCTGATTTAGTCTGTTTAAATTCTCCGGGCTCTAATTTTTCATTTGATATTTTTGAACTATAAATTTTTATGAGCCTGTTATTATGAGAAAAGAATGCCCCCGGGTAGGGTGACAATCCCCTTATAAGGTTGTGGATTTCAATTGCGGGTTTCTTCCAGTCGATCTGCTGTGTCTCCCTTGTTATTTTAGGTGCAGGTGAAGCTTTAGAATTGTCCTGTTCCTTCAAAACAAAGTCTCCGGATTCTATCATCTCCACAGTTTTATATACAATTTCAGCTCCCTTAACACTCATCCTGTCGTGCAGCGTACCAAAATTATCATCATCCTTAATCTCAACCCTCTCCTGGTAATATATATTCCCTGTATCTACTTTTTCTGCAAGCGCAAACGTCGTTAGTCCGGTTCCCTTTTCTCCTTTAATCAGCGCCCACTGAATTGGGGCTGCGCCTCTGTAAGCAGGAAGCATTGAACCGTGCAGGTTGAATGAACCTTTAGGCGGAATGGTGAAAACTGCCACAGGAAGAATTCTGAAAGCCACGATAACAAAAAGATCTGCTTCAAAACTTTTTAGCTGGTTAATAAATTCTTCATTCTTAAGTTTTTCGGGTTGAAGAACCGGAATGCTGTTGGTGAGGGCAAATTCTTTTACTGCTGTGAAAGTAACCTTTTGTCCTCTTCCCCTTTGCTTATCGGGAGTGGTTACTACTGCCGCAACCTGGTGCCTGCTTTCAAATAGTGTTTTTAGTGATGGTACTGCAAAATCAGGGGTGCCCATGAAAACTATTTTCATGCGAGCTGGTAATCAACATTTTCTGTTATAGGATAATCAATATCTATTTTGCGTTTCCTGATCCTGTTAATCTCCTTTTTGTACTTCTTTTTAACATCATCAGGTATAAGATCTGTAAACAGTATTCCCTGCAGGTGGTCATATTCGTGCTGAATAACCCTTGCAAATAAACCGTCAGCCTCTAGCGTTTGTTCCTGAAGGTCAGTATCATCATAAACTATCGTAATAGATTCGGATCTTCTCACTTCTTCTCTAACATCAGGAATGCTGAGACAGCCTTCTTCCATAAGAACTTTCCTGTCTGAGCGGCTTATTATTTTCGGATTTATAAACGCGATAGGTTTAATATCCTCATAATCCTCAACCTGGGAGATATCAACCACAAATATTGATTTATCTACTCCTACCTGGTTGGCAGCCAGACCAATGCCGCTTGCATTGCGCATTGTATCAAACATATTCTTAATCAATTCTATAGTTTTCAGATCAACTTCTGTAACCCTGGCTGCTTTTTTCCTGAGGATTTTATCCCCGTATACAGTTATTGGTAACACTGCCATCCTTTTCTCAAATTTTTTAATTATTTCAAAGATATATAATTCATTTTGAAGATAAAAATTTCAGAAATAAATCATAATGATCTATTTAACCAATAATTTTCCATCTTTCATAATTAATTTACCATCAAGAAGGACAGTTGGTTCCTTAATTACGCCGTCAAGATGAATAGGAACGTTGATTTTTCCGCCCATGGACACATTATTTCCAAGGGCTATGTGAATTGTACCCATTACTTTCTCATCTTCCAGCAAAATTCCGCTTAATTTGGCGCTATCATTGGTTCCAATTCCAAATTCTGCAATATTTCGGGCATTTTTGCCTACGGAATCCAACATTTTTATTAGTTTCTTAGCCATAGGTCCTCCGGAGATTCTTCCGGCGAATCCATTTTTTACCTCAATTCGAATCTTCGATCCTTTAACTAATCCCAGTCCTGCCATTGACCCGTCAACAACAAAAACACCGTTTGAAGTTCCCTCAACAGGGGCTAGAAACGTTTCTCCTGTAGGAAGATTTCCGCTTTCACCTTTCTTATGGAACAGGCCTTTACTTGCAATAGCTTCACGGCCTTCAATTCTGAACGAAATATCTGTACCCGAAGGAGCAGTTACCCTTACCTCCTTACCTTTTTCAAGAACCTTTTTCAGCTTAATTGAAAGTTTAGATATTTTCTTATAATCCGCATTAAGACCGCGTATCATAACCTCCCTGGTTATCCCGGGAAATGTAGCTACCCTTACTCCCATTTTGGAAGCATTTCTCCTGGCATCAGTATGTGTTAATGATTTTGCAGTAGGGATAAAAACTACATCAAATTTCTGCATAAGTTGTGCGATTTCTTCAGGAGGTTCCTCGCCATTAATCTTTCCTGATTTCATTTCAACAAAAAGCGATTTGTAGCCCAAACGAACGGCATTAGAATAAAGTGAATATCCAATTTCTCTTTTCTGTTCATCTGTAATTATGAGGATCTTTTCATTCTTCTTTGCACCCATACAGTCTTGTATAGCAATTACCGAAGCCGAATCAAGTTTGGTTAATTTCATAATATTTTTCTGATGAGATTAAAAATTAAAGCGGTAATCCAACGTTCAACTGAATTACGGCATTAAATCCGCCTTTTTCAATGAATTTCTTAGAATCAGGTGAATCCTGGGCGGAAGCAAAGTATTTTCCATCGCCGGTCTTCATCTTATCTATGCTGAAGTCGGTATAAGCAGCTACACCCTCAATCGATAAATATTCATCAACTATCTCCAGGATGAATCCTGTACCAATTGTGTACCCCACACTTGTTGATTCCGATTTATACTGATCAACTATAGTAACCGCATCTGGTAGATTTTGGGTTGAAGTAAATTTGGCATTGTTGAACAAGATGGCAGCGTCAATAACCTTCCAGCTTAATCCCCCTGTAATCTGCTTTCCAAGATCGATTCCAAGGGCCCAGTTTATTATTTCCAGCTGAAGGGTGGTATTGCCATCTCCGCCGGTAAGGTATTGGGTAGCTTTATGCTGCTCGGAAAGATTCTGATAAAAACCTTTTGCGGTAATAATGAATCCCTTAAACTTTGCGCGGAAAAAATTCAGTCCCAGCCGGTAGCCATCTGACTGCCCGAACTTACCCATCGGTGATGAGAGTGAATCATTGTTAATCAGGTTAAAAGTATCGATATAATCGTTAAGTGAACCCGGCTGATACTTCTGGTATGAATATCCTCCGTACCCCCCGACAAAACCCAGGCAGCCAAAACCGAATGTCTGAGCCGGTAAATTACAATTGAATATAACCCAAAGGAAAACCAATGACACAGCAAATTTACGTATGAACATATTACCTCATAAGGATCGCAATACTTTAACTTACAAATATTATATCTAAAAAAGAATTGTAAAATACAGCAGGATCAGCTATATCAAACCTGATTTACTGCTCCTGAACCCTCTTCATTTTGCTTCATTCCCTTTTCAAGCCCATGTCCGCCCGGACCGGTTTCAGATTTTCTCAACAGAAAAGCAAATATAAAACCTAATATACCCAGTATAGAAAATATCCACATCCCGGGGCGATAACCCTGCGGATTTGCTGCACTCGCGCCGGCAAAATCATTTGCCGCTCCAACAAGGATGGGAAAAATCATCATTCCTATTTGCTGTATAAGCGTCATTAGTGCGTATCCCGAACCCAGCCTTTTCTCTTTAACAATATAGGATACTGCAGGCCACATAACCGCGGGTATCAATGAAAAAGCAACCCCCATCATAATTACGGGCACATAAAGCGTTATGCTGGTGTAACCCATAAGAAGATATACAGGCATTAGCAGTATTGACCCCACCATCATAAGCGTTGCCCGCTTCCCTATAAAATCTACCAGCAGACCGATCAGGGGAGTAGCTATCATTGCAGAGAGAGGGAGCATTGAGATCATCCACCCGGCTGTCTCACGTGTTACATTATGACTCTCCATAAAAAACTTTATTGCAAAACTCCGGAAAGGAAAAATTGCTGAGTAGAAAGTGACACAAAGTAGAGTGATATACCAAAATGACTTATTATATTTGAAAAAACCTTTCAGCTTTAGCTTATCAGTTTTTTCACCTTTCCCGAGTACAAACTTTTTCTCACCTGAGGACTCAAGGAAGTAATATACAATTATACCTACAAACGAAAGGATGCCTACAATAGCGGCCAGATATAACGGACCGTTGTAGCCTCCGTGATAAAGACCGGGAAATACAGACGGAGAGTTATCCACCGCAACTGTGCCGCTCCTTGCAACCAGCAGATTGATTCCCATAGCAAAGCTTAATTCCTTTGCTTTAAACCATTTAGCTATTGCAACTGTTATAGCTACAATTAAGGGTTCTGAACCGATACCCAGTAGAAAACGACCGGCAAGCATTAACCATAGGTTAGAGGAAAAGGCAACAAGAAATCCGGATACAGTACATATTGAAGCAAAAACTATTGCTGATTTTTTTGTTCCCCATTTATCTACCAGTACCCCTCCAAACACAAGAACAATTATTGCTGCAGCACTGTAATAAGAGTATAACTGACCAATATCAAAATCCGAAAAACCAAGCCCCGTTTTTAACTGATCAGCAACCAGTGCAATTGAATCAAAAACATAATAATTCCCGAACATAGCAATGCTGAGAAATAAAAGAACCATCCACCTGAAAAAAGGGGATGGTTCTGCTGATCTATTCAATCTTAGCCTGTGGTTTACGTGAAACTTTGTAAAGAATAAATCCCATTAGTGCGAAGAAAACAACACCAAGGATTTCATAACCGCCGGAACCAAGCACCCGGTTCAAGAACCCTGCCGTGCTTATTGACTTAAAGAAGTTAAAAATATTATCGTTCACCGAGAGCAAGGCTACAATGACCCCCGCCAATGCACCTCCGGCAACCAGCCCGGTAGCGAAAAGACTACCGCTTCCAAGTTCACTATCTTCTCTCGCTTCACCTTTCCTGGATGAAATTTTATCAGATATACCTTTTATGGCTCCACCTGCAAAAATTGGAAGCGTGGTAGATAAAGGAAGATATGCACCTACAGCAAATGATAAAGCGTTAACACCGCAAAGCTCCACGGTAATTGCCAGGAAGGCTCCTACAAGCACAAACTGCCAGTCAAGATTAAATGACAGGAGTCCTTTTATAAGGGTAGCCATCAGCGTACCCTGGGGCGCGGGAAATTTATCACTACCAATAGCGTGAATAATTCCCATTGAAGCCATATCGGGTGTCGGAGAATCCAGCTGCTGGATTGTCCACCCTATAACCAGGGAGGAAACGATCGCACCAATAAACAGCGCAATCTGCTGGTATCTTGGTGTAGCCCCAACAAGATAACCTGTTTTAAGATCCTGGGATGTAGCACCCGCATTAGCAGCTGCTATACATATCATACTACCCACAACGAGGGCCATTGGCTCAAACACCTTACCGGTCCAGCCCACAGCAATAAACACCAGTCCGGTTCCCATTAAAGTTGCAATCGTCATTCCTGAGATAGGGTTTGAACTTGAACCGATTATACCAACTATACGGCTTGACACGGTAACAAAGAAAAATCCGAATACTATCACCAATAAGCCTAAAAGTAGTTTATTGAGAACAGTATCTCCGGGAATCATTGGAAGCAGGATCATTATAATTATTAATCCCACACTTCCTGCAATTACTGTAACGAAGGAAAGGTCATTTTCCGTACGGATAATTTTAACCTCTCCGCCTTTATTCTTAAGTGAGGCAACACTGCCTTTGAATGACGAAATGATTGTAGGGAATGTTTTAATAAGCGTTATCAACCCGCCCGCAGCAACAGCTCCCGCCCCGATCTGCCTTATATAGGCCCGGTAGATAGCGTCAGGATAGCTTGCAAAGGTGTGCAGCTGCGGATCCCAGTTGCCCGGACCCCCTGCAGTTATCATGTCTTTCAAATATCCCAGTTTAATTAACTGCGCAGCAATCACATCCGGTGTAACTAGACTCGCTAACAGCGGAATGAGACCCAGCCACGCAAGAACACCGCCTGCAACAAGAACACCTGCAATCTTGGGTCCGATTATATAACCAACACCCATATATTCAGGAGTTATTTCACCATTTACTGTGGCCGAAGGGAAAAATTTATTGGTCTGAGCAGATACCCAGGCCGGAGCATCTGCAATTACATGAAAAACTCTTTGAAGCAGAGCATATCCCAGAGCTACAGCTAACCCCTGGTACGCAGTTTTTGCAAAGTCCCCGCCTTTGTCGCCTGCAATAAGAACCGAAGCACAAGCTGTTCCCTCAGGATAAGGGAGGGTATGGTGTTCATTAACTATTAGCGACCTTCGTAAGGGAATCATCATCAGAGTGCCTAATATCCCTCCGAACATAGCAAGCGCTAATATTGTCCAGTAGTTAAAGTAACTAGCTCCAATGCTCATACCTGAATCATTAATGGACATGAACAAGAAAGCAGGAAGAGTAAATACAACACCTGCTGCAATAGATTCACCGGCTGAACCTGTTGTCTGTATAATATTATTTTCAAGAATGGTAGTCTTGAAATATTTCCTGCCAATCGATATCGCCAGAACAGCAATAGGAATCGAAGCAGATACCGTTAACCCCGCTTTTAATGCAAGGAATACAGATGCTGCACCGAATAGTATTCCGAAAAAAGCGCCTATTAAAATAGATTTGAGAGTTAATTCAGGAATTGACTGGGAGGGAGAGATATAAGGTTTGAATTCTGAACCCGCAGTATTGTTTTTCGCCATTAAATTCTCCAGATAGCTAAAGAAACAAAATTTGACAGACGAATATTTAGAATTTTATCCCGAAAAGCAAAGATTATTTTGATGATAGGCCTTAATAAGCAGCTAAAATTATTGTGTGCAGCTGCTTGCTTCAGATAATCGAAGAACTTAACCTAAAATTTAAGTTTCCTCATTCCTATATGGCAGATCGCAAAATCATATTTCACAGGATCGTCAGGATCGAACTTCTTAAGATTTTCTGTTATTTCCTCTGCCATTTTCCAACTTACATTTTTGCGTCTGGTAAGTTTAAGTTGTGTACAAATGCGTGCTATATGCGTATCAACTGGAATTACCAGTTTATTTTTGGGTATTTCACTCCATAGTCCGAAATCAAGTTCATCCTTCCTTACCATCCATCGCAGAAACAGATTTTTCCTCTTGCAGGCACTTCCAAGTTCCGGAAGTGGAAACATAAACCTGACACCGACACTTAATTCTTTTTTTGGTTTAAGATTCTTTAGTTCGTTAATACAGTGCTGAGAGAAACCTGATAATGCATTTTTAATATTAATATCGTCAGGATTATAGTACTTTAGAAAAAGATTTTTTAACGAGCCGTACTGGGTGTATAACTTCTTCATAAGAAGGAAAAGGTCAGATACATCTTCGGGGGAATAAAACCTATGATACAAACTTTTCAGCCTTTCATCCTTATCGTTTTTATTGAACGAAGTAATGAATACGTAAGGACTTTTACCTGAGAGTGCTGTAAATTTATTCAGTGTATTAACAATCTGATTCACACTGCCGTACGCAAAGACCGCCGCCACAAATCCCATAACCTCAATATCTTTTTCATCAGAGTAGAGGTGAAGGAACTGAAGGGGGTCTGGAGATATTTTTGTTTTATCGAATGCTTTATAATGGTGGTCTAATTTGGCTTTCAGGTCCATATAACTAACTTAAAAGTTTTGCAGCAGCGAACCCCGTAAGAATTGCCAGGAGTGAAGATAATAACGTCCCTATTAATACATATTCTGCGAAGTTTCTATCCTCAAGCTCTCTATACCGTACAACACTTTTGGCCGCGATAACAAATCCAACCGCGGCAAACTGACCCACAATAACAAAAAAGAAAATAATAAGTCGTTCCAGTATTCCAATTATTCTTCCTGCATTCAGTTCGGTTCTATCCGGGTCATGTGTTCCTTTTGTAACGGGAATTTTCCCGCTTATCTCGAAGATTAATCTTATAAAGAAATTGGCTTCATTGAGAAGAAAAAATACACTACTAAGAATTATGAACATATGTAATCCTGAAATCCTGATATTCATTTCAGGATTAAAGCCACTAAAAATCTCCCGGCTAAAGGATAAGAACCAGTTATTAAAAGTTAATCCTTTCCCTCTACTGAAAATTATCGATATTAAAATCAGGAGAAGGTAAAGAATAAACCGGATAAGATTACGCCTGGCCCACTTTTTTTCAATAAAAAACTCAAAAAGATCGAGACTTAACAAAATCAGCATTAAGAAAATAAGCTCAAAAGTTAAGTTTATAAACATCAGAAAGAACAGCTGTATAGCCATCATTATAATAAGTTTAGATAACGTAATTCTCTCATCACTGAATAAGGAATAAAGCCTTGAAAGCATTATTAAAGATAAGAGGTAGAAAAACATTTTAATCTTTAACCATGTTATTTATAATAACGCTGAGATTCTTTGTAATATCAAGTATCGGCTGAAGTCCTCCATTTGTAATATTCTTATATACTGCCTGCTCGGATATTTTCAGTTTATCGGATATTATTTTTACGGAAAATCCCCCGGAAAGCAGGCTCATTATTTCTAATCTGTTTTTTTTCCAGCTTTCAATGTTGTGCGAAACCAAATGAAGAATGCTCCTTGCTAAGTCCACTATTTGAGGATTAGCTTCACTACTTCTCAAATCAAACAAATAATCTTTCTGTTTTAGATGTGTTAATCCTTCCCTTGCTTCATAAAAAGCCGGGCCATCCATACCTATTGCCTGCTTCCTGTTTATAGATGTGGTGATTTCCCCGACCCCGAGTGAAAATCTAATCCTTTCCGGGTAACATATATATAGAATCTCCCAGATATTTTTATAAATTGCATCGGCGTCAGAATATACACATTGAAATTCATCTCCAAGTGTAATTGTCATCGGAGAAAGTATTGAATCGGAATCCCTGTTGATTTTTTTTAGTTCAGTTTTCAGTTTTTGCTGAATCCTGCCACGGTCTTTAATTTTCTTGGATGAAACTATATCCGCAATTAATACTATAGCCTTCATAATGTTCCAAATTTACCCTACATAAATTGAAAAATCAACCATTTCAGTTTAATTTGTAAATATTAAACCATTTTGGTTGTTTTTGGAACTTTTCAACCATTTTAATTGACACCAAAAATCCTTTGTTTACTCCAAAAAACTAAAGAAAGTATTACTGAAATAGATCAGCTTCCCATTTTAAGGTCTGCTAAAAAGCAATGTAACTGTGAGGCTTCGAATTTTAACTTCAGAATCCGGAGCCTCATAATAAACTCTATCTGTGTTTCGGGATTTATTTCATAAGAACCATCTTTTTCGTGATTGTTTGTGAACCGGCACTCATTCTGTATATATAGATTCCGCTGCCCTGATTGGATCCATCAAATCTGACTTCGTGAATACCTGCTGTTTGCTTACTATTCACAAGGGTTGCAACTTCAGTTCCCAGAACATCGAAAACTTTTATTACAACATCAGACTCTGTAGGTAATTCATATCCAATGGTGGTAGAAGGGTTGAAAGGGTTAGGATAATTCTGTTCAAGTGCATAGCTTTTTACCACCACCAGGTTTACTTCAAGGGTCTTTGAGTAACTGAAATTTCCAGTAAAATCGTTCTGTTTTAACCTGTAATAATAGGTTCCACTTGACGAAGGTTCATCTGTATATTTATATTCATTTGGAATAGTAGATGTTCCCTTTCCTTCAACAAAGCTGATCGTAATCCAATCTTCGGAGTTTCTGCTTCTCTGAACTTCAAATCCTCTATTATTTGTTTCTGTCTGTGTCTCCCATTCCAGCAGCACCTTTCCTCCGGTTATTTCTGAGTTGAATGTAGATAGTTCAACTGGGACAACAGAGGTTGTATCATGAATTATAGCTGTCCAAACACTTAATGAACCGCTTAGACGCATCCACATAGGATAAATCATCCGGTTATAAGCGGCAATGTTTGTATAATCGCCGAAGAATACACCTGAGGCTGGAGTAAATGATGATTCACTTACTTTAAAATTTTCAAAGGTATCGCCGCCGTCAGTAGATCTGGCGACAAAAACATCAGTGGCTGCACCGGCAGTGTTCCTTCTGTCGTAAAAACAGCAGTATATGAAACCAGTTGTCTGGTCGATGGTCATCCAGGTGAAAAACTGATGGCGGGAAGTATTGTCATCATTAACTTTTAGCGGCGACGTCCAGGTATTTCCACCATCTGTCGATTTCACAAAGAAAACATCTGTATTATCTGTTCCGTTTCTCTGATCGGACCAATTTATATATACGCTGCCATTGTAAGGAGAGGTACTGGAGGTATCACAGGCAGTTATTGGAAGACCGTTAGCACGGTAAATTCCAGAAACCGCAAAGTCCCACCCACCGGGAATATCAGATACAAAAATATCATTTCCCCAGGTTGTTCCACCGTCGTACGATTTATCGAACATTAATCCAAGCGGACCTGCCCAGCTGACATATACCTGTCCATCTGGTCCCACACAGGGAACCGCACCTTCATCCGTGTTATCACTATCAATACAATCGCCGCTGACGTCGCTGATTGTCACCGCAGGAGACCAGGATAAGCCTTGATCAGTAGATCTTGAAAAACGAATCCTGGAACTATCACTCGGACTTCCGCTTCCGTAGCTGTCAAATTCCGTCCACGTAATATAAACATTCCCGCTGTAGGGGGAATTTGTCATATCGACACCGATCCATTCTTTGTCCTGGTTCTTGGGATTATTAAAACCGATGCCTGCCCCGTCATTAAAAGAGATTCCATGGTTGGTAGAACGCTGAACTACAATTCTATCTATCCAGTAACTGGCTACGGAAAGATGACCATAATACAAATTTCCGCTGCCGTCAAAAACCAGGCATGGATCACCCCAGACCCCGAGTGAGGACGATAAAGTTTGCTGGTTCCAATTATAACCCCCGTCAGTTGAGTAATATGTGTAATCGATGTTTGCCCCGGCAGCAAGGTAATTCGGATTCGAAGGATCAATAGCTATAGAAACCTCTTCCGGATCTGTGCTTGAGGGGTTATTTATCATCACGTTCGGATATTGGGCAAATCCCTGTGAACTGATAAAGAGGAGTAAAGTAAAAACGTATAAATATTTCATTTTTCATTCCCGGGCAATAGTTTATTGAATTAAGAATAACATTCCATTAATAAATTTAACAAAATATGATTTAAAGAATTTTGAGCCGGAGATTTATTTACCTGTTAACTGAATTACATATAACCATATTAAAACGACATATCTTATTCTAAAAAAGGAAATACTCATGTCATTAAAAGCCAAATATCAGCCTGTGATTGATTTTTTGAAGGAAATGGAACTTAATCATTTAGAGGTGAAAGAAGATAATGGAGCTTTAGTGATTACAGGTGACGTTAACAGCATACAGGAAAAAGAGCTTCTGTTGAAGAAGATTCACCAAATAAATTCAGAGAATGCGCTGGATATCAATTTTAACGTGGGGGTGAAAGGGTTTTAATTCAGAAGGTTTTATAGTATGCTAAGGTTATCTGTAATTAATCCTAGCTTCGCCTGAAAAATATTCGCAATTGAATCAGCTCTTTCTTTTGCTTCGTCAGCCTTCTCTCCTTTGAAATTTTCATCGACTGTTTGTTTGAATAGTTCAAGCCACCTGTGGAAATGTTCGGTTGTAACCGGCAGTTCTATGTGAGATGTGAAGGGCTGTCCTTTATAGGTATTGGTATCAAAAAGGACAGCACTCCAGAAACTGTACATAACAGGAAGATGATCCTCCCAGCTTACTTTAGCAAAATCATTAAAGACAGGCGATAAAAGACTGTCATCATTAACCTTATCATAAAAACGGTCAACCAGGATTATGATGTCTTCAATATTTCTAATGTCCATAACAGTATTAAGTTTTGATAAAATAAGATACAAAATATCTTAAAGTAATTTCTTCTCCAACTCAACCGCTTTTGGAAATAGAATAAAGTTCTCGAGATAAATATGTTTATGAAGGTCCTCTTCAAAGTCTTTTAGCTCCTGCATAGTTGCGCTGTAAGTACCGCAGGCATCTTCCGGTATGGCGTAACCCCGGGTGAGGTTTCTGATTTCATACATCTCATCTCCCGCCGCCTGGTGCTCAGCTTCCATCATTCTGATTGGGTTTTTGACTGTTCCGAAATAAGGAGCTTCGGTTTTCCTGCCATCTCTTTTTGCAGTCACAAGCTGTTTTATAAAAGGAAAGAGCATCTGTTCTTCTTTCATCATATGCTGTTTAAGCTCTTTATATACCTTTTCGAAACTCCCGGCAGCCTTAATCAATTCCGGATGATTTTTTCCATGCACGGAGGCAATCTTTTGTGTGTGTGCCGAAAGAATCGGGATCATTCTGACAATATAGGCATGATGATTGTTTACTATATAATCTATTAAAAAATCAGGTTCCCAATCAGAGTGATTCTCACTTCCTTTTCCCTCGTTTCCAATCGACCTGAGTTCCTCAAAAATTTCCGAGGAGTTGAGTCCCTTTTCCCTACAGGCTTCTGATACAGGTTTTTTGCCCCCGCAGCAGAAATCAAGATTGTATTTTTCAAATACTGCAGCTGCCCTGAAGTTGTGGGTTACAATTTCTGAAAGAGTACGCCCTGAAAATTCATTGTTAAGAATTTCGCTTCTGTTCTGTTCCATTTAATTCTCCTTTGTTTTATTAATTTCATCTTTTCTTTCAAGCTTGCTTGAGGCTGCTTCTTTGTTAAATTTTTTAATAGCAGCCGTGCCTGTGGGGTGACCATAAGTATTCATATTCTTGTAATGAATAAGATATTCGTTCCCTGATATGTGGTTGTCCCAATGCCCGCTGAAAATACCTATCCCTGTCACCAGCATAAAAATAGAAACAACCCCTATAGCCACATATTTTTTGTTCACTTTTTTTCCCCCTGGAAGGATTGATTTCAGATCAAGAGTATCCTCAACAGGGCACGCATCAACACAGCTCAGGCAGGTATTGCATTCATCTGAAATTACTGTCTTAACTTCATCAACCTTTATGTAAGAGGGACATGCTTTCGCACATAAACCGCAGTCAATACAGCTTACGGGATTCCTTTTGATCTTATGAGGACTCAAAAATGAGAATAGACCAAGTAATGCCCCGTAAGGACAAAGGAATCTGCACCAGAAATTTCTTATCAATATTGACAGAACAAACAATACGGCGAGAATTATAAGCGCCGACCGCGAGATATCTGCAAAGAAGTAATACATTTTAAGGTCAGCTACAATGTTGTATGGACTATCAAGGAAAGCCTGTAGTGCTAATGACGACATCAGGAAAAAAACAGAATATAACAGGAAACCCAGAAGCAGATATTTTAGGCTGCGCAGCGGATAATCAATCCACCTGGGCAGATGTATTCTCCGTTTGAAGATTTTCATATACATCTTTTCACCATAATCACCTATAAGTTCGGAGATAAACCCCACAGGACACAACCAGCTGCAGAAAGCCTTCCCGAAAACCAATGATACTAACAGTATAGCCAGGAAAATGAATAACCCGGCCGGATGTGCATAATGAATCTGTCCGGTAGTTATGAAGAGATAAAAGCTCATAAATGAACTTATAGGCAGGAACCCGTCTACTCCCGGAGGTCTGCTGATAAATGATGAGGCTCCACCTGTTTCCAGATATTTACTAAATAAGTAGAACTCGATCCCGATCCATATACATAATAGTGCGAAAGCGCTTTGTACAAGAAAACGATATTTTTGCACCGACTTCTCAGTGTTGCGGATTATTTTCTTCTTAGTTCTCATATCGGATAATAAAGTCTGATTTAATATTAAAAAATTTTACAGATTACTAACTTTTCTTAATGTACTTTCCTTAAATTTATCAATCGTTTCATCAGTAAGCATATTGTATGCCTTAGTTCTTAGTTCTCCCCACTTTGAGTGAAGCGGACACGGATTATTGGGGCTGCAGTCAGGAAATCCCAGCACGCAATTATTGAACATTCCAAGTCCGTCTATAGCTGCTACAATGTCAATTAACCTTATCCTGGAAGGATCTTTAGCCAGGAAAAAACCGCCTGACTTCCCTTTCCTCGAATCCACTATCCCGCTCTCTGTAAGACTCTGAAGTATCTTAGATACAAATTCTTTGGGAATGTTAAGATTTTTTGCAATTTCATCCGAGGGAATTACTTCGCCGGTATGCTGAGCGGCCAGATAAAGTACTGCCTGAAGTCCATATTCGCATTTTTTAGAAAATATTACAGTCATAGTCGCTAATCAGATTAAATTGTCTGATTAAATATAAGAATGAGAAAAGACATAGTCAAATATTCTTATCGTAAGTTTTTCCTTAGAGATTATTATGTGGTTATATCATTTTTAACAAAATTTCTTTCAAAGTAGAGATGCCCTATTTCGGCCCCGACAATGAAGACAACCGAGGAATAATAGATCCAGAAAGCAACCACAACAACCAGAGCATATGCACCATAGATCCGGTTGAAGGCAGCAAAATTATAAAGATAATATCCGAATAATTGTTTTGCGGCCTCCCATAGTATTGCAGCCCAAAGAGCGCTCATGAATGTGGCTTTCCTTCCAAGTTTTCTGATTGGAACTGTAAAATAGAGGACGCTGAATACTATAAAGATGAGGAGAAGAGACAAAAGGGAAAAAATAAGGTGACTGAAAATACCGTTTGAAAGAAAACTGAAGACTGTCCATTCCCCCGCTTTCTGCCTGAGCAGATCAATGGTAGGCATAGAGATCGTGGTTAAAAAGAAAATTATGATTACCATGAAAACAAGTGCGAAATCTCTTAGCTTTGCTATAAATATATTAACGTCAAATTCAACTCCGTAGACCTTATTTAATATGGTTCTCATACTGCTGAATAAGCTGCTTGCAGCAAACAATAAACCAAATCCGCCAATAATACCCGCAATATTCCTGTACTCAATCACCTCATTGATACGATTAAAAATAATCTTCTTTACAAATTCCGAATAACGTGAGTAAGGTATTATTGTTTCTATAAGAGTATTTATCTGAAACTGAACATAGGAGGAATCTAACAGGTTACCAAGAACGGCGAATATAATCAGCACGAAAGGGATAATACATAGGAATATTGAAAACGCCAGTCCGCCTGCAAATAAAAAAACATGGTGCTCATCAATTCTTTTCGTCAACCCTTTGTAATAGTATAGAACAAACTTTTTAATTTCCTGGAATCCTGGTATACGATGCAGGATATAATGAAACTTTCTATAAATTTCGTATATCGATGAATCCCTGAACCTTGATTTAATTTTAGATTTAGCCATTCATTATATTGGAAATGGTGTTGTAATAAATGTCAGCCAGTTTATTAACATCAATTTCCATAATATTATTTACTTTTAACGAACTTCCCCCCGTTTTACCGAGTAACAAAAATGATTGATTTTTTTTCCGGAGATATTTTTCAAATTCATCTTTTGATTCTTCATGAATTGAGACAATAATACGGGACTGGCTTTCAGAGAAAAATGAAAAATCCTCTCGTGTTTTAACAGGAACTTTAAGATCTGCCCCGATTTTTTTTTCATTATTCATTATACAGCATTCTGCCAGAGCTGATAATATACCGCCTTCTGAGACATCGTGAGCTGATATGATAATATGTTTCTGAATTAATCCGAGAAGTGAATCCTGCAGTTTCTTTTCGACATCGAGATCTATCTTTGGACAATCCCCCTTTACCTTACCATGAATTACCTTCAGGAATTCACTGCCTCCCAGCTCCTCGAAGTCTTCTCCTAGCAGGTAAACAAGATCACCGGGTTCTTTAAAATATGAGGTTGTTATATTGCTAATGTCTTCAATTAAGCCAACCATGCCAATTGTCGGTGTAGGATACACCGCACTTAAGGGTGATTCATTATAAAAGCTTACATTTCCACCGGTTACCGGAGTTCCGAAAAACCGGCACGCATCGCCCATTCCTTTAATTGCTTTTGAGAACTGCCAGTAGACCTCGGGCTTATATGGATTGCCGAAGTTAAGACAGTTAGTAATACCAAGCGGTACTCCTCCTGAGCAAACAATATTTCTTGCTGATTCAGCCACAGCGATCCTGGTGCCCTCCTCAGGATTCAGATAAACGTATCTTCCATTGCAGTCAGTCTTAACTGATAGGGCCTTATTAGTATCTTTAATCTGAATCACGGCGGCGTCGCAGCCCGGTCCAACTACTGTATTGGTTCTGACCATCGAATCATACTGTTCATAAACCCAGCGCTTTGATGCAATATTAGGAGATGCAAATAAGTTGAGAAAAGTTGTGGTAATATCCTGAGGCTCCTGAAGCGAATTGAAATCGAATTCCCTTATGCTCTTCAGATAAGCTGGTTCTTTAGTCTCTCTATGGTATACAGGAGCTCCCCCGCCCAGCACGAGCTCGTATGAGGGTAACACAGCTTTATTTCCTCCCTCGTATTCAACCTCAAGGTTGCCGCTGGCAGTGACCTCACCTACTATTTCGCAGTGAAGGTCCCACTTTTCAAAAACAGACTTAACTTTATCTTCGTAACCTTTTTTCACTACACACAGCATTCTTTCCTGGCTTTCTGAAAGCATAATTTCATAGGCACTCATACCATCTTCACGAAGGGGTACTTTATCAAGATTTATTTTCATTCCCGATTCACCCTTGGCACTCATTTCTGTGGTCGAACAGGAAATTCCCGCAGCTCCCATATCCTGAATCCCGACAAGCCAGTCGTTCTTAATTATCTCTAAAGTGGCTTCCAGCAGAAGTTTTTCTGTAAACGGGTCACCAACCTGGACGGACGGACGTTTAGCTTCGGATTTTTCAGATATTTCTTCTGAGGCAAAAGTAGCTCCATGAATACCATCTCTGCCTGTTGAAGAGCCAACAATCATGACCGGATTACCCTCGCCTTTAGCAACAGCACTTGCTACCAGGTTTTTCTTCACTATTCCAACCGCCATTGCATTTACAAGAGGATTTCCCTGGTAGGATTCATCAAAATATACTTCACCTCCTACAGTAGGTACACCAAAGCTATTCCCGTAATCCCCTATTCCTTTTACAATCCCCTCGAATAAAAAGCGAGTACGTGCATCATTAAGGGAACCGAAGCGTAGTGAATTAAGCGAAGCAACAGGGCGGGCGCCCATGGTGAATATGTCTCTCATGATTCCACCTACGCCAGTAGCAGCACCCTGGTAAGGTTCAACTGCAGATGGATGATTGTGGCTTTCAATTTTAAAAGCAACTGCATAACCATCACCGATATCAATAAGTCCGGCATTTTCCTCACCTGCCCCAACCAGCAGTCTTCCACCCTCCCTGGGCAGGGTTTTTAACAATGCTATTGAATTTTTATAACTGCAATGCTCGCTCCACATGACGGAAAAGATACCGAGCTCGGTGAATGAGGGAATTCTTCCCAGGATATCGAGAATTCTTTTATATTCTTCTTCGGTTAATCCATGTTCGTAGGCAAGTTCAGGAGTTACTTCCGGTTCCATCATATTTTTGGCTTTATAAATTTTTCTTTTACAAAAAATTGAATCTAAATATAAAGAAATATTGATTGGCAGAGAAGTTAGAGGCCGAAGTGGTTCGACCTATTGTATTGATTTCTTAAAGTAATCAATAGTTGTTTTGAGACCATCCATCCTTTTAACTTTCGGCTCCCAGCCTAGCAGTCTTCTTGCTCTTTCAATTGAAGGCTGCCTTACTTTAGGATCGTCAACCGGCAGATCTTTATAGATAATTTTGCTGTTGGAGCCTATAATTTTTATAACTTCTTCAGCAAATCCTTTTATTGAAATTTCTTCAGGGTTTCCGATATTTACAGGTTCAACTTCTGAGGACATCAGAAGTTTGAAGATTCCGTCTACAAGGTCGTCAACGAAACAGAAACTCCTTGTTTGAGATCCATCTCCGAATACAGTAATATCCTCACCCCTGAGAGCCTGACCAACAAAGGCAGGAAGTGCTCTTCCATCATCAAGTCTCATTCTGGGTCCATAAGTATTAAAAATCCTTACAATCCTGGTATCAAGATTATGGTACCGGTTATAAGCCATTGTAATAGCTTCTGCAAATCTTTTTGCTTCATCATATACTCCGCGGGGACCTATGGGATTAACATTTCCCCAATAACTTTCCGGCTGAGGATGAATGGCAGGATCGCCGTAAACTTCACTGGTAGAAGCTAATAAAAACCTTGCATTTTTTTCCTTTGCAAGACCAAGGGCCTTATGGGTTCCCAGTGAGCCTACTTTAAGTGTTTGAATGGGAAGTTTCAGATAATCTATGGGGCTTGCGGGGGACGCAAAATGAAGTATATAATCTACTTTACCCGGCAAAAATATATAGTTAGTAACATCGTGCTTTACAAAAGAAAAGTTCTCATTTCCTGCAAGATGATTTATGTTATTTGTGCTGCCGGTTATGAGGTTATCTACACATATAACTTTTAATCCCTCTTTAAGTAAACGATCACAAAGATGAGAGCCCAAAAAACCGGCCCCACCGGTTACCACTGCTGTTTCAGACACTATAATTCCTTAGATTTATGCAAGTATGTTTTTCTTTCACTCATTACTACTATTAAACTCATCAGAAGGAAAACAAATATACCACCGGTAATTGTAGAAAAAATAGTTTTTGGTGCCGATTTTTTCTGAGGAGGTATTGCTTCATCAAGAACCTGGATGGTCGGGATATCCCTGTTTTCCTGAATTTTTTCTTTATAATACTGCTGTTGAAGAAGCAGGTAAACTTCATTTTGTATCTTGACATCTCTCAGAAGTGAGGCTAGCTCTTTTCCAAGTGCTGGAACATCCTTAAAGGCAACCAAGTAATCCTGGCTTCCCATCGCCATTTTGTCGTACTGCCCTCTTAGCTGACCAAGCTTGGTTCTTAAGGCAACCAGGGTCTGATTATCTTCCCGTAGATTCGATTGGAGGAGTCCAAGCTGGACTTCGGTTTTAACTATTTCAGTTTTTAAGCCTGCAGCAGCTTCAATAGCGGCGTTAACCTGTTCCGGAAGAGATATGGCCTTATTTGTCTGCTGAAAAACCGCCAGTTTATTTTCTACAGAATCAAGCTGGCTTTTTGTTTTGACCAGCTGTTCTTCAATATACTGCCTGGCACGTTTTGCCTGGGAGGACAATTTCTCCCGGTTCATTTTATCGAGGGCCTCAACATACGCGTTAGACAAATCGGCAGCCATCTGCTTAATCGAGTCTTTATTTGATGTTATTAAGGGAAATAATGAAGTAGTAACTTCTACGTTCAACTTGATTATTCCCTCTTTTGTTAGTTCAATTTCTAATTTATCCTGTAAGTTTTCAGCCGCTTTATATTGATTATCAATATCATAATATTTGTCAAGGTGATACCTGTTCACAACATACAAAGCTGCTGTTCTGCTTTTTAGCATTTCAACATAAAGCTGAGAGTTAGCACTTGTCAATCCACCTCCAATTATACTGGAGAAATCCTGACCGCTTAACAACGAGCTCAATGAGCCGGTTTCGTTGTTATTTTCCGGCGGCATCACAGAAATCGTAGATTTATATGTCACAGGGTAAACAAACAGCAGGATCAGGAATAAAATAAGGGTAGCAGCTATCGTTACCTTTAAAATTTTGTTCCGGTGGAAGATTATGGTATTTAATATTTCGTGATAATCCAATTTCTACCTCGAAGCTACTATAATGGCAACTGTAGCAGCAATAATTGACGCCACCTGACCAACTACTGCAAGAGAAGTTGTAAACACATCCCAGAATTTTGGTCCCGGTGGAATTTCGGGTATCCATATCGTATCGCCGGGTTTAAGCGTATCAACATCCTCTGCGTCTATCCATTCTCCACTATTAGCTTTGATGACACGAACATCCCCATCCTCAGCCCGCCAGCCGAAACCTCCGGCAAGTTTTATATAATCATCAACTGATAGCCCCGGCTGATAAATAATATTTCCCGGAGTAACAACCTGACCAAGAAGTATGATATAATCTTTTGCTTCAGGAACATTTATTGCGTCACCATTCTTAAGGATAAGGTCTTCTGATTTATCACCTTCTCTAAAGAGCTGGTTAAAATCCACAACTACCTTTCCTACCCTTTGACGCGACTTAGCTTTCAAATAATCGTATTCATCATCAGTCATATCGGCCCGCAGCATCGTTTTTAACCTTTCATACTCAGGATCTTCCTCCACAGTACCTGTATGACGGGTAAGAGTTGCATCGATTAGTGAGGCATCTTTCCTGAACCCCCCTGCTTGATGAATTACTTCCGAAAGCAGGCTTTTATTTTCATTAATTTTATAATACCCGGGATATTTTACATAGCCTGATATAAGAACAAACTTAGGATCAAAGTAATTTGGAATTTCTCTTATCATAACCTGATCTTCGAACTTCAAAAGAGGGTCACCACTTCTTACATCAGAATAATTATAATAACGGCTCACCTGGGTTTTTCCGTCAGACTCAAAACTTACAACTTCAATAGAATCTATTCTGGCTTTTGCCTTCAGACCACCTGCAATTGTAATAAGATGATCAACACTTTCACCGTCAAGAAATTCATAAACACCAGGGTATTTAATCATACCTGAAATTGATACTACTCTATCCACACGGTCAACAACTACAACATCACCTTCTCTCATTAGGGGGTTATTCTTTCTGTCACCAAGTCTCAGAAAATCAAGAAGATCGTAAACTTGTTCGGTACTGTCCCTGTGAATAACTCTGATATTTCTGAAGTTGGAAGTTTTATTCAGACCCTGGGAATCCATTATAAGGTCTATCAGTCGTGAATTGGCAGACATTATGAAGGTGGAAGGCTTCTTCACATCTCCCAGAAGAGATAATTTAATTTTTCTGAAATTTATTAACGATATGAAAACATCTACATTTTTATAGTAGAGGTTGACTGATTCCCTGATTTTATTTTTGGCCTCCCTCAGCGTTAATCCTTTCAGATCTACACCGCCAACTTTAGGTATATATAAAATCCCTTCCTGGTTTATGAAGAGCTCAAGAGGTATTTCCTCAATTCCATTTATAGATATAAATATTTCATCACCTGGTCCAACAAGATATTCATCAGGGTTTACACTCCCCTCAGTGGCCTCCATAGGTAAATTCTTTCCAGACATCAAGTCCAACGAATCAGAGAATAAGGCGAAAGTTCTTTCTTTGTAATCAGGCATGTCCTGAGAATAAGCAGAATAAAACATCCCGCTGAAAATGATACATAAAAAGAAATGAACTGAATCGTTTTTTAGTAAACGGACAATATTAATCATTTGACAAACAGTTCTCAGCTCTTTTTTTCGGAATGTGATAGTTTATTTTTTTTACTTTCTGCAGGACGTGAATAATAATAGTAATACTTGTAGTAAGAACCATAACCACTTTTATAACTGAAATTATTAAGAACAGTTCCTATAAAAGAAGATCCGTCTCTTTTAATTAATTCAACCGATTTTTCAAGCAGCTCAGTTTCAGTAGTACCTGCTGAAACCACAAGTATGCTTGCGTCAACCATGCTTGCCAGAATTTCTGAATCAGTCACTGCAATAACCGGAGGGGAATCAAGAAGGACCAAATCATATCTTTCTTTAATAATTTCGAGAAATTCCTTCATTGCCTTTGATTCCAGCATTTCAGCTGGATTTGGGGGTATTGTTCCGGAGGTTATAAAATTAAGGTTCGGAGAATCAGTGGTTCTTATAATCTCCTCAAGAGAAACTTTCCCGAAGAGATAATCTATCAAACCTGGAAACCTGTTCGTATTAAAAACTGTGTGTATACGGGGTTTTCTAAGATCACAGTCGATTACAACTGTTTTTTTATTTGATTGTGAAAAACTGCCGGCGAGGTTTATTGCCACGGTGGTTTTTCCTTCCTGCGGAGCAGAAGATGTAACCAGAATTGTTTTAAGCGATTCTTTATCAGGGTGAGAAAACTGAATCCTGGTTCTTAATGCACGAAAAGCTTCACTAGGAATTGAATCCGGTTTCTTAGAGACAATAAATTCAAATTCATTACTGCCGTTAAGGCCTATTCCTTCAATCTGCGGTATCCAGGCAAGCACATTTATATTTTTATTCTGAATATCTTCAGGTGTTTTAATCGTATTATCGAAATAATTTTTGGTGAAAACATAGCCGAAAGCCATACCTACTCCGAGCACAAGTCCGATTAAAACAATCAAGAGTCTGTTTGGTTTGGCAGGTGATTCAGGTCTTCTGGCATTATCGATGATCAGTACATTTCCTGGCTGCGATTGTTCATTAATCAATGCTTCCTGATATTTTTCCTCTACAAGCGTATATAATTTCTCTAATGCTTCCCTGTTCCGCTGCAGCTTTGCTAATTCGATCGAAGTTTTAGGCAGCTGGTTAAACTTGGCTTCATAATGGTTAACTATCTTAGCAAGCTCTGAGGATGTAATTTGAAGAGCCTGATTCTTTATCTCTTCTTCTACTATTTTTTGTGAAAGGTCCTTCACCTCTTCCGGGCTGCTGGCAAGGATGCCCGCCTTAATCACCTTCATTTTCTCATCCAGCTTCGTCTTCAGATCGTCGATCTTTTCATCGTAGTCTTTCATGACCTTTGAATTATTCGACTTGGAATCCTTTGTTGTCAATGCCATATCCCTGTTAACCTGAAGTCTCGCCAGCTGCTGCTGCAGAGTCTGAATATATGCTTCACTGGAAACACTTTGGAGATAATCAGCCAGCCGCGGATTCTGATTTGCAAGTTCTTTTTTATACTGTGATAAAATTTTATCTGAAGCTGCGAGCTCAATCTGTTTTGCGTTTTTCTGAGCCTCGAAATCAGAGAGCTGATTTATCAGGCTGGAAGCTTGTTCATCAAGAGCTATTATGCCGCCCTTCTCCTGAAAATTTCTGAGGGTTTCCTCGGCAGCATTAAGCTCAGTCTGTTTTTCTTCACGCTGCTGATTCAGGAAAGCTTTAACCATTGTCAGCTGGTTCCTATTCATTTCCAGGTTCAGGTATTTATATTCCATTGCATAAATATTAGCAATAAGCGAGGCTTCATAGGGTGAAGGTGATTCGGCTGATATATCTATGATATCCAGGCCTCGTTTCTGCTCAATTATAACGCTGCTGTTAAGCAGTCTTGCTATCTGCTCAATGCCAAGGAGATTATTTTTGCCTTCGTTAAAATCATGACTCTGAATAAGATAGAAACTGTCTTTATCGCTGGCAGTTTTAAAACTGTCAATCAGAGCCTGGGCAACACGTGCTCTCAGGTTATGGCTTTTTAATATTTCAATCTCATTTGCAATAAACCTGTCACTTCCAAAATCCTGAAATTCAGGCATCAAAGGAGCTTCAAGAATATTTCCCTGCGGCATAGATACCTTCAGGGAGGTTGTTGCTTTATATATATTTTTGGCATTCACCGCGTAAATGATTGCCACAACCAAACTGACCAGGGTAATTAATATTACCGGGACAATGTTTGTTCTGATTAATTTTATATAATCCTTGAGTGAGTTACTTTCTATCGACCTGAGGTCTTCGTTTATCGGATCTATTGCCATACTACTTCGCTATATTTAATATTAAAATTGAGAGTGATATTAATGCGGAAAAAACGGAAAGGCCTATCTGGAGATAATCCTTAAAATAGAGTCTTTGGGAACCTGGAACCAGGAGTATATCGCCGGCATCCAGACCCGGTGCATTTTTAAATTCTTTAAGATTTTCATCCCATAACAGATCATTATAATTAAATTTAACCATTTGCCTCGAGGAATCCTCAAGAGTCCTGAATATTCTCAGATCGTCAAGATGTGCATCTTCGGAAGGACCGCCCGCGTAGGATAAAAGATCATAAACATTACTTTCCATGGGAATTACATATTTTCCAGGGTATTTTACAAATCCCCAAACCGAAACTTTGATATTCAGGGTTGTAGGATCGGAATAATCATAAAATGCACCCTGATTCTGTCTAAGCTGATTTGTATTGCTGCCTACCTGGAGTTCAGAATTCTGGGCAAAAATCATCGTGCTGAAAAAGGATAAAAGAATTAAGGTTCTGAAGAAGTAGTTCATTTAAAGTAATTCCGCGAGATTATAAGTAATAAAATTAGTGATAATTAACTCTACATCAAATCTTCAATGACAGTCTTTTTAAAGAGATTATGCTGATAACTAATCCAAGAAATGGACCAACAAAAATTAATAAGCTTAGGTAAATATATTTTGAGGTTCCCAAAAAATTTATCATACTAATATAATCAGCAAAAAAGGAAATAAACAAGATAAAAATACCTGCGGATACAGCCCCGGCAAGTACTCCAACAATCATTGAATTCAGTATCACAGGCAGTTTTATGGTAATTAGTTTTGCTCCCACTAGTTTCATGGTCTCCAATTCCTCAAACCTGGAATTTATTATAAGTTTAACCGTACTGTAAACTATGTAAATAGATAAGAATAATATCACTGCAGTGGTAATAAATACATACTTTTTGATGCTCTTAAGGATAGAAATAAGTTTATAAATGAAATCATCCTTAAACCCTATATCACTAACACCGTTGATCGAGGATAATGAAGCAACAATAGCATCAAGTGAATCTTCTTCAACAAATTTATCATTCAACGTAACGGTAAATGATGCTGGCAGCGGGTTATAGTCAAGCAATTTTCGGAAATCTTCACCCGTTTCTTTTATAAATATTTCTGCAGCTCTGTCTTTACCAATATAATCGATGGTTTTTATATAATCTTTTTTTACAAGTTCATCTTTTATTCCAGCTGTTTCATCAGAATTCAGGTTTTCTTTGAGGAATAAATTTATACTGACATTTTCCTTTATTTTTTTCTGCATGACGTTCGTAGATTCGATAAGAGCCAATGATGCGGTAATAAGCAATACAGAAATGCTTAGGGACGTTAACGATAGAAAAAATGAAGCTTTCGCTCTTCCTATTAACCTGAATGCTTCCTTAACTGAGAAAAACATAGATCCGGACCCTTGTTTTGTTATCAGAAATTAGATTCGTCGATCCACCTGGAGATCCGCCACTTTGATTCAATAGTTTCCCTTTTTAAGGCCATATTTACACGTCCGTCAATCCTGATAACATCGGTAGGATTAAACGTTATCGTAAGGTTGAACCCCCTTACAATATTGGCCGTTAAAGTATCAACGGAGGAGAGAATTATATTATTCCATATCAGGTCTAATCTCTGTGAGTTCTGGAATAATCCGTAAGTTGTTTTCATCTCTTCTTCCCTGCCCCACGAAACATCAAAACCAACTTCATAATCGCGGTAAGTAAAAATAAACTCTTCTGAGATAAGCTTTCCATAGATTGTTGTATCTTTAAAGGTATATGCATACTGGAAATTCTGGAAAACACCCTCGATTGTTTTTTGATCAGAAATAGTCGTGCTGCTGTTATTAGCTTGTTCATCATACGCGGGAGCAAAAGGATTTTTACATCCTGCCAGTAAAATAATAATTACAGGAAGTATAAAAAAAATTTTATTGATAAAACTTACCTTTTAATTCGCTCCAGCTTGGCAGCGCAGTACTTTTTGTGTCTTGCCAGAAATATATTACCCAAACAGATCGGTTATCTCTCACCATGTTGAACCTCAGGTCACCCTGGTAATCTTTTGGTTCTGATTCTTCATTAGGTACATTTATGCTGTATGTGGCAGTATAAAGAAGAGTATCCCCCTGTGGACTATAAAGTTCATTTGTTAATGAGAGAGTTATTGGAGATTCCTGACTAACTTTAGAAATCAGGTTTTGCAGATAAAGTTCTTCATTCTTAATGTTCCAGTCAGTTATCAAGAAAGGGTACTGGGATAAAGCACCGCTGGACGGTGAGAATAAAAACTTCTTTTCACTAAAGGATGAATCAACCAGGCAGTTAATATAATTCTGAACATCTTTATCTTCGAACGAATTTACCAGGTTGCTTATTAATATCTGCGGGGTTACTGCCTGTTCGTAATTTGAACGAGGCTGGTTAGGAGATTCTGCGTTTCTGGTCTGAATAAGATCACAGCCTGCAAATACCAGTGCAGTTATAATATAGACAATTACATATTTCATTTACCTGAAATAATAATTATTCTGGGTGAAGAATTAAGGTCAAATTTACTGCCATCAAAGTCGCCGAATATTTCATATATCTTCAAACCGCTTTTTCCAATTTCCGAAATGAGTTCTGAATAGGAATACATCCTCACCGACTCTTTAAAGTTCTTCCGGGTACCGTTATTCGCTATGGTAATATTCTTTACCACACGGTCCCCCACTATTTTTCTATCCTGGATTATTCTCTTTCCATCAAAAGTATCCTCAGAATGGGATACAAGGTTCTTCCTCACAAAATCTGCATTAAAATAATCAATTACAAAATATCCTCCGGGATTTAATAAATCACGGGCATTAGTAAAAAGAGAAAAATTTTCTGCATCCGATTCAAAATACCCGAAACTTGTAAACAGGTTCACTGCCAGATTGAATTTTGAAGTAATACAGAAGTTCCTTAAATCCGCATTTACAAAGTTTATATCCAAACCAAGACTCCCCGCGGCTACCCGGGCTACGTTAAGAAGGTTTTCGCTAAGATCTACCGCGGTGACGTTAAATCCACGTTCAGCAAAAAGGATAGAGTGCCTTCCTGAACCGCAGGCAAGGTCAATTATATCTGCTCCCTCAACCAATTCTATATTTGAAAGAATAAGATCCACAAGTCTTTCGGCATCTTCATCATTACGATGCCTATATACATTCAGATATTCTTCGGTATTAAACCATTCCTCAAACCATTCAGCCATTATAAAATACTTCTGCTTAACATTGCGCGACCAATAGTAGCTTCATCGGCAAATTCAAGATCACCGCCAATGGGAATTCCGCGTGCAATTCTGGATACCCTGATTCCCAGGGGTTTAATTAGTTTGGCGAGATAAAGTGAAGTGGTTTCTCCCTCAGTATCGGGGTTGAGAGCTAATATCACCTCCTGGATCTGTTCATCGCCGAACCTTTTCATTAATTCCTTTATTTTTAAGGATTCAGGACTTACACCCGTAAGTGGAGAAAGTACTCCTCCCAGAACATGGTATAAACCATTGAATTCATGTGTTTTCTCAATAGCAATTACATCACTAGCTTCTTCAACTACACAAATTAAGGATTTATCCCTTTTCTCGCTTTTACATACTTCACAAAGTTCGTGTTCGGATATATTAAAACAGCGGGAACAGAAACGCAGTTTGACTTTAAGGTTTTTTAGTGATATTACCAGATTTTCAACGGTTTCAGTTTCACTTTTTAGTATATGGAGTGCCAACCTCTGAGCTGTTTTTCTGCCAATTCCAGGCAGTTTACTCAACTCTTCAATAGCAGTATTAAGCGGTTCTGCGATCTGCATATTATAATCCCGGAATATTCATTCCCGGAGGAATCATCCCCTTAGTTACTTTAGCCATTTCTTCATCCGCAGCCTTTTTTGCTGACTGTAAGGCCTTGTTAACAGCAGCGACAACCAGATCTTCTAATATCTCTTTTTCATCAGCATTTATGACCTGCGAGTCAATTTCTACTGATATTATCTCCTGATGTCCGTTTGAAGTGGCTTTTATCATACCTCCGCCAGCTTCTTCAGTAATAACAAGGTTAACCAGCTCTGCCTGCACCTTTTGCAACTCTGCCTGCATCTTCTGAACCTGTTTCAACATTCCCTGCATGCCACCTTTCATTCAAAAACCTCCTGTTTTCTGATTTTTTTGAGACATATTTGAATTTTTTTTGTTTAAATATAATACATAGAATTGACTTTATACACTTAATTTTCATATTTTCTTTATCAAAAAAAGACAAGGAAAGTTTGGGGCTTAAATTTTACAATAACGCTTTAGTACACGAAGAAATAGAGAAAAAAGATCTCCCTATGGATGATCAGAATTACACTCTTCTGAAGTATCCTGATTATCTTGTTGCTGATAACAGTAAAAAAATAAAAGTGAAGGATCTTGGTTCCAAATTTGCTTCGATCAATGCCTTCTTTTTCGATTATCTGAAGGAATATCATATTCCTATATCTTTTTAAAAAGTCAGAATAATTCGTCCTTGAAATTCGTCAAACACGATCGTTATCCTTTCTTCATCAAGATACTGAATGTAATTGATAAGAGAACAGCAAAAGTCTTTGATAAAAAAGAAGGTGATCTCCTTAACCTGCCTGTTTTTGAAATCCATTATCCAAATGGAAAGGATTCTATCGTAACCGAAAGCCACCTTATTACATTCGATATTTGTGACAATGAGGATTTAAGACTGATGAACAGAATCTGCTCCAAAGTGAATGCTGTCCTTAAATTCTTCTTTGAAAGAAGGAATGCTCTTCTTTCCGAAGTAATCTGCTGTTTTGGGAAAAGTCAGGACAAACTTTACCTTGTCGATGATTTTACCCCTACAAGCCTTAAAATAATTCCTCAAATCACTGATGGTAAATGGGTTGATCCGTATAACCTGAACACTTCTGCCGACATCAGGAAGTATACTGATTTCCTGTTGAATATGACGAGTACTTAACATGTTTACCAAATATGGATATTCCACTCTTGCTGTAATCGCAGTGATAACTTTTGTTTTAATCTGCATGAGTTTTTTTACCCAGAACTATTACCTTAAGGCTGTATTAATAATATTACCAGCGCTCCTCCTTATTTTTTCAATGAACTTTTTCCGCGACCCGGATAGAATGCCTCCTTCACGTGATGATGTAGTGGTTTCACCTGCTGATGGGAAGGTACTCTTTGTAAAGGATGTTGAAGAAGACAGGTTTATTATGGGAAAGGCAAAACAGGTTTCAATATTTATGTCGCCGCTGAATGTGCATGTTAACAGAATTCCTATAGATGGAAGAGTAGATTACCTTCGATATCACAACGGGAAATACATTGCTGCCTTCGAAGATAAAGCTTCTGAGGTGAATGAAAGAGCGGAATTCGGCATTACAGGAAAACACGGCAGGGTATTTTTCACCCAGGTGGCCGGGTTTGTTGCCCGCAGAATTGTCTACGAAATTTCTAAAGGGGACTCTGTAAAAATTGGAGAACGGTTTGGAATGATTAAATTTGGAAGTCGCGTTGACGTAATTGTTCCGGAAAACTGTATTATTAGAGTTGAACGGGATAATGAAGTCAAAGCAGGAGAGACAATTTTATTTGAGTTTCCAAAACATTGATGAGCCGATTTAGAGTTACACCTTCTGTTATCCCGAACCTGTTTACCGCTATGAACATGTTCAGCGGTTTCCTGTCGATCGTAAGTGCGAGCCAGGGTAAGTTTATTTATGCTGCCTGGTTGATAATCATTGCCAGCATTTTTGATGCTCTCGATGGGGCCATGGCAAGGCTGACAAAGTCAAGCAGCGAATTGGGGGTCGAACTTGATTCTCTTTCTGACGTAGTTAGTTTCGGTGCGGCTCCTGCTTTCCTGATTTTTAAAAGCTATTTATTCCAATATGAAGTGATTGGTATTATTATAAGCTCACTATTAATGCTGGCAGGAGGATTCCGGCTTGCCAGGTTTAATGTTCAGCTTGTAGGATTTGATAAATCCTACTTTAAAGGTCTTCCTATTCCATCTTCTGCAATAACAATTGCATCATTTTGTCTCGCTTTTTACAAATATCCGGAAGGTTACCCTGAATCTTCTACCGTAATAATCATTCCTATGATTCTGATTCTCTCGTATCTTATGATCAGCCGGATAAAATATGACACATTTCCCAAGCTCAGGCTGAAAGAAATTAAGGAGAAACCATACATACTGTTTTTATTATTGTCTGCTATTTTCCTTCTGATCTTCTATACCTTCACACAGGCACTCTTCTTTATGTTTGTTTTCATAATCGTATTTGGTATTTTTCGACACATATTTTATTTCGTAAAAAAGAAATTTTAATATTATTTCTAAATAAAAGAGATGAAAAGTGTTTAAAGCCACGGTTTTGATAAAACGCCGCCCCTCAATTCTTGATCCCCAGGGAAAAGCGGTTGAAAAAGGTGCTATACTTCTTGGAATGAATAATATCAGGGATACCAGGATTAACAAATATATTGAATTTTCGGTTGATTCCCGTGACCGGGCAGCCGCGGAAAAAGAGGTCAGTGAGTATTGCAGTAAACTACTTGCTAACCCCATTATGGAAGATTACGAATTCACGCTGGAAGAAGTTAAATGAAACCGAAAATAGGCGTTGTTGTTTTCCCCGGATCAAATTGTGATCATGATGCATACTACGCCTTCAGGAAAATCCTTGGCTGCGAAACTCAGTTCTTGTGGCATAAAGAGACCGAGCTTCAGAACTCAAATATAATCATATTGCCGGGGGGTTTTTCTTATGGCGACTACCTTCGAACCGGGGCAATTGCACGCTTTTCTCCTATCATGAAGTATGTTATCGATTTTGCGAAAAAAGGAGGCATTGTTGTTGGAATTTGCAATGGTTTCCAAATTCTACTTGAAGCCGGACTGCTCCCGGGTGTGATGTTGAAGAATAAATCGCTACAATTTGTTTGTAAAGATGTTTATCTTTCGGTTGATAATGATAGATCTGTCTTTACGAAAGATATAGGTTCAGATAAAGTTCTTAAAATCCCTGTTGCTCACGGTGAAGGTAATTATTTTGCAGATGACCATACTCTGAGTTCACTTGAAGAAAACCACCAGATCGTCTTCAGGTATTCCTCTCCTGAACGGATAATAGATGAAATATATAACCCGAATGGATCCGTCAGGAATATTGCAGGCATTATTAACAGGGAAGGAAATGTTCTTGGAATGATGCCGCATCCTGAGCGAAGCTGTGACCCCTTGCTAGGCAAAACCGATGGTCAGCTTATTTTCAGGTCGATCTTAAATAACGTATTTAATTAAAGGTGATAAAATGTTTGGAAACTTAGGTGCCGGAGAAATAATCCTCATATTATTAGTTGTTTTAATTTTATTTGGTGCCAAAAAAATTCCTGAACTTGCCAGGGGTATTGGTAAAGGTATGAGTGAGTTTAAAAAGGGCCTGAAAGACGTTGAGGATGAAATAAAGAATTCTGATACCGAATCAAAAAAGACTGAAGCTAAAAAAGATTAACAGGCAAAGCGAGGTATATTATGTTTGAAAATCTTGGTATGGGTGAGTTACTTATAATTATGTTTGTTGTACTCATTCTTTTTGGAGGAAAGAAAATTCCTGAAATAGCTAAAAACCTTGGAAAAGGTATAAGTGAATTTAAGAAAGGGGTAAATGATTTGAAGAAAGAAATAACGATAACCGATGATGATTTAATAAAACATGAGACAAAGAAGCTGAATTAAAAGTCAGATCCGACTTCTGATTTTGAATCATCCAGGCTTTATCGCTGCTAAACAGGGGTTCCCATTCCCTGGAATCAACTATTAATCCTGAAAATTATATAGCAAATGTTTATAGGACATCTTGGTGCCGGTTTGGCGATGAGAAAATTTGATAAGAAGACCAACCTGGCGTGGTTTTTTATATCTGTTCTTTTCCTTGATTTGCTTCTATGGACCTTTGTACTCCTAGGTTTCGAGCAAGTGATTGTCCCTGCCGAATTCGAAAAATTACATTATCTAAAATTTTTCTTTCCTTATTCTCATAGTCTTATTTCAGCTGTAGCGTGGAGTCTCCTGGTTTATGTCGCTGCTGAAATAATAACCAAAAGACAGCTTACTGCAGTTTTAATGGGATTAGGCGTACTTTCACACTATTTCCTTGACGTTATTGTCCATCTTCCTGAGTTGACTGTTTTCGGCGATAACTCCGCTGTTCTGGGATTAGGTCTGTGGAATCATATATATATAGCTCTGGTTGTTGAACTGGCTATTTATTTCGCAGGACTTTTCATTTACCTGAGTGAAACGCACGGGACAGGTTTCGGTGGAAAATATGGTATGTATATTTTTTCAGTCGTTCTTGTGGCTGCTGCTTTTGTATCGCAGGTTTTAAGCCCCCGGCCTCAGAATGGAAATGAAGTGGCTGGTTCTGCGCTCCTCTCTGTAATCCTTGTAATATTAATTTCGTACTGGCTTGACAGGAAAAGGGTGCCTGCGAAAACTATCAAAACTGAATAATACCGGATAATTACAACCCTTCCCTTAAGGAATTATCCTCCCTTTTTTTTATCTTTGGAGATAAAATTTCTTTTAAAGA
This sequence comes from uncultured Ignavibacteria bacterium, assembly GCA_963800255.1. Lineage (GTDB taxonomy): Bacteria > Bacteroidota > Ignavibacteria > Ignavibacteriales > Ignavibacteriaceae > DATFVA01. The sequence continues at coordinate 62,071 of CAWDAK010000024.1, read as the reverse complement.
ATTAACAGGACTTCCTATGAGCATTCTGGTAAATAATAAAACAAGACTTGTAGTTCAGGGAATTACAGGCGGTGAAGGATCATTCCATTCACAGCAAATGATTGAGTACGGAACAAAAGTTGTCGCTGGAGTTACACCCGGTAAAGGCGGAACCAGTTTTGAAGGAATACCGGTTTACAACACTGTGGCTGACGCAGTGAAAGAACAGAAGGCAAATACTTCTGTTATTTTTGTCCCGCCTCCTTTTGCAGCTGATGCAATTCTTGAGGCTGCTGACTCTGGTATCAAAGTAATTATTTGTATTACTGAAGGTATCCCTGCAAGAGATATGGTTAAAGTTTATAATGCAATAAGAAATAAAGATGTTGTTTTGGTAGGGCCGAATTGCCCTGGCGTAATTTCCCCGGGACAGGCAAAAGTAGGAATCATGCCCGGATTTATACATAAAAAGGGTAAAATAGGAGTCGTCTCTCGCAGCGGGACCCTGACCTATGAAGCAGTGAAACAGTTGACAGATGTAAAACTTGGTCAGTCAACTTGTGTGGGAATAGGCGGTGACCCCATCATAGGTTCCCGCTTTATTGATATTATTAAATTATTCAACGAAGATCCACAGACCGAAGGCATAGTGATGATTGGTGAAATCGGTGGATCAGCTGAAGAGGAAGCTGCTACTTTCATCAAAAAGAACGTATCCAAACCTGTAGTAGGATTCATCGCAGGAAGAACAGCACCTCCGGGAAGAAGAATGGGACACGCAGGCGCAATTATTTCAGGTGGAAAAGGAACCGCAGTAGAAAAAATTAATGCGATGAAAAAAGCGGGTATTAATGTGGCTGAAAGTCCTGCGGAGATCGGGAGTACAATGCTTAAGGCTCTGGAAAATTCAGCAAAGAAGGGAACTGCCAAAAAGAAACCAGCTAAATCATCAGCCAAAAGTGTGAAACCTTCAAAGAAGAATACAAAAACAACAGTTCAGAAAACTAAAAAGATTGTTAAAGGAACAGGAAAACATAAATTATAATCAGGAGAACAATTTGAGCAACAGAACATTAGCAATACTTAAACCTGACTCAGTTAAAAAAGAAAATGTAGGTCAAATAATCGCCAGGATTACCGAAGCAGGCTTTAAAATAAAAGCTATGAAAATGATACACCTTTCAAAGAGCTCTGCACAAGGATTTTATGAGATACACAAAGAGCGTCCTTTTTACGGAGAGCTGGTAGATTTCATGACTTCAGGTCCCTGTGTACCTATCGCTCTGGAAAAAGAAAATGCAGTTGCCGACTTCAGGAAACTTATTGGAGCTACGGATCCGGCAGAAGCTGGAGAAGGGACTATCAGGAAACAATTCGCGGCCAGTAAGGCAGAAAATGCCGTGCATGGTTCAGATTCCGATGAAAACGCTGCAAATGAAATCCTTCATTTCTTCTCAAGGAATGAATTACTGGATAATTACGAAAACTAACATCATATAATTTGTATTATAACAGAGGTTGTCTTAGAAGCCATCGCTTTTAGACAGCCTCTTTTTGTTAATGGACAAACTCAAATATTACATAATTGTTATCCTCGTTCTTACCCTGCAGGCTTGTAAGCTAAGTGAGCAAAAAAAGGAAATTCATTCTGAGCCTGAAATTATACTGGGTGATAACGAATTATTAAGTTCAAACCTGGAGTTAATAAAAGGTAAACGAATTGCATTAGTAGCAAACAAAGCCAGCGTTTTGTCAGATGGAACTCCCCTGCTTGATACACTCCTAAGGATAAGCAAAGTTAAAATAGGGGTGGTATTCACACCTGAACATGGATATGATATTAACACTTCCGCAGGAACAGTAATTACTGATACAACCATAGGTACTATTGCCTTCCATTCACTATATGGAAATAATAAAAAACCTGCTCCAGAGATGTTAGATAACATTGACATAATTTTATTTGATCTTCAGGATGTAGGAACCAGATTCTATACATACATTTCGACCCTGTATTACGTAATGCAGGCTGCCGGGGAAAATAATATTCCTTTAGTTGTGCTTGATAGACCCAATCCTATAGGCGGAACCCGGGTTGAAGGTCCCGTTCTGGATCCGGCTTTTCAATCTTTCGTGGGGATAGCTCCGATACCCGTATTGTATGGAATGACTGCCGGAGAACTTGCTCAGCTGTTTGCCGGAGAGGGAATGTTTCAGGAAAAACCTGAATTAAAAATAATCGGGATGAAAAACTGGAGAAGAAATAGTTTTTTTGACGATTATAATCTTGAGTGGATAAATCCTTCGCCGAATATCCCGGATTTTGAAACAGCTATGATATATCCTTCTATAGCATTTCTGGAAGGGACTAATATATCAGAGGGACGCGGCACAGAAAACCCATTCAAACAAATCGGGGCTCCTTTCATAAATTCAACAGCCCTGGTAAATGAGATGACCTTATTTAAGCATGATGGCATTTCGATTAAGCCTGTTATTTTTATTCCGAACTCTATTCCGGGTAAAGCTGAAAATCCGAAGTATAAAAACATCTCTTGTAACGGGATTACAATGAATATTACAAACCCTGCTGAATTCAGTCAAATGAATTTTAGTATTCAGTTATTGTACGTTCTGCACAAACTTTATCCTGAAAAGTTTAAATTTGAACCCGCCGTATTTGATAAATTAATGGGTGAAACGTACACAAGAGAAATGCTTTTTATGGACAAAACTCCTGCTGAAATTATACGGGCATGGGAGCCCGGTCTTGAGAAATTTTTAAAAATCAGAACTAAATATTTACTTTATTAAAGGATATGAGATGAAAAAACTAATCTTAATTTTACTAACCGGTCTTTTATGGTTCGGATGCGGCGAAAATACAAAAGAACAGAAGCCCGAAACACAAAATGAACAGTTTTCATTTGACTCAACAGATATAAAAGCTAAACCGGTTGATAATCCCAACCAGACATTTTATCTGAGATATAAGCTTGAAAAAGGAGAGAGTTATAAATTCAGACTTACAGCCATTTCCAAAGATGATCAGACGGTTACAACAAAAGATACAACAATGACTCAGGGAATGGATCAGACAATGGTTTATAATATGAAATTCACACCGACTGAAATAGATGCCGACAGCACAATGGAAATTGAGGCAGTAGTTACCTCTATTAAGGTGGATGGAACTTTCGGGAATGAACCAGTCCATTATCAGTCGGGAACCTCAAAAGATTCTGCTGACGTTATTAAATTTGCTCAATACGAATCGTTAGTGAATAATGCTTTTAATTTAAGAGTCTCTAAGATTGGCGAAATCCTTGATGTATTCCGGGCTGATAAAATTGTTAACAGACTCCTTGATATCAAAGGTTATGCTGATTCTCTGAAAGCTGATGAAAAAGCAACCTTGAAGAATGATATAACTGAAAGTATGCTGAAACCAATGATAAGCCAGGTGTTCAGAAAGCTGCCTGCCCGTGAAATGTCAAAAGATTCAGCCTGGAAAGTTGAACAGCCCCCCACACAGCTCATGGTTTTTCAGGCACAGAATACTTCAACTTTTAAGATTACAGGGTTAGAGAATCTTAATGGCGACATGATTGCAGACGTTGAAGCAACTTTGCAAACTAAGATTACGGGTAAAAACACAATGACCGACCGGGGAATTAATTATAACTTTCAGCAGCCGGAAACAACTGGAGGAGGGAAAATTTATTTCAATATCAGCAAGGGTCTTGTTCAGAAAACAAAACTGAACACCGCCGTTACTACTTCCTTTAATATGGAATCACAGGGTCAGAAAGGCTCTAAGAAGGAAATGATTTCTAATACTAATATACTTGAATATATCCCCTGATGAATTCAATTACAGGTGATATCTTGGCGGTATCACCTGTAATAATTATTATTAACTACCAGCCGTATATACTACCTGAGTAATATCATTTTTCTGACAGCTGCCTTTCCATTTATTTCAAGTTTATATAAATAAACACCGCTAACCAGGTTAATTCCATCAAACCTGACCTTATAATTTCCTGCGGGCTGGAATCCGTTTACCAATTCAGAAATTTTTTGACCAAGGGTATTATAGACGCTTATCCTTACGTGGCCTGCTTCGGAAGTGTGGTAATTGATATAAGTGGAAGGGTTGAATGGATTTGGGTAATTCTGGTCCAGCACAAAATTAAAAGATGGGTTATAAAGGACAGTTAATATCTCACTTAGGTTTGCAGATCCGTCAAAATCAATCTGTTTTAGCCTGTAATAATACTCTCCGGGTTCAGAAAGCTGATCTGTATAGCTATATTGACCAGGACTGGTTGAGTTTCCCTGTCCGTTTACAAAACCAATAACCAACCATTTGTTTTCAGTTCCGTATTTTCTTTCCAACACAAATCCTTTATTATTTGTCTCTGTACCAGTCTCCCACTTAAGCTCTACCAGGTTTTCGTTTAACCCGGCAGTGAATTTTGTTAACTCAACCGGAAGTGCGGGTGAAAATGGCATAAAAATAACCAGACCATGTGCCGGGTCATCAATCTTATGAAATACGTGATCTTCAATCGAGGTTGAGTCGTATACTCCCCAATCATTATTCTGAGCCATTACGTCGTTGGTACAGTTATTATAAAGATCGAATACATCAGATCCCTGTATGTTATTATAAATTATATTTAGTCCGTTATCTGTTGAATCAGTATTTTCAATATTACCAATATTTGGATTAGGACCGGCTTGCACTATTGTACCGTTCTGTATTGTTATTCCCCACCAGTTTCCGTAAATAGAATTTTGGGTGATGACAGGGGTATTGAAAGGACTACCGTTTACATTTATTCCGCTTCCTGATACAAGAGTATTAGGATTTGTAGTATTGTTATAAATATCGTTATTCCGTAAAACAGCGTTAATAATTCCATTTGATGAGCTGTAAAGGGTAATACCGAAGCTGTTACCGTGAATAACATTTCCCTCGCAGAGCATATCAGAATAACTGGTTGAACCACTTACCCAAAGACTTATTCCGCCGGTTACCTGTCCTGATCCAGCATAAATTTCATTGTTTCTTATAACTGGAGAATTATTTCCCTGAAGTCCTATGCTCACCTGGTTTTTTGCCGAAGTAGCCTGGGTATTATTATGAGCAATTATATTACTTTCAATCAAGGGATTAGACCCCAGATTGATAAGGACGCCGTATTCATAACTTCTCTCAATACGATTATTCTTGATTAAGGCATCAGATCCGCTAAGCTGTATTCCTCTGTCGCATTTAAAAAAGCGGGAGTTCATTATAGTAGGACTGGCATCAATGCATCTTACACCATAGGATGCATATTCGATTTGTACGTATTGAATTATTCCCGTACTGCCTGAAGAAGAGTTGAATAATATTCCTTCATAAGCTCCAGTTGAATCCTGCAGATCAGAACTGAATGTTATTGAATCAGTTTCTGTTCCTGAGGCATTAAGTAGTCCGTTGACTTCAAAACCTGAAGCAGCCTGAATACAATTGATAAACGAACCAGCTTCTATATCTACCTCATCGTTTTGTGAGATAATTATATTATCATTCAGTATATACGAAGGAAAAGTACCTGTTATTACTCCCCCTGAGTATATTACCAGGCTGTCCAGGTTCCAGGTTACCCCGGTTCCCGGTGTTGTGTACTGACCAAAGGTAAGGCCTGTTGTAATTATCATAATAAGTAGTAAACATTTTTTCATTATTGCTCCGGATAAGATGATTATTATTTAATAAGAAGCATTTTTTTCGATTGAATATACCGCCCTGATTTTCCTCCTGACGGAACTGCTTCTATTCTGTATAAATAAATTCCACTGCTAACCTTCTGACCAAAGTTGTTTTCGCCATTCCATGTAACGGAATACTGACCGTTGTACATTTCCTTGTTTACAAGAGACATCACTTCCCTGCCAAGTACATCGTACACATTCATAATAATATGAGAATTTTCTTTCACACTAAATCTGATCTCAGTAGATGGATTAAACGGATTAGGGTAATTCTGTTCAAGTTTAAATTCTGTTACAACCTGATTATTATTCACTTCCCTTATATCGTTTAGAATACCATCCTCAGGTTTTGGAAGTCTTACAGATGTATATATATGAAATTCACCCGGATCAAGAGAAATATTAGCGTGAATATTTGTGACTATCAGGCTGTCACCGCTGAAGTAATCGTACCAGGTCCCTGTATGGCTGAAGTCCGGATCAGAAGAACCCGTCTGTACACTGAAATTACCCAGCACAACTACATTCATTGTTGAATCATAAATATTTATCCTTTTTGAACTGCCGGATGCGTCAATATTAAAATTAGTACTCCGGAAAGCGGGATAATCTTTTTTAAGATTTATTAGGGCTTTAAACACCTTGTACAGCTTAAGTCTGGCAGGGTCATCGTAATAATTCCAGAGTATTGGCTTATTGCATACCCTGCAGGGATCTTCAATTGAAACATCGTATCCAAGTTCGCCGAACTGCCAGATCATTTTTGGCCCCGGAACAGTAAAAAAGAATGCCGCAGCTTCCTTCATTCTTTGGATGGCAGTATAAAAGTGTTTTATATTATAATCTTCAAAAGAATTTCCATACTGAAGGTTTTTATACATCAGCCTCTCTTCATCGTGGCTCTCCATATAGCCGACCAGCCCTGGATTATTCCAGCCTCTCTGTATGTATGAGATTCCAGAGAAATCCCAGTTGCCGCAGGGTCCTGAAGGATATCCCATTGTTGCCTGGTTATAATTGCAGTTATGGTTACCCCATAGCATCATACCATAATTTGATAATTCATTTTCCTCTGTATTTGCAGTGAAATGTTCAAGGATAACGTAAGCGGCGGGATCGGTTTCCCATAATTTGTCAGCCATTCTTTTGAGGATGGCAATTCTTGCCGGATCATAATTCCATCCGTCTCCGGGAGTATTAGTGAAGCCCTTGGAAAAGTCGAAACGGTATCCGTCAATATGGTAATCATCCAACCAGTGCCTGTTTACTCTGTCCACATAGTATTTTGTTGCATTGCTTTCATGGTTGAAATCATAGCCCCATGAATAAACAGGATTAGGGGACACAACATTAAACCAGGGGTTCTCGGGTGTGGTTCGGTTTGTTTCGCTATCATAATACAGCCTTACAAGAGGACATTGCCCATAGGCATGATTCAGCACTATATCAAGAATAACCGCAATACCCATTGAATGGGCTTCATCGATAAAGCGTTTGAAATCATCTCCGGGACCATAATATTTATCCAGAGCATATTGATAAGCAGGATTATAACCCCAGCTTTCATTACCTTCAAACTCCATTACCGGCATCAATTCAATAGCATTTATTCCCAGGTTTTTAAGGTAATTGAGAGTATCTCTTAAAGTCTTATAATTATGAGTGCTGACAAAATCCCTCAGCAGCAGCTCATATATTACCAGGTCAGTTTTAGCCGGTTTTTGAAAGTCTGTAATCTGCCATTGATACGGCTGCTGGCTCGGCTGCAGCACAGAAACCATCTCAGCCGTTTTTCCGTATGGATAGGGTTTTAGTGCGGGATAGGTTGAATCTGTAATATACTGATCGTTATTCGGATCAAGAACTTTTTCAGAATATGGATCTCCAACCCGAATATGACCGTCAACCAGGTACTGGAAAGAATATTCCTCTTCAGGGTTCAAATTATCAATTCTAAGCCACCATACAACGCTGTCAGGCGTTACTTCATCTTTATACATATAAAAGGATGAATCAACCTTCCAATCGTTGAAATCGCCGATTACATATACAAAATCTTTATATGGGGCATAAAGGGCAAGGGTGACGCTTGTGCTGTTTGTATAGTTTATCCCGTGAATATTGCCTGCAGGTAAAGGGAGATTCTGAGCGACAGGATTTATCATTATAATAAATGAAAGCGTATCTGTGATAATGGAAGTGTCCTCGGCTACCGCAGTAATGGTATGAACACCGGCAGAATATTGAGAAGCCAAAAATTGTGAAAATATTTCATTTGTACTTGATTGGGCAGCAAAATTTCCATCGAAAAATAAAGTGATAGAAGAAGTAACTGTTCCAATTTCAACGCAGCTTATATCGATATTTGTAGTATCATTTTGTCCGCTGAATACCGGGGACCTCAGAGGATCACCAAAACTGAGATCAACTACAGGGGAATTAACCTGCAGGTTAAGTCCTGGTTCATAAACACTTATAAAAATATCCGGGTCCGTCTGCAGGTTGGCATCTGCACTTCTGAAAACAAAGGCTAACGCAATGATATGCTCTGAGGGATCTGTTATACTATAAAATGTTCTTGGAAAACCGATGGTTAAATGATAAAGGTTAGCATTATCTCTTATCAATGCAGGCTGATTTGAATTATTACCCCAGTCCCCGATTACATGCTGCCAGTTGCCCAGGTTGGTGTTTACACCCGTGTGTGTATAAACGGTACCTGTATAGTTAAGCAGCGCTTCAGCGCCAGGCTGGGTCGCGTCAAAGTATATCGTAATACTGTCAGTTTCTGTTGGTTCCGGAGGGGTAGTAATAACTATCTGCGGAAAAAGTTGTATAGAGAAAAAAGCCGGCAAGAGTAGTAAAAGTTTAAATCTCATATTATTCTCTGTATTAGTAACAAGACTTAGTTAATTTCATTAAAGGAAGGTTTTCCTGCATCCGTCCACGCCGAGTAGAAAAGTGAGGCAAGATCAGAGGCCGCATTTTCTATTTGTATCTCTGTTATATATTTTGTTTTAAACCATAACAGCCTGTAGTATTCGGAATCCTCACGTGATTTCGTAGTATTAAAAGCGAAAGTGTCTCCCCCGTAGATGACATCAGATACTGAGTTAGCGCAGGTTATGTAATTGAAAATGTAATCGAGAGGGCTGCTGATATAAATCGCTTTCTCAGCATGAAAGTCATTTTTTAAAGTGGAAAGATTTGAATCCACCATTACTGATTCATATCTATAATGTATTCCTTTTTGTCCGCTCATCTGACCGTTATAATTCATCATCGTATGCATTGGCTGATGGCCGTCAGCAACATAATGACCGAGATCCGATAAAAATATAAGTGCCTTATCCCGGTTTTTTTCTTTAAGAGCATTTACAAGTCTATTGTAGGCATTCAAAGTGGCCCACGGCAGTATTCCAATTTTAGTTACAGTTGAATCCCCATATTCATCTGTAAGTTTTGCTTTATCTTCAATCATGTTTCCGTTCAGAAACTCAGGGTAAAAATCTATATCAATAAAATGTTTGGGACCTTCGGATTTATCCTTGTCTTTTCTCAAATCCGGATCAACTGAATGTGTTGTAACATAATCCTGCCATTTAATAAAGGAATTCATTTCTTCCGGCAGGAGTGTCATCGCTTCATTGCTTATTAACTTATGTCCTTCAGCCCCCCATCCCAGTATGAGGGAAAACGGCAGCAGGATGATTAGCGCTGATAGTTGTAATTTTTTATTCATTTTCTCTTCCGCTATTTAATTGATCTATTATTCTTTGGGTGAATGGTTACCTGAGTTAACAGAAGTTAGCTGCTTCTGTCTTCCAAAAAGTAATTTTGGTTCAACTTCATTGTGTGTCAGAAGTACTTAAAACACGCTTGAAAAATTACTCAAGGCTGCCCCGAAATTCAAGGGAATAGGATCGGTCTGAGGCTTCAGATTATTTTGCTTCATGCACGTTGGAAGTTATTTCAAGCGTATTTAGTGTACGTGATGAAACTGTCTCAAGATCATATTATAATTTCATCACAGAAAAGCAGATTCAGGCCGAATTTTTGGATGTTTTTCCATTTTGAAGAAGAGGGGCTTTTTGATAAATTTGCTCCACTCTTTACCCAATTTTTATAAGGAATTTAATGAATACCAAAGAATACATAGCTCTGGAAGAAAAATATGGAGCGCATAACTACCACCCCCTGGATGTAGTAATTGAGAAGGCCGAGGGTGTGTGGGTTTATGATGTTGACGGAAAGAAATACCTTGATTGCCTGGCTGCCTATTCCGCAGTTAACCAGGGACATTGTCATCCAAGAATAATTAAGGTACTAAAAGATCAGGCCGATAAAGTAACCTTAACCTCAAGAGCTTTTAGAAATGATCAGCTTCCCCTGCTTTATAAAGAGCTTAGTGAAATGACCGGCTATGAGATGATACTTCCGATGAATTCCGGTGCTGAAGCTGTGGAAACTGCTTTAAAAGCTGCCAGAAAATGGGGCTATACTGTTAAGAAGATCAAAGATAATTCTGCTGAAATTATTACATGCAACAATAACTTTGGCGGAAGAACAATCTCTATTGTCAGCTTTTCGTCAACCGAACAATATAAGGATGGGTTCGGTCCGTTTACTCCAGGCTTTAAGTTAATTGATTATGGTGATGCTGATCAGCTTGAAAAAGCTATTACGCCCAACACTGCTGCTTTTATTGTTGAACCTATTCAGGGTGAAGGCGGAGTTGTTATTCCACCTGAAGGTTATCTTAAAAAAGCTTATGATATATGTAAAAAGAACAATGTACTTTTTATTGCAGATGAAATTCAGTGTGGACTTGGCAGAAGCGGAAAGCTTTTTGCATTCCAGTATGAGGATATTAAACCTGACGCTGTAATAATAGGGAAGGCTCTTTCAGGAGGTTGTTACCCTGTTTCTGCTGTTTTGTCAAATAAAGAAGTTTTGGGTGTATTTAATCCCGGGGATCATGGATCAACATTCGGAGGCAATCCCCTGGCTGCGGCTGTAGCGCGTGAGAGTCTTAAAGTTCTGATTGATGAAAACCTTGTTGAAAATTCATACAAGCTTGGCGAGTATTTCAGGAATAAACTAAAAGAAATTCAGTCGAAACATGTAAAAGAGGTAAGAGGAAAAGGTTTATTCATTGGCGTAGAGCTTTATCCTGAAGCCGGTGGCGCAAGGAGATTCTGCGAAGCGCTGATGGAAAGAGGAATATTGTGTAAAGAGACCCATGATAATGTTATCCGTTTTGCTCCGCCGCTTGTGATTACGAAGGAAGATATTGATTTGGTTGTGGAGAACGCCGATTCAGTTCTTAAGATGGATTAAGCAGATAATCATCAACCACCTGCCTGGTTTCTGATATAAGTTGTTCAAGGTTCTGAAGCCGCTGCAGGATATTTTCAACATCATTATGTTTTCCTGACAGTTCTATGGCAAGTGCTTCTTCTGCAATTTTTACTGCCCCTATGGATGAGCTTGCACCTTTTATGGTGTGAGCTTCATTTATTACTTTATCAAGGTTTTTGCTCTGGAACCATTCCTCAAGCCGCCTGTACCTGAGAATAATATCCTCAAAGAACGTTAGCAGCAAGTCGGACTGAAATTCCTTATTTCCCATACTCATTTTATCAAGGTGGTTGAAGTCGAACAGATCCTGGCCGTCTTCAGATCCTTCCCCTGATGCTGATTCTTTTTCTTCGATTAATGAATCATCGATCTTCAGGAGTCTATCGATTTTAAGTATTAATTCATCCCCTGAGATAGGTTTAGTGACATACTCATTCATACCGGAAGCAAAGCATCTTTCTTTATCTCCCTGCATAGCATGAGCGGTAAGCGCAATGATAGGCACTTTTCCTACGTTCCCTTCAAGACGCCTGATCTGCAGTGTAGCTGAAAACCCATCCATACCAGGCATCTGAACATCCATCAGGATTGTGTCATAGATTCCTTTTACAGCTTCACCAATTGCCTCAAAGCCATTTGACACAGCATGAGCCTTATATCCATAGTCGGCCAATATTTTCATAGCAATCTTTTGGTTGACAATATTATCTTCCGCCAGAAGAATTCTGTATTTATTCCTTACACTGCTCAGAGCTTTAAGGTTTACCGCTTTTACCGGTCTGCCTCCCTGGAATTCATAGATCTTTGAAAGCTCGTTTTCTTTGTATAGTTGTTGTTCTTTCTGCGTTTTAAGTTTCAGCGTAAAGAAAAAAGTACTGCCTGAACCGGGTTTACTTTCGACCCCGATTTCTCCCTCCATCATATTCACAAATTCCTTGCAGATAACTAGTCCGAGTCCCGTCCCGCCAAAATTCCTTGTAGGCGAATCATCCACCTGTGAAAACGGTTTGAACAGATCACCCAGTTTTTCCTTTGAAATACCAACCCCGCTGTCTTTTACAGCCGCAAATATCACAGCTCTATCATCTTCTCTTTCTTTCAGGTAAATAGATATCTCAACGGCACCCATGGAAGTAAATTTGATCGCATTGCTGATGAGGTTTACGAAAACCTGTCTTAACCTGGTACTGTCGCCTATCAGGTTCAAAGGGGTTCCTTTGGCGATAATCTTTTTGATTGAGAGTCCCTTCTCCTCGGCTCGGGCAAGAAGTATAGAAACCGAATCATCTATAATTTTATTCAGATCAATTTCTTTCTCTTCAAGTTTAACTTTGCCAGATTCAATTTTTGAAAGGTCAAGGATATCATTTATGATTTCCAGGAGAGATTCTGCCGACTGCTTCGCTCCAAGGGCGAATTGTTTCATCTCCTCCTTTGAATCGTAAACATCTTTTTCTATCAAAGTCAGGTATCCTATTATACCGTTCATCGGGGTGCGTATTTCATGACTCATATTTGCAAGGAACTGGCTTTTAATAAGATTAAGCTTTTGAGCTTCATCTGCAAGCTTATCAGCTCTCTTTTTTTCTTCAACCAGCTTAACTTCCGCCTGTTTGCGTTTTTTCTCCTCTTCAACTTCTCTGGTTATATCCTGGATACTTCCCTCAAAATGAACGTCTCCTGTAAGATCATCCTGTACAATCCGGTCGTTGAGCCTGGTAATAAGTTCGGTGCCGTCCTTTTTCAGAAGCGTCACGGTATAATTTTCTACTTTGCCTTTTTCTTTCAGAATTTCAATAAGCTTCAATCTTTCATTATGATCTTTATAAAGATCGCTCATAAGGTTCATCTGCATTAGTTCTTCTTTGCTCTCATATCCCAGCATCTTTGCCAGACTCATATTGATTGTAATAAATTTACCATCGTAACTAGACTGGAATATTCCCTCAAGTGAATTATCAAAAATAGAACGGTACTTTTTTTCTGAAAGAGAGGTTCTGAATGATCTGTCGGCCAGCTGCTTCCTGAGCCTGAAATTTACGGAACTCCCTACCACCGAGACGATGCTGAGAAAAAGAACGAAAAGTACAGATTCAAACATATTCGGAAGAAAATATATTTTAGAATCATTCATCAGAATAGCGGTGGCAAACACGAGGTTGTAATAAATTGCTACTATTATCTGATTTTTTACATCCCAACTGAGGAACAGGGCGGATGTAAATATCATCAATGCTACAATCTGAACATTAACTACCAGCGTGGTCGGTATAAGGTAGATCATGTACCCAGAGGAAAGAATAATTACAAGCAGAAGAATGTGTACAAGAACAATAGGGTTTTCTTTCCCCTTTTTAGTGCCCAATATCCCAAGTATGCTGAAAGAAATTAAGGTTGCTGTAAGTCGTGTAAAATATACTTCATAGGAAAGATCAGAGAAGTGCCTCACCTCGAAAATCATTGCAAACAATCCTGAAACAGCAATCAGGAAAGCGAGGATCTTAAGCGGAACTATTAATTGTTCTTTGGATTCCTGTTTAAGTTGCTCTTCTCTTTCGTGAGATAAGACGATTTTAGCACGATTAAATAAATCTGCAAAACGCGAATCATTTGCTGCCGGCATGTTCCCTTACCATAAAATTCAGAACAAATCTACTAAAAATATTAGAATGAAGGAATTAAATTATTAAATCTTCTCCCCTAATATCGTCTTAATTGATATATTTAGAAACATTTTTAATTTAACCTTGCATATTTAGATGGGCGATTTCTTTTACTCGGTAGATCTTTCAGTGTTTTACTTTATCAATCATAGTCTTTCCACAGGCTTTGGCGATAAATTTTTTTCTCTTATAACTAATGTAAACAATTGGTATATAGCATATATAATTCTCCTGGGAATCAGCTTTTTTAAAGGCGGAACAAAGGGAAAAATTGCTGCGGTGGGTGTAATACTGCTTATAGTTATAACTGACCAGACAGGTGGCCACCTGCTGAAGGATCTGATCCAAAGAATAAGACCGTGCAACGCCCTGAATGATGTTATAACACCACTTGGATGTACAGGTTCATATTCATTTCCATCCAATCATGCATTTAATAATTTTGCTGCAGCGGTATTTTATTATAAGCTGTTTCCGAAGCTTAAGTGGGTGCTGTTTATTACCGCAGCACTTATTTCATTTTCAAGAGTATACCTGGGACTTCACTACCCTTCAGACGTTCTGGGAGGCGCCGCCCTTGGAGTAATATTTGGTTATGTATTTGCCGAACTTGCAATACGTATTAACAATAAATTTGAGAACAGGAGTTTAAGTGAAGAGAATAAATGATAAACTGGTAATCCGTGAAACTACAAAAGAAGATATTCCGCTTATTTTTAAATTGATAAATGAACTTGCCAATTACGAAAAACTTGTACATTCAGTTACAGCCGATGAAGAGTTACTTGAAAGAAATCTTTTCGGCAAGAACAAGTATGCTTTTGTGGTGATTGCCGAATATGACGGAGTGGCAGCAGGTCAGGCACTTTATTTTTATAATTTTTCAACTTTTAAGGGGAAACCCGGTATCTATCTTGAGGATCTTTATGTCCGGCCTGAATTCAGGAATAAAGGTATCGGAAAAGCACTGTTGAACTACCTAATTAAACTTGCTAAGGAACAGGATTGCGGAAGAGTGGAATGGGTTGTACTAGACTGGAATGAATCGGCCATTAATTTCTACAAAAGCATGGGTGCGAAACCAATGGATGACTGGATTGTATTCAGGCTGAGTGAAGAAACATTTATCAATGAAAAATAAGTGATTATCAGCAAAAGTTTTTATCTTTACTACTTAAATTTTTATCTTTAAGTACAATCAAGCCTAATAAAAACAGGAATTTTATGGCAGACACTAAAAGACGAGTTGTCGTTACTGGGATGGGTGCTCTCACTCCAATCGGGCTATCAACCCGGGAATTCTGGGAAAATATGATGAAAGGGACAAGCGGTTCGGCAATGATTAAGAGTTTTGATCCTTCAAGACTTGAAACAAAATTTGCCTGCGAACTTAAGGGTTTTGATCCGCTTAATTACATTGACAAGAAAACCTCACGACGGCTTGACAGGTATGCACAGTATGCATTGGCTTCAGCGGGTCAGGCAATTGAGGATTCCGGACTTAAACCGGCAGAACTCTCTGATGGGGAAAGGGCAAGGGTTGGTGTAATTTTCGGCAGCGGTATAGGAGGTATAGAAACCTTCTATCAGCAGTCAATTATTAATAATACCCAGGGTCCTGACCGTGTATCACCTTTCTTTATTCCCATGCTTATTCCTGATATTGCTGCCGGATATATTTCTATTCAATACGGCTTCCGCGGACCGAATTACTGCATTGTTTCTGCCTGCGCAACAGCCAACAATAATATGATTGATGCCTACATGCTGATAAAGCAGGGTGTAGCGGATATTATTCTTTCAGGAGGAAGCGAAGCTGCCATAAATGAGGTAGGTATAGCAGGTTTTAATGCTTCAAGAGCTTTGTCTACCAGAAACGAGTCACCTGAAACTGCAAGCAGACCATTTGACGCAACCAGAGACGGATTTGTTATGGGTGAAGGCGGTGCAAGCCTTGTCCTTGAGGATTTGGAACATGCTCAAAAAAGAGGCGCTAAAATTTACGCTGAAGTAATTGGGATGGGTCTCTCTGCCGATGCTTATCACATAACCGCACCTCATCCTGACGGATTAGGAGCTATACTTGCAATGGAAATGGCTATTAAAGATGCCGGGGTTTCGCCGCAGGAAATCGATTACATAAATATGCACGGCACCTCAACTCCGCTGGGAGATATAGGAGAAACGAGAGCAATTAAAAAGGTTTTCGGTGATTATGCTTATAAGCTTAATCTTTCTTCAACGAAAAGTATGACGGGTCATCTTCTTGGCGCTGCCGGGGCTGTAGAAGCCATAGCTTCCATTCTTGCTATAAATAACAATAGGATTCCACCCACCATAAACTTTGAGAATCCTGATCCTGAATGTGATCTTAATTATACTTTTAATAAACCGCAGGATAGAGAAGTAAATATTGCAATAAGCAATGCTTTTGGGTTCGGTGGCCATAATACCTCGGTAATTTTCAGTAAATATTCAGAATAAATTCTCACTCATCAACCTTTTTCACTGGTAAACTCACAGAATTTATATTCTGTGAGTGAAATCAGTAAAGCGCCTTACCTTACCTCTTATTTTATTTTTGGTAATGTTTAATGAATAAAATAAGGTGAAATAATGAAATACGTTTGGAGAATGATAATTATCGCTTTTATACTGTTTTCAGTTAACAGCTTCGCACAGACGCATGAAAGAGAGCCCCAGATGAGACTGACTTTACAGATAGGAGTACAGGCACCGACAGGAGATTTTGGGAATCAGGCCTCAACAGGTTTCGGATTAAACGGAACTTTTGAATACTGGCAGGAATCCCCCCTAGCCTTTACCGGATCTATAGGATATAATCGTTTTGGCGCAGCCGGTGATCTTCCAAACGACTGGGATTATTCCTTATCAGATATACCGATCCTGTTGGGAGTAAGGTACTATCTTGCACGGGGTGACTTCCACCCTTACCTTGGAGCAGAACTTGGAATCCATATCCTTACTTCGTCACTGACTAGAGTACAGGATAATAAAACAATATCGGTTGATGAGACTAATTCGAAGTTCGGACTTGATCCATTATTTGGTTTCAGATACCATTTAAGTCAAAGTACCGATCTTGATTTCAATATCAAATACAATATTATAACTACTGAAGGGGGAAACACCAATTACCTTGGAGTAAACGGCGGGATACAGATAGGGTTGTAAAATTAAATAGTGTGAGGCTGTCTTAAGGCAGCCTCTTATTTATCATTTTCATTAAAAATAGTGTCGGGAATACCTTCATTTACTTTATAACCAGAGTAATTGATATAAACCTTTCCTGTTGTTGTCTTTCCCTTATGCTGATTCCCTTTTTCTGAACCTTCATCACCTCCAAAATCACCTGTCATTTCTTTAGGCATCTGCATTTTTTGAACATTGAAAGAGAATATCATTGAAGCCGGAAGAGGATACTTGGTATCATTATCATATTTGAGGTCAATTGAAAATGTTCCGTTAGTTTTGGTAGTTGATTCGATTTTTCTGATGATAAACTTTTCCTTATCTATCATCAATGAGGTTAAGATAAGATCGCCCCTGTCACCCAGGGGAATTATCTTTACCGAGTAACAGGGTCTGCCGTCAACTACCCGCTCTTTATCAAAAATGGAGGTGTAATCTCCCTGCAGAAAACTATAAGGGGAAAAATTGAGACCCTCCTTTGGAAGAAGAGCAAATCCTTCTGATTTTAACGTGATCTTATCCGGTTTTTTATAAAATATAGTTGCTTTCGATTCAGGCACTTTCAGAAAATTTACATCAACTTTTATGTTAACCTTTACCTCATAATCGTTTACTCTTCCGAAATTTTCTTTAACTTTTTCCAGAACATCTTCAGGCTTAAGGTTCTGGGCAAATGAGGCTGTTGCTATAAGTATAAAAATTACCAGGTTTTTTAAAATCATTTTATTTCCTTCTTCCTTTTAAGTAAGGATGTCTTTCCGCTTAAAAATAAACGCGGTAATGGCAAATAACACCACAATATGACCGGATAAAACTGCCACAGATTTAAAGAATCCCGCATAATCCACCGGATCATCAAAAAGCATCCTCCAGGAAG
This sequence comes from uncultured Ignavibacteria bacterium, assembly GCA_963800255.1. GTDB lineage: Bacteria > Bacteroidota > Ignavibacteria > Ignavibacteriales > Ignavibacteriaceae > DATFVA01. The sequence continues at coordinate 44,209 of CAWDAK010000024.1, read as the reverse complement.
ACATATAAGTTGTAAAAAGATAAGGTTCAAGGTTCCTGAAGAAATCAACCTGGATTGCTGATATTATGATAAATACAATTATAACTGCCATTGTTGAAATTATCGGTCCTATTGCATTTTCTACAAGTGAGGAAAAAAAGAATGCAACAGCTGTAACTACGGTCATGCTCAATCCTGCAAACCCGTATGCAATTAAAAACCTCCAGAAAACGTCTTCTTTTGCAAAGATTATTATCCCGCTGCTTTTAATTACAATCAACTCACCTACTCCGAACATCAGGCTTCCCAGCGCAAGACTTATTACCGCCAGCCATAGTACCAGCAGGTTTGAATATATCAAGCCGGCTATAAATTTAGCTGACACAATCTTCATACGTGAAACGGGGCGTGTAATCAGAAGCCTGTAAGTACCTGCTGTAGCTTCTCCTGCCAGAAGATCGCCGGCTACAAGTGCGATAAGGAAAGGAATATGCACAGCAAGACTGGTAAGTATGAAATATGAAATGAGATACCCGTTAAGTAGATTGCCTACAAAAACAAATGACTGCTGAAGATTTCGTGTCATAAAGTCAAGCGATTTCTCTCCTTCAGCAAGCATCGCAAAATTTATAACAGGAACGATAACTGCGATGACCAGGAAGCCTATGTAGGTTCTCCATTTCTTAAAAATTTTATAGAGCTCTATCCTGAGAAGTGTGAACATTTACGAAGCTTTCTCTGTAATGTTAAGGAAAAATTCTTCAAGTGACCTGGTAGGGATAACAGCACTCACTTCAATTTCATGCTCTACGAAATACCGGTTAAGAAAAGCAATTTTCTCAGAAGAAAGAGAAAATATCATGGTATTATTGGCTGTCGATTCAAGGTCGGTTATAAATTCAGTATTGCTGATAACTTCCTTCGCTTTTATCGAATCATTTACTTCAAAAGTTACCTTCAATTCATTCATATTTAAGAGATCATTTACTTTTCCTTCAACTATTGTTTTACCCTTGTTTATTATGATCATCCTGTTTGCTACAAGTTCCACTTCATATAAAATATGCGACGATAGAAAGAGCGTCTTTTTCCTGTCTCTACTCAGATGAATAATTAGCTCTCTTATCTCCTTCATTCCCTGTGGATCAAGACCGGTTGTAGGTTCATCAAGAATTATCAGATCGGGATCATGGAGCAGTGCTTGTGCTAGCCCCAACCGCTGTTTCATGCCATGCGAAAATGTCTTTACTTTGCTGTCATATCTCTTCTCAAGCCCGACAAGTTCTAGCACATTCATTACTTTTTTTTTCAGACCATCAACTCCCGAAATCCTGCCAAGGATTTCAAGGTTTTTATAGGCGCTGAGGTAGCCGTAAAAATCAGGTTTTTCTACGATTGCGCCGATACGTCTAAGTATGTTATTTCTTTCTTTTTTGAGCGATTTTCCAAAGATTTTGATCTCGCCTTCTGTGGGATTTATGAGTGACATCAACATCCTGATTGTAGTACTTTTGCCGGCTCCGTTAGGTCCCAGAAATCCGAACACATCACCTTGATAAACATTCAGGTTAAGCCTGTTAACGGCTTTTAATTCCCTGAATTCTTTACTTATATTTTGAACCTCGATTATTTTTTCGCCGGTCAATTTATCTCCTGCAGTGTGATTAAAAACATAGATGAATCACAGGATTAAAAATAAAAAACTAATATACATGAATCACGGTATTATTATGAACGGTCAAAATATCACACTAGCGTTCAGGTCATCTTTTATTAACTTAAAATCAGGATTTGAAATGATAATAATAAATTACGTAACCTTTATTTACAGTGCAGTAAAAAAAGCAGGTTAAGAAGCAAATAAATTGATAAAATTTCTTTTTTGTTTTTGTAAAAAAATATGATAATGTTTGTACATAAAGATGAGTTCATTAAAAAATTTTTTTCCTCCTGATTATTTCCTTTCAGAAAAAAATTTTTTAGTTTCTGTTCAGTCGCAACAAAAACTTTCAATCCAAATTATCCTAAATGAAAGACAATATTTTAATAAAATATATCCTGAAGATTTATTCAAACGATAGTAACATCTCTTTTAATGAACAGCTCATTCACATTTCAGAAAAGAAAATTAACCTTACGAAAAAATTAACATTAAGCCCGGGAGTAATTAATGCAGATTAAAAGATTGTTTACTTCAGCTGGAGAAGATCCTTTATCCTCATTTGATTTTGTCAGGAGAATCAGTGAGATAAAGAACCCAGATGGATCAATAGTATTTCATATGGAAGATGTACACGTGCCATCTAACTGGTCGCAGGTAGCAACTGATATAATAGCACAAAAATATTTTCGTAAGGCAGGTGTTCCCAAATTACTAAAAAAAGTTAGAGAAAAGGGCGTGCCTGTATGGCTACAGGCTTCTAAAGCTGATCAGGATAAACTTGAGCAGCTGCCGGCGAAAGAGAGGTATTCTTCAGAAACTGATGCCAGGCAGGTTTTTCACAGGTTAGCGGGAAACTGGACCTACTGGGGATGGCAGGCAAATTACTTTGATAGCGAAGAGGATGCGAAAGCTTTTTATGATGAGATGATGTATATGCTGGCCAATCAGATGGCAGCTCCTAATAGTCCTCAATGGTTTAATACCGGACTGAACTGGGCTTACGGAATTACGGGTCCTTCACAGGGTCACTATTATGTGGATTCCAAAACCGGCGAACTCACGGCTTCCTCTGATGCTTACACTCACCCTCAGCCACATGCCTGCTTTATCCAGTCTGTAAGCGATGACCTTGTGAATAATGGTGGTATAATGGACCTCTGGGTTCGCGAAGCAAGACTTTTTAAATACGGTTCAGGTACCGGATCTAATTTTTCTGAAATAAGAGGTTCAAATGAACCCCTAAGTGGCGGCGGCAAATCCTCGGGACTAATGTCATTCCTTAAAATTGGCGACCGGTCTGCCGGGGCAATTAAATCAGGCGGAACAACTCGCCGGGCGGCCAAAATGGTGACTCTGGATCTAGATCACCCTGATATAGAAGAATATATCAACTGGAAGGTTACCGAAGAGCAGAAGGTTGCTGCACTTGTAGCCGGCTCAAAGCTTTGTAATTATCATCTGAATGCTATTATTAAAGCCTGCTATGATGAACATCCTGAGAATGACCGTTTCAATAAGAATTTTAACAAGAAACTTAAACATGCCGTGCTTGAAGCCCGTAGAGCGCAAATCCCTAACAATTATATCGAGAGAGTAATTCATCTTGCCCGGCTTGGGTTCAAATCAATTGAGTTCCCAGTATATGATGTCGACTGGAATTCGGATGCTTATGCTACTGTATCAGGACAGAATTCGAATAATTCTATAAGAGTTACAAATAAATTTATGGAAGCTGTTCAAAATGACGGCGACTGGAATCTTTACTGGAGAACAGAAAAGAAAAGTGCAAAAAAGGAGAGTCGTACTCCAAAACCATGCAAAACTTTAAAAGCCCGTGATTTATTTGAAGATATCAGTTATGCAGCATGGTCCTGTGCAGATCCGGGAATACAGTTTCACACTACTATTAACGAATGGCATACTTGTCCTAATGATGGTGAAATAAAAGCATCAAATCCATGCAGTGAATATATGTTTCTGGATGATACTGCCTGTAACCTTGCCTCGCTTAACCTTGTAAAATTTTACGATCCGCAGTCAAAAAAGTTTTCAATCGATCCATACCGCCACGCGGTAAGGTTGTGGACAATAGTACTTGAAATAAGCGTGCTTATGGCTCAATTTCCGAGCAAGGAAATTGCACAGCTGAGCTACGACTTCCGTACTCTTGGTCTTGGTTATGCAAACCTGGGATCTTTATTAATGCTTCAGGGAATTCCTTATGACAGCAACGAAGGTTTTGCTATCTGCGGAGCATTAACCGCAATAATGCATATGACTTCATATGCAGCTTCTGCAGAGATGGCTAAAGAAGCCGGTCCTTTCAGCAAGTATGAAAAGAATAAGGAAGCAATGCTGAGGGTGATCAGGAACCACCGCAGGGCAGCCTATAATGTCCCACACGAAGAATATGAAGGTCTATCCACATATCCGGTGGGTATTAACCCCAAGCATTGTCCCTCAGACCTGCTTAAAGCAGCACGGGAGGATGCCGATCTTGCTCTTGAGATGGGTACCCAGTATGGCTTCAGGAATGCACAGGTTACAGTAATTGCTCCTACGGGTACCATAGGTCTTGTAATGGACTGCGATACCACGGGTGTAGAACCAGATTTTGCACTGGTCAAATTCAAAAAGCTTGCAGGCGGGGGCTACTTCAAGATTATTAATCAATCAATTCCTCCTGCACTTGAACGTCTCGGATACAATAAAGATCAGATAAATGAGATCGTTAAATATGCTAAAGGCTCGGGATCTCTTGAAGGTTGTCCTTATATAAATCACGAATCTCTTAAAGCTAAAGGTTTTACAGATGAGGGTCTTGCTAAAATTGAAAAGGCACTTCCTTCAGTTTTCGAGTTAAGTTTTGCCTTCAATAAATTTACTCTTGGAATGGACTTCCTTACAAAGAAACTTAACATTCCGGAAGAGGAAATTGATTCATATGATTTCAATCTACTTACCACATTGGGATTTTCCAAGCAGGAAATAGCATCGGCGAATGATTATATATGCGGAACAATGACTGTAGAAGGAGCACCGTTCCTTAAACATGAGCACTACCCTGTTTTTGATTGTGCAAATAAATGCGGCAAAAAAGGAACACGATTTATCCGTTCTATAGCTCATATCAGAATGATGGCATCAGCACAACCTTTCATATCGGGTGCTATTTCAAAAACAATTAACCTGCCTAACCAGGCCAGTGTGGAAGATATTAAAGATGCCTATACCCAGTCATGGAAGCTCGGGATTAAGGCTAATGCCCTATATCGTGACGGTTCCAAGCTCTCCCAGCCACTTAACTCAGTTAGTGACGAAGAACTGGAGGCACTACTTGAGGATAAGGAAAACAATGATATCATCAAAGTAGCTGAAAAGATCATTCACAGATATATTGCTAAAAGAAGAAGACTACCTGATAGAAGAACCGGTTATACTCAGAAAGCAAAGATTAACGGACAATCAGTTTACATCAGGACAGGTGAATATGATAACGGGCAGCTTGGAGAAATATTTATAGACATGCACCGTGAAGGAGCCGCATTCAGAAGTCTTCTAAATTGTTTCGCTATCTCTATCTCACTAGGACTTCAGCATGGTGTGCCTCTTGAAGAATTTGTTGACGCTTTCGTTTTTACTCGTTTTGAACCAAGCGGTATCGTTTCAGGAAATGATAAAATTAAAATGGCTACTTCTGTAATAGACTATATTTTCCGTGAACTTGCAGTTAGTTATCTTGGCCGAAATGATCTATCACATGCAGATGAAGAAGTAAAAACAAAAACCTCACACAGTATTGTAAAAAAAGTTATTGAACCTGAGTTTGAAAGCGAAGAAGTTGTAAGTGAGAGACTGGTTGAGCTTGAGAAGCATAACGGATCATATGAATATACTTATCCCTCCAAGGAAAATAAGTTTGCTAAACGTACTGAAGGTTTTGCCCAGGTAAGCAATAGTATTACTTCAAAGGTAAGACGTGCTATTGAAGCCGGGTATACCGGGGATATTTGTACTGAATGCCAGAGTATGACAATGGTTAGAAACGGAACTTGTCTTAAGTGTATGACCTGCGGATCAACTTCCGGCTGCAGCTGAGATAGCTAAAATTGCTCTTGAAATTAAAAGAGTCCTTTGGCAGGTTCTAAATAGAATAGGATTTTTTTGATATGTCCGCGATTAAAAATGAAATTTTAATCCCACACCATATCCCCCGTTTATGGGGAATGCAGTTATTTCAGGAATATCGTTTTCGTAAGGATCAGATTGATTCAGTTTTACCACTGCCCTGCTTATAACAACTCCTATTGCTGCCCCGAGGATAGTATCAGAAATCCAGTGATTATCAGAATAAACTCTCTGGTAAGCTGTGAGTGCCGCAAGCCCGTATAATCCAATTGTTGCATAGATATTATTAATTCTTTCAGCCAGTACCGTGGAAATTGTAAACGCAACCGTTGAATGTCCTGAAGGCATCGAGTAGTAATCAAAAGTGAAATTATAATTTCCGAAGTTTGTATTTCCCTGATTTAAATATGGCCGGCTTCGCGACAACAATACTTTCAGAAGCAAATTGATAGTACCGGCGTATAGAAGTGATTCAGCCAGAAGCCGTCCTGTTAGTGAAACCGAACGGTCATTAAAAATTAATCCTGCAGCATATATTCCTGCCGAAAGAGAGGCGGCAGGAAAAACCTTACCATAGAATTGCCCAACTTTCGTAACATCATCCAAGGTGGTTGTCTGGTTTCTTCGTACAAGCTTTCGTACATTTTTATCTAAAGTCATTGAAACCGCTGTACCGCCAAGAATTATTCCTGTTACAGTCCATTCTGCCCCTGTGAAGTGAGCCGGAGCTTTAAGGATATCCCAACCGTCACTTAAACTTTTGTTGATGTCGTATTCGATAAGTTCGTAAGGAAAAGGAGAAAGACGGGCGGCGTTTAGAGAATCTCCGTTTAAATTTCCGGGGTTGCCGGGAAAAGCCGAACCAGAAAAAAATAATATCGAAATAAAAAGGATAGATAAGTGCAGTCTCATTAGCTTTCCGGAATAGGATTTAAAAATCAAAATAATCTTAAATTAAAGTTATAAGGCGGATAAGTTAATAAATTTTCCTGAAGTAGCAGTATAATAAATGTGACTTGGGCTAAAATACACCATCCTGTTCTATCCTTCTCCCTCCCATAAACCGTTTTGAGTAATAATCCTGGTCCAATGAAGAGACAATCACTCCATTCCTTGAACTTGCGTGGGCAAACAGGTTATCGCCTATATAAATACCAACATGGCCGGGACGAACTCTCCTACGTGTATTAAAAAAAACAAGATCTCCGAATTTAAGTTTTTCTCGGTTGTCAATTTCCATTCCCTGGCCATACTGCTCTCTTGCAGATCTATTCAGATCGAGGGATAAAACATTATGAAATACCGTCTGGGTGAAGGCGGAACAATCAATTCCATTTGTTGAATTGCCCCCGTATTTATAGGGGGTATTCAGATACTTGATGATCTCCATCAGCATTCTTTCCTTAGTCGTACCATTATCAGCATTTATATCGGTAGTTGTATTTTCCGATTTAAGCTGATTCATAACAGCGGTTATATCAATTCCCTGGTCATCAGGAATTTCATCATCCTCTTCCGTTAAGGAATCAGACGAAGCGATATAACTTTCATTATCAGAAAAACGCTGGTGTTCTGCAGCTTCTTCTCCTTTTTTATCTGTTTCGTACCTGGATGAATAAGATGACGTTGAACATCCTGTATAAACAGCTGCAGCAGAGAGGAAAAAGAGAATAAGGATACATTTTTTGGTGAGTGGGGACATTAATCAGCCAAGATAAGTTTTAAGGTTTTTACTTCTGGAAGCATGTCTGAGCCGTCGAATAGCTTTCTCTTTTATCTGCCTGACCCTTTCTCGGGTAAGGTTGAACCGTTCACCTATCTCTTCAAGCGTCATCGAATGCTCCTTATTTAGTCCGAAATAAAGTTTAATAACTTCTGCCTCTCTGTTAGATAAAGTTGACAGCGCTCTCTGGATCTCGCTCTTCAGAGATTCATTCATAAGGATATAATCTGGTGAAGGCTGCTGATCATCCTCAATTACATCAAGCAAACGGTTTTCTTCACCCTGGGCGAAAGGAGCGTCCATTGAAACATGCCTGCCGGCAATTTTAAGATTATCCGAAACCTCGTTAACATCCATATCGAGTTCCTGGGCTAATTCCAGTGCGCTCGGTTCTCTTTCAAATTCCTGTTCAAGGTTACTATATGCTTTACCAATTTTGTTCAGCGCTCCCACACGGTTCAGAGGGAGGCGTACAATTCGCGATTGTTCTGCGAGAGCCTGGAGAATAGACTGACGGATCCACCAGACAGCATAAGAGATGAATTTGAAGCCCCTTGTTTCATCGAATCTTTTGGCTGCCTTAATTAAACCCAGGTTGCCTTCATTTATAAGATCGCCTAAAGTGAGACCCTGGTTCTGGTATTGTTTAGCTACACTAACTACAAATCTTAAGTTAGCTTTCGTAAGTCGCTCCAAAGCCGCATGATCCCCGTTCCTGATTTTGATTGCCAACTCAATTTCCAGTTCTGGGGTCAGAAGATCCACCCGTCCTATTTCCTGAAGATATTTATCAAGCGACTGGCTTTCACGATTGGTAAACTGTTTTGTTATCCTCACAACAAAATCTCCCGATAATTATGGGTTAATAGTATCGACAATACCGACAATAGACGCATCTACCGGGGCCATATCTACCGGCAGTGGTATTACTGCTTCTGAAGCGGTTATGTAAATTATTGTCTCCCCGGGACCGGCTCCAACCGTATCAACTGCAACAATCGGTTCACCGGTATTCTTATTCTCAGAATTTATCGGCTGAACGAACATCAGCTTAAAGTTGTTAAGGGCACTGTATTTCCTGGTTGCCCATATGTTTCCAATTACTTTTCCTAGGAACAATTATTATACCATTTCGTTAATATTGAGGCTGGTTTAGTTATCCTTAAATATTGAGTTCTATTATGCTTCCTGATTCGAAAGGTATTCTTTAAGAGCGACGTCAAGTTTATCAACAATTGCCATTATTACAGCATCAACTGGTTTATTTTTAGTGAATTCGGTTTGCCTGGAGGAACTTCCGGTAGCAACAAGAACTATCTCCCCTTCACCGGCTCCTACACTATCGACAGCAACGACAAAATTTTCTTTTTCATTCATATCAAGATCCAGCTGCCTTACTATAAGAAATTTAGCGCCAACCAGATTTTCATCTTTCCTGGTTGACCAGACAGTTCCGATAACTTTTCCTAAAAACATTTATTATCCTATCCTTGTAATTCAAATGCTGTAATAAACTGGCTTAATATACTTTTCATTTATAATAAATACAATTGCAAGATTTGAGTTTTAATATGTATGTGTGATTAATAAAACTTCAGATTCCGACATTACTTCAAAAAGCTTTCACCTTCGAGGTTATTGCTTATCTTAAAGAAATGAGAAACAGTTTTACCAACATCAGAATAAGTTTTTCGGATACCAAGGTTTTTTATTCTGGACGGCATGTAATAAAATAGTAAGGGGACATATTCCCGGCTGTGATCTGTACTTTTGGTGGTAGGATCATTTCCGTGGTCAGCAGTGATAATCACGGCATCGCTCCCATCGAGATGATCAAGGAATTCAGGTAAAAAATCATCAAATTTTCTAAGTGCATCTGCAAAACCTGCAGGATCGTTTCTATGACCGAAATAAACGTCAAAATCAACGAGGTTAGCGAAGATAAAGCTCCCTGAGAACTCTTTCGATGCCCTCAGCAATTCCCTGCATCCCTCCTCATTTGATTTTGTTTTTCGCGGATGACTTATACCGCGGTGATTAAACAGATCGTTAATTTTTCCTATAGCAATAGTGTTAACACTATTTTCAAAAAGGATATCGAGAATTGTTTTTTGGGGGGGATCAAGCGAATAGTCTTTACGGTTAGTTGTTCTTTTAAAATTTCCTGGTACTCCCAGAAAGGGCCGCGCTATTACTCGTCCGATCATAACTGGTTCTGTTAAGACTTGTTCTCTCGTTATTTTGCAGATTTTATACAGTCTTTCAAGGGGGATTATTTCTTCATGTGCAGCTATCTGAAATACAGAATCAGCTGAAGTGTAAACTATGGGGTAGCCTGTCTTCAGATGCTGTTCTCCCAGTTCTTTCATTATTTCAGTTCCGGATGCTGCCTTATTTCCAAGCACCCCCCGGCAGCCAGTTAGTTTCTTAAACTTCTCAATAATCTCCTCAGGAAAACCGTCAGGAAAATATGAAAAATCAACATCTACATATAATCCGCCAAGCTCCCAGTGTCCTGTAATAGAATCTTTTCCTTTTGAAATTTCATTCAGTCTTCCGTAGGAAGCTAATGGTTTTAATTCAGGAGGTATGCCCTTTAACTGCTGGATATTTCCCAACCCTAGTTTCTGAAGATTGGGAAGATTTAATTCTTCAAATTCCGAAATATGTTTGAGCGTATTGCTTCCGCTGTCGCCGTAATCAGCTGCATCAGGTAATTCACCTATACCCACCCCGTCAAGGATTATAAGAAAAAAATTATTCAAAATTAAGCTTATAAGATTTTAGTTAATATTTCTGACAGTATTTCCGCCTCTTTCCAGCGCTTTCTGCAGAGCAAGATCTGCATTATGCAGAACTTCATCAACATCGATCTTGCCTGTCGAAGCCGCAACGCCGACAGAAATGGTATAAGTGGTCTGTTTGGAAACGACTGCGATTGGCTTTCTGGCTATCTTTACCCTTAGCTTTTCAGCCCACAGAAAGACTTCTTTGGTGTTAGAACTAAAGAAATATACGGCGAAAACTTTCTCGCCAATCCTGCCGAATAAATTGAGCGGTGACATCTCTTTCCTTATAGTTTCAGCAACAGTTGACAGGACTTTCGGAAGCGGATTTCCGTCAAATAATGATTCCTGTTCCAGGAAATCATCAATTCTGATAAGTGCTATAGCACCGGGGGCCTGCACTTTTTCAGCTTTTATGAGATCAGAGCTCAGCCTTTCTTTAAATGTATCGGTGTTAAGAACTTTGGTTTCAACATCGACGGCAAGATAGCTCTTCAGCAGAGCCTGGGTTGAGTATGAATAGATTACGAATGATAAAATGTTCATGGCATTCTTCAGGAACTGAACATCTGCGTTTGAAAAGGCGTTCTTTTTAAGACTTTCAAAACACAGGACTCCATAATTCTGATTATTATATATCAAAGGCATTGAAAGGAAAGAACCATCAAAACTTACATCTTCAACTTTTGCATATCTTTTATACTGGTCTCCCGAAGTATCATCAATCTTCACTGGAATGCCGGTTATAATACTTTTACCCACCAGGGTCCCGTTTAGTTCAATTTCAAGGCTTTCACCGATATACTTAAGAGAAGTATTATTAATTATTTTTACAGTCCTGAATTTCTGCTCCAGCGGGTAGTAGTAAACAAAAGCGAATGCATCCCAGTTCAAAAGGAAGCCTACGGAATTATAGATGGTCTGAATCAACTCTGAATCAGAATTAAATTTGCTTTCCGGTCCTATTAAATTCAGCAATCCTTTTAACCTTTGCTGAGAAACATTATCAGAGTGTTTCTCTTCAAAAATCGAGATTATCATCGTAATAACCCGGACGAACCTGCCCAGGGCGTAAATAGTTTCAATCCCGAAGGCATCGCCGACCTTCGAGTCGACGGCTATAATGGCAATAAGAGATTTATCATAAAAAAGTGGAACTCCCACGAAGCTTCGAATTCCCTGTACGGCAGTGTAATACCTTATGACATCGGCCTCAGCCGCAGGAGAGATATCGCTTAAAAGTTCAGGTTCACCTTTCTGAACGATTTTGCTGAGGATGTCATCTTCGATGTTAAGCTTAAGACTTACGAGTTCATCACAATTGGAAACAAACTTTTCAATTGAAAGCTTTTCTTTCTTTTTATTATACCAGAAAAAGATTGCCGTATTGGCTGAATAAGCTTCTTTAATAACAGTAAGCATTTTTTCAAGAACAAAACCAAACTGTCCGTCATGTCCCACTTCTTCAGGCAGAGCCTCATTAGCAATCTCTTCAAATCTTTCCTTCAGATCCGGCGGCTTCAACGTTGTTTTTGCTGTTCCGTATTCCGGTACATAGGTATCTGCAGTAATAATCTCAGGTTTGTTCCCGGAAATTATTTTAAATGATTCTTCAAAATCATGTCTTGGTTCGCTTGGGATATCGGGCAGATCAGCATCTGAATCGAGAGAGGAAAAAGAGTTATCAAACCTTATGGAATCACGTAGAAATATTATGAAGGCAACATAAATAATGATTACGGCAATCGTAATAAGCCTGATTACAGGATCGTCTGTCAGAAATAAAACAGCAGCCAGAACAGGAACCAGCGAGAATATCAGGAGTCTTTTCTTTTGTCTTCGGTCCATATTCGAGTGAAAAATTGGAAGATAAAAATTGAAGTAAATATATACTTACTCTTTAATAATAGCAAACCCGGGCATCTATTATATCTTATGCATAAAATAATTTAGCCAGGTGTTTGAGAACTTCCTTCCTGCCGGTTTTCTTTACTGCTGAATGAAGCAGGAGGTTTTCACCATTTATCAATTCAGGAAAATACAACAGGATATTTTTCTCTGCGGATGCTATTTCGGCCTGTTTAAGTTTGTCTACCTTATTTAGTAACACCAGATAGGGTATATCGTGATCTTTTAATAACTCGTTTAACTTTATATCAAGATCCGTTGGGTTGTGCCTGCTGTCTATAAGGTGGATTGCCAGGGTAATATTACCGGAATTAGAAATATACTCAGAAATAACTCTGCCCCAGTATTCTCTTTCTTTCAAACTGGTTTTTGCATAACCATATCCAGGCAGATCAACCAGGTAAAAGTTTTCATCTATCCGGTAATAGTTAATTGACCTGGTTTTACCAGGGGTAGAACTGATTTTTGCAAGGCTTTTCCTGTTAAATAAAGAATTAATGAAAGAAGATTTCCCAACATTTGACCTTCCGCATAAGATTACCTCAGGCAGTTTTTCCCTGGGTAGATCCTTAACATCGTAAACTGATTTTATAAACTGCTGCTGTTCAAACATGGGCATATAATAAAAAAGAGTAACCGGAGGACCGGTTACTCTTTAAATTAACTAACTTATATTTCTTATTTATTCTTTTCTGCAGGCGTTTCTTCAACCACCTGTGCTTCAGGAATTGACTGATTCCTGTCAGCATCTTTTCTAGCTCTTCTTTCCTCTCTCTTTTCTTTCTGTTCTGCTGCTTTCGCATTTATCACATCATTATAATCAACCAGTTCAAGGATAGCCATACTAGCAGCATCGCCCAGCCTGTTACCAAGTTTGATCACTCTAGTATATCCGCCTGGACGGTCACCTATTTTAGGCACTATTTCACTAAAGAGTTCTTTAATAACTTCTTTATCATGTACATGACTCATCACCTGTCTCATTGAATGAAGGTCGTTTTTTCTCGCCTTGGTAATCAAAGCTTCAACATGCCTTCTGGCTTCTTTTGCCTTTGCTTCAGTGGTCTTTATCCTTTTATGCTTCAGCAATGAAGTTGCAAGTGCGTTCATTAGAGCAGCACGGTGGCTTGCAGTTCTTTTTAATTTTCTTCCTTTATTCCTATGTCTCATTGATAAGCCTTTAATTCAAAATTAGTTTGTTTCAGTTTCTTCCTTAAGGTACTTGTCTACGTCCATACCGAACTCAAGTCCCATATTTTCAACGATCTCCATCAGCTCAGCAAGTGACTTACGACCGAAATTTCTGAACCTGAGCATTTCAGATTCATCTCTTCTAACAAGTTCTGCAAGGTTCTTAATGTTTGCAGCTTTCAGACAGTTATGAGATCTTACACTTAATTCAAGGTCATCTACAGAAGTTAGAAGTATTTTTCTTACCCTGTCGAATTCAGTATCCTTCTGGCTTACTGCCTGTTCTTCTTCCTGCTCAATGTCAAAGTTAATAAAGAGCTGTATGTGATCTCTTAATATTTTTGCAGCCTGTGTAAGAGCATCATCAGGGGTAATTGATCCGTCAGTATATATTTCAATTGTTAATTTTTCATAATCATTTTTGTCGCCTATACGAACGTTTTCAACGTCATATTTTATGTTTTTAATAGGTGTGAATATGGAATCAATTGGAATGACACCTATAGTCTGGTCAGGAGAAACATTCTCTGAAGATGGAACATAACCAGTCCCTTTACCTACTCTTAATTCAATATCAAACTTAGCACTTTTATTCAGGGTGGCTATATGGAGGTCAGGATTAAGAATTTCAATTTCATTGCTGCTTTTCTGAATATCTGATGCCGAAAATTCACCCTCACCATTAAATGAAATTTCAATTTTGTTAGGTTTCTTACTAAGAAGTTTCATACGTACCTGTTTCAGGTTCAATATAATTTCAGAAACGTCTTCAACAACACCTTCTATAGTAGTGAATTCGTGCAATACACCGCTGAATTTAACTGAGGTAATAGCGGCACCTGTCAGAGAAGAAAGCAGTACTCTCCTTAATGAATTGCCAAGCGTCACACCATATCCGCGTTCAAGCGGCTGCAATGAAAATTTACCATAAGTATTCGAATAACTTGACTCATCTAATACAACAGTTTCGGGCATTTTTAAATATGAAACACTCATTTAGTTATCCTCTAAGATTAATCTTAAAATTCTAATTATTATTTTGAGTAAAGCTCAACGACTAACTGTTCATTAGCATTTAGAGGAACGTCAACTCTTTCCGGGACCTGTAAAAATGTTCCCGACAGGGATGCTTTATCAATTGAAAGCCATGAATAAGTGGAATCTTTAACCCTTCTTAAAGATCCATGAATGGCATCAAGTTTTTTACTCTTTTCTTTAATTTTTATTATATCACCGGCTGAAAGAATATAAGACGGAATATCAACGAGTACATCATTTACGATTATATGCCTATGTCTTATAAGCTGCCTGGCTTGTTTCCTTGAGGAGGCAAATCCAACGCGGAAAACTACATTGTCCAGTCTGCTTTCAAGGATTTTCACAAGGTTATCTCCTGTGATTCCTTTAGCCTTATTAGCTTTTTCAAAGTAATTTCTGAACTGGGTTTCAAGCAATCCGTAAATCCTTTTAATTTTCTGCTTTTCGCGCAGCTGAATTCCGTATTCAGAAACCTTTGATCGTCTTGAATTTCCATGCTGTCCGGGAGGATAATTTCTTATTTCAACAGGACATTTATCAGTATAGCACTTCTGCCCTTTCAAAAACAACTTTTGTCTTTCTCTTCTGCACAATTTGCAAACTGAATCTGTGTATCTTGCCATTTAGTTAATTCTCCAAAATAATTTAAACTCTTCTTTTCTTAGGAGGTCTGCACCCATTGTGAGGTATTGGCGTTACATCTTTGATGGATGATATTTCCAGACCAGCTGTGTTTAATGCTCTTATAGCTGCTTCTCTTCCTGAACCAGGTCCTTTTACAAGTACCTCCACCTTACGTAATCCAAGATCGTATGCCTCTTTAGCAGCGGCTTCGGCAGAGACCTGGGCTGCGTACGGGGTATTTTTTCTTGACCCCTTGAAGCCGTTCTTACCTGCAGATGACCAGGAAATTGTATTACCATATATATCTGTTAATGTCACATGCACATTGTTAAATGTAGCTTTTACATGAGCTACTCCATTTGCATCGACATGAGTTTTCTTTTTAGTTTTCTTTACTACTTTAGCCAATTTATATCCTCCATTATCTCAATTACTTCTTAGTCGGAGTTTTTTTCTTGCCTGCAACAGTTTTCCTTTTACCTTTTCGGGTTCTGGAATTTGTACGGGTCCTTTGACCGCGGGCAGGAAGGCCTCTTCTGTGTCTTAAACCGCGGTACGTTCCGATATCCATTAATCTTTTTATATTCTGCTGAACCTCAGAGCGAAGTGCTCCTTCAACCTTGTAATCAGCAGTAATAGCCGCTCTTATCAGGGCTACTTCTTCATCAGTTAAATCTGACACCTTCTTATCGGGGTTAACACCCGACTTTGTAAGTATCTCCTGAGAGATCGAAGGACCAATACCAAATATATATTGTAAGCCAAATAAAACTTTTTTATTCTTGGGTAAATCTACTCCCGATATACGAGCCAATTAAATTCTCCTTCCTAAAATATTAACCCTGACGTTGTTTGTGTTTAGGATTTTTGCAAATAACCCTTACGACGCCTTTGCGTTTAATTACTTTGCAGTTATCGCATATTTTTTTTACTGATGCTCTTACTTTCATTATAAGCTCCGCTATTTATATCTATAGGTAATTCTACCTTTTGTTAAATCGTACGGAGATAATTCCACGGATACCTTATCTCCCACAAGTATTTTAATAAAGTGCATTCTCATTTTTCCGGAAATATGTGCTAGAATTTCATGCCCATTATCCAGTTTGACCTTGAAGTGAGCGTTTGGCAATGTTTCTGTTACTACTCCGTCAACTTTTATTGGTCCTTGTTTAGCCATTTAACAAATAGTAAGTATTTCTGCTTTATTATCCGATATTAAAATCGTATGCTCAAAATGAGCAGAAGGTGAACCATCTCTCGTCATAATCGTCCAGCCGTCTTCAGCCGTAAGTACGCGATAGTCACCAGCATTAACCATTGGCTCGATTGCCAACGTCATACCATTTTTTAACTTAGCTCCAGTGCCTTTTTTACCGAAATTCGGTATGGATGGATCTTCGTGTAAATATTTTCCAACTCCGTGACCGCAAAGATCACGAACTATTGAAAAACCGTTTGCCTCTACATAAGTCTGAACCGCATATGATATATCATAAACGTGGTTGCCTGCCTGTGCTTCTTCAATACCTTTGTAGAGTGATTGTTCTGTAACATCCATTAGTCTCTTCTTGTCATCGGTTAGTTCTCCAACAGCGACAGATAGTGCAGCATCACCAAAATAGCCGTTTTTGAATACCCCGACATCAAGAGAAACTATATCACCGTTTTTAAGAACTCTGGGTCCCGGAATTCCATGAACAACTTCTTCGTTCACAGATGAACAGATAGAAGCCGGGTAATCTATCGATGAACCGCCCTGTGAATAACCTTTGAAGGCAGCTGATGCACCGTTGCTGAGAATATAATCTTCAGCTATCTGGTCCAATTCTTTAGTTGTTACACCGACTCTTACGTTAGCCTTCATAAGTTGTAATGTCTCTGCGACTATTTTACAACTTTCACGTATATAATCAATTTCTTTCTTAGTCTTTATGTATATCACTAATATCTTCGGCTCTTTAACTTACCGGTTTTCATAAAGCCGTCGTAATGTCTCATTAACAAATGCGATTCAATCTGTTGCAGCGTATCCAGGGCAACTCCTACAATAATCAGGAGACTTGTGCCGCCGAAAAACTGTGCAAACTGTCCTGACACACCCCAGGCTGATACAAATGCCGGTAATATTGCTACTATTGCCAGGAAAAATGATCCTGGAAGAGTAATTTTAGTTAAAATATTATCTATGAAATCCGATGTCTGTTTACCCGGTCTGATTCCCGGAATAAAACCGCCCTGCTTTTTCATATTATCAGCAACGTCTTTCGGATTAAAAGCAATTGCTGTGTAAAAGTAGGTAAAGAAAATTATCATTAAAGCATATATTGCTGAATAAACCGGAGAGGTATAATGAAAATACCCTGAAATCGTCTGCAGAAAATCGTTATCCGGGAAGAAGGATAGTACCGTATTCGGAATAAACATTATTGACTGAGCAAAGATTATGGGCATTACACCTGCTGTATTAACTCTGAGCGGGATATACTGGGTAACGCCGCCATATACCTTCCTTCCAACTACTCTTTTAGCATACTGTACCGGAATCCTTCTTGTTCCCTGGGTTACAAGAACGACACCTGCGATTATTAAAGCCATAAAAACAAGTATTACAACTTCAATCACAATATTTCTCTGACCAGAATTTATCAGCCTATATTCATCAAGTAAAGCAAACGGGAAACGTGCTATAATTCCTATAAAAATTATAAGCGAAATTCCGTTTCCGATTCCCTTGTCCGTTATCTGCTCACCAAGCCACATCATAAACACTGTACCTGAAGTCAGAATTACGATTGTGCTGAATGTCCACAAGAAACCTTGAACGGGAACAGGAACGATAGGCATACCCTGAACATTGATATTAAGCAGTCTTACGGTAACACCCCAGGCTTGTAATGCTGAAATAAGCACCGTACCGTACCTGGTAAGCTGAGTAATTTTTTTTCTGCCTTCCTCACCCTCCTGCTGAAGCTTCTGAAAATAAGGAACAACGGCTCCAAGAAGCTGAAGGATAATTGATGCCGAAATGTAAGGCATAATTCCCAGAGCAAATATTGCGGCATTTCTAAAAGCACCTCCAACAAACAAATCGTATAAACCGAACAGGTTGTCTGAAGTAGCATTCTTCATGCTTTGGGTAACAAGGGCAGCATCCACACCTGGAATAGTGAGGTGAGCACCAAGCCTTACAATTGTAAGCAGAGCCAGGGTATATATAATTCTCTGGCGAAGCTCATGTATCTTAAAGATATTTCTGAATGTATCTGTGAATTTTGACATTTAAAACCGGATTAAATCTTTTTTATGGAGCCGCCAGCAGCTTCGATTTTTTCCTGGGCGGACTTACTAAAAGCATTAGCTTCAACCTGTAATTTGGCTTTAAGTTCACCTGTACCTAAAATCTTTACAGGCTGGTTTTTCTTTTTTACCAGACCCAATTTTCTTAAAGTATCAGGATTTATAACATTTTCCTTTGCATCAGCGAGCTTCTGCAAATCCTGAATATTAACTACCTGGTATTCAACTCTGAAAATATTGGTGAATCCAAATTTAGGAACTCTTCTTTGAAGAGGCATCTGTCCACCCTCAAACCAGGCTTTCTTTTTAGCTCCTGATCTTGAAAGCTGACCATTCATTCCGCGTGCTGCTGTTTTACCATGGCCTGAACCTGGACCACGGCCAACACGTTTTTTATTCTTTTTCGAACCTTCGGCGTATTTTAAATTGCTTAAAAAATCCATTGTAAAACCTTATTACTCGTTAATTTCTTCTACTTTAACCAGATGTATAACTTTATTTATCATACCTCTTATCTGAGGTGTATCGTTATGAACTCTAACCCAATTTGGTCTTCCCAGCCCCAATGCCTCAATCGTTAATTTTTGAGTCTTAGGTCTGTCTATTATACTTCTGGTTTGAGTTATTCTCAATTTGCTCATCATCAGCCTCATTTAGAACTAAATAAATCTTGTGTTGTCATTCCTCTTTTACGTGCCATCTTCCTGGCATCAATCACGCTTAGCAATCCATTAAGAGTTGCCTTAACCTGGTTATGAGGATTACTAGAACCAAGGGATTTTGTTAGAATATCCTGAACACCGGCAGCTTCAAGCACCGCTCTTACACCACCGCCAGCAATTAATCCTGTACCCGGTGAAGCCGGTTTAAGAAGAACTCTTCCTGCACCATATTTACCAATAATTTCGTGGGCAATGGTTCCTTTAATAACTGAAACCTTAACCAGGCTCTTCTTAGCGTCATCAATTCCCTTGGATATAGCATCGGTAACTTCATTAGCTTTGCCAAGTCCAACTCCTACTGTGCCATTACCGTTGCCTACTACAACAATTGCATTAAAGCTGAACCTGCGGCCGCCTTTAACTACCTTCGCAACACGATTTATATGAACGACTTTTTCCTTTAAGCCGTCAATGTCGTTTGACTTTACAGATTTCAAAATTTCTTCTCCGAACTTCTTTATTTACTTTCTAAAAATACCAGGTTATTTAATTTCCTTGCTGCCGGAAGAGGATTCGAACCTCTACAGACGCCTCCAAAGGGCGTAGTCCTACCATTAGACGATCCGGCAACATTGCTTAAAATTTTAATCCTGCTTCTCTGGCGCCTTCAGCAACTGCCTGAACACGGCCATGATACCGATAGCCATTACGGTCAAAGATAACCGTACTTATATTCTGCTCAAGTGCCTTTTTTGCGATATAATTACCAATCGTTTTACTGCGCTGGATCTTCCCTTTGGCTTTTTTCAAATCCTCTGCGAGTTCCTTCGTTAAAGAAGAAGCAGAAATAAGTGTTTTCCCGGCAGTATCATCAATAATTTGAGCATAAATATTATCCAGACTTCTGTAAACCGTAAGACGTGGTCTTTCAGGAGTACCTGAAATAACTTTCCTGATTTTAATCTTTGAACGAATTCTTTTATGCTTATTTCTATTAATCATTTCCTAAATCTCTCCAATAAAATTATTTACCAGCAGTTTTACCGGCTTTTCTCACGATTTGTTCATCAGAATATTTAATACCTTTTCCTTTGTAGGGTTCGGGTTTTCTTATAGACCTTATCTTTGAGGCAACCATTCCGACCAGCTGTTTATCGATACCGGAAATAACTATCTGGGTCTGTGTCGGTGTCTGTAAGGTTATTCCGTCAGGAGGAATAAAAAATATCGGATGTGAAAAACCAATATTAAGTAATAAATTCTGCCCTTTAAGTTCGGCTCTATACCCGACCCCAACAATATCAAGGGTTTTTTTATATGCCTCAGTAACACCTTGTACCATATTCTGAATCAGTGCCCTGCTCAATCCATGAAGGGCTTTGATTTCCTTTGTATCATTCGGCCGGGTAACAGTTAATTCACCGTCCTTAATTTCAATACTTATTCTTGAATCAAAGGATCCTTCAAGTTCACCTTTAGGACCTTTAACTTTAACGGAGTTACCTTTGTGATCAATCGTAACTCCTTTTGGAATCATTACAGGTTTTTTACCAATTCTAGACACTTTTCAAACTCCATTCAAAAAAAATTACCAGATGTAACAAACTATTTCACCGCCGACAGATTGAGTTCTTGCATCTTTGTCGGTCAGTAGTCCTTTAGGTGTAGAAATTACCGCAACGCCTAATCCATTCAAAACTCTAGGTATGTCATTAGAATTTTTATATTGACGGAGACCAGGTTTGCTGATTCTTTTTAAACCGCTTATCGCAGGAGAACCATTACTGTATTTAAGTTCTACCCTGATTATATTCTGTTTATTATCTTCAATAATTGAATAATCTTTTATAAAATTCTGACTTTTCAGAATTTCTGCAAGACTTTTTTTCATATTTGAAGCAGGGATATCAACCCTGAGTTTTCTTGCTTTAGACGCATTTCTGATTCTTGTTAAAAAATCTGCTATGGGATCAGTTACTGCCATTATTTCTCCTTTACCAACTTGACTTCTTTAATCCGGGAATTTCACCTTTAAGTGCCATTTCCCTTAATACTAACCTGGATATACCGAATTTACGATGATAGCCTCGTGCCCTTCCTGTAAACATGCATCTATTATGAAGCCGTACTGGTGAAGCATTCCGTGGAAGTTTCTGCAATGCATCATAGTCGCCTTTTTCTTTCAACTCTTCTCTTAGTTTAGCATACTTTTCAACTACTTTGCGTCTTTTCTCTTCTCTTGCAATAAGACTTTTACGAGCCATTAATTCTCCTGTTAAGCTGTTTTAATCTCTTTTTTTCTAAATGGGAATCCGAACGACTGAAGCAGTTCATATGCTTCACTATCTGACTGGGCAGTAGTAACAATCGTAATGTCCATTCCCATTACTTTACCAATTTTGTCAACGTTTATTTCAGGGAAAATAATCTGTTCTTTTATACCTAACGAATAATTTCCTCTGCCATCAAATGATTTGTCAGAAAGACCTCTGAAATCCCTCACTCTGGGCAGTGCGATATTTACCAGCCTATCAAGGAATTCATACATTCTTTCTCTTCTAAGGGTTACCATTGCACCAATGTTTACACCCTCCCTGAGTTTAAAGTTCGATATTGCCTTTTTAGCTTTACGGATATTCGGTTTCTGTCCGGTAATGGTTTCAAGTTCTTTAACGGCCTCATCCAGAATTTTAGGGTCGGTAACCGCATCACCAACTCCCATATTAACAACAATCTTATGAAGCTGAGGAACCTGCATTACACTAGTGTACCCGAATTTCTTTTTCAGATCAGGGACAATGTCGTTTTTGTAGGTATCTGCAAGCCTTGTTTTAATTTTAACCTTAGGTGCAGAAGCAGCGGTTTTAGCTTCTTTTCCTTTTTTTGAGGCTTTCGGTTGTTTGGCCTCGGTAGAGGTTTTTGGTTGTTTTTCCTCTTTCGAGGCTTTTGGTTTTTTTGCCTCAGTTTCTTTTTTCGTTTTCTTTTCAGCCATTTCTAATAATTCGCTTAAGGGTGATTATAAAATATTAAACCATTTCTCCGGTAGATCTGCTGATACGGGTTCTCTTTTTCTTACCTGTATTTTCGTCAAGAATTACCTGGGAACCAAGCCTTGTCGGCTGGTTTGTCTTAGGGTCAAGAAGCATAACATTAGAAACATGAATAGGAGCTTCTTTTTCAATGATACCTCCCTGAGGGCTCTTCTGACTCGGCTTTGTATGCCTCTTCCTAAGATTAATTCCTTCAACTATAACCCTGGTATTCTTAGGAAAAACTTTAAGAACTTTTCCGGTTTTTCCTTTATCATTACCGGATATAACCATTACATTGTCATTTTTATGAATTCTCATTTTTCATCCAATTCTTATAAAACTTCAGGGGCTAATGAAACTATTTTCATAAACTGTTTTTCTCTTAATTCTCTTGCGACAGGACCAAAAATACGGGTGCCTTTGGGTTCATTCATATTATTTATTAAAACTGCAGCATTTTCATCAAATCTGATATACGAACCATCTTTCCTTCTCACTTCTTTCTTGGTTCTGACAATTACAGCACGTGAAACCTCACCTTTTTTTACTGTTCCGTTCGGGATAGCAGATTTAACCGTTACTACAATCAGGTCGCCTACGCTGGCATACTTTCTTCCGCTGCCGCCAAGTACACGGATGCATCTGACTTTTTTAGCGCCGGAGTTATCGGCAACCACAAGATTTGTTTCTTCCTGTATCATTTTCTCCTGTTCCTTTACTTGGCTTTTTCAACAATTTCTACTAAACGCCATCTTTTCTTTGAACTCAAAGGGCGTGATTCCATTATTTTAACTTTATCACCAATACTGCATTCACTCTTCTCATCGTGTGCCATAAGGTTAGTCGTTTTTTTATAATATTTATTATAAAGAGGATGAGGAACCTTTCTTTCAATAGCTACCGTAATTGTTTTCTGCATTTTATTACTTACAACAATCCCTATCCTGGTTTTTCTTAAAGAACGTTGTTCCATTTACGCCTCGACTCCTTCTTTTTTCTCAGACCGTGCTTCAGCCATTTCTCTTTCTTTGAGAATAGTTTTCAATTTAGCGATATCTTTCTTTGCAAGTCCGAGTTTAGCCGTATTGGTTAATTGTTTTAACTGATGAGCAAACCTTAAATCGACTATGTTTTTTTCTTCTTCTTCAATTCTCTTTTTGAGCTCTTCAGTTTTCATTTCTCTTATTTCATGGATTTTCATTTACTCACCTCGTTAACTTAAATCTGGTCTTGAAACCACTTTAGTTTTAATCGGCAGTTTATAAGAACAAAGTTTCAAAGCTTCTTCTGCCAGTTCTTTAGATACACCGGATACCTCAAAAAGTACTCTTCCGGGTTTTACAACAGCAACCCAGAATTCAGGGGCACCTTTTCCTTTTCCCATCCTTGTTTCAAGAGGTTTCTTAGAAACAGGCTTATCAGGGAATATTCTAATCCAAACTTTACCATCACGTTTCATTTTTCTTGTAAGGGCAACACGACAGGCTTCAATCTGCCTGCTGGTTATCCAGTGAGGCTCTAAAGCTTTCAGGCCGAAATCGCCGAATGAAACGCGACTTCCTTTATAGGCTTTACCTGCCATCCGTCCACGTTGGGATTTTCTGTACTTTACTCTTTTAGGCATTAACATAATTAAAAACTCCGGATATCTTTTTTATTCAGTAACTCTTTTACCAAGGATTTCTCCACGGCAGATCCAAACTTTAATTCCTATGGCACCATAAATGGTCTCGGCTCTTCCATTGGCATAATCAATATCAGCCCTGAGTGTATGCAGCGGAATTCTACCTTCTTTGTATTGTTCCGTTCTGGCCATCTCGGCACCGCCTAACCGGCCGGCGCACATAATTCTTATTCCTTCAGCACCCATTCTCATCGCAGCTGTTATAGCCATCTTCATAGCTCTTCTGAAAGACACTCTTCCTTTTAACTGGTTAGCAATATTTTCGGCAACCAGGTATGCATCCAGTTCAGGCCTTTTAATTTCTGATATCTGAACTTTAACTTCTTTATCAGTTACCTGTTTCAATTCCTGCTCAAGCTGTGTAATCTCCTTACCACTTTTCCCAATCACAACACCGGGACGGGAAGTATGTATTGTAAGAATAATATTTTTGGAGGTCCTATCGATAACAATACGTGATATTCCTGCTTTCTTTAAGCGGTTTCTTATGTATGCTCTTAGTTTTTCGTCTTCTTTAAGCTTGGAAGCATAACTTTTATTTTCATACCAATTAGAATCCCAGCCTCTGATGATTCCAACTCTTAACCCGATCGGGTTTGTTTTCTGTCCCAAAAAATTAACCTCCTAAAAATTATCCTTTAGTTGCAACTACTATAGTTAAATGACAAGATCTTTTTCTTATTCTATAAGCTCTGCCCATAGGAGCAGGCGAAATCCTTTTTAACGTCGGTCCCTGGTCAACAAAAGCTGCTTTAACGAAAAGGTCAGCAGGATCAATCCTGGTTGAATCATCCCGGTTCATAATATTTGATACAGCAGATCTCAATGTTTTCTCAGCATCTTTTGAGGCATGCTTGGGAGAAAAATGAAGAACTTCCAGGGCTCTTTCAACAGGTACTCCACGGATCAGGTCAATTATTAATCTCATTTTCCTGGGTGAAGAACCAATATATCTATTTATTGCTTTTGCTTCCATTCCTTAAAATCCTTGTAATGTTTACTTTGCCTTTGAAGCTTTTTCTGCTTTTGTTCCCGGATGACCTCTGAAAATACGTGTCGGAGAAAATTCACCTAACTTGTGCCCAACCATATTCTCTGTTATGTAAACAGGAATCATTTTATTACCATTATGCACAGCTATTGTATGACCTACAAAATCAGGTATAATGGTTGATGAACGGGACCAGGTTTTAATTATTTTCTTCTGATTTGTTTCGTTCAGCTTGTCTATTTTAGCAGCCAGTTTGATATCAACAAACGGACCTTTTTTTACCGATCTTGGCATACAGCTCTCTACTTATTACGTCTTTTAATAATTAACTTATTTGATTCTTTTTTATGTTTCCTGGTTTTCAAACCTTTAGCTTTTTGTCCCCAGGGAGAAACAGGATGTCCGCCTCCTGAAGTTTTACCTTCACCACCACCCATAGGGTGATCCACCGGGTTCATCGCCACGCCTCTTACATAAGGTCTTTTTCCGAGCCATCTTGTTCTGCCGGCTTTTCCCAGGTCAATATTCTCCTGTTCAGCATTCCCAACGGAACCATATGTCGCCATACATTCCAGCCTGATCATTCTTACTTCACCTGATGGCATTTTAAGCTGAGCATAATTACCTTCTTTTGCCAGCAGCTGAATAGAGGAACCTGCACTTCTTCCGATCTGCCCGCCCTTACCTGGTTTTATTTCAACGTTGTGAATAAAACTTCCAAGAGGCATTTCTTTAAGTGGCAATGAGTTCCCTGTAGAAATTTCGCTACCGGGGCCTGAGGAGACCGTGTCTCCAACTTTCAAACCTTCTGGAGCCAGAATATATCTTTTTTCACCATCAGCATAATGTAAAAGTGCGATTCTAGATGTTCTGTTCGGGTCATACTCTATAGAGAAAACTTTTCCGGGAATACCTTGTTTATCTCTTTTGAAGTCGATTATTCTGTATCTTCTTTTGTGTCCGCCGCCTATGTGTCTCGCGGTCACTCTGCCCTTATTATTTCTTCCACCACTTTTTCTCAAAGCAGTAGTAAGAGATTTTTCAGGTTCAGACCTGGTTATCTCATCAAATGAGGACTTCGAACTGAATCTTGATCCCGGAGTAACGGGTTTTAATTTTTTAATAGCCATTTATAAAATCCTTATTCTCTCTAAACTTGCTCAAACAATTCTATTGTTTCGCCTTCTTTAAGCGTTATAATTGCTTTTTTGAATTTTGCAGTTTTACCTGTGAACCTGCCGCTTTTTCTGAACTGAGTCTTGGTTTTACCGCTATGATTTATCGTTTTAACTTCGATAACATGAACATCAAATTTCTGTTCAATCGCTTTAGCAATTTCAACTTTATTAGATTTTGGATTAACTATAAATCCATATTTTCCAGGCTGCTCAGCAGAAATATTTGTCATCTTTTCAGTTATAAGGGGACGAATTAAGACATTATGCATCGGCTTCTACCTTTCCACTATTTCCAAAGGTCTTTGCAATTACGTTAACTGCGCTTTCCTGTAGAACCAAAATCTGGTTATTCAATATATCATAAGTTGAAGCTTTATCAGCCTCAAGTATTTTAACTTTGGGTATATTCCTTCCTGCCCTATATACGCCCGTTTGATTCCCGTTAGTAAGCAGAAGAACTTTTTTACCGCCAGCTTTCAAAGATTGTAGAATCTGCACAAATTCTTTTGTTTTTGGAGTATCAAAGCTGAAATCCTCAACTACCATTAATTGTTCGTCTTTAACCTTTGAACTTAATGCAGATGCTCTTGCAAGTCTTCTTACTTTCTTAGGCAAATCCTGACGGTAATCTCTTGGTTTTGGACCAAAAATAGTTCCGCCGCCTACCCACAAAGGAGAACGGGTTGTACCGGCACGGGCACCGCCTCTTCCCTTCTGCTTCCAGGGTTTTTTACCACCGCCTCTTACTTCGCCTCTTTCTTTGGTCTTATGCGTTCCCTGTCTCTGGTTAGCAAGGTAAGATTTAACGGATAAATACATTGCATTATTGTTTGGTTCTGTTCCGAAAATTTCATCAGACAAATCGATCTGTCTGCCAGTAGAGGAACCATCTGTTTTTAATACATCAATTTTCATTTTTATACCAAAATTATCTTCTGTTTTTTGCCGGCCTGTAACAGGTTACGGCTTAATAAGTTCAACATATGAATTAACAGCGCCGGGAACAGCTCCCTTTACTAAAATGAGATTTTGTTCCGGAATTATTTTAACTACTTTCAGGTTCGATGTAGTTACATTTTCATATCCTGTTCTTCCGGCCATTCTCTGGCCTTTAAAAACTCTTGACGGATATGAACTTGAGCCAATAGAACCGGGAGCTCTCAACCTGTCACTTTGTCCGTGGGTAGTACCGCCTACTCCTCCGAACCCATGCGCGTTTCATGACTCCCTGGAAACCTTTACCGATGCTCTTGCCTCTAACCTTTATTTTTTCACCCTCTTTAAACAAGTTTACATCCAGCTCATCACCAATCTTATAATCGGATATTGATGCAAATTTAAACTCTTTCAAGACGGCAGCAGGAGTAAGGTTATTCTTTTTATACTGTCCTATAACCGGTTTAGAAATATTCTTTTCTTTTTTCTGTCCAAATCCCAGCTGCAGAGCTTCATATCCGTCTCTATCTTTAGTACGAATAGAAACTATCTTACAAGGTCCAGCCTGTATAATCGTAACAGGAATAAGATCTCCCTGTGCGTCAAACACGCTCGACATACCTATTTTCTTTCCTATAATTCCGGACATCTTAACTCCAAAAAATCATTAAAGCTTAATCTCAATATCCACTCCAGCGGGGATATCAAGCTTACTGAGTGAATCGACTGTTTTATTATTAGAATTATGGATATCTATAATTCTTTTATGAGCTCTTGTTTCAAACTGTTCACGGGATTTTTTATCAACGTGAGGAGATCTTAAAACAGTATAGACCGTTCTTTTAGTGGGTAAAGGAATAGGTCCTGATACCACCGCACCTGTACTTCTAACAGTCTTAATAATCTTTTCAGTCGATTTATCGATCAGAATATGATCGTACGATTTCAATTTAATTCTTATCTTCTGACCAGGCACTTTTAATAATCTCCTTTGTTTCAACACACAAAAAGGGAGTTCAAGAACTCCCTTTAAGAGTAATTCTTATTTAATTATTCTATAATCTTAGTTACAACTCCTGAACCGACAGTTCTGCCGCCTTCACGAATAGCAAACCTCAAACCTTCTTCCATTGCGATTTCAGTAATAAGGTCAACCGACAACATAACCCTGTCACCAGGCATAATCATTTCAGTACCTTCCGGTAAAGTAGCTACACCTGTAACATCAGTAGTTCTGAAATAAAACTGTGGTCTATAGCCATTAAAGAAAGGTGTATGGCGTCCACCTTCATCCTTTGAAAGGATGTAAACTTCGCCATGGAATTTTTTGTGAGGTGTAATGGAACCTGTTTTAGCCAGAACCATACCTCTTTCAATTTCATTTTTATCGACGCCTCTTAACAGGATTCCGGCATTATCACCAGCCATAGCAGCATCAAGTTCTTTTCTGAACATTTCGATACCGGTAACAACTGTTTTCTTGTGAAGACCCAATCCGATAAGTTCAACTTCCTCCTGAATTTTAACCTGACCTCTTTCAACCCTTCCGGTAGCAACTGTACCACGGCCTGTAATTGAAAATACATCTTCCACCGGCATTAGGAATGGTTTATCAGCATCTCTAGGAGGTAATGGAATATATTCATCAACTGCCTTCATCAGTTCCCATATACATTCAAGTCTTGGGTCATCAGCTGACACATCACTTGAAGCAGCTTCCAGAGCTCTTAAAGCAGAACCGCGAATGATAGGGGTTTCATCGCCGGGAAATTCATACGAATTAAGGAGATCTCTTAGTTCAACATCAACAAGTTCAAGCAATTCCTCATCGTCTACCATATCAACTTTATTCATAAACACAACTATTTTCGGAACACCAACCTGGCGGGCTAAGAGGATATGCTCTCTTGTCTGAGGCATTGGACCATCAGTAGCCGCAACAACCAGTATAGCACCATCCATCTGAGCAGCGCCTGTTATCATGTTCTTAACATAATCAGCGTGACCGGGACAGTCGACGTGGGCATAATGCCTGTTTTCTGTCGAGTATTCAACGTGAGCCGTTGCAATGGTGATTCCTCTTTCTCTCTCTTCAGGAGCGTTATCTATACTATCAAAAGTTCTAATCTGTGATAAGCCCTTTTTTGCAAGAGCCATTGTGATGGCAGCCGTTAATGTAGTTTTACCATGATCTACGTGACCGATTGTCCCTATATTAACGTGAGGTTTACTCCTATCAAATTTTTCTTTTGCCATCTAATTATCTCCTTTAATTTTTTTTCTTTTATTAAAAATTGTCAAACAGTTAATGATTTTTTTCCTAGTGTTTTTTCAGCGATCTCATCCGCAATGGATTTAGGAACTTCAAGGTAGTGAGAAAACTGCATTGTATAAATTGCACGTCCCTGTGTCATTGACCTCAACACAGTTGCATAGCCGAACATTTCGGAAAGAGGAACAGTAGATTTAATTACCTGGGCATCTTTCCTGGCTGAGAACCCTTCTATCTTGCCGCGGCGGGAATTGAGATCTCCCATTACATCACCAAGATATTCTTCAGGGGTAACAACCTCAACGTCCATAATGGGTTCCAGCAGAACCGGCTTAGCTTTTCTGGCACCTTCTTTAAAGGCTATTGATCCAGCAACTTTAAATGAAAGCTCATCAGAATCCACATCATGGTAAGAACCATCATAGAGCTTTGCTTTAACATCCACTACCGGGAACCCGGCTACAACACCATTTCTCATGGCCTCTTGTATTCCGGTGGAGACCGCAGGAATATATTCTTTTGGAACTGTTCCTCCCACGATTCCATTTGTAAATTCGTATCCTTTGCCTGGTTCATTAGGTCCTAGTTCTATCCATACGTGACCATATTTTCCTCTACCGCCGGACTGTTTAATAAATTTTCCTTCAGCATTAACTGTCTGGGTAATTGATTCTCTGTATGCTACCTGGGGTTTTCCAATGTTGGCTTCAACTTTAAATTCTCTCCTCATCCTGTCAACAAGGATTTCAAGATGAAGTTCACCCATACCGCTGATGAGTGTCTGTCCTGTCTCTTCATCAACTTTAACCCTGAATGTCGGATCCTCATCAGATAATTTAACAAGTGAATCTGATAGTTTATCCTGATCGGCTTTTGTTTTAGGCTCAATAGCGATCTGGATAACGGGTTCTGGAAATATTATTTTTTCCAGTACTACCGGATCTTCTTCAGCACAGAGTGTATCACCAGTTTTTGTAAATTTCAAACCTACGGCTGCCGCAATATCTCCAGCACGTACTATATCAATTTCTTCACGATGATTAGCGTGCATCTGCAACAGACGGCTTATTCTTTCTTTTTTGCCGCTTACAGCGTTATATATATATGAACCTGCTTTTAATGTACCAGAATAAACTCTAAAAAACGTCAGTTTACCCACGTACGGATCGTTCATAATTTTGAATGCAAGCGAAGTGAATTTTTCATTCTCGTCAATTTTTCTTTTTACAATATCTTTTATGCCGATATGATGAGCTTCTATGTCTTTAAAGTCTACTGGAGACGGAAGAAAATCTACAACCGAATCAAGGAGTTTCTGAACACCCTTATTCTTAAATGCAGATCCGCACAGTACCGGGATAATATTTAGATCAATCGTGGCTTTTCTTAAAACATTCTTGATTTCAGCTTCAGAAATTTCTTTTCCTTCAAGATACTTCTCCAACAGGGTATCATCTACATCCGAAACGGCTTCAAGCATTTCAGTTCTGTACTTATTTGCAAGTTCCAGTAAATCGTGAGGAATTTCTATCTCATCAAATGTTGCACCGAAAGTTTCCTCGTGATACATCCTTGCCTTAAAGGAAATCAGGTCTATCACTCCGGAAAACAGATCTCCTTCGCCGATAGGAAGATTGATCGGGATAGCATTCGCTGCCAGCCTGTCTTTCATCATCTGAACCGCATTGAAGAAATCGGCACCTGTTCTATCCATTTTATTTATAAAAGCTATTCTCGGTACTTTGTACTTATCTGCCTGTCTCCAAACAGTTTCTGACTGGGGCTCTACACCGCCTACAGCACAGAAAAGAGCAACAGCACCGTCCAGAACCCGTAATGACCTTTCAACTTCAACTGTAAAATCAACGTGACCGGGGGTATCAATGATATTTATCTGATGATCATCCCACAAACAAGTTGTTGCAGCGCTAGTAATGGTAATACCGCGTTCCTTTTCCTGTTCCATCCAATCCATCGTAGCAGCACCGTCATGCACTTCACCAAGTCTGTGCAGACGCCCGGTATAAAACAAAATCCGCTCGGTAGTTGTTGTCTTACCAGCGTCAATATGCGCCATTATACCTATATTTCTAACTTTCTCTATCGCGTGTTTACCTGACATTTATTACCTAGTCTATTTCTATTTATAGTTATCTATTCTTAGTTATTTATTACCATTTAAAGTGAGCAAATGCTTTATTTGCTTCAGCCATTTTATGTGTATCTTCTTTTTTCTTAACCGCAGAACCTTCATTGTTCGCAGCAGCAATAAGTTCAGCCGCTAATCTGCCTGACATAGATTTTTCGTTCCTTGACCTTGCATATGTTTTTAACCATCTCATCGCAAGTGCAGATCTTCTCTCAGGTCTTACTTCGGTAGGTACCTGGTAGGTAGCTCCTCCGACCCTGCGGCTCCTTACTTCTATAAGGGGCTGGGTATTGTTTATTGCCTTTTTAAAAATTTCAAGTCCGGGCTTCTTTGTCCTGTCTTCGATTAATTCAAAAGCATCATAAACTACATCTCTTGCCTTTGATTTTTTTCCGTCAAACATCAGGGAGTTAATGAATTTTGCCACAAGCATATCATTAAACTTGGGGTCCGGTTTTACGTATCTCTTTTGGGCTCTTTTCTTTCTCATAAATTATTTTGCTTTTGGTTTTTTTGCACCGTATTTGGATCTGCTTTTTTTTCTATCTTCAACTCCGCTTGTATCAAGTGTACCGCGGATTATATGATACCTTACTCCTGGTAAATCTTTAACTCTACCGCCTCTGATAAGAACAATTGAATGTTCCTGCAGATTGTGCCCTTCGCCGGGAATATATGCTGTAACTTCCATACTGTTTGTAAGCCTTACCCTGGCAACTTTTCTTAAAGCCGAATTCGGCTTCTTTGGAGTGGTAGTATAAACTCTTGTACAGACTCCTCTTTTCTGGGGACACGCATCAAGTGCCGGAGCCTTGTTTTTTGCTAATATCTGAGTTCTACCTTTTCTTACTAACTGATTTATTGTGGGCACAAAATTCTCCTAATACTGTCAATCTTAAAAAATTTCAGACTTCAAATATAGTTGATATGCTAAAATTAGTCAAGAAAATAACTGTGAAATAGTTATTCTTTTTAGATTTCAGGGGATAAAAAAATCCGGCTCCTTTACTAAGTGAGCCGGATTTCAATTCAGCTCTGTCAGACGCTATGCCTGAACCTCTTTCTTTTCTTCAGCAGGGGCAGCTTCTTCGGCTTCCGCGGCTGGTTCCTGAGATTTAAGAATAAGATTGTTGTATTTCTTTAATCCTGTTCCGGCCGGAATGAGATGTCCCATCACCACATTTTCCTTCAGCCCTAACAGGTGGTCCATTTTAGCTTCAGTAGCTGCATTTGCCAGCACTTTTGTCGTTTCCTGGAATGAAGCTGCTGATATAAAGCTTTCAGTAGAAAGCGCAGCCTGGGTTATACCCAGAAGTACGTGTTCAAATGTGGCCGGTTCGGCATCTCTCGAAACAATAGGTTTTTTGCTTTTCTTTTTAAGATCAGCATTAATTTCCCTGATTTTCGCTTTTGGGATAAGCTGTCCGTCTTTATATCTCGAATCGCCTTTATCCTCAATAAATGCCATCGATGAGACTTTATTATTTTCCTCGATGAATTCATTCCGGTCTACTATGTCCTCTTCAAGGAACCTTGTATCACCGGGGGATACTATCTTGATCTTCTGAAGCATTTGTCTAACTATCACTTCAATGTGCTTATCGTTTATTTTTACACCCTGAAGACGATAAACATCCTGAATCTCATTAACAAGATATTCCTGAACGGCACTTGTACCTTTGATTTTGAGAATATCATGCGGATTTATTGGTCCATCTGTTATCTTTTCACCAGCCGGGATTTCGTCATTTTCCTGAACCAGGGTGTGTTTTCCTAAAGGCACGTTGTATTTCTTTTCGTCAGATCCGTCGGGAGCCGTTACAATAATTTCTCTTGAACCTTTTTTCCTTGCACCAAACTTAACAGTTCCTTCAATTTCAGAAACAATTGCAGGTTCCTGGGGACTTCTTGCTTCAAACAGCTCAGTTACCCTCGGAAGACCACCGGTGATATCCCGGCTCTTGGTCTGCTGTTTGGAAATCTTGGCCAGGATGGTACCTGCTGGTACAGTTTCACCTTCTTCAACCGACAAATAAGATCTGGTCGGGAGGTTAAATGATTTCTTTATTCCATCTTCTGTTTCAACCGCTATACTTGGAGTAAGGTTCTTATCCTTTGATTCTATTACCACTTTCTGAACGTGGCCGGTCTGCTCATCTGTTACCTGTTGAAGAGTAATACCGTCGATAAGGTCAACAAATCTTACAAGTCCGGGCATATCAGTCAAAATCACAGAGTTATACGGATCATGATTATAGAGAGGCTGACGTTTTTTAACTTTTGAGCCGTCATTAATGATAAGCTCAGCACCGTAAGGAACATCATATTTCTTAAGCTGACGGTTATTTTCATCGTATATCCCGATCACTCCGCGTCTTCCGGTAACAACTTTTATGTTGCCATAGAAATCTGATTTTTCAACGAAAGTTATACGCTCAAATCTTACAGTACCTTCGGTATTGGTTTCAACCTGCGATTGACTTGCAATTCTTGAAGAAGTTCCGCCAAGGTGGAATGTTCTCAAAGTAAGCTGAGTACCCGGCTCGCCTATTGACTGGGCAGCAACGATACCTACAGCCTCGCCTATCTCTACCAGTTTTCCGTTAGTAAGGTTTCTTCCGTAACATTTAGCACATACTCCGCGTTTAGATTCACAGGTTAACACGGTTCTAATATATACTGAGTCTATGTTAGAGTCTTCTATCTTTTCAGCAATTTCTTCTGTTACCAGTTCGCCTGCCGAAATAATTAATTCATCCGTACGCGGATCATAAACGTCTTCCTGAGCAACACGGCCCGTAATTCTCTCCCCAAGCGGCTCTCTTTCCTGTTCAACGTCCTTTAAAGCGGTGATTTCAATTCCAAGGATAGTACCGCAGTCGATTTCCCGTATAATAACATCCTGGGAAACATCAACAAGTCTTCTTGTAAGATATCCGGCATCAGCTGTTTTCAGGGCCGTATCAGCAAGACCTTTCCTGGCACCGTGAGTGGATATAAAGTACTCAAGTACTGAAAGACCTTCTTTAAAATTAGCAACGATAGGGTTCTCGATAATTTCACCTGCCTGACCGGAGAGTGTCTTCTGCGGTTTCATCATCAAACCTCTCATACCGGCAAGCTGTTTAACCTGATCCTGAGATCCTCTCGCACCGGAATCAACCATCATATGCAGCGAGTTGAAGCCGCTGTTATTGGCTTTTAATTTTTCCATCAGTGCACGGGCAACATCATTAGTGGTGTGTGTCCACACATCGATAATTTTGTTATAACGCTCAGCATCAGTAATAACACCTTGTTCGTGCTCGTTAAGTATTGCTTCAACTTTTTTATTCGCCTTGCCTATTAGCTCAACTTTTTCTTCAGGTATAATCATATCACCGTAGCTTACAGACAATCCGCCGGCAGTAGCATACCTGAAGCCGGTGTCCTTCAGATCATCAAGAAACTTTGCAGTGACTTTGTTTCCCAGCTTAAGGAACATCTGGCCGATAAATCCGCCGAATGTTTTCTTAATGAGAAGCTGATTGAAATAACCCATTTCTTTAGGAACAATCTGGTTGAAAATCACTCTACCAGTTGTTGTCTCAATAAACTCACCATCAATCTTAACTTTTATCTTGGCATGCAGACCAATTACTTTTGAATTATATGCGATGATTACCTCATCACTAACTCCGAACACCATGCCTTCGCCTTTTTCACCTTCACGGTATTTAGTAAGATAATAGCAGCCGAGAACGATGTCCTGTGTAGGAACAACAATAGGACTGCCATTTTGAGGTGAAAGTATGTTATGACTGCTTAGCATAAGCAGGGCAGCCTCAAGCTGTGCCTCATATGAAAGAGGTACATGAACGGCCATCTGGTCACCGTCGAAGTCGGCATTGAAAGCGGTACATACCATCGGATGCAGCTGGATAGCCCGTCCGTCAATAAGTGTAGGCTGAAATGCCTGAATACCAAGCCTGTGCAGCGTTGGAGCACGGTTTAAAAGTATTGGATGACCTTCAATAATCTTTGCAAGAATATCCCATATAATAGGATCTTTTCTGTCAACTACTTTTCTTGCACTTTTTACGGTTTTGTTATGTCCTCTCTCAATAAGCTTTCTAATTATAAAAGGCTTGAAAAGTTCAACAGCCATATCCTTCGGAAGTCCGCACTGATGAAGCTTCAATTCAGGACCAACAACAATTACAGAACGACCTGAATAGTCAACCCTTTTTCCAAGTAGATTCTGACGGAACCGACCCTGTTTTCCTTTCAGCATATCGCTGAGAGATTTAAGAGGTCTGTTATTATCGCTTCTTACAGCACTTCCGCGTCTAGAATTATCGAAAAGTGCATCTACAGCTTCCTGGAGCATTCTTTTTTCATTACGAAGAATAACTTCAGGAGCCTTAATATCGATTAATCTTTTCAGCCTGTTATTTCTAATAATAACTCTTCTATATAGATCATTCAGATCTGAAGTTGCAAACCGTCCGCCTTCCAGGGGAACCAGGGGACGAAGCTCAGGAGGAATTACAGGAATATAACTCAAAACCATCCATTCAGGTTTATTAGGTACTTTAAATTCCTCTTCTTTGAAGGATTCAAGTACTCTCAATCTTTTAAGAATATCTGATTTCTTCTGCTGAGAAGTTTCCTCCTTCAACTGTGCTCTCAATGCTTTGGATAAGGTTTCAACATTCGTCTGCTTCAACATTTCCTTTACAGCTTCACCGCCAATTTTCGCTACAAATTTTTTCGGATCATCATCATCAAGTTTTTCATTTCCGGCAGGAAGTGAATTCATTACCTCAAAATATTGATCTTCAGAAATAAGGTCTTTTTTGCTTAGGCCTGTAGGACCAGGACTAATAACCACATAAGATTCATAATAAATTATCTTTTCCAGCTCTTTAAGACTTATTCCAAGGATATTGCCTATCTTGGAAGGCTGAGCTCTGAAAAACCAGATATGAACAACGGGAACAGCAAGAGCAAGGTGCCCCATCCTTTCGCGCCGGACACTCTTCTGAGTGACTTCAACACCGCATCTATCGCAGATGATTCCTTTATATCTGATTCTTTTATACTTACCGCAGAAACATTCCCAGTCACGGGTTGGTCCAAAGATTTTTTCACAGAAGAGACCATCCTTTTCAGGGCGAAAAGAACGATAATTAATCGTTTCCGGTTTCGTAACTTCACCATAAGATCTTGTAAGTATGTCATCGGGACTAGCAAGACTGATAGTGATGCTAGTTATATCACGCATTGCATTTTCTTGAATTCTAAAAGCCATTTTTATCTCCTAATTTCTATAGTGAAAAAATTGTTCTTTTGATGTTAATTAATTTTAATCTCAAGGCTGAGACCCTGAAGTTCCTTAATTAACACATTGAACGATTCAGGAATATTCGGTTCCTGTAAGTTTTCACCTTTCACTATTGCTTCATATACTTTTGCTCTACCGGCAACATCATCACTTTTAACCGTGAGAATTTCCTGGAGAATATGAGCCGCTCCATAACCTTCAAGGGCCCAAACCTCCATTTCTCCGAACCTCTGACCACCGAACTGAGCTTTACCGCCAAGAGGCTGCTGTGTTATCAACGAATATGGTCCTATCGACCTTGCATGAATCTTATCATCTACAAGGTGACTTAGTTTCAATATATAGATATAACCGCAGGTAACTTTCTGATGGAATTTCTCTCCTGATCTTCCATCATACAGAGTAGTTTTGCTACCTTTCTCAAGTCCTGCTTTCTCCAACCATTCATCCACATCTTCAATTTTAGCACCGTCAAAAATCGGGGTGGCAAATTTAAGTCCCAACACTTTTCCTGCCCAGCCCAATGCAGTTTCATATAGCTGGCCCAGGTTCATTCTTGAAGGAACACCAAGGGGATTCAGGATTATATCAACTGCAGTTCCGTCAGGCAGAAAGGGCATATCCTCTGCGGGAACTATTTTTGCAACCACACCCTTATTTCCGTGTCGTCCTGCCATTTTATCACCTACAGAAAGTTTACGTTTCTTAGCAACATAAACTTTTGCGAGCTGAACGATACCGGGAGGAAGTTCGTCACCGCTTGTAATTTTTATTTTTTCTCTCTTGAACTCTTCTTCCAGTTCTGCGAGAACATCAAAGTAGTTCTTATAAACTGTACTGATATGCGAATTAAGTTTTTTCGATTCAAACCAGTCGAGTGTGTAATCGAGCTTGGTAATATCTTCCATAGAAGAGAAAGTCGAATCTTTAATACCTGTACCGCTTCTCAATACAATACTTCCGTCTAGATCACGAATTCCTGTAGTAGTATTACCATCTGTCAGACGGGTTAATTTGTCAACCAGTTTGTTATAATGATCAGTTATTTTATTTCTATGTTCCAGTTCAAGACTGTCCAGAAGTTTTTTCTCAAACTTCTTCGATTCCGTATCTCTTCTCTTTCTGCTGAAAAGTCTCGTTTTTATAACTGTTCCCTTCAGTCCGGGAGGCGCTTTCAGAGAGGCATCTTTAACATCTCCAGCCTTATCTCCGAATATTGCTCTCAAAAGCTTTTCTTCAGGTGTCGGGTCGGTTTCTCCTTTTGGAGTGATTTTTCCTATCAGGATATCACCTTCCTTAACTTCAGCACCTTCTCTTATTATACCGTTCTCATCAAGGTTTTTAACCGCTTCTTCACTTACGTTCGGGATTTCACGTGTTAACTCTTCTTCACCGCGTTTTGTTTCCCTCACCTGTAGTTCAAATTCTTCAATATGAATCGAGGTGTAGATATCTTCACTTACGACTCTTTCGCTAATTATTATTGCGTCTTCAAAGTTGTATCCACGCCAGGGCATAAACGCTACCAGAACATTCCTTCCAAGGGCAAGTTCACCCTGATCGGTGGAAGTACCATCAGCAAGCACATCACCTTTGGATATCTTTTGTCCCTGTTTAACAATGGGACGCTGATTTACACTGGTTTCCTGGTTAGTACCGTGAAACTTGGTAAGGTTATATGTAACGCTTTTTTTATCAATAAAAGTAGTTAAAGCCTCGATACTATGGGGATTTATATCATAGTTGGCAGTAATTTTAGTTGCATCAACATATTCAATTGTACCGTTTTCTTCAGCTATAATCACAGCTTTGGAGTCCGTAGCTACCTTCTTTTCCATTCCTGTTCCTACCAGAGGAGCTTCAGGACGAAGCAAAGGAACTGCCTGACGCTGCATGTTAGAACCCATAAGCGCCCTGTTTGCATCATCATGTTCCAGGAACGGTATTAATGCTGCTGCTGCTGAAACTATCTGTGCAGGCGCAACATCCATGTATTGAATATTATCTGGAGTTACAATGGGGAATTCACCTTTTAGCCTGGATTTAACTCTCTCATTCAGGAATTTACCCTGTTCTGAAATAGGAGCATTAGCCTGAGCTATAGTGAACTGATCTTCCTGTTCAGCAGTAAGATATTCAACTTCATTAGTAACTTTACCTTTAACCACTTTTCGGTAAGGGGTTTCAAGAAACCCGTATCTGTTAACTCTTGCAAAAATTGTAAGGGAAGAGATCAGTCCGATGTTAGGACCTTCAGGTGTTTCAATAGGACAAAGGCGGCCATAATGAGTATAATGAACGTCTCTTACTTCAAAACCTGCTCTTTCTCTCGTCAAACCTCCGGGTCCAAGAGCCGACATTCTTCTCTTGTGTGTCATTTCCGCTAGCGGGTTGGTCTGATCCATAAATTGCGAAAGCTGGTTCGTACCAAAGAAAGCATTTATCACACTGCTTATTGTCCTGGCATTAACCAGATCCTGAGGTGTAAAATTCTCTGAATCCCTCATATTCATACGCTCTTTAATCGTTCTGGCCATGCGGGCCATACCGATGTTGAACTGCTGGCCTAGCTGTTCACCCACTGTTCTTATTCTTCTATTGCCCAGGTGATCAATATCATCGATGGCTTGTTCGCCATTTCTTAACCTTATAATGTATTTCATTATCTCGATAATATCTTCAACTGTAAGAATTGTAGTAGTTTCAGGTATATCAAGTTTAAGCTTGTCATTCATTCTATGACGGCCAACATCTCCTAGATCATAGCGTTTGTCATTAAAAAACAGTTTATCTATTAATCCCTGTGCAGTATCCAGATCAGGAGCTTCACCTGAGCGGAGCTGGCGATATATAGCAAATAAGGCCTCACCCCTAGTATGAGCTGTATCTTTACGCAGCGTATTAAGAATCAGGTCCTGTTCAGGAGAAGTATTTGCTACAATAAGTTTAAGAGTATCAATTTCAATTTCTTTAAGTCTGTCGATATCATCTTCAGTAAGAGTACTTTCCTTTGTCAGGAAGATCTCCCCGGTAGACATATCAAAGATATCACTTGCAACTACCCTTCCGGTATAATCTTCAAGTTTCGCTTTCTTTACGTTAATTTCCTCAATCAGTTGGAACAGGTTCAGGATATCATCATCGGAAGCATATCCTAATGCTCTGAGTAAAGTAGTAGCAGGAAATTTTTTCCTTCTATCTATATAAACGTACATTATATAGTTAATATCGGTTGCGAACTCTACCCACGATCCGCGAAGCGGGATAATTCGGGCTGAATATATCGGGGTGCCGTTTGGATGTACAGTTTGAGCAAAAGCAACACCAGGTGAACGGTGAAGCTGAGAAACAACCACACGTTCGGCCCCATTAATAATAAAAGTCCCTTTTTCGGTCATAAATGGGAGGTTACCAAGGTAGACCTCCTGTTCAACACTATTTACAAATTCTTCAGTTTCGGGATCCTTAGTAGAGAGGCGCAGCTTACCCTTAAGCGGTGCGGAAAACGTTAATCCCCTCTCAAGACATTCCTGAACAGAATATCTTGGTTTTTCAATATAATACTCAATAAAATCGAGTCTATAGATTTCTTTATTATCGAAGATCGGGAAATTAGAAGAAAAGACCTGCTGGAGACCTTTATTTTCCCTTTTTGAGGGAAGAACCCTCATCTGGATAAAATCTTCGAAGGAATCATTTTGGATACTCAACAGGTCAGGAGACTCTATAACACTCTCAATCCTACCGAAGGAAATTCTTTTATTATTCAAATTACAAACCTCCTATTAATGTTCATAAACTACTTTCAAAGCAGAACCTAAACAACGTGTACAAAAAAATATATAAAAGTAACAAGACGGACTTCACCCGTCTTATTACTTTAGTAATATTATCTATTAATATCTGTGATTTACTTTATCTGAACGGTTGCACCAGCTTCTTCAAACTCTTTTTTGAGTTTTTCAGCTTCATCTTTCGACACACCTTCTTTTACAGGCTTTGGAGCTGTATCAACAAGGTCTTTAGCTTCCTTTAATCCAAGTCCTGTGTGAGCTCTCACTACTTTAATAACGTTGATTTTTTTGTCTCCAACTGTCTGAAGAATTACGTCAAATTCGGTTTTTTCTTCTTCAGCTGCAGCTGCAGCAGGAGCTCCGCCGCCTGCCATTACAACAGGGGCTGCGGCAGTAACGCCAAATTCTTCTTCTAAAGCTTTCTTTAATTCAGCTGCTTCTAACAGAGACAATCCTTTTATTTTCTCAACTATTTCTGCTACTTTTTCGGCCATTTTATATTTCTCCTAATAAATTTTTTCTTTGGTTAAAGTTATGCTGCTTCACGCTTGGAAATCTCATCAATAACGCTAACAAGATCTCTCATAACAGCATTGATTGCTCCGACTATACCGGATGCAGGTGCATTTAGACTTCCCATGATGCTTGCAATGATCTCTTTCTTTGAGGGGAGAGAAGCCAGTTCATTCAAACTGCTCCCGTCATAGTATTGATCCTCTATATAGCAGGCTTTCAGTGCAAGTTTCTGGATGCTATCAAAATATTTTTTGATAACTTTTGCAGGGGCAACCGGATTTTCGGCAGTTGCAAAAGCATAACCGGTCATTCCTACTAAATGATCGGACAGCTTTGCGTATTTACCGCTTTCGTCGAGGGCTCTTTTGAATAAAGTGTTTTTAAACACCTTATAATTAATTCCCTCTTTCCTGAATTCAGTACGTATATCATTTATATTAGATACTGTAACCCCGGAATAATCGGTAAGATACACCGCATTGGAGTTATCGATTAGCTCTTTAACGATCGCTACGATATCTTCCTTTTCGTTCTTATTCATTTTTCTCCCGTATCAGATTTTATGTTAATCGGATCGGCCAGAAGCATTTTATGAGTGCGTAAACTTTTAGTGTTGTGCAATTTCTTCTTTGCTGATCTTTAGTCCAGGACCCATAGTACTGGACAGATAAATACTTTTTATATACTGACCCTTGGCTGATGCCGGCTTTAATTTTACAATAGTATTAAGGAATGCCCTGGCATTTTCTGCAAGTTTTTCAGCTTCAAAATTCATTTTTCCGATGGATGTGTGTACAATACCGGCTTTTTCAACACGGAAATCAATTTTTCCGGCTTTAACCTCTTTTACTGCGTTCGCAACATCCTGAGTTACGGTACCGCTTTTTGGATTTGGCATCAATCCTTTAGGTCCCAGTATCCTTCCCAACTTACCTAATTCGCCCATTGAATCGGGAGTAGCAACAATTACATCGATGTCAGTCCAACCCCCTTTAATCTTTTCCAGATACTCTTCAAAGCCTGCATACTCAGCTCCCGCATCGAGAGCTTCCTGGGCTTTGGCTCCCTTAGTTATTACCAGGACTTTAACTTTTTTACCTGTTCCATTTGGCAGTGTAACTGTACCTCTAACCATCTGGTCAGCATGTCTCGGATCTACTCCAAGCCTAACTGCGCAGTCGACTGATTCAGAAAACTTCACCTTGGAATTTTCTTTAAGAGTCTGAACAGCATCTATTATAGAGTATTCTTTCTTAATATCTACCGCCTTTAGAACTTCTTTGTTTCTTTTTGAGTTTTGCATTGCTACACCATTTATAAAAAGTTTATTCTTCTACAGTGATTCCCATACTTCTTGCAGTACCGGCAACCATACTCATTGCATGATCAACGTCAAATGCATTCAAATCGGGCATTTTCAATTCTGCGATTTCCCTAACCTGGGATTTGCTTACTTTAGCTACTTTATTCCTGTGTGGTTCAGCTGAACCTTTATCAATTTTAGCTGCACGCTTTAACAATACCGCTGCAGGGGGAGTTTTGGTAATAAAAGTAAAAGATTTATCAGCAAAAACAGTAATTACAACAGGAATTATTAATCCTTCTTTATCCTGCGTTCTTGCATTAAACTGCTTGCAGAATTCCATTATGTTAACACCCTTCTGACCTAAGGCAGGACCAACCGGGGGTGAAGGATTCGCTTTACCTGCAGGAATTTGTAACTTAATAAATCCACTTATTTTCTTTGCCATAGTATTTACCTATCGGATAAAATTATTTTTCTAATTCTGCCTGAACAAAATCTATTTCTACAGGAGTCTTTCTGCCGAAGATTGAAACCATAACCTTTATCTTCATCTTCTCTTCATTTACTTCCTGAACGGTACCTGAAAAATTGTTGAATGGTCCGTCTATTATTTTTACAAGATCTCCTGACCGGAAGATAGTCTCCATTCTCTCGCTGCTCTCATCCTGAGAAATCCTTCCTACTATTCTCTTAACTTCGTCAGGCTGTAAAGGATTCGGATTGTTTTTGGTCCCGAGAAAACCCATTACTGAAGCAGTGTTAAGAATAAATTCTTTAACCTGGTTATCGAGATCAGCATTAACAAGGATATAGCCCGGAAAGAAATTTTTAGTTTTACTTTTCTTTTTGCCGTCTTTTACTTCAAAAACTTTTTCCATCGGTACAAGAATTTCCTGTATCTTGGCGTGCAACTGTTCGTTATCGCCAAGTTCATTCTCGAGAAGCGTTTTAACTTTATTCTCGTGACCGGAAAATGTTCTAACTACATACCACTTAAATTCCATAATAACCGTTAACTAAAAAATTCCTTTAAATATTTGATTTATAGCCATATCTATAATGTATGTAAACGCTGCGATAACTAAACAAACAACAATAACTACCACTGTAGATTCTTTAAGCTCATCAGTAGTTGGCCAGGTTACTTTTTTCATTTCTTTAACTACATCGTTAAAGAAATTGACAATTTTTTCTTTCATATTCAGAAAACTTTCCTAAATTAACTCTTGCACGTCAGGAGGGACTCGAACCCCCAACCTGCGGTTTTGGAGACCGCTGCTCTAGCCAATTGAGCTACTGACGTAGCAAACTCATTTTGTTTCTTTATGAACAGTATGTTTTTTGTCCCAACGGCAATATTTTTTGAACTCAACACGGCCGGGGTGCAGTCTCTTGTTTTTAGTAGTAGTGTAATTTCTTCTTTTACACTCCGTACATTCTAAAGTTATTATTTCTCTCATAATATTTTAATTTTAGGTTGTCTCAATCTAACAAGTGATATGGAATTTCAGGTTGTAACAGTTAAACTTTACCAACTTACTATGCTGACGATCCGAAGCTCCCGGAATTAAACTATCAACTCTTTTGAGCTGACGACCGGGATTGAACCGGTGACCTCATCCTTACCAAGGATGTGCTCTACCAACTGAGCTACGTCAGCAGCAATTCCAGAGCAGGAGATGCCGTTTTACTGGTTGAACAAGCCCGCAATGCGGGATGATTCTAGTCAGTTGGGTTCACTTTCTCTAGAAATCTTTTAATATTTTTTTCAGATTTCAGGAATCTTTCCCGTCTAACAGCCTCACTCCTGGTGTCAAACTCTTCAAAATAAATAAGAACCCAGGGCTGGTATCTCTTTGTCCATTTTGCCCTGTTACTATTGTGGAGATCTATTCGCTTTTCTAAATCTCCCGTCGAGCCGATATAATATCTTTCAGTATTAAGACTTTTTAAGATATATGTCTTGTAACTCATCGAGCGGGAGACGGGACTCGAACCCGCGACCAACAGCTTGGAAGGCTGT
>CAWDAK010000023.1:0-106795 GCA_963800255.1 uncultured Ignavibacteria bacterium | reverse complement strand
TGATCTGCCTGCCTATTTAAACAATTAGTTATCAATCTCTTTAAAAAAGGACAAATGGGTATCTATAACCAGATTTTGTCTATTCAGGACAGCTAAAGTTAATTGACAAGTTGTCGATAATACCTAGTAAATGAATTTTCCTGTAATTGTATCAGATGAAGTTTAATCCTGTTTATTTTAATTTGCCCGGCTTAAATGATGATTTTGCAAAAAACATCTCACAGGGGACGAGCAGTACACACCTGTTTTCGGACATCATAAAGGTATACACCTCAAGTCAAGATGCAGAATCCAATAAAATTTTCAATTCGGATGAAGCCAATACACCTCAAAATTCCATTCCCGCACCACTTACCATTACCAT
The DNA here is from genome assembly GCA_963800255.1 of uncultured Ignavibacteria bacterium. Classification (GTDB taxonomy): domain Bacteria; phylum Bacteroidota; class Ignavibacteria; order Ignavibacteriales; family Ignavibacteriaceae; genus DATFVA01. Next base: position 106,431 of record CAWDAK010000023.1, on the reverse strand, counting down.
TAATCTTCCTCTGGATATTAAAATTTCTCAGGAAAATGAAAAAGAGAATTCAAATACAGATTCTTCAGGAAATATTGAAGCAATATTAGCTTCAATAATGAACATAATAAACCAGCAGAGCATTTTCGTTCCGAAAGATGAACCAAATTATTCTTCTGAAAATCCCTTAAATTATTTAACGGAATCATCACTTAAAACTGTAATTTCTAAATTATCAGAGATGGAAGGATCTTCTGAGCTTTCGGAATCATCTATTCAAAAGGGTGATATCATTTACAGTGATGATATACCTGATTCTGAATCTGAGCCCCTTCCGCAAGCTGACAATACCGTATTGAAAGTCGTTATAGGAGAAAAGGCAATTCAAATTGAGTTTTCCCCTGTAAATCCGGTTGAAACAGCAGATATTAAAAATCTTGTGTTGAAGCAAAACAGTGGGAAATTGAAAACAGTTCAAGACGGTTCGCCCAATATTACAGACCAGGAAGAATATTCATCGGTTGGGGATAAAAAAATAATAGAAAAAATAATACCGGGTCAAACCGAACCTGGTATTGCAGACTCGCAAATATTTAATCCTGAAATCACCCGGCCTGTTTTAGACCCGGGTAAGAAAACTCAGCCGGATCTTATTAAAAATGAAAATGCCTCGGAAAATGTATCGCCTGCTGCAAATGTATCCGATAATAATGGAGTGAAAGTTGTTCTTAATACCCGGCCAGATCCTGAAAAAATGAAGGTCTCAGGTCATTTACCTGAAGATGACAAGCTGTTTAAGATTATTTCAGTAAAATGTGAAAAAATAATTCCGGCTGACGCCGCAGAGCAAAATCCGGCAGAGAAAATACAATTCCCTGAAAGCAATCGAAAAAACATCAAACCCGAAGCTACAAACGATGGCGGAATAAAGGGGAGTAAATACACATATCCTGCCGGTTCTGATTTTGACGTAGCAAACGCACAGGGTGACGCTGGAGATTACCAGGAGCATACTATTAATTTGAAGAATTATGAAAGATTCGGCAGCTATGATAATCTCAAAGTTAGTTTAAAATTATCCGGCAGTACAATCTCTAAAACTGATATCAGCTGCTATGATTCAATAAATCTCATCAAATACGCTGTCAGCAGAAGCGAAATAGAAACACAAAGCTTAAATCATATATCAGAGCCTGATGGTCAAATAAATACAAATCAGGAAGCATTAGGTGAGGTTTTCAATAGTAAAAACAATCCTCCTACCGGTATTAATATAATTTCAGCTGAGACAGAGCAGCAATACACTTCCGGATATGTTGAAATGACAACAATACCGGGAAAAGAGGTTGAGCACCCGGATATTGCACGTGTTAATACTATTTATACAGATAAAGAATTACCGGAACCAGTTTTAGTGCATAGGGAGACCGACGGAAGTACAAAGGGAATAATTGAATCTGTTCCTGAAGCAGCAGGCAAAGTCGAAATATTTTTTGAGGAATACAGTAAAGAATCTGATAAATCATCGCAGAGGCCGGTTTTAAACGTTCCGGATAAAGCAGAGGCAGTAGGAGTCAGACATGAAGTTTCTGCTGGCCAAGGCATCAAAGAGAATTTCAAAGTTGTAATTGAAGATGAGGATATTCCGGTCAATTCCAAAAATAAAAACATTAATACTGCACCAGAGAAGATTTCAGGAAATGAAGATAAACATAAAATAGCAGCTGATGCCGGACCGCAAAAGAATACGGGAAATGAATATAAGCCTGTAGATAAAGCCGATGCCACAGCCACGAAGATTTCAGGAGAGGAAGATAAACCCGAAATGGCAGCTGATGCCAAACCGCAAAAGAATACGGGAAATGAATATAAGCCTGTAGATAAAGCCGATGCCACAGCCACGAAGATTTCAAGAGATGAAGATAAACCCGAAATGGCAGCTGATGTCAAACCGCAAAAGAATACGGGAAATGAATATAAGCCTGTAAATAAAGCCGATGCCCGACCAGAGAAGATATCACTAAATGAAGATATACCTGAAATGGCAGCTGTTGCCAAACCGGTGAAGAATACAATCAATGAGAATAAACCTGAAATAAAAGTTGATAGCGGACCTGAAATTGGTACTGATTCCCGGCTTTATGTTTCAGATAAAAAAAGTATGCAAGATAAACCTGCTGATGATTTACCCCGGGGAGACAAAAAAGGAATCACCGTCCGGAAATCTGATGGTGACCATCACAAAAGAAGTTTTAATGATAAACCTGACGGTTTCATTGAGCCGGAGGATGGTCTGACAGCAGGTATTGAATCTCAATCTGAAGTCGGCAATCATTATAAAAACACAGACGCAGAAGGAAAAATACCAGCCGGCATCGTGGATAGTTCCCCGGTTCCCGAAACGGAAGGGGACCAAACTAAAAGTGAAGCAAAGAGTACAGGATCCTCGAAGAAGGAATACGGCGAAAAAATGAATGCTACGGAAGGGGAGAAGAAAGATAAACCTGATGTTAAACAAGATGCCGGGGAAGGCGGAGAAATATTACGGAGTACATCAGCCGGGAGGATTACACATAGATTAAATCCAGAGCCAAAGATCGCTGATCCTAATACTCTAAATAATTTGAAAGAAAATATTAAGAGCGTCGACAAACAGGGGATGATAAAAGAATTATCAAAACTGGCAGAAAACAAAGAAAATAAGAAGGTCATTCTTCAACTTACCCCGGAAAACCTGGGGAAGGTTAAAGTTTTCATGGATGTTTCCGATAATAATGTTCAGATAAACGTCGAGGTGGAAAATGAGGCAATACGAAACCTTATCAATAGCAGTTCAACACATCTCAGACAAATGTTTAATCAAAACGGACTTCAACTGAACTCAATGAATGTTTCACTTTCATACGCAGAGCATAAACCTGACAGGAATTTTTCCCCGAAAAAGAAATCATTGTTTAATAGTTCGATAAAAAATTACTCGTCCGCCATTGATCCGAAAGCAGTTCGTCGCATGGGTTACAATACTTATGAATTTTTAGCGTAGGAAATAGTTATGGAAATAAATGATATTACACAAGGATACGGAACTGCAGGCGCCGCACAGGGAAAAAGCGTACTTGGCAAAGATGATTTTATGAAGCTTATGATTGCACAGCTGAAAAACCAGGATCCACTCAACCCTATGGACGGAACAGAATTCGCTGCACAGCTTGCTCAGTTCAGTTCACTGGAACAGCTTTCAAATCTTAATCAGAATGTAATGGACAGCATCCAGGCTAATTACTACCTTACCCAGTCAATCAATAACACACTCACGGCAACACTTATAGGAAAAGACGTTAAAATTTCGGGGAACGTAATTAACTATACAGGTGGTGATGATGCCCGTATAGGATATGAACTTCCGCATAATGCAGTTTCAACTACTGTAAAAATATACAATGAAGCCGGTGATGTGGTTAAAACGATAGAAAATGTTCCGATGACAGCCGGCAGCCATAAACTTTCCTGGGATTTTACCGATGATGATGGTAATAGCGTTGCAGAGGGTAAATATACCTTCAAAGTGGAAGCTAAAGACAGCAGCGGCAACGATATAGAAGTTACGAACAATGTTTACGGAAGTATTGAAGGTGTAAAGTTTACAGAGAACGGTACAATGCTCATTGTTAACGGATTAGAATATAATTTATCAGATATACTCGAAATATTGAACGAAACCGGTGGAGAAGGCAATGGCTGAAATAAATGGTATTAAGGTACCTTTTATCCCGATAGAACCGGGAATAGAAACAGTCAAAAGGAATCAGACTGGCACAGAAAAGTTCAGTTCTCTTTTTCAAAAAGAGCTTGAGAGCATAAAATTTTCAAACCATGCCGTAAAGCGGCTTGAAGCAAGAAATATTCATTTGACTGAGAATGAATTGAATAAGATTCAGGATGCGTTTCAGAGAGCTGAATTAAAAGGCTCAAAGGATTCATTAGTAATGATGAACGATACAGCGTTCATAGTTAATATCCCGAATAAAACAGTAGTTACAGCACTTTCTGTTGATGAAAGTTCAGAGAACGTTTTTACAAACATTGACAGCGTAGTTTTTACTAGATAAATAATCATAATAAACACACAAGGCGGGACCTTTTAAGGACGCCTTTAATTCAACTGACTGACTGATGTTGAATTTGTACTTAAAACAAAATAATCCTTAGGAGGTTATCCATGGCTCTTCTTAATTCCCTTTTCGCAGGTGTTTCCGGTCTTCGTAATCATCAGGCAATGATGGATGTAATCGGCAACAACATTGCAAATGTTAACACTATTGGTTTCAAAGGCTCCAGAGTTACTTTCAGCGATACATTTAATCAGTTTATAAAGGCAGGAACCAACCCCAGTGAAAATACCGGAGGTACGAACTCTTTCCAGATAGGCCTTGGTATGAAGGTAAATTCTATTGACAGGAACTGGAATCAGGGTACATTTGAAAGTACCGGTATAACGACTGACCTGGCACTGCAGGGTCCTGGACTTTTCGTTTTAAAATCCAATGGTGAAAACTATTATTCGAGAGCCGGTGCGTTCATTTTTGACGCTGACGGCAAACTTGTTAGTCCGCAAAACGGCGCCATCGTACAGGGCAAGGTTGCTAACAATGATGGAATTCTGCCTCCGGGAAACAACCTTGAAGATATAGTAATTGACAAAAACCTCAAATTGCCAGCTGTTGCAACTTCTCTTATCAAATGGGGAGGAAACCTCAAGAGTAATTCCGAACTGACCAGATCAGAAAAAATTAATCAGAGCGGAAACATCAACTCATCCTTACCGGGACCTTTTGAAACATCAACAACGATTTATAACGAATACGGTGATTCATATAATTTGAAAATGACTTTCACCAAAACAGCTAACCCGGATGAATACAACCTGACCTGGGATGTTACTGATACTGACGGTAATTCAGTTGGAAACGGCACCTTACCTTCACCACTACAGTTTGAAGACGATGGAACAGGGAACATGGTTCTGGATGCCGCATCACAGGCTTTGTTCGATGGAATCAATAACAGGGTAAATATTCCTACGAGCAACATTGATTTCACTTTTGATTCGACATCAGTTACTGAAAACTCAGCTACAAGTACATTAAGTATTTCAGCCGACGGAAACAGGCTGCCGAACATCGTAAGCGGCTCAGTTACTATTTATGATTCATTAGGAACCTCTCACCAGGTAACTATGAAATATTCCAAAATTGGTGACAACCAATGGACCTGGACTGCTTCAGTGCCGGGAACGAGTACATACAATGGATTACCTGTTTCATCAACAGGAACGTTAACTTTCAACCCTGATGGAACACTGGATCCGGCTAATATTTCGCCTAACAATCCCCAGATTTCATTTACACCACTTGGCGGAGCTGATCCCCTGGTTATGGATCTTGATTTCGGAAGCGGCTTCAGCGGAATGACTCAAACTTCTTCAAGCTCAGTTGTTTCTGCTCTAAGTCAGGATGGATCTGCGTCAGCAACTCTGTCTAACATTAACATTGACCAATACGGAAATATTGAAGGAATTTTTTCTAACGGTAATTCCAGAATTTTAGCCCAGGTAATGGTATCAACCTTTGCGAACTTGAACGGACTTATAAGCGTTGGGGACAATCTCTATTCTGCCTATGCGAACTCAGGTACCCCCAGAATAGGCGGATTAGGCGAAGAGAGCGGAACAACAGTTCAGGCAGGAGCACTCGAACAGTCTAATGTTGATCTCTCCGAAGAATTCACAAAGATGATTGTTTCACAAAGAGGATTTCAGGCAAATGCCAGAGTTATAACTACAGCAGATAACCTTCTCCAGGAAATCACAAACCTCATAAGATAATAACCATCCAATAAGATGATAAGGAGTACCCGGCATATGGGTACTCCTTTTTTTATGCTATGATTCAACCAAATGTCTAATAGTAACCAGAATTCAGCTTAGAATATTAAAAAATCCTCATTTTTTTTCTAAAACAGAATGGCATATCTCTTGAATTAGTTGCAAATCAAAGATAAAACACAAATGGCTGTAGAAGAAAAAAATAAACCTGAAACTGAAGAAACCCAGGAAGTTCCTGAGTTAAAACCAAAGAAAAAATTGCCGGCTATTAACCCGCGTATTTTTACTGTATGGGTGCCATTATATATAATACAACTTGTAGCAGTTTATTTTATAACCGCCCAGATCCTTCTGAATAAAGTTGAAGGACACATTGAGACTGTAAAAAACCAGGTGGATACAATGGGTAACACACCTCAAAAACCTGTTAAACCTTCGGAGCTTGGTAAGTTCATCTATTCAATAGATGATGTAATTATTAACCCTTCAGATACTGAAGGAAAGAGGCTTCTATTGACTTCAGTCGGGTTCGATCTTAAATCAGAAGAAGACAAAGGGATTATCAAAGATCGCGAGATTTTGATAAAAGATGCAATAATTTCAACCTTATCGAGCAAAACTCTAGGGCAGCTTTCAAGCAGTGCATATAAAGATTCAATTAAAACTGAAATTGCCGACAGGGTGAGGAGAATGGTTCCCGAACTTAATTTAAATACTGTTTACCTCAGCAAATATATTATTCAATAAAATGGCAGAAGTTTTATCCCAGCAGGAAATAGATCAGTTACTTAATAGTGCCAAGTCAGGCGGAGAGCAGCACTCTTCACATCCTGACAGCGAGGCAGTGCCTTTTGACTTCAGGCTTCCTAACCGTATATCAAAAAATCAATTAAGAACTCTCAGAAATATTCACGAGAACTTTTCGGAAAGCTTTGCTTCCTACCTGGTTTCTAAGCTGCAGACAATGGTAGGGATGAGCGTGGTAACTGTGGACCAGATATACTATTCAGAATATGTTCTGTCAGTTTCCAATCCAGGCTGCCTCTATACTTTTGAGATAGCTGACTCCGAGATTAAAGGAATACTTGAGCTAAATACCGATTTTGCTTTGACTCTTGTCGACAGGCTGCTGGGAGGAAATGGCAACGGTTCAAAACAAGCGAAGATTATTACTCCGATTGAACAAAACGTTCTCCAGGCGATAGTTGAACGTATTATGCTGGATCTCAAAAAAGGCTGGCAGGTTGTAGATGATTTTAATTTCAAAATTGAAAGGTTCGAACCTGACATTGATTTCGCACAGATAACTTCACAGAATGAATCTGTCTTGTTGATTTCCTTTGAAATTGTTATAGCTGAACAGACATTTATGATGAATATATGTTTTGCCACATATTCATTTGATACAATACTCTCAAGGCTCAATTCACAAAGACCATCCAAGATCAGACCTATCAAATATGAAGGTACTACTTCAAGGGAAATAATAACAAATAATCTTTATAAAGCATTACTTCCTGTTATTGTTGAGTTCGGTAAAGGAAAGCTCACTGTAAAAGAACTTATGGAACTTGAGAAAAATGATATAATCAGGCTGGATACAAAAATAAGCGACGAACAGGTTATGAGAGTGGGAAATAAACTTTTGTACAAAGGCCGGGCAGGGGAATTCAATAAGCACAAAGCAATAAAAATAACGAAGAAATTATTAACTGAAGAAAACCAGGACGAGTAAAATTTATGTCAGAAACAGAACAATCGATTCAAAATAATGCAGTTCCTGAAGCCGGTTTTCCTGCTCAAGGAGTAAATAAAGAAAACCTTAATGAAAAAATAACTGTCGGGGTACCGGATTTTGAAGATTTTGAAGAATCAACTCAGAAAGACCTTAACACTGATATAGATGATAAAATAGAATTCCTTAAAGATTTGCAATTGAATGTGTTTATAGAACTGGGAAGGACACAGATGCAGATTAAGGATATACTTGAACTTGAGAGAGGTTATGTTATTGAACTTGACAAACTGGCTAGTGAACCTGTGGATGTTTATGTGAATAATAAAAAAATTGCCGAAGGAGAAGTTGTTGTTATTGATAAACACTTCGGTATCAGAATAACTAACCTGAATGAAGGCTCGCAGAGACTGAAGGATCTGTATTAATATGAATTTCTTTGATATTATGAAAGCCTTCCTTCCGTTAGTACTCCTTTTAGGATTACTCTACGCCCTGCTCAGGTTTGTTCGTCGGAGAGGGTTTAATCTGAATTCCAAATCAAGCAGTCCTCTGCAGATTAATGTACTGAATACAAAAATGATTATGCCGAAAAAATATTTGTCTGTTGTAAAGGTTGATGACAAGCTGCTTGTGCTGGGTCTGAGTGAGAACTCTATCAGTCTCCTGAAAGAATTTGATGACAAAAGCAAGCCGGAGGAAGAGCAGGAAGCTGTACCTAATACGTTTTTAGAATTGTTTAAGAAAAATATCGGAATTCGATGAAAAAGTTTTTTGCTGCTGCGGTATTAATATTTATTTTTTTATCCTTTGGAAATGCTTATGCCCAGCAGACAGGTTCAACCTCTATCCCCCTTCCCAAAATAGGGATTGATATAGGGACATCCGAAAACGGACAGGATGTATCTGCCACTCTCCAGATTCTTTTATTGATGACAGTGCTTTCTCTTGCGCCTTCCATACTGATAATGACGACATCGTATCTGAGAATAATTATTGTTTTCTCTTTCCTGAAAAGCGCGCTCGGCACTCAGAACATGCCTCCCTCACAGCTTCTTGCAGGTGTTGCATTGTTTATAACCTTTTTTGTTATGGCCCCGACCTGGAATAAAGTGAATGATGAAGCCTTAAAACCGTTAATGGATGGAAAGATAAAACTAACCGAAGCTTATGATAAAGGGGTTGAACCGGTTAGAGAATTTATGTTTAAAAATGTAAGGGATGAAGATCTTGGTATGTTTATCAACCTTGCAAATCTAAAAAGGCCTGAAAACAGGAAAGAACTGCCTACATACATTCTTGTACCTGCATTTGCATTAAGCGAGCTCCGGGCGGGATTTATAATAGGTTTCTTTCTATTCATTCCATTTTTGATGATAGATATGATCATCTCAAGCATTCTTATGTCGATGGGAATGATGATGCTGCCGCCTATGCTGATATCACTTCCATTTAAGATACTGCTTTTTGTTCTTGTAGACGGATGGCATCTAATTGTGGGATCACTGGTAAGGAGTTTTGGATAATATGACAGAAGAATTAGTAATTGAAATACTTAAAGAAGCGTTCTATCTGACCTTCTTAATAATTCTCCCGGTTCTTAGTGTATCACTTATCGTAGGAATTATTATTTCAATCTTCCAGGCAGCAACATCAATACAGGAAATGACGCTTACTTTTGTTCCTAAGATACTTATAACCGCTGTTACAATAATCTTTCTGCTCCCCTGGATGATTGATAAGATGGTCTCTTTTTGTCTGAAAATATTTTCACTTTTCCCCAGTCTGATTAAATGACAATTGCCGTCAGAGATTTCATAATTGTTCTACTGCTGCTCATCAGAATTTTGGCTGCGTTTATAGCTGCACCGGTATTCGGACACAGGGCTGTACCGGTTGTCGCGAAAATTTTTCTATCCTTCATAATTGCCTATATAATTTTCCTTGTAAACGACTTTAGTTCAGTAAAAGTTCAGGTTGAACTCTGGTGGCTGTTTGCAAACGGGATAAAAGAAATAATAACCGGTCTTTTAATTGGTTTCTCAATCAATATTTTCTTTTACGGTTTCTCATTTGCCGGAAGCCTGATGGGCTTTGATATGGGACTCAGCATGGCAGAGTTATTTAATCCCGGGGATGAAACACAGACGAATATTCTCGGTGAATTCATTTATATGATAGCAATCCTGATTTTTTTCCTTATAAATGGTCATCACTACCTGATACGTGAGCTGGCATACTCTTTCACAGTCATACCTATAGGAAGATATACGATCAATAAATCAGTTTACGATCTGCTGATCAGTTATTCTGCCAATGTATTTATAATTGCGGTAAAAATATCAGCTCCAATACTGATTTCATTTTTCCTGGTGAATATTGCTGAGGGAATAACAGCAAGAGTAATTCCCCAGATGCAGATATTTTTCGTGACACAGCCATTGAAGCTTGGACTGGGTTTCATCCTTCTGTTTTTCAGTACGCCGATGCTTGTGTATGCAATTAAGAATCTTCTAAAAGCTTTTGAAGATAATTTATTCACTCTTGTTAAAGCGATGGGAATTTAAATAATATGCCGGAAGCTGACGGACAGGAAAAAACCGAACAAGCGTCGCAAAAAAAACTTGATGACGGGAGGGACAAGGGACAGGTTGCCAAAAGTGTTGAGATAAATTCACTTGTTGTATTTACGACAGGTTTTATGCTGCTTTTTTTAACACAGAAATCTTTGTCCTCGAATATTGCTGATTTCTCAATTAAAATCTTTTCTTCGCTTGACGTCTTCGATTTAAACACTGAATCTTTTGTTTACTATGCTAAAACGTGGTTTCTCTTCATGTTTACTACACTAATGCCGCTTTTCGTAGGACTAATTATTATAGGCATAGCAGCAAGTATTTCACAGGTAGGTTTCAGGCTCAGTTCGAAGGCATTGGTTCCAAACTTTAAGAAATTTAACCCGATCAGCGGAGTAAAGAAAATATTTTTCAGCGCCAAATCATTTGAAGAAGTTCTTAAGTCAATCCTGAAAATGGGAGTCATAAGTGCAGGTGTATATTTTGTTTTACAGCAGCAGATCCTTGAGAGTTCGCGCCTTTTTGATTTTACTGTTGCTGAAATAGCAGAATTTATGGCCACTGCCGCATTCGCCCTGACCTGGAAAATTGCTCTTATATATGCCGTACTTGCCGCTCTTGATTTCATCTTTCAGAAATTCAACTTCAAAAAAGAAATGATGATGACCAAACAGGAAGTAAAGGAGGAAAACAAACAAAGTGAAGGAGATCCGCTAATAAAGTCACGGATCAGAAAACTTCAGTATATGATGGCAAAAAACAGGATGATGCACGATGTTCCTAAAGCAGATGTAGTTATAACAAACCCGACGCATTATGCAGTTGCCGTTAAATATGATATGATAAAAGATTCAGCGCCAAAGGTGCTGGCTAAGGGAGCCGACGAAACAGCCCGGAGGATTAAAGAAATCGCAATTAAAAATAACGTTCCTATTCAGGAAGATGTTGAGCTTGCACGTGCATTATTTAAATATTGTGAAGTAGGTGAGCAGATCCCCGAAAAACTATTTAAGGCTGTTGCACAGGTGCTGGCCTATGTTTTCCGTCTGAAAAGCAGCAAAAAAAAGTCAATAGTATAAAATGAAAAGCTTTGGTAAAAATACAGATATATTATTGGGCTTCGGGTTAATATTCATACTGGGATTAATGCTGGTCCCTCTGCCTCCATTTCTCCTTGATTTCTTTCTTGCGCTTAATATAAGTACGGCAGTATTAAATATTAATTGTTTCCTTATACATCCGCTCACCGCTCGATATTTCAATATTCCCGGGTCTACTGCTGGTATTAACTCTTTTCAGACTTTCGTTAAATATTAGTTCGACCCGTTTGATCTTGATAGACGGCAGCGCAGGTAAAATTATAGAAAGTTTTGGAACCTTCGTTGTAAGAGGAAATTATGTAGTTGGATTCATCATATTTATAATTCTCATTATTATCCAGTTCATCGTAATTATTAAGGGTTCAGGTAGAATATCCGAAGTGGCAGCAAGGTTTACACTGGATGCGATGCCCGGTAAGCAGATGGCGATTGATGCAGATCTTAATTCAGGATTAATCAATGAAGATGATGCAAAGAAAAGAAGAGAAAATGTTAGTCGTGAAGCTGAATTTTATGGAGCAATGGACGGTGCAAGCAAATTCGTTAAGGGGGATGCAATTGCCGGTTTATTAATTAACGGAATAAACATTTTAGGGGGATTTATAATCGGAGTTGCACAGAGGGGACTTTCCTTAACTGATGCATTAAAGACATACACGATTCTTACTATAGGAGACGGGCTCGTTTCACAGATTCCTGCTCTCCTGATAGCTACTGCCGCCGGCCTGGTTGTTACAAGAAGCGCTGCCGGAACCGCACTTGACATTCAGATGCGCACACAGCTGTTGTCAAATCCGCGCGTACTGGGTACAGTTTCGGGAGCTGTAATTCTTTTTGCTTTGATTCCCGGAATGCCTACTATACCTTTTATGATCCTGGGGATATCTCTCGGTGCCGGTTCATTTATTGGAAATAAAAAAATAAAAGCCGCGGCAATCGAAAAAGAATCTGCCGAACCTCTTCCTGCAAATGAAGAAGAAAAAGTTGAACAATACCTGCAGGTTGACCCGATAGAAATTGAAATAGGATACGGATTGATAAACCTGGTGGATGAAACACAGGGAGGCAACCTTTTCCAGAAAATATCCTCAACAAGAAAATACATAGCCCTTGAATACGGAATCCTGATACCGCCTGTTAGAGTGAGGGATAATCTCCAGCTCGACCCGAATGAATATATTATTAAGATTAAAGGGAATATTGTTGCTTCATTTGAAGTATTCACAGACCGGTACCTGGCAATGAATCCCGGTCATATTACCGAAAAACTAAATGGAATTCCTACTAAAGATCCTGCTTTTAATTTGACTGCCTACTGGATCACCAAAGAAGAAAAGGATAAGGCAGAATTGCTGGAATATACTGTTGTAGATGGAACATCTGTATTATCAACTCATTTACAGGAAACCCTTAAGAAGAATTTTGATAAAATCCTTTCCCGGCAGGCAGTCAAACAGCTGCTTGAAAATTTGAAAAAAGAATATCCCGCTGTTATTGAAGATATTAACACGGAAGTATTGTCCCTCGGTACAATACAGAAAGTATTGCAGAACCTTTTAAAGGAATTCATTCCAATTAAGGATCTCGTACAGATCCTGGAAGCCCTGATAGATTATTCAAAAGTTACCAAAAATATAGATGTTCTAACTGAGTACGTAAGGCACTCAATTGGGGATACAATAGCCAACCTTTACAAAGATCAGAATGATATAATAAGAGCAGCATCGCTGGGACAAAAACTGGAATCGGCTATAATATCATCCCTGCAGAATCAGAAAGACTCCGGCGCATCCCTGAATCTTAGTCCCATGATATTAAAGGAGATTAATCTGAGGGTTGAGAAACTATATGAAAAATTCAGAAGTCTGGGTTTTCAGCCATTGATAATAACATCGGCAACAATCAGACTGTATTTCTACAGACTAATTAATTCAAGTTTTCCTGATTTTACGGTACTCTCCTATTCAGAACTGCCCTCACAAATTGAAATAGAATTTATCGACAAGCTGGAGATAGAAAATGCAAATTAAAAAATATACTGCCCCCACGTTAAAAGAAGCAACCGCCAGAATGAAAGCTGAACTTGGAAGTGAGGCTATTATTTTAGGTTCCAGGATGATTGGCGAAGATCCGGCTTCTGATCAGAGAAAATCATTTGAAATTACTGTTGGTTATGATCATCCAATAAAAACTGAAGCCGCCATAGCCCAAAAGAAATCGGAACCGGCCAAGGCTACAAATTATCTAAATGAACTCGAATATCTCTCTGAAAGGGTTTACTCACGGCAGGCTGAAAAGCCGGTAAAAAAGGTTCATACAGATGAAAAACCTGAGGCAAAAAAACAGGATGCCGGGGCAGGGAACGGCAGACTAATAGACAAAGAACTTGAAGAAGTTGCCGATTTACTTGAAGCAAGGGATGTTCAGCCAAATCTAATTTCCCTTATCATCAACCAGTTGAAGCAGTACGGTAAGTATCTGCACGTATCAAACATTGACAACTACCTTGCTTCCACAATAGATTCGATGATTCCGGTGAAGAACTTTGAGTTACGGAAGGAGAAAGGTCCTAAGGTTGCGGCTGTAGTGGGTCCAACCGGAGTAGGCAAAACTACCTGCATAGCCAAACTGGCTGTTATCGCTAAAATACTTCAAAACCTTAAGGTAGGACTGATTTCAATTGATACATACCGTCTCGGAGCAATTGATCAGCTGCGAATATTTTCTGAGGTAAGCAATATCGATATGCTTGTAGCCTATGAACCTGAAGAAATCCCCGGACTTTTAGAACGCCTTAAAGATAAAGATATTGTATTTATTGATACCGCCGGCAGAAGTCAGAACAGGGCTGATCAGCTTAAAAAGATAAAGCAGTATTTAGATACAATTAAGATCGATGAGACTTTCCTGGTACTGAGTTCGACAGCTTCCACAAAGAACCTGTTTGATAGTGCAAAGAAATTCCAGGCTTTCGATTATGATTCTTTCATATTTACCAAACTGGATGAAGGGGTTGCTTTCGGCAATATACTTAACCTGGTTTCCAATTTTAATATTCCGGTTACTTTTCTTTCAAATGGTCAGATCATTCCGGATGATATCATGTCTGCAGATTCACACTTTCTGGCAAAATTAATACTAACAGGAAAAACTGAAAAATGATAGGTCAGGCTGAAAGGCTTATCGAATTAGATAAACTAATTCCCCGAAATAAGGCCCGCCTGCTTCCCAAATTAATTTCTTTTTCTTCCGGAAAAGGAGGGACGGGAAAGACCTTTTTGTCACTTAATATTGCGTATGCATTGAGCAGGGTGAACAAGCGAATCCTTTATATTGATCTCGACCTGAATTTTGCGAATGCAAATTTATTACTGAATATAATCCCTGAGTATTCGATTGATCATTTTCTGAACAGGAAGAAATTATTCGGGGAAATTATTCACGAATATAACAGCAACCTGCATATAATTTTCGGTCTATCCGGCGAAGGAGGAGACTCTGAACTTTCAACAGATAACCTTGAATTGTTTTTTTCAAATCTCACCGGTAATACTTCCGGTTATGATCACATAATCATAGATACCGGTTCGGGCGGCAGCAGAACACAAATTAGACTTTTAAGCTATGCTGCTCTTAATATAGTTGTAACTCAGCCCGAACCAACTGCGATTCTCGATGCATACGTTATTATTAAACTGCTAAACGGTTCAGAATACAGAGGGAAAAATATGATCCTGATGAATAAGTGTGCTAACATGAGGCAGGGTAATGATGCTTTTAGTAATATCAAAACAGCGGCAGGACATTTCCTGGGAGAACAGGTAGAACTTCTTGGATTAATACCTGATGACAAAATAGCAGGGGAAACAATAATTAACCAGCGATTGCTGAGAGAGCACTATCCTGAACACAGGCTTTCCCATCAAATAGATACAGTTGCTTCAACTTTATCTGATTTCGCACAGATGGCTAATATTCCGCAAGGACATGAAACTTTTGAAAACGTATAGTCCGATTTTTAATCCTTTTCCGGCTCTTCATAGAAATGTCTGCTGGTATACTATTTGAATTTTCAGATGAAGTATGAATAAAATTTTGATCCAGATCGGTTTACTGACATTCTTTTTAGCAATCTTTTTCTTTACCAGAATGGGAATGCCGCTCCAGGACATCATCTTAAGATCCCTGGTATTATTCCTTGCAGTAACAATTCTTTTGAGTTTTCTGGCACTTGTTTTTTTTAAATCGGTAAACAGCATTTCCCACGAGTCAGATGATGATTCGACAGGAAAGCCTTAACAGGAAATAGAAAATGGAAAACAATAACCTGTGGAATGAATATAAGACTTCACCAAATAGTGAACTAAAAAAGCAAATAATGATGAATTATTCCAGGCTTGTACATTATGTGATTCACCATTCTAAGTTTGTGAACCTCGAGATTCTTGATTCCAGAGATTACTTCCATTTTGGAGTTGAAGGTCTAAGTGAGGCAATTGACAGGTTTAATCCTGACTTCGGGACTAAATTTGAAACCTATGCCATCCAGAGGATAAGAGGCAAAATTATTGACGAATTAAGAAAACTTCAGAAGAAGAAATCAGTTAACGGGGAAGATGTATTCTATAATGTCATTTCACTTGATCATTCTATTGATGAAGAAGATAGTTATTCGCTGGCTGACCTGATCCCGAGTGAATATGACAGTCCTTCAGAAGAAGTTGAAAAAAATGAAGAGGTTGAATGCCTGACGGAGGCTATTAAAGGCCTTGCTGAGAGAGACAGAGTGATCCTGGGATTATATTATTATGAACATTTAAATTACCAGGAAATATCAAAAGTACTGAATATTACTGTCTCACGGGTTTCGCAGGTACATTCAAAAATTATCAAGACACTAAAGAACAGGCTGGCATACATTAATGTCTAGTGAAGAGATAAAAACATCCGGAAAAGATTTTAGAGATTCTCTCGGGTATATAAGAAATCTGCCTTCAGTTCCGTCGATTATTTTCGAAGTATCCAGGCTTCTGGATAATCCTCTCACTAATGCTTCAGAACTTGCCAAAATAATAAACAGGGACCAGGGAATGGTGGCAAAGATACTGACTGTAGCCAATTCACCTCTTTATGGGCTGCCAAGGAAGGTTGCTACAATCGAATTCGCTATAATTTTACTTGGATTTGAAAATCTCAAAAATATTATTACAGCTCTATCGATGATTGAGACCATTAAGGGGAAATCTGATAAATACTGGAACAGGAAAAAATATTGGGCACACTCGCTTGCAACTGCCAGTATATCCAAAACGATTGCCGATGATCTCGGCTATGTTCGTTCGGGTGAAGCTTTTACTGCAGGTCTCCTTCACGATCTTGGTATTTCTATTCTTCAGCGGTTCTTACACACCGAGTTTGTAAATGTGATAAATCTTGTAAAAGAAAAAAATATACCTTTTCTCGAAGCTGAAAAGGTAATACTGGAAGCAACCCATCAGGAAGTCGGGTATTACCTGGCTGAAAAATGGAACCTTCCTACACCTCTCGCAGAATCAATATTGTATCATCACTGTCCTTCTAAAAGCAATAATAATAAGACACTAGCCTCAATAGTACATTTAGGCGATTATATGACTCAAAAACTGGAAACAGGAATGTTTAACTGGGATGATTCTTTGGAACTCGACCCCTCAATATTCGACATCCTGGGCCTGGGAGATGAAAAATATCTTAATGAGTTTATTCAGAGTTACAGAGAAAATTTTCAAAATCAATTTGACAACTAATAAAGTAAAGACTATGATAATTAATTTGGCATCCCAGCAGCAGAAAAGAGAGAAGACAGAACTCGTACTAAGGAATATTTATAACCTGCCTCCGATTCCTAAAGTAATAAGTGAAACAATGACTCTCCTTGAAAATAAATCCACCAGTACAGCGGAACTAAGTAAAATAATTTCAAGAGACCAGGGCCTGGTTCTGAAAATCCTGGCAATTTCTAATTCCCCGATGTACGGCCTGCAAAGGAAAGTTACTTCAATTGATTTTGCGCTGCTCATTCTTGGTTTTAACGAACTGAAAAATATAATATCAATATTGTCAATGACTGAGGCTTTCAGGAATAAAACTGACCAGTATCTTGATCATAAAAAAATCTGGATGCATTCATTTCTTACCGGAAGTGCCGCGAAACGTCTTGCTGAAGATCTTGATTTTTATAATAGCGGCGAAGCTTTCATCGGGGGGTTTTTACATGACATGGGTATTTCTGTAATTCACCGTTACTTCCATTCAAATTTTATTCAGATCACTGAACTGGTTAAAAATGAAGGTTTAACTTTCCGTGAAGCTGAACTCCAGGTGCTCGGGATGGACCACCAGGAGATAAGCTATTTTCTTCTGAATAGGTGGAACTTTCCTGCAAGTTTAAGCGATGCAATACATAATCATCATAATCCCTCCCTGGCACACCAGGATAATAAAATGCTGGCTGCAATAATCCATTTTTCTGATTATATGACGAAAAAACTGGAATTGGGAGATTTTTCCTATGATTCAGATTTTGAACTTGAAAAAGAATCTTTGGGATTTATGCAGTTTAAGGATGAAGCCGAACTTGAACATTTTATTGAAGGATACAGGGATTTGTTTACACGCCAGATAGAATCAGTAGGGTATCTGAATTGAGAGTAATAAAACAAAATACTCTCAGGTATGAAACCTTTTATAAATCACTTCCTTCCATATCTTCTTTGAAAAACGGGGGAGTGGTACATCCTGGAGCCAATTCATCAATTCCGGATTTTAATGAAGACAATTCCTTTAATGAACTGATCAGTTTACAAAATGATCTGACCGACCTTAACGAGATCAAACAAATGGCCGACAGGTTTTGTAAGGCGTTAAAAAAAATCCTTCCTGTAAAAAATTATAATATTTTTCTTTTTGATAATACAGGTTTAACTCTTAATCCTATTAACATTGATAACGCTGAAGATATAACCCTGCTTATAAATAAATCATATAAAGAGGGTATCCTTGAGTGGGTCTTTGAATCACGGGAGGCAAAAATAATCCCTGATCTGAATCAGTACAGAATAAATGGTACTGGATTAAATTACCTTGTATTCCCGATTTTATCCGGGAAGATCAGGAAAGGTCTTCTGACTATCATATCCACCTTTAAAAAATTGCCTTCAGACAAACTTCAGAATGTTATAAGATTAATGCTTGACCTTGTTTATTCAAGGATTGAAGGGATTAAACTTAAGGAAGAACTGGCTGTAGCATATAAGGATCAGCAGGTCTATCAATCTAAACTTATCAATGATTATAAATTATCTGCAGTTGGTGAACTTACCAACGGTATAGCTGAAGAAATTCTTACACCGCTCCAGGTAATAATTAGTCATATCGATCTCCTGAAAAAAGAAAGAACCCGGCTAACCAATGACTCAACAGCTGTAATAAAAAACCAGGTTAACAAAATTGATCAAATTATCAAAAGACTCGTGAAATTTGCAAGCATTAACAATGAAAATCTAAAAATATATCCCTGCGGGCTGAACTCACTGATTGAAGAAGGATTTACTCTTTTTGCATCCACTCTTGAAAATAATGGTTTGGAATATCATCTTGACCTGAATGATAACCTGCCTAGAATATTAAGTCACCCCAATTATATCTACCAGATGCTTACAAATATTCTAACCATCATTAGTTCCGCACAAAATGAGAAGGGGGGAATACTTGTTCAGACGAGGGTAGCCAATGGAAAAATTTTGGTAAAGATCATTTTTACAGAAATGATGGACTCGCTGAAAAATAAAAATGATGTTTCAAGGCTGAACCTAAGAATAATAAACAACATCATGAAAAAACATGAGGGTGAGCTTAAGGTTGCTACAAATCCTGAGACCGGAACGATCATTCTCTTAAGTTTTCCTATCAAGAGGAAGCTAAGAAAATGAAAAGACTGATATTTTTTGTCTCCATAATTTCATTAACAGCTTTTGGCCAGGAAAATACGGACATTCATACAACCATCCCTGATACTATGCTGATTGCCTCAGATTCTACTGACAGTGTCGATGTCAGGGCACTAGTCCAGAGCCAGTTTGATACCGCAAGGGAAAGAGAAAAACAGGAAAGTAAAGTTTTACCTGAATCAAAAGATCTTTTAAGTGTTGACCTGCATAAAGCAAAGGTTAAAAAAACAGCCGGAATGTTTTTAATAGAGAACCCGGCTATTATCAAAGCTGGAGTTATACTCATTTCAGCAGTTTCGATTTTTTCATTTGTATTCCTAAGACGAAGAAGATTTAAAAAAAGGGATACATTTAATAAGATATTTAAAAGAAAAAATAAATCTCGTCAGAAATGAAAAGCTCATAAAAAATCCCGACCAGGTTGTCACAGGAAGGCGAAATATGCTTATTGACTCAGAAGATTTGATATCAGGTTCAATTTCCTCTAAAGCCAAAGAACTCCAGATTTCCAAAGGAGAATTATTACTTGCTGCGAAAATTAAGTCATACCAGCTTGCTCAGATTGAATTTAAAAATAAGTAGGAAATAATATGATTAAAGGAATATATAACGCCGGCAGAAGTCTTGATTCCAAATTCAAAAATATTGAGGTAATCGGCAGTAACCTTGCTAATGTCAATAGCACTGGTTTTAAGAAGGCTTTGCCTTTCAGTGAAATTGTTACCGGATTGAATAAACCGGTAATTGTACAGGCCACCAATTATACACAGGGAGTATTAACTCCAACTTCAAATCCTCTTGACCTGGCCATCAACGGGGAGGCTTTTTTTGCGGTTCAAAACCCGAACGGTGGTCTTGAATGTACCCGTAACGGGAGGTTCACCATTTCAGATAATGGTTATCTTGTAAATGAGCAGGGATATAAAGTAATGGGTAAAAATGGACCTATAAATATTAATTCGGTCCTGCTTGAAAAGAACCAGGAACTGCAAATCTCGAACTCGGGGGAATTAAGAGCGGGAAATCAGGTAATAGACAGTTTAATGATGGTGAAACCATCCGGCTCTGATGCAATGATACGCAGGGATGGAACAAATTTTTCTTCTGAGTCAGGTAAATATGACCTGGCTTCGAATGATGAATTAGAAATAAAACAGGGTTATTTAGAAGAATCGAATGTTAATCCCATAGAAGAAATGACTGCGATGATAAAAATACATAATGAATACGACTCTGCTTCAAAGATGATCAATTTTCTTGATCAATCATTAAGTGAAGCTGTCGAAATTGGTAAAGTTTAACACAGGAGGAAGTTATGCCTACAAGGGCTTTAAGAACAGCAGCATCCGGAATGTTTGCCCAGCAGACAAATATTGAAGTTATCTCAAACAACATCGCAAATGTGAATACAAATGGGTTCAAGAAAAACAGGGCGGAATTTCAGGACCTGATGTACCAGGAAGTACAGGTGCATCCGCAGACAACAAGTACTCCTGGAATTCCTGAGTCATCGTCAGGCAAAATAGAGGTAGGCAATGGAGTAAGAGCGGCCTCGACCGAGAAAATTTTCAAGCAGGGGGATGTGGTTGAAACCGGAAACCAGCTTGATGTGGCTGTACAGGGTGAAGGATTTTTTCAACTCCGGAAACCTGATGGTACATATGCGTACACAAGGGATGGATCTTTCAAAATAAACGCAGAGGGAAAAATTGTAACCTCAGGTGGATTAGAACTTGAACCCGGATTTACACTGGACGAGAATGCACTAGGCGTAAGCATAAGCCGGGACGGGACCATGGAGATTCAGGAAGCCGGAGGGGGCAAATTCGTACTGGGTAACATCGAGCTCGCACGTTTTCTTAATCCGGGAGGTTTACAACCACTGGGGGATAATTTATATGCCGAAACTGATTATTCGGGGGCGCCTCTGCTTGGTACGCCGGGAGAAAATGGATTCGGAGAAGTTAACCAGGGATTCCTTGAATCATCGAACGTAGATATTGTTGAAGAGATGATAGCAATGGTTACAGCCCAGCGGGCCTACGAAATGAATTCAAAAACTGTACAGACGGTGGAAGATATGATGGCAACGGTAAATCAGCTTAAGAGATGATTTTATCGGTAGTCATATCGTTGATATTGCTGTTCTCAGGTGAAAGCCTTAATCAAGAGGTTAATTCATTCCTTGCAAAAAAATTGCTTTCATTTGATAAATATGAATTTGAAGTTATCCATCAGCCGGAAGGGAAAATCCGCATATCTGAGGATGGAGCTTATAAACTAAGCGGAAGTTTTTTATATATCCCTGTAATTGTGAATGAAGAGAACCGTCGTGATACACAATCATACCTCACATTGAAAGTCACTTTATACAGAAAGGTGCTGATAGCCAACCGTATAATCGAAAGAGGAATGATACTGGATACCTCAGTTGTCGAAGTTCTTCTTAAGGATGTTACTAATACCCGCGGTACTACTATTACAGATCCCTCTGAAATAAAAAAAATGAGGAGCACGGTAAAAGTTAATAAGGGAGAAATACTTCAAAAAGAATTTATGGAACCGGAACCTGATATAAAATATGGTAATATAGTAACGGCGGTTTCAGGGACAGGTTATGTTACTGTTTCCATAAAAGCCGAGGCAAAACAGGATGGTGCAGCAGGTGATATCATCCGTATCATCACTGTTGATAATAAGCAGCTAAAAGCCAGGATAATTGATTCTTTAAATGTAAAGATAGTGGAATAACATTATGCATATTAAATTTTTATACGTTCTCTTATTTGTCCTTATTGGCGTTTCAATTTCATATTCACAGGATATGAGGCAAAATTCAGTTCGTTCACTCTTTTCTGATCAGAAAGCCAACCGGATCGGGGATGCAATAACAATAATTGTAGTAGAATCATCGCTGGCAAGTAATAACTCACAGACCTCAGCCGGGAAAAAGAGTGACCTGGGATTTTCCGGGGGAGGCAGTTTAGGTTCAAATGCTCTACCCGGTGCAGATCTTTCTATTGGTTCAAAAAATAGTTTCTCCGGATCAGGAGCAACAAAAACCAGCGGTGTAATTCAGACTAAAATTAGTGCAACAATTGATTCGGTATTAGCTAACGGAAACCTGGTTATAAGAGGAAGTAAAAAGATTTCAATTAACGGGGAGGATCAACTAATTTCAATAAAAGGCATTGTTAGAACCTCAGATATTGCGGCTGATAATTCAATTCTTTCTTACAATATCTCAGAGGCTGAAATTAGTTTTGAGGGCAGCGGTCTTATTGATAACGCCCAGCATCCCGGCTGGTTAACCAAACTCTTTCACATGATATTCTGACACAAAAATGAAAAAATTAACTTTAATATTGTTGGTCATTTCAAGTCTGATTCCTGTATACGGACAGCGGATAAAGGATGTAGCCTACTTTAGCGGGGAAGACTCCAGGCAGGTGATAGGGTATGGACTAGTTGTAGGACTGGCTGGTACAGGAGATACACAGCGCTCATCATTCACCGTCCAGTCGGTAACAAGCATGCTTAAAAGGTTTGGTATTACAGTTCCTCAAACCGATCTGCGTATCAGGAATGCAGCCGCAGTTATGGTGACAACGTCTTTGAATTCCTACCTGAAACCTGGTGCAGCTTTTGACGTTAATGTATCTTCAATGGGTGATGCCTCCAGTCTACTGGGAGGAACACTTTTGATGACGCCGCTGTCTGATATGGATGGTATGATCTACGGATTTGCACAGGGATCGGTTTCTGTAGGTGGATATGATATAAAGACTGCTTCCGGAGGCCGGGTGGCGAGGAATCATTCTCTTGCCGGCAGGGTACCAAGAGGCGGCAGCTTGAAAATTCCACTTGAGACAGAGACGCCCTCGGGCGATGAGATCAGTCTGTTTCTGATTGCGCCCGATATGACCACATCTAACAATATTGCCAACGTAATCAACCAAAAAATCGGCGAAAACACAGCATTACCATTAGACGCAGGAGAAATAAGAATTAAGATCCCTGCAGACAGGCAGAATAATCTCGTAAGTTTTATAGCTGAAGTTGAAGCTCTTACTGTAGTAGTTGATGAAGTTGCAAAGGTAGTACTTAATGAACGAACAGGCACTGTAGTAGCAGGAAGCAATGTAATGATAAGACCTGTGACGATATCTCACGGAAGCTTGAATATTACTATAAAGTCTTATCCTCTAATCTCCCAGCCCGGTGCTTTTTCAAACGGAACAACAGAAGTTTTTAATAACCTTGTACCTTCGGTCGCACAGGATTCAGCAAACGCTATTGCTATTGAAGGAGCTTCGAATGTACAGGAAGTTGCGGCTGCATTAAATTCACTAAAGGTCTCACCTAAAGACATCATAGCCATCTTCCAGGCATTAAAAGAGGCTGGTGCCCTGGTGGGTGAGTTAGTAATTTTATGATTTGATATGGAACTAAAAGTAACAAACGAATTAAAGCATTTTAAAACTACACCTGAAGTAACGGGTGATCAGAAGAAACTAAGGCAGGCTGCAAAAGATTTTGAGAGTCTTTTCACCGGTATGATGCTGAAAAGTATGACAAGCGGTACCGGAGGAATGTTTGGAAACGAAGGTCTTGGTGGAGAGGTATTCGAATCGATATTTGAAAATCAGATAGCTTCTGAAATTTCAAATGGAAAGGGTATAGGCATTGCAGATTTTATTTATAAAAAACTAGAAAAGACATACAAGAATGAAGCTTCCGGGGCAAAATCAGAAAATCCGGTAGAATTAAAAACTTCTCCTGATACAGAAGTTGATACAACGATTTTCCCGAGCAAAAATTCTATTAGACGATTAGGCAAATTTGACAACATAATCGATGAAGCATCGGCAAGGTATGGGATTGATAGAAACCTGATTCGTGCAGTAATTCTCACCGAATCAGGAGCCAACGAAAAAGCAACCTCAAAAGTTAAAGCAAAGGGACTGATGCAGCTGATGGATGGTACTGCAAAAGATATGGGAGTAAAGGATGTCTGGAATCCTAAAGAAAATATTTTCGGCGGCACTAAATATTTAGCTCAAATGCTTCGACAATATAACGGAGACCTTAAACTCGCACTTGCTTCTTATAATGCTGGTCCAGCCAATGTTGAAAAATACGAGGGAGTACCTCCCTTTGATGAGACGAAGAATTATATAAACAGGGTATTAGGTTATTTAAATCATTTAAATGGTTAGCTACATGAATATGGAAAAATTAGCGGAAGAGTTGAAGATACAGGAGCAAAACCTGGTTGAGTTTATTGAATGTTCCTCTCATAAGCAGAAGATACTTGTTAACAATGATATTAATGAACTAAGTCAGCTGCTTATCGAAGAAGAAAAACTGCTGGCAAAACTGGATAGCCAGGCTATAACGATTACTGAAACTATTGAATCGCTTG
Organism: uncultured Ignavibacteria bacterium; assembly: GCA_963800255.1. GTDB lineage: Bacteria > Bacteroidota > Ignavibacteria > Ignavibacteriales > Ignavibacteriaceae > DATFVA01. The sequence continues at coordinate 81,744 of CAWDAK010000023.1, read as the reverse complement.
CAGAAGAATTTTCACTTAAACTTGGTGCAAACACAGTATCTGAATTTCTGAAAGCCGTAAAGTATAGAACAGAAGTAAATGTAAAAGTTATCAGTTTACTCAGAAATTCTATAAGTGACCTGGCAGCTAAAGCTGCCCATATAAACGAACAGAATAAAATTTTAATTGAGCATTCAAGAAGCTTTATTCGGGAAACTATTTTAAGTCTTGTTGCACTTAACAACAATCAATTACTGGACAGAAAAATCTAATGGGAATAAGCAGAGTATTCGACTTATCTGTAAGGAGTATGGCTGTATACCAGCGTGCAATGGATGTGACTGCCCATAATGTGGCCAATTCATCCAACCCGGATTATTCCAGGCAGCGGATTACATTCGCAACAGAAATTCCCGAGAAATTAAAAGGGTTCGTATGGGGAACCGGGGTAAAGATAGATCAGGTTCTCAGAGTGAGGGATGATCTGACCGACAGGCAGATTAGAACTTCCAGCCAGGATTATTACAATAATACCGAAAGGGCATCCATTCAATCACAAGCTGAAATATTATTTTCAGAGCCTTCGGACCTGGGAATCTCCACCTTAATGGATTCATTTTTCAGTTCATGGAGTGAGCTTGCAGTTACTCCTAATTCAAACCCTTTACGCCTTGAAGTAGTGAGATCGGCACAGAGACTTGCTTCAAAGGTTGGGGCCGTGTACAATGGCCTTGATGCTATTAAATCAGATCTTCTGAGCGATGCAAAATCAAAGGTAGATGAACTGAACGGTATGCTCAAACAAGTTCAGACTTTAAATGCTCAAATATTTGAATCACGGAATGCAGGAGCTAATCCTAATGATCTGATGGATCAGCGTGACAAAGTTGTTGATCAGCTAAGTCAGCTTGTAAATATTAATGTTTCATATGACGAATCCAATTCGGCTGTTATAAGTGTAGGCGGTGTTTTTGCGGTAAACAAAACCAATTCAATTAATTTTAAGGTTACCGAATATAATGGACAAATGAGTATTGCTGCCGAGGATAGTGACTTCGTTGCGAACCTAAACGGCGGTGAATTATTTGCTGTTACCGATAGTTATTCTAATTTCCTCCCCGGGTACCAGGACAAGCTGAATCAGATAATGAGTACTATGGCTGATTCTGTAAACGGTCTTCATATGAGCGGGTATACAATCGATAATCCGCCGCAGACCGGAATTAAGTTTTTTGATAGTTACCAGGATGGTAAATTGGTAATTAATCAGGATATTTTGAATAATCCCTCAAAAATAGCTGTTTCTGCTGATGGTACTGAGGGTAATGGGGATATTGCAGTAGGCATTTCGGGTTTATATGAGTCAAAAATCCTGAACGGTTCCACCTTAAGTGACAATTATAATTCACTCGTTAGTGAAGTAGGGAATAACAAATTATCTGCGGATCAGCTGTCCGAAGCAACAAATCTGGTATTACAGCAATTACAGCAGCAGAAAACTTCAACCTCTGGTGTATCAATTGATGAAGAAATGGCAAACGTTATAAAATTCCAGCGCTCATATGATGCTTCAGCAAAGCTTGTATCAATTGCTGACCAAATGCTTCAGACAATAATAAGTATGGTGAACTGATGAGAATTTCTGATCTTTTAATAAGTGGAAATTACCTTAACAGTATAAGCAGTGCCAAGTCGCGTATGGCACAGCTGCAGAATGAGATATCCAGCGGCAACAAAATTAACCGCCCCTCTGATTCTCCATCAGGAACAGCAAAAATTTTAAGGTTATTAAGCACAATTTCTCATTCAGACGTACACTCCGGGAATATCAGCAATAGCCTTTCTTTCCTGACTGAAACAACTTCTTCTCTTGAAAATATACATTCTGAAATGGTCGATATAATGACAGACCTTACGGAAATTAATAACGCTCTAAATGATGACAACCTGGACTCGTATGCGGACAAAATAGATATGTCATTATCATCCATACTTAATTCGGCCAACGCTAAATATGACGGGAAATTTCTTTTTGGCGGAACTGATTTCAGTTCAGTTCCTTACGGGTATACGGGGGATCAATCAACCATTGAAGTGAAAGTTAACAGCGTATCAGGAGTCCAAAAGGTAAAGCTTTCACAAAACATACTGCAGAAAATAAATCTAACTGGTACTGAAGTATTTGGTACTATTATAAATGAAAATGGATCTTTAGCCCGGAGCGCAAATACCGGAGATTCATTTACTAACCAGCTTCCAATATCTGATGCCGCAGGTAATCAGTATACTTTCAATGCAGTTTATACTAAAACCGATTCTAATACTTATTCTCTAAACTATGACATAATAGATTCCGGAGGAACTTCTGTTTTCTCTTCACCCCCTGCCGCTAAAACACTTACGTTTGATCAGGTTTCGGGAAGACTTTCAGCTATTGATGGGAAAGGTTCTTTAGCGTTTGACATTAACGAATCATCTCACCGCATCAATTTCAACTTTGATTTGTCCCAGATGAAGGAAACTGATGCACCTTCAGCTTTATCAATGGAAGCGAACCAGCAGAACGATATTTTTAATACTCTGATTCAAATAAGAGATGGGCTAAGGCAGGGTATAAAACCTTCAGAAGAACAAACCACCATAGTTGAGAATTTCAGTTCCCGGGTACTTGATAAAATATCTAATGCGGGAAATATAATAAATCAGCTTTATGATGCCGATGATATGCTTACAAACCAGAAAACAGATCTGCAGGCTCTGCTCTCCAAAGAACAGGAGGTTGATATAGCAAAAGCTGTGATGGATCTTCAGAACCAGGATTATCTTCTGCAGGTTACATATAAACTTGCTAGCTCCTTCCTTCCAAAATCTCTTCTGGACTATATATGAAAAATAAGTCCGGGACATTCCTTGGACTAGGACTGGGTCTGTTCTCAATCTTCGGAGCCTTCCTGATAGAGGGAGGTTCATTCAAAGCTTTATTTTTAATCCCTCCACTAATAATTGTTTTTGGAGGAACATTTTCGGCCGTTATAATCGGTTTTGGACTTAAAAAATTTAAAGAAGCGATGATGCTTGTGCGGATGGCTTATCTTCCTCCGGAGTACGATCTGAACGACCTTATAAAAAATCTTATAGATTTTTCGATAATTATAAGGAAAGAAGGACTGCTTGCAGTTGAAAAGCATCTGGAGAAAATTGATAATCCGTTTCCACGGAAATTAATAAGGTATGTAATCGACGGTACTGATCCCCATTCTCTGGAAAACCTGGCTGTTTCCGAGATAAAAGCGATGGAAGAAAGACATTCTTCCAAAATCCAGGTGTTCAAAAAGATGGGAGGTTATGCCCCTACAATGGGAATAATAGGAACAGTAATGGGGTTAATAATGACTCTCGCCAATGCAGGCGGGAATCCTGAGTTTTTAATACACAACATTGCAACAGCTTTCATAGCTACCCTTTGGGGTATAGTTAGCGCAAATATTTTCTGGCTCCCTATAGGTGATAAACTACAACAATGCCATTTGGAAGAGAAATATATGATGGAAATGTCGCTCGAAGGAGTTCTGGCTTTACAGAGCGGCGAAATACCTTCAACCGTAAAAGCCAGACTGATAAGTCTGCTTCCTCAGAAAGAACAAAGAGAAGTTCTTTACATTTAAATAGTAATTTGAGTGAAGAGGATGAGTCGGAGAGAAACAGGTATTTAATTACGTATGCAGACGTTATTACATTATTGCTGGGGCTGTTTATTATACTTTACGCAGCTTCAAATATAGATGTTAAGAAGTATGAAAAGATGAAGGATGCTCTTGAATCATCTTTTGGAGGGACAAAGATTATCGGCCTGGAAGGGAAAATTTCCGGATTTGAATTTCCGGCTGATCAGCTTAAAGAAAAACTGACTAAATTAATAAATGATAATGGATATGGTAATGTTATCAGGCTTGAGGAGAATGAACGAGGAATCATCATCCATATTCTTGATGAAATTTTGTTCACGTCAGGCGAAGCAGAATTGACAAAAAATTCATTATCTGTTCTTAAGAATATTGCAGGAATCCTTAAAAATATTCCTAATGATATCAGGATAGAGGGACATACAGATAACGTTCCGATTGAAACAGCAAAGTTTCCTTCAAACTGGCATTTATCTGTAACGCGTGCATTAAACACTGCCTACTATCTGATAAACAGTGAACAACTTCAGCCTGACAGAGTTTCTATAATAGGCTATTCAGAATACCAGCCGATAGCTACAAATCAGAATCCTGAAGGAAGAACACTTAACAGAAGGGTCGATATATTAATTATAAGAAAATAAAATATGAAAATTCAAAATGAACAATTTGGTGAAATTGAATACAGCCCCGAAAATGTAATAAATTTTAAGGCTGGAATTCTAGGCTTCGAAGACTTCAGACAGTTCCTACTTCTGAAATCTGACAATGAGTTTTTTTTCTGGTTAAATTCTATAGAGAAACCCGATCTCTCCTTTCCGATGGTGGGTATAAGGATGATAGACGAATCATATCCTGAAGAGCACGAATATGAGGCATTTGGAATTGTAAATCTGAATAAAGATCCATTAAAGGTAACCGTGAATCTGAAAGCACCGGTCTATATTGATCAAAATGAAAAGTCAGGATACCAGCGAATTATTGACGATTCCAAATATCCTATTGACTATAAACTTTTTGTAGAATAGGAGAAAAGACTATGTTGATATTGACCAGGAAACAGGACGAGGAAATTATAATAAATTCCTCCATAAGGATAAAAATACTTTCAATAGCGGATAACCAGGTAAAGATCGGAATTTCCGCCCCTCCCGAAGTCGGGATACTCAGGGGTGAGATTTATGATACCGTTAAGATGAATACCGTGAATGCTTCGGTTAAAAGTAAAGAAAAGCCCGAAGATCATTCTCAGCTGAAAATAAATAAGCTCAATAAAGCATCAGATGAATGACCTGGATCAAAAATTAATTCTGGTGGTTGATGATTCGCCTGTAATAAGAGAAAGTCTGCAAAGTTTTTTTTCTCAGTATAATTTCAGAATAATTACCTGTTCGGATGGACTTGAGGGTATTCAGCAGGCTGTTGAGAATAAGCCTGACCTTATTTTTCTGGATCTTATGATGCCGAATTTTGATGGTATGAAGATGCTCCAGGTATTAAAAGTTATCGACGAAGTAAAAAATGTTCCTGTAATAGTTATCAGTGGAAATACGAGCAGATCAAATGTTTTGTCGGCAATTGAGTCCGGAGCGGACAAGGTGGTTTCCAAACCTCTGCAAAAGGAAATTCTAATACGTAAAATAAATGAGCTGCTGGGACCTCAATTTCTTGGAAATTCAAAATCCTCTGAAAAGAACTATGAAAAGCAGAACAAAGAAATTCAGCAGCATTTGTGCAGGTTCTTTCTTGAGAATTTCAAAGATCAAAAACTTAAAATTCTTAAGGCTGTCGAATCAAGGGACCGTGAGGCAGTAATCCCCTTATTCCATGAACTGAAGGGAACGGGAGGAGCAATTGGATACCCTCTGATCAGTATCCTCAGCTATGAAGTTGAAAACCAGATTGAGAAAAATCCAATAGACTGGGATTTTATTATGACGAAATGCAGCCAGTTGTTTTCGCTGGTTGAAAAAATTGAGTATCCTGTAAATCTAAAGGAAGGGTGAAATGTTCGTATTGATAGGAATTGCTGTAGTTGCAGCTTCTGTTGTATTGGGATTCTTAATACCCGGAGGCAACCTGATACTGTTGTTGCAATGGTCAGAATTCATTGTAATTGGGGGAGCAGCTTTCGGCAGTTTATTGATTTCTGCTCCGTTATCACTTCTTAAAAAAATCCTGAAGGAAATTCCTGCTGCTATTAAAGGCGAGCATTATTCAAAGCAGGATTACCTTGAACTGTTAAAATCATTTAATGATCTATTTCTGGTGGCGCAACGAGACGGCCTTTTATCAATAGAAAAACACGTTGAAAATCCTGAAGAAAGTACTGTTCTCTCGCAGAATAAAAAGTTTATTAACGATAAGTTTATTCTGAATTTCTTCTGTGATACTATGAAAGTGATGCTTACCGGGGGAGTTCCTCCTCACGAGCTTGAGGGACTTATGGATGCTGAAATAGAAACATTTGAAATCGAATCCAAACCGATTACAGCAACAATTTCAAAAATTGGTGATGCCCTTCCCGGCCTGGGAATAGTTGCGGCGGTTCTCGGTATAATAATAACAATGGGGTCAATTGATCAGGGCGCAGAAGTAGTAGGGCACCATGTGGCTGCCGCATTGGTAGGGACATTTCTGGGTGTATTATCATCCTATGGTTTAATTAATCCAATCGCATCAAACCTTGAGCACATCCTTGAAAACAGAATCCGGTTCCTTGTTACGGTTAAAAGCTGTATGGTTGCATATGCAAAAGGAAATCCGCCGATTATAGCAGTAGAAATTGCCCGAAGAACAATTTTTTCCGATAACAGGCCTACTTTTTCAGAACTAGAGAATTATATTAGGGGTAAGAGTGCTTAACCAGGATGGAAATCCTATAATAATAAAGAAAAGCAAACCTCATGGGGGAGACCATCATGGGGGTGCATGGAAGGTTGCTTACGCTGATTTTGTAACCGCAATGATGGCACTTTTTATTGTCCTTTGGGTACTTGGCCAGGATGACGCTATTAAAGAATCAGTTGCTAAATATTTTAAAGATCCGATAGGTCTTTCAACCAAAGGGAGGGTAATCCTTGAAGGAACTACCTCTAAACCCCTGGAAGATGTAAAGAGCCAGATGGATCAGAAAGCAACAGAAGCGCTGCAATTAAAAAATATGGGAGATAAACTTCTTACAGAACTTCAAAGAGATCCGGAATTTTCGAATATTACAGCTCAGATTAAAATTGAAATTATAGATGAGGGTCTGAGAATAGAAATGCTTGATTCCGACGAGAATGTATTTTTTGAAATAGGGACGAGCCAGTTAAAACCTGAAGCTGTAGGTATATTAAAGAAGATTGGCGATTACCTTGCAAAACTGCCTAATAAAATCGTTATAGAAGGACATACTGATGCAAGGCCTTATAATGGAAGAGATGGATATACAAACTTTGAACTGAGTGCGGATAGAGCAAACTCTGCCAGGAGGGCATTGGAACTTGGTCTCTTTGATGCTGGTAAAATTGATGAGATCCGGGGATATGCCGACAGACATCTGAGGGATAAAAATGATCCCTTTAATCTGGTTAACAGAAGAATTAGTATTATAGTTAAATTTCAGAATAAATAGTTGAAAAAGATAATAGTAGTAGAAGATGATGCTTTTTCCAAGGAGTACTACCGGTATGTCCTGAAAAGGAAAGGATATTTGCCGATAGTTCTTGAAGATGGTGACAAGCTTTTTGAAGAATTGAAAGAAGATAAAGTTTCTCTGGTTATAATGGACATCAGCCTCAAGAATACCTACCATCTTGGAAAGAAAGTGGATGGCACCTATCTTTCCAGGTTAATCAAAGAAGATTTCAGGTTTAAAAATATCCCTGTGCTGCTCATTACTGCTTATTCAATATCAGCAGACGGACTGGAATTCTTTGAGGATAGTCTCGCTGATGATTATATTACGAAACCGATTGTAGATTTTCATGAATTAATGGAAAAAATAAATTCCTTGATTGCCAAATATGAATAAAAACAGAGTTCTTGTTGTTGAAGATGAGAAAGACACAAGATTTATATTAGAAAGATTATTAACTAAGAACAACTTTGAAACCAAATGTGTGGTAAACGGTAAAGAAGCACTTGAAGTCATTAACAGTTTTTCCCCCCAGGTGATTTTAGCGGATTGGACCATGCCTGTTATGGATGGCATACAACTGTGTAAAATTGTTAAAAATGATGAAAAATTTAAACTTACTTATTTCATAATCCTTACTGCAAGGGTGGCCCTTAAGGATAGAGTTAAAGGTCTTGATGTAGGGGCAGACGATTTTCTCGTAAAACCCGTGGAAAACCAGGAACTTCTTGCAAGGATAAGGTCAGGCATCAGAATCCACAATCTGCAGCAGGAATTGAGGAACATCGAACATGATAAAGCCATTATTGAAATGGCATGTACGATTGGTCATAAGATTAATAACCCACTTAGCAGTCTTATTATGTCAGTTAAGAGCCTGGAAGACGAACTTCCGGTTAAAAACAAAAAGAAATTTACTGAAGAATTATCTGTGATCTATCAATCCTTTGAAAAAATCAAAGCACTGGCAGAAAGTCTCTCCAACCTACGAAACCCGGATTATATCGAGTATACTCCCGGTCAGAAAATGATCAACCTCGATAAATAATATTCTCCCCCTTTAGAATCCTCCGTTTCTTACGATAATAGAATCGGAGAAAATATGCTCGATAAAATTAAAAATCTTGAACTTAATTTAAGCGGTTCAAATTCAGGCAATTATTACTACGGCTCTGATCGAGGCAGCAGGCAGGAGAGAAAAGGTAAAGATAACTATGTTAAATCCGAAGCCTTAAAATACCTGGATGAACTCGGATGGCTGATCAGGGCAATTAATTTCCTGACAGACAAAAAACTGGACATTTCATTCGCAGCTTCCGAAATTGAATTCAGAACCAGGGTAAATTTTAACGAGAATATACTGGAAGAAATCCGTTACGCACTGGGTTATACAATAAAAGATTCCGCTGTTCCCGGGAAAATTATAATGGAATTACTGGTTAATACCTTCCCAAATACCGGTTATACGGAACCTGTTAAGCTGCAGGCCCTGAAATTACTATTTAACCGTTTTACAGTTTATGATTTTTCAGGAAAGATCAGCACTGCAGAGAATGAAATTCTGGATACTATATTTAATGATATATACTTCAATATTCATTCAGAAATAAATTCCATAACATGTCAACTGGTTGAGTTTTTATTCAAATTGACAAATCTGAAAATTAATATCCCACCCAGCAATTCAGATCCATATATAAAAGTATATACCATTCAGACGTCCGGTAATTTATAGTCAGGCTGTAAGGTTCTTAAGAATTTTAATTTATTTCCGATAATGATGAAGGAGTATTTTATTCTTTCATAATAAGTTAATATGGAAAAACCGGTTCAGATATATCCCGCTCTCACAGGCCTGAACTGCGAAGAGGAATCGAATCAATACAGGCTGAGTGACCTTCTGAGGGATCGAACCCATACCAGTGCCCTGGATGATTCTGCAAAGGAAAAGATCAAACAAATTAACAAGCTTGAAAAATTTGGTCTTCCCCCGGAAATTAATGAGTATTTTTTAACATTTGAGGATGCCCCTCTTTACTGGCTATCCGATTCTTCATTAAATAAATATTTAAGAAACTTTTACAAGTATCACCTCCCTAATTCCAGGGGAAGTAATCTTTATGCATCTCTCAGAGAAGCTTATTCAAGATGGCTATTGATTGAGATAGATTCCGAAAAAAAATATTTCGCATCGACTCTGTTAAATATGGTCGAAAGCAGCAGTGTGAAGTGGAATTTCCTGGGGCTGTTATTAAGCGGAATAATCTATATTTATGATCATTCTTTATACAATCCATTAAAAGCCCTTGAAAACTTCAAATCCGTCGGGGGAATAATCAACTCAATCTCTTTTAACCCTGTATGGAAAAATGAAATCGAATATCTGCTTGCCCTTTATTCCTCCTTCGCATATATAAAATTAAATCAGTTTGATGAAGCGAGCTATAAAGTGATCAATGCTCTTACGATAAAGCCTGGGGGGATAACCGCTGGTTTTTACAAAGCAGTTATCAACATTCGCCTTAAAAACTTTGAGGCCGCTGAGTATCTGCTTAGAGCATTGTTCAATCAGGAAATGGAAAGACTGGAGTTTGCTTTACACAACTATAATCTTCCCCTTTTAAAGTATCTCATTGAACACCCCGCATTGCAATATTTGAAAAAATATCCGGAATTTGAACCTATTGCTGACACACTACAAAATGATTTTGAATTAATAATCAGAACCAATGCAGAAAAAATACAATACTTACGGGATAGAACAGACAGGGTTTTAAACTTGAATATCCTGCAGGTCTATTCAGCTGAAATTGATGGAAAAATAAAGTTTATTTCGGACGCACTTAAACTTGCTGACAATAATAATATTTATTTAGCACAGATGACTGAACCGTTCGAAGAAGAATTCATATCCGGTATCAGGGAGGTTATTGCTATAATAAAAAATGCGTATGCTCTGAAAGTCAAAGAAGGCACCAGGGCATTTGATGATTCAATTCAGGAAAAAGCATTGCTTATTGATCAATTGACAGCCGAAACCATAGAGAAAAAATCAAAACTGAAAGAAAAGCTTAAGAAGACTATTCAGTCAATTGATTCAGCTGCTTCCGGGAAAATAACCGATTACGAAGAAAAATTAATGATGCTGAACGACGAAGGGAACAGTAAAACCCAAAAGATTTTTATGCAGACAATAGGTTACAACCTTTTGGTCACAATGCTGGTGACTTTTATGGGAGGATGCGCCGTATACTCTAAAAGCAGCATTAATGATGTTAATGGTCTGAAAGTATTGCTGTCCGCTTCATTAATGACCGGGTTCAAATGGGGGATTATAACTTTTCTCACAGGGTTACTTATAGCATTATTTATTTCAGGATTATCGATGGTAGAAAGGACTAACAAAAAACAACGATTGATAAGGCGAATTTCACGTATAAAAGCAGAAAAAGAGCAAGTAATCCAGGAACTTAAAAAGGAAGCTGATCTAGCAGAGCGCAGTTTTGACGGAAAATTCCGTTGGAGAAATAAACAAACTCAATGAAGCAATTGAAAAATTAAAGCAGGAGAAAGCAGAGAAAGAGAAACGTATGAGAGAAGATGCAGAAGATTTAATGAAGCAGGAAACCCGTATGTTTGAAGAATTACTAGAAAATACCCACTAATATACCACATCCCATATTGGCTAACTTTAGCCAACTTGCTGATATCAGCTAATAAAGTTCACAATACCATCCGGAAAGCCCAATAAAATCATTGGTATGAATTTCGAGTAAGAGATATGTATTTTTTCAACTAAATGTAATACGTACAATAAATATTAATTATCATTTAATAGCTTGATGGAAGGCATAGATTTGAAAGAAATGAACTCAGATGAATACAAACTCTCCTCATCCTGCCAGATAAAAGAACTTCCAGAATTATTAAAAATGTTTCTTGGTTATAAAAAGGAAGGTTTTTTTGTAGAGTTCGGAGCTTTTGACGGGGAATATGTGAGTAATACAGCGGGTTTAGCTGATATGGGATGGAAAGGAATCTATATTGAACCGATCCTTGAGTATTTTCAAAAATGTACTTTTCGCCATAAAAATAATGATGTAAAAGTTTTAAACCTTGCTGTAGGGGATGAGGATAAATTAATACAAATTAGTAAAGGGGGACCTCTATCCACCATTTCGAATGAAATGATTGACAGATTTAATTCACTAGATTGGTCCAAAGGCTACCATAATGATGAATGGGAAAAAGTCCAACAAAAAAAATTAGAGGATATACTTACAGAGTGCAATGCTCCAGCTGAATTTGAGTTAATGAGTATTGATGTAGAAGGCTATGAATGGAATGCATTAAAGGATTTCAATCTAAAGAAATGGAATCCGAAAATCGTGGTCATTGAATTGCATGATAATAATCCAAATTATCCTCATGAATGGCTTAATTGCAAAAATCTGATCGAATATTTTGAGAGAAACAATTATCGACCAGTCTATAAAGATTTAACAAACACTGTTTACTTGCGTAATGATTTGGATCCAGTGCAAAATAAAAATTGCGCACCTTTGGAAGTACTATCCGAGGATACAAATCTTATTGCAAAAAATACAAAAATAAATGAATCACTTAGATTTATGGATTCTTTAAGTGAAGATAACAACCTGAATGAAAAGAAAGTTTTACTTACAAAACTGTTATCAGAACATCCTGAAAATCACGAAGTTAAAGCGCGGTATACTGTCCTTTCACAACTTAGTGATGAACAGGAACATATAGTATGCGAACCTCGAATAGATTATTTTATAATATGGGGAAATGGTCTCCAATATAAAAATGAAATTCTGCAATTCCTCAGATCAGACCGCAGTCTGCAATTATTAAGCATTACCCATCATAAACTGGAAAGTATAAAAGACTTTATAGTTAAATTGTATGAAACTGATGCTGTTCCGTGGGAGCATCTTATTGCTAAAACCAGGTATTTGCTAAAAACCAGACCGGAGATCGAGGTTATCATCGTGAAAAACCTATCTCCGAGGGAGAAATATTTCGGGAAAGGCCAGTTCAGGCATATTCAATGTGAGAAAATTAAGATCATCAAAGAAATTTTGAGGAATAAGTATAATCCTCGCATAGATTCTCAGAGAACGGAAGAACATATAATTCACGCTTCCGACTATGAATCCCAAACTGAACATTTATTAAAGCTGTTAAATTTCGGTACTCTTGATTATTATAAATCAGCCAGTAACAGGTTCCTTAACCTTCCTCATCATATGCCAGTTATAAATAATTTCACCTTAAAAAAGGTTGATTTGAATAAGATTTATTGCAGTATTATTACGGGAGAAGCGTCTGATTGTACACTTGATATTGTTCCAATCCAGGAAACTCCGCATTACAAATATCTGAAAGGGAATAAATCGGAATATGAAGAATATTATAATAAGTATAGCGGTTCGTTATTGACAGATGATCACAATCCCCAAGCCTTTGATAGACTTATAGGCGAATTTAATTATGCAAGTTATATGTTGAAAGGGAATTACATTTTGCTTGAACCCCTGGAAAACGGCAATTACAAAATATGGGATGGGGTTCACCGGGCGGCGATATTAAAGAGTAAAGAAGATACACTGGTTACAAGTGCAGTTTTGAATGTATAGGTTCTAACAAAATAAAGAAATCATTATTATAAAAATATTTATGTATAAAAAATTAGACTTAAAAGAATTCTTCTACAATCTGAAATCAGAATCATATGCGATAATGAAGTACGATACTTTAGATGATTATAAGTCCGGAAGTGATATTGATATATTCATCAAAGATATAAACAGCGTTGCAGAAAGAATATTTGCGGTAGGTGATAAATATCTTGAGAATGGGTATGAAATAAGAGTGACTAACAAATTAGATCAACACTCTTATATTGATTTTATATGGGAAAAGAAGATTGAATTCCGTTTCGACTTATACGAAGATTTCAGAATGTATAAGAATGTAGTTATACGGGAAGAATACTTTAATAATATAATAAGAAAAAGACAGCATATCGAATGTTTTTATAATGATAAGAGTTACAAAGTATTTATATTGGATGAAGAAGATGAGCTTGTCTTCCGTTATCTAGAATTTATTGACTGGTATGAGTCGAGACCTGATAAGATTAAACACATCTCCTTCATTATTAATCAGTTAAGATCAAATCCTTCTCTAATCAAGTTTTATGATTTATTAGAGAGAAATAGCTCAGTCAGTTTGCCTGAGAGAAACTTGTTGGATAAATGTGTCGCAGAAAATGATACAGAAGCTTTTGCTGATTATATAAGAAAAGGTAATTGGAGAAATATAAAAAATAAGCTGGATATTGATATCAACAGAAACACGGATGATATCGAGTCAAACATTAAGGCAGCACTTTTACTCGTTGAGAATAATTCTCCGGACGAATTGGAATGTTATTTAGAAAAAATAAAGGTTAAAAAATCAATACATCCTTCGCTTAATGAATTATATAATAAGTTGAATCTTATATACACAAGAAGTATTGAAAAAAAAGAAAAGATATCAAATATTTTAACTATTATTTTCAGCAAAGACAGACCGTTACAGCTTGACGGTGTGCTAAAGTCATATATTCTTCACTGTTCAGATTTCCTCGAATCGAATATTGTTGTAATCTTTAAGACATCAACCGAAAAATTTCAGGAATTATACTCTCAATTAATAAATCAATACTCGGGATATACAAATATTTATTTTCAAGAGGAGATTAATTTCAAACAAAATTTGTTAACGGCAGTTAACCCGTCTGAATTTGTTTTATTCTTAGTTGATGATAATATTATTGTAAGGGACTTTTCATTAAAGAATATTGTCAATCTCCTCGAGCAGAATAGCTCGGCTGTAGGGTACTCCTTAAGGTTAGGGAAAAATACAAGATATTGCTACTCATTAGCTAAAGATCAGAAAATTCCTGCATTCAGAGAAATAGGAGATAATTCTTTTGAATTTAATTGGACAGAAGCGGAATATGATTTTAATTATCCTATTGAAGTATCCAGTTCAGTTTACAGAACATCCGATTTAATTAAATTATTAAGCCTGGAGAATTATAAAAATCCAAACACCCTCGAAGCGATGTTAAACGCATCCAAAAGATTATTTGCAAGCAATAAACCGTATTTAATTTGTAGTAATACTTCAGTAACATTCTGTGTTCCTATTAATAAAGTTCAGAATGAATATTCAAATCGTTCAGGTAGTAAAGCTGGTTACTCAATTGAAAACCTTGCAGAATATTATGGACAAGGATTACGCCTGGATATTAATTCGTACAATAATTTCGTGCCACTTGCTTGCCACCAGGAAGTAGTATTAAAATTTGAAAAGGTCAATAACGTTAGTCTCCATAATCAAACTTCTGCTAGCGACAATGAAAAAGATTCTGATATCCAATCGCATACTTTAGTTTCGGTTATTATTCCCTGCTACAACCAGGCTGAATTTTTAGAGGAGGCTGTTAGTAGCGTCGCAGTTCAGACATATGCTAATTGGGAATGTATAATAGTAAATGATGGCAGCAAAGATAAAACAACGGAAATCGCTAATAAGCTGATCTCTCATTATTCGGGCAAAAAAATCAGATTGTTAGAAAAGGTTAATGGAGGATTATCTTCTGCAAGGAATGCAGGCATTTCAATAGCTAAAGGTGAATATTTTATTCCTCTTGATGCGGATGATAAATTGAAAAATGATTTCATTGAAAAGACCTTGAAAATTATTGAGATGCACCCAAAGGTTGGTTTCGTTTATTCAAATATCCAGCATTTCGGTAATCGTTCAGACGTTTTTATCCTGCCAGAATTCAATGCTGAAACTTTGATCAATCGGGATAATATCGTCTGTGTATGTTCACTTGTGATAAAAGAGGTCTGGGAGCAGGTTAACGGTTATAATGAGAAGATGAAAGAAGGATATGAAGACTGGAACTTCTGGATTGGTGCTGTTGAGAAAGGATGGCTGGGGTATAGAATTAATGAAACTTTATTCAATTACCGGAAAAGAAATACCAGCATGCTCACCGATTCGAATAAAAAAAGAGAAAAACTTTTTGCTACTATTGTCCTCAACCATCAGGCATTATATTCTGACGAAACCATAAATGCCGCAAGAGAAATAGTGAATAAAAAATCGCTTACAATTACTTATCTTATCAACAGCATACTTGGGGTGACAGGAGGAAATCAGACTTTACTGAACCAGGCTAACCAGTTAGTGGAAGCAGGATTGAACGTTAACATAGTTACTTATACCGATAAACCGGATTGGTTCAACTTGAAAGCTAATTTAATTAAAGTGGAACAAAATGATCCAATGGCTCTTTATGTCCCTGAAAGTGATGTAGTCATTAGCACATATTTCCTTAATACTCACGAATTATTAAATGTAGATGCTAAACTTAAAATTTATTATGCCCAGGGAGACCAGTTTGTATTTGAAGATGAATCTATATCCAGGATGAGAGATGAATTAAGACAGATTAAGGAAAAGATGAAAAAGATATCAAGCTTATCATATTTATATGAAGGTATTAAGTTTGTGCCCAATTCCTCTAACCTTGCCAAAGCAGTTAAACAAAAATATAAACGAAAAGCCGATGCTATACTGCCTGTAACTGTTGATAGGAACCTTTTTAAACCATCAATAAATAGAAGGGAAGTTGGAGAAAAGCTAAGGGTATTGATAGTTGGTCCGGATATCATAGGAAATGAACTTGAACCCCTTTCCTTTAAAGGCATCGCTGATATTAGGGAAAGCCTGGAATACCTTGGTGACTATAATGATAAAATAGAAATAATCAGAATATCGAATTCCGGAAAAGAAATATTTAAAGATTATCCATGCGAATTTTATGTCACACCTTCGAATGAAATGAAAACGAAATTATACGGAAATGCTGATATTTTAATTTATGCTTCACACTATGACTCAATACCTCTGCCGCCGCTTGAAGCAATGTCATCCGGAACCGTAGTAATTTGTACCGAAACAGATGGGGCGAAAGAGTATTGTGTAGATGGAGTAAATTCTATGCTGGTACCAGTAAAATCTCCTGAAAGCATTGCAAAGAGTCTTATTAGGCTCATAGATAATCCGGAATTACGAAATCAACTCATAGAAGCTGGTATAAAAACTGCAGAAGAAAGATCCAGGAAAAATAGTGGAGAGGAAATGCTTAAAATAATTAATGAATTCCTTTCTGAAGAGAAATCATGTGAATGAAATCCTATAATTACATAAGGAACAGCCAAGTATTGGAACCGAATGACGAATGGACAATAAGCTATAAGAGGATGCTTATTTTTATTGAAGAAAAAGAATATGAAGCTGCCCTGAGAAAGATTATACAACTCCTTGATAATTTTGATGGTGAACAAGCGAAAGTATTGTAACACCGATTCTGGAGAAATTAACTAATATTGCAGGAAATCTGTGCTCTGTTGATTCAGGATTATGATTCAGCAAGAATATTTTTTGAAAAAGCCCTTAATGCTGACCCTGAATCATCTGCTGCTTGCCAGGACTAGCTGAGATTTTTTATGTGACTGGAAATTATGATTCTGCGAAAAAAATGTTTGAATTTTCGGTGAAGTTTGACTCAGCTAATGAGACAGCCATTAAGAGGTTAAAGAATATTGATTCTATTTTGAATGAGACAGACTCTACCTTGTAATCAAAAATCTTCAAATCTGGATGATGTATTGAACGAAATATTAAACAAAGTATACAAGCTATTTTCATTGAAAGCATACGAGAAAGCTATAGATGCACTTGAACAGACTAAGGATCTTTTCTACGCTAATTTCGAAGATGGTGGTGAAAATACTCTGATTTGTGTATATGAAAATCTTAAAGGATTTAACTACCTGGGGCTCAATGATCCTGCAAAAGCACGGCAATGTTTTGAGAACGCTTTACAGCTTGATCCCGGGTCTTCACAAGCATGTACCGGGCTGGGTGAAACTTTTTATCTTGATGGAATGGATAGGGAAGCAAAAGTTATGTTTGAATGGGCTGTGAAAAACAACCCTGAAAATAAGATGGCGGAAGAAGGGCTCAAAAAAGTTAACTCGATTTTGTGCCTTAAGGAAACAGATAACTCATTAGTGCTTGCAGGATGATCCCAATAACTGATCCTTACCAGGAGGCCGTAAATCTATTTACTGCTTCAAAGTTTGAAGAAGCCGAAAGAATTCTGATAAACTTTACCTGTGAAAACCAACTCGATTATGATGCGTATAATTTTCTTGGAATAATCAAACTTAATCAAAAGGATTATGAAACAGCAGTACTTTATCTGGGGAAAGTGATGCTTCTAAATCCCGGGCATATTACCGCAGCATACAACCTCGGTTTAGCATATCAGCACCTGCATGATCTGGACGAGGCAATTCATTGGTATGAGTATTGTCTAGGGTTAGATCCAAACTATTTTAACTCACTGCTTAATCTTGCATGCATATATAAGGCGAAGAAGAAACCATCAACATCCGAGACTTATTTAAAAAAAATCATAGAATTGGATCCCGGAAATGGTGATGCCTGGAATAATATTGCCTCTATATTGCTGGATACGGGAAGGACCATTGAAGCATTAGAAGCTTATAAGAAAGCCATAACATGCAATCCGATGAATCCTGATTATTATACTAATGCTGCTGCAGCCTGTATAAAACTAAATTACGCAGAGGAATCAGTTAATTACCTCAGAAAGGCATTCGAATCAAGTACAGATTTTTGTAGTAAAAATGAAATATCAGAATTATTAGCTAAAGTAACCTCAAACGAGAATACTGCAGCATTAATAACCAACCTTGCAGTGGAAAAGGCGGGGAGAAAACAGTTTCAAGAAGCTGTTGAACTCTGTATACGGGCGCTTAGCATCGATGAAAATCATTTAATAAGATACAATTTAGCTCACATACAGCTTTTGAATGGACAATACGAAGAAGGCTGGATTAATTATGAGGCCCGGAAAGAACGTAAAGATTTTATAAAAAGGGTATTAAAAGGTGATGAACTTAAAGATCTGGAAATAACTGGAAAAACTATTTTTGTATATGATGAACAGGGACTGGGTGATTCAATACATTTTGTCCGTTATCTTGAGTTATTGAAAAAAAAAGGTTGTAAAATTGTATTCGAATGCGATCCCAGACTTTACTTCTTATATCGAGACTTAACATTTTGTGATATCATTATTCCCAGAAGTAGTTATACATCCGAGCCCGGGATTCCTTATGATTATCAGATATCTCTCCTTAGTCTCCCTTTATATTTTAATACAAACTTGACCTCGATTCCTTGCAAAATACCTTACCTAAATGCTCATTCTGAACTCTCAGCCGCATTAGGAAAAGCTGTTAGAGAAAACCGTGCATACAAAATCGGCATAGCCTGGGCAGGGAATCCTAAACATACAAATGATAAAAACCGCTCTTGCACCTTAAAGGATTTTAAGAGACTGCTTGAGATCGATGGAACATTTTTTTGCTCATTGCAAAAGGGAGAGCCTGTTAAGCAGATAAAGAAAATAGCTCTGCCGATTTTGGATCTTGATAGCAAAGGGCTCAATGATTTTGCTCAAACTGCCGCAATGATAGAAAACCTTGACCTTGTTATTTCGGTAGATACTTCTGTCGCTCATTTAGCCGGAGCCATGGGTAAAAAAGTTTGGCTTTTACTTCCTTTCATTCCCGATTGGAGATGGCTAACAGAGGGGGAGACCACCCAATGGTATCCTACTATGCGACTTTTCAGGCAATCTGAACCAGGAAATTGGCGTGAGGTTTTTGAAAAAATTGAAAGAGAACTAAAAAATGAAATTGTTAAAAGTCATAGGCTAATGGATAACAGCGGGTCTAACAAACAGATAGTGAAAGAAAAAAGACCAGGACATGATGTCCTATACCTTGGGTTGTCATCAGGAGAAAATTTCGGATGGGGAGTTTGCAGCAAGTATCTTAGAAAGGAACTCAGGAATTTTATTAAAACTATAGATGTTGAGAACTGAATGTTCAGCTTGATAAAGTTAATGGGATGATCTTTAATGCGATCGTAAATATAGACTTTAATTCGATTACAAAATTAGGGCTGATAAAAACCTTGGCTATACTTTTTTTGAAAATATTCTTAATAAAAAGACAGTTGAAAATTCCAATGATTATGACATTATTTTTGCCGGTTCATCGTGGTGTAAAAATAAAATGCTCGAAGCCGGTATCTATAACGCTGATATCCTGTTCCAGGGAATCGATCCCGTCTTTTTAATAAGAAAGAAACAAAACACGTAAAGATTTTTTTGTGGTCTTTTCCGGGGGTAAATTCGAATTGCGAAAAGGACATGACCTGGTATTAAAAGCAATTAAAATACTCCAGGAAAAATTCAGAGATATTATACTATTAAATGCCTGGTATAATTATTTCCCGGCTTCTTTCAATACAATGCAAAGTTCAACTCAAAATACATCAATTTTGAGTTAATTAATGGGAATTGGCAGAAGATGATGGAACATATCTACAGGTATTAATGGACTTGATAGAACTAGAATTATCACTCTTCCTATTATTGCCGCACCAAAACTTACCGGATATTTATGCAAAAACAGACATCGGACTTTTCCCGAACAGGTGCGAAGGCGGGTACGAATCTGGTGATGATGGAATATATGGCTTGCGGCAAGCCTGTTATAGCCTCATTATAATTCAGGGCATAAAGATATTTTACAGAAGATAATTCGCTTTTGCTTACCGAGTTAAAGAATTATCGATTGTTCTATAACGATAATGACATCTTATTTCAGAATGGGAAGAGACAGCAATAGATGAGATCATTGAAAGGATTGAGGAGGCATATTATAATCGATCTGAGCTTCAGGCATTAGGAGTAAATGCAGCTGAGGATATGAAAATGTTTACCTGGAAAAATACTGCAGCCAATTTGTTTGATAGAATAAAAAATTTGATTACTGAGCTTAGTCTTATGCTAACGCTAAGCATGATTGTTAAAAATGAAGAAAAATATCTTGAAGACTGTCTTAAGTCTGTTAGAGGTGTCGCAGACGAAATAGTCATTGTGGATACTGGTTCAACAGACCATACTATTGAAATAGCCCAAGAATATAATGCAAAGTTATTTCACTATACCTGGATAAATGATTTTAGTGCTGCAAGGAATTATGCACTTGAAAAATCAACAGGAGATTGGGTCCTATATCTTGATGCTGATGAAAGATTATCAAAATCTTCGTTGATGAACTAAAAAGATTAATCAGAAAAAAACCCAGAGGATATTACTGCAAAATCGAAAATCAGGGATGAAGTGAACCATCGTCCCTCTCTGATGAAATATGTCAGATTGTTTCCCAATAGACCCGGATATAAGGTTTATCCGGAAAAGTGCATGAACAGATTGAACCTTCACTCAGAGCTCATAATATAGCTATTGCTGATTCCGGTATTCAAATCGTCACCTGGGATATAGTATTTCACAAAATGAATTAGAAAAAAAAGCTGAGCGTAATCTTGAAATACTTTTAAAAGAATTTAGAGTCAACCCATCCTCATATCTTGCATACCAGCTGGGACAAACTTACGGGATCCTTAAAAAGGAATCCGAAGCTGTAGATTATTTTACAATAATGCCTTACCGATGATAATTTGATTGACGAATATAAATCTGTTGCATACAGATATTTATCTGTAATCGAAGCCGAGAATCGAAACTGGAGAAAGCTTTGGAGCTGATAAATAAAAGTCTTGAAGCTGATCCGAACTCAGCCACTTCCATTATTAGTATCTGCTAAACTTAAAGTGAAACTCAATGACCCGGCAGGAGCTGAAAAAGATTGTCTTCAAGCTTACAGGGTTAATAGAAACAAAATAGAAAATAAAGGCAATACATTTCAGTCTATTTATCTTAATGAATCAGACATAATTCGCGAATGCCTGAATATTGCCCAGGATTGGCAACATATCTTTGTTTAATTATTTTTTTAATCTGTATAGAACAGTTGAAACAAAAGTTGGGGGAACATATTATGAATTGATCGACCTGCTGTTAAACAAAAAACAGCTACAGCATCCTGAACAGTATTTGGAAGAAATTACTGCCTCAAATGTATCTGTAGTTCTTGGTCTGATAAAGCTGCAAATGAACACAAATAATCTGACTTTACTTGAGATTATTAACCAAAAATTTCCTGAGGATAACAGTATAATGACTCTTTATGGGCTGCATCTTCTGGAAGCAAATCAATTAGAGAGAGCAGAAGAACAGTTTAATAAAGTATTGGAAAAGGAGAGCGATCCTGCGGTATTTTTTTATCTTATTTCACTCTATTTGAAAAAGGGAGAATTAGAAAAAGCAAATAAGTTGATCATGAATGCTGAGAGAGATTTTAAAGGGCAGAAACAAGTAATAGAGAAAATAGCCATTATGAAACAACGGCTTTCCAGTGTATTTTAATGCTTCCTGAATACTAAACATTTCAGATTACCTCCCGATAATATATCATAGAAGTAAATAAACTTCATAATTAACTAAAAACTGAGTAAGGATACTCAGAAAATTAATATACACGGAGGTATAAAATGTCATTCAGAATTAACACAAACGTCGAAGCTCTTAATGCTTATAATGCATTAGCAAAAATTAATTCACAGACTGAAAAAGCTCAGCTTCGCCTGGCTACTCAGAAAAGAATTAACACTGCTTGCAGATGATACATCAGGATACAGGGTAGGAAAAGAGCTGCAGGGAAAAATATCTGTTATGAAAGCTGCACAGGGGAACATTGGTGCCGCAAAAGATATGCTTTCAACAGCAGAATCTGCTCTTTCAAGTATTAATGATCTTCTGATTCAGGTTGAAGGAAAAGTTGCGGATGCTAATGATCCTACAAAGAACCTTGATGCTCTGGCAAAAGATGTTAAAGCACTTGGAGAATGAAATCAGTTCAATATTCACAAACACCAAGTTCAATGATACAAATTTATTAAGTGGTGTCACTTCGGTACTTCAGCTAGTTATTCAAATAAATTCATATTCCAGACCGGAGATGGAGAAAAAACTACAATAAATTTCGGTACTATGAATACTTTAGATCTGTTCACTTTAACTAGGTGCAGCTACAAGCACTATACAAATCAATTGATGTTTCCGGACTTGAAACAGCAGTAAAAGATGCTCTCGGAAGCATTGGTAATTTTGCTCAGAGACTTGATGTTAAAGATGATTATCTTTCTTCAGCAATTTCTAATGCAACAGCAAGTGTTAGCCGTTTGTTTGACGCTGATATGGCGATGGAGCAGTTAAATGCTACAAAGGGTCAGATCGGTGGCCAGGTAGCTACATCTATGCTTTCACAGATGAATTCAGCTCCTCAAAATATTTTATCATTATTCAGATAAAATTTATTCATTATCTCCCGGATGATTTAAGTCCGGGAGATCTTTTTCCCAACTTATGACGGAAATCAGATGTATTCTTCACCTTTTACCTCAAATAAACAAAACAGAACAAACCAATACCTTATAAAAGAAATTATGGAGGCAACTCCGCAGCAGCTGATCCTGAAGGTATATGATTTCGCAATTGTAAATTGTCAAAAACAGAACCTTTCAAAAACTAATGATGCCCTCCAGGTTCTGATTAATGCTCTTAGATTTGATACCGAGGAAATGAAATCAATATCAACAGGTCTATTCCGTTTATACCAGTACTGCCAGGAAGAGATGAGACGGAAAAATTATGAAATTGTTCATAAGATCCTTACTGAATTAAGAGAAACCTGGATCACTGCAATAAAGCAGTCGAAATAATATGGATTCCGTATTAACTACATCCAGTATAGATTCAATGATAAGTGCCTATGTTTCCTCTGAAAAAACAAGGCTTATCACCCCTCTTCAGACGAAGAAGTCATGGTACCAGAACCTTTCTACAGCGTATGGTACTTTAAGTTCAAAATTAAGTTCACTAAAAACACTTCTTGAAAGTTTCCAGCAGACAGGAAATGATTCGATATTCAGGGTGAAGGCAGCAACTTCTTCAAAATCTGATTTTATTTCCGCTTCAGCTTCAGCGACTGCCGCATCAGGTTCTTATAATCTGAATGTATCGCAACTTGCTAAAAACGATATGCTTATTTCACGTGAGCTTGATTCGGCGACAGCGAATGCTATATCAGGCACTCATAACTTCGTTATAAAAACTGGTGATGGAGAAGGCGGGGAATATACAAGTAATATCGAAGTAACCTTTTCGGAGTCCGAGACAAATCAGTCCGTAATGGAAAAGATAAGAGACGCTGTAAATTCAGATAAAGCTGTTATCAACTCTGATTATAAAAGTGCCTCAGCATCAGCCGGAGGACCCACAACATTTAAGATAAATATCGACGGTACAGAAAAAGAAATTAGTCTGAACGGAGGAGGAACATATGATGAGCTTCTCGATGAGGCTGTTGAACAAATAACCTCAAATGTTCCGGGTGTAACTGCAGAGAAAGTTGTTGATCCGGATGATCCCGGCAGCGTAAAACTAAAAATTACCGTAAAGGATGTTACTAAATCTATATCTATTACTTCCGGTACCGGGTATGATATTGTTAGTGATCTTAATATTGCGGCTAATAATGAGAAAGCAGCTTCAGGAACTGTAACTGCTTCTTCCTTCAGGCCTGTTTCAGGAAAGACACAGTTTTCATTATCTTCCAGGTCCACAGGAGTTGACTTCAGAATAACGGGGTTATCCGACGCTGTTGGTTCTACTGCCCTTGCATCTCTGGGGCTTAACCTGGATGTTGATAGACCATTGTTCGATCAATCCACCAGTCCTGACACAGCAGGTTATGTCTACGCCGATGTCTCAGAAAATTCAGCACTTAATTCAAAGTTTACCTTTAATGGATTGAATTTTCAACGAAATTCAAATGTAGTTGATGATATCGCTTCAGGCATTACATTTACCCTCAAATCTGTGATGACTGCTTCGGATCCTGATGTGAATGTTTCGGTGGATATTGACACAACTGCCGTTAAATCCAGTATTGAGGATTTTATTACTAAATTCAATAATGTATATACAAATATTAAATCTCAAAGTGCTTTTGCATCTGGCAGCAGCAGAGGAGTATTTGCAGGAGATACTAATGCTTCGTTTCTGAGCAATATGCTTGGTTCGGTAGCATATTCGTCTATTCCGGGAATTCAATCGGGCGATATTAAAATGCTGTCACAGTTAGGGATAACGTTTAACGGTACCACCGGTTTGAGTATTAGTGATTCAACCAGGCTTGAGGACGAAATTAAAAATCATTCTTCTCAGGTTGAGGCTTTATTTAATTCAAGCGACGGCATTGCTAATTCGCTTGTTAATAAAATCAAACCCTACCTTGGATCTGGAGGATTTCTTGCATTGGGGCAGGCTCGTTATGATAAAACGGTGAACTCCTTAAATGATAAAAATACAGCTCTACAGAAACGTATCGATAAAAGTTCAGATGTTTTAAGGAACAGGTATCAACAGCTCCAGGCTCAGCTGGCGTCATTATTAACAGTTCAGAATATGTTCAGTTAACAGATATATGACCGGAATTCAAGAAAAATACATCAACTTTAAGTCACTTTTCACAAAAATAAATGACAAATTGGATAATCTATCTGATGAATCGCTTTTTGATGATATTTTGGCCGGAATAAAAGAAGATGCATATGAATTGGAGCGGTTAAAATCGGAAATACTGCAGACCGGCGAATTATCAGGCGAAATTCCGGATTTAAGCACTAAACAAATTCAAACTAAGTTCGATAATATAATCAGATCGAAAAAGCTTGAAATGGATGGAATTCAGGAGCAAATTTTTAATTTGTCTAATTCAAAAAAATTATCAACATATAAGCGAGACTAAAATGAACATTAAATCAATCAATAATAATGTTCATCTTCCGAACAAAATCGAGAATAGTTCGAAGAAGGAAATTCCGGAAAGTGCAGGAAAGACAGACCAGGCATCTATATCGGATGAGGCAAAACAGCTGAGCAAATCAGGGATAAAGGATCTGGATATAGAAGCTTACAAGAGTAAGGTTCTGAATAAATTTTATGACTCAGATACAGTAATCAGAAAGGTTTCATCTGAAGTATTAAAAGATATAAAAAGAAGTTAAAAAAACCTTTGCCGGCAGTTAAAAAAATGGTATTTTTAATACTCTAATTACGGAGATTTTATATCATACTACTTGCTTACTGATGTTCGATAAATATTCCCAAAACAACAAACTAGAGCTCCTGGGTAAGTTAAACGCCAGCTTTGTCCACGAAATAAGAAACCCGCTGTTTGCTCTCAAACTGAACTTAGATTTAATTAAATCTTCAGAAAATCTTCCAGCCGAAATTAATGATAATTTCCTTTCCTGTATTGAAGCAGTTAACAGGATAGAAGTCCTTGTGACAGATCTACTCGACTTCTCACGTAAGAACACCTCCGTTTCAAGCCATTGTTCAATAAATGATGTTACAATTCAGGCCATTCATTTATTAACAGGGTTTGCAATGCGCAATCATTGCATTTTGGTAAACCGACTTTCAGACAACATCCCGCCCATTGTTTTCGATAAAAATAAATTGCTCCAGGTTATTATAAACCTGGTAACAAATGCTATTGAAGCAAGTGGTGAGAACCAGAAGGTGATTATTGAAAGCTATATTGAAAATGATTCGCCTGTTTTGGCAATCCGGGATTTCGGTGAGGGGATCAAAGAGGAATTTAAGCAGCATATTTTTGAGGATTTTTTTACATCAAAGAAAAATGGAACAGGACTGGGATTAAGTATTTGTAAAGAGATCCTGGATCAAAGTAATTCTATCCTTGCATTTGAGTCCGAGCCCGGTGCCGGAACCAATTTTTATATTAAGTTCAATTTGAATGGGGATTGTACCGCTGATGAAGTTTAAAATCTTACTTGTTGACGACGATGAACTGGTATGCACCTCCCTTAAAAAGGTTCTAGTTAAATTCGATTATGAGGTTGAAATTTGCCTGAACGGGGGTGAATCGGTTGATAAAATTAAAATGTTCGATCCCGATATCATTCTCCTGGATATATATCTCACCACACATAATGGCCTCGAACTGCTTAAAGATTTTAAGAAAGAATTTCCACATATACCCGTAATAATGATTACCGGCTATTCTGACGTAAAAATGGCAGTGTCCGCAATTAAGTCGGGGGCGCTCGATTTTCTATTAAAGCCTATAGACCTTGACCAATTAAAGCTTGTACTTCAAAAAGCCGCAGATAATATTTCACTGAACCAAAAGGTTGAAAAGTATCATGCTTTATTAAAGGAATCAGATTTAACAAGGGATTTTTTCGGGCGAAGTCAGAAAATTCAGCGGCTGCTTACTTCGGTTGAGAAACTGGCTAAAAGTTCAGATACAACTATTCTGATTGAGGGGGAGAGCGGTACAGGAAAAGAGGAAATAGCTAAATTTATTCACCAGAATAGTCCAAGGAAAGAAGCACCATTTATTCAGATAAACTGTGCAGCAATTCCAAAGGAACTTGCAGAGAGCGAATTATTCGGGCATGAAAAAGGTGCATTTACGGGGGCGTCACAAAAAACCAGGCTCGGGAAATTTGAGCTTGCTGATGGCGGCTCAATTTTGCTGGATGAAATAGGTGAACTGACTCCTGATCTTCAGGTTAAACTTTTAAGGGTCCTGCAGGAAAAAAGGTTCTACAGGGTTGGCGGTGAAAAAGAGGTTAAGGTGAATGCCAGGGTTATTGCTGCAACCAATAAAAGTTTGGAAGAAGAAGTAAAAAAAGGAAATTTCAGGGAGGACCTGTACTACAGACTTAATGTAGCCAGGGTCAGCGTTCCACCTCTGAGGGAACGAAAAGAAGATATTCCCTTACTTGCTTATGTTTTTCTTAAAGAATTTTCACGGAAGTTTAATAAAGTAATAAGGGGGATAAGTCCGGATGCCATTGAATTAATGCAGAATTATAGATGGAAGGGGAATATACGCGAGCTTAAGAATGTGACTGAACGTGTTGCCCTCCTGATAGAAGAAGATGAGGTGAAAGAGCATCATTTTGGCGGTCTGTTGAACAAGCAGGTTGATGTTAACGAAGATGAATTTGTACTTAAAATTCCGGCCAAAGGGATTAAGATAGATGTTGTTTTGAAGAACCTGATTTTAAAGACTTTGCAGATTACAAATGGCAACCAGGTTAAGGCTGCGAAAGTGTTAGGACTGTCCCGGTCAAAACTCAGGTATCGTATGGAACAATTGGGTATAGAAGTCACCAGGAATGTTCAATAAAATCTAATCTTTTTTATCTGCCGGGTTAAATTTTACACTGAAGATACTTCCTTTTCCCTTCTGAGTACTAACACTTATTTCTGCTTTATTTATCTCCACATAATTCTTAACAAGAGTTAAACCCAGCCCGTTACCTTCGTAGTTCCTTGTACTGCTGCTGTCCTCCTGGGTGAAGGGTTCAAACAGACGTGGGAGAAAATACTTTGATATTCCAATCCCGCTGTCAGCAACATCCACACACACCTTTTCACCTTCATTGTAGAGAATCACTTTTATTTGACCTTTGTTGGTGTATTTTATTGAATTCTCAACCAGGTTTACGAAAATCTGCCCAATCGTATTCGAGTCACCATTCACTATTTTATGATCAGCCTTACATTCATATATTATCTTAATATTTTTTTCTTTCGCCCGGTTATGAAACTCTAATACAAGGTCAAGCAGGATATCATTATCCAGATCTATTTTTTCAAATTCGTATTCAAAATTTCCCGTTTGTATTTTGGACAAATTAAGTATAAGATCGATGGTGCGGATCAGTCTGTTTGCACTTCTGCTTATTACATAGAAAGTTGATTCCAGACCTTCGGGGAGTTTATCTTCAAGTTCTTCCTGCAACAGAGAGGTATAAGTGAGAATATTATTTAATGGAGTTCTTATTTCGTGTGACATCTGTGCCAGGAACTCAGACTTCAAGCGGTTTGACATCTCAGCATGTTCTTTCGCTACAATAAGTTCTTTTTCATATTCTTTCCAGCTTGTAATATCCTCTTCCACCGCGAGGAAGTGAGATATTCTGCCGCGCTCATCTATGATCGGTGAAATTGAAGCTGAAACCCAGAAAAGTTCCCCATTTTTCTTTTTATTCTGAAATTCTCCCTGCCATTCTTTTCCATCAAAAATAGTATTCCACAGACTGGAATAATCTTCTTGCAGGACGTACCCGGAGCTTAAAATACGGGGGTTTTTCCCGACGACCTCTTCCAGGGTATATCCGGTAACATCCACGAACTTTGGATTAACATATTCGATGGCTCCTTTTTTGTCTGTAATCAGGATTATAACAGGACTCTGCTTTACTGCTTTTGATAATTTTTGAACCTGGTCTTCCCAATATTTTTTTTCGGTTATATCTTCAGCTACAGCCGCAATTTTATTGAATTGACCACTCTCATCGGCTACGGGAAAAGCTCTCCACCTTACCCAGTGTTCAGATTTATCAGGCTGGATAATCCTTAATTCAAGATCGAATCTACCAGTATTTCTAACCTCCCGTATAGCCTTACGAAGCATTTCTCTGTCTTGAGGATGTACAGGGATAATTAATTTTACAGGTTCTTTATAGATGATGTCTGCACTAATACCCCAAAGCTGTTCAATCCGGGGACTCACATAATGGAGGCGGCTCAAGTCAGGTGAAGATATAAAAAATACATCGTTTATATTCTCTGCCAGCTGTCTGAATTTGGTTTCACCCTCCCTTATTTTTATCTCGGCTAACTTTTCTTCGGTTTCTTTTTCCATCAGCTCAAATTCAGTTTTCTTTTTAGCCGAAATATCTATAGATGAACCAAGAATTCTACCGGGCTTTCCATTTGCATCATTTTCTACAGAGGCTTTATCCAGTACCCATATATAATTTCCGTCTTTACTTCTTATCCGGTATTCTGCCTCGTAGTCTTTCTGAATTCCCTTACAGTACTCTTTGAGTTTTTTTGATACAGTTTCTCTGTCTGCAGGATGAATTAGTTTTATCCATTCCTCAAAGCTCATCCGGCTTTTTTTATAGGAATACCCTAACTGGCTCATCCATTCGTGAGAAATGGTGAATGTATTCGTTTTTAATGCCCAATCCCAAAGTCCTATTTTGTTTTTATCCAGGGTCTGGTAGAAGCGTGACTTTATCTCAGCAAGGCTTATTTTAACTTTTTTCTTTTCGTCGATATTATTTATAAATCCAAGGAAATACACGATATTTCCATCCGCGCCTATTACACCCTTCAAAACCAGTTGAACCCAAATTGGTCTCCCTTCCTTGTTCCGGCACCTCACTTCAAAAGTTCGTTCGGAATCAAAAGAAATTGTTGAAGCAATATCATTGAACCACCCTTTATCCACAAAAAAATCCTGCAGTTCTTTCTGAATAAGATCCTCAGAGTTCTCATATCCAAGCATTTCAGCAAAAGAATGGTTTACAATAACAATACGCCAGTTGAGATCAGCCTGGAAAATGCCCATTGCTGCCTGGTCGAAAATGTCTTTATACTTCTGAAGTTCAGAACCTGTGGTGGTGTTTTCTTTCTTTACTGAAGTTCTTTTGAGCAGTCGCCTAACAAGCCTTTCAAGTTCAACAGATTTATGCCGCCGCATTAATATTGCATACGGTTTAAAGGCTTTTAATTTTCCGGAATATATTAAATCGCTCTGCTTCAAATAAAATATAATAGGAACTTTAACCGCAGATCTGATAGTTTCAATTCTTTTCCAAATACTCTCCATTATTAACCAAATTTATTGAAAGTATAATTATATCAGGATCAGCTTTGAGTATACTGCTGACTTTAGTTTTTGATAAACTTGAAAAACTTATAGAATCATAACCGGCTTTACCCAGTGAGGATCTCAATAAGTTTAACGGGATATCGGGATCATATATTATTATTAACTTTTTAGAAGGCATTTGGTATGCGATATAGTGTGAGCGGTAATTATTTGTTTGAGAAGTTCATCAAAATTTGAAAAAATATCCTGCTTAAATGATATACATATCACCATTTTATAGTGATTAAGTTAAGGATTTTTTGGATAAATAAAAGAGGTAAAGGGTTGACGTACTTAGAAGAAATGCTTAAAATCCTTGCCGAGTCAGCAGAAAGACTAAATCTAATTGTATTTGAGTGCAGCTTGGGAGAGGAAGGAACCTGCTTCTTTCTCCTTATAAACAGGCAGGCATACATAAAATGAGCTTCCTTTACCGGGGGTGCTTTCAGCCCAAATCCGTCCTTTATTGATTTCTACAAGATATCTGGAAATTGCAAGTCCGAGCCCGGCTCCCTTTTCATTTTCGGTTCCATCTGATGTAAATGGATTCCGGAAATCGAATAACTTATCTAACACTCTCTCACTAATTCCAATTCCGTAATCATGGATACCTATCTTTATATAACCCCCTTCTTCAATAGCATTAATCATTATTGTGCCGTTTCTATTGGTGAATTTGATGGCATTGCTTATCAATTTATGAAGGGTTAATGCGAACATTTGTTGATCAGCATAGATGGCTAAATCATTCATAATATCTCTCTGGAGAAGAATATTTTTGTGATGGGCCGAATCATAAAGATTTAAAATAACTGCATCAATTTCATCTTCCAACACGAGTTTTCGTGGACTATAAACTTTATTGCCGCTGCTAAGTTCCATCCATTCTATCATACTTGATAAGAAATTCACAAGTCTGGCAGAAGATTCATGTATGTGACTTGCAAATTTTCGGATTTCATTATGAGATAAAATTTCTATATCACTTAACAGGATCTCGGCAAAACCTATTATTGAATGGAAAGGAGTCCGCAGACCGTGTGAAATGACAGATAATATACCCTCTTTATCAGCATAAATCTGATTTATCGTATTCTCGGCCTTTCGCAGCTTTTTATCATAAACCAGAAATTTTGATTCGGCAGCATTCAACTCCCGGTTTGCTGAATCCAGTTCGGCTGAATATCTAAATATCGCGGCTTCGTTTTCCTTACTTTTGCTGATGTCATATGCAGCTACAAGGAAATACTGGTTAGCATTACTCTTTATCGTCCTGGCTTTACACCGTATCCATTTGTCTGAGTGACAACCGGTATATATGAGCAAATCCAGGTCATATATTCGTCTATCGTTGTTTATAAACTCAGGTATCAATTCTTTTACCTTTCTATAAAATTCCGGGTGGATAATTTCCAGTTTCAGAATTTTTTCGGCCAGCTCGGCTCCGGCATAACCTGTTAGTTCCTGCATTTCTTGATTGATATGGGTAATGCCGTTTTCATTGAATAGAATTACAGGTATGGGAAGGTATTCATAAATCCGCCTGTACAGTTCTTCTGCTTCATCCGGGGTTCTGCTCCAGGGGAATGAAGAGTGCAGGCAGCGGTAAAAGTTTTTTATAATACCCGGAATTTTTTCTAACATTTTATACAGTACTTATTTTTACTCTTTTAATCATCGTGTATTTACCAGATTTCTTTAGGCAAGGGAGCGGCAGAAAAATATCAATCAGCTATTAAACTCGCCCGAAAAAACTTCGATAATGAATCAAAGTATATAAGAATAAGGAAATGTTATGACCGATACTGTAGAAGTTAAAAACGATTCTTCTGAACTCCTTCAGCTTGTAAGTTTTATTATTGGAAACGAGGAGTTCGCGGTAGATATTTTATATGTCCAGGAAATAAACCGGATGGTTCAGATTACCAGTGTTCCAAATGCCCCGGACTTCGTTGATGGAGTTATCAACCTCAGGGGCAGGGTTATACCCGTTATAGATTTAAGAAGCAGATTGGGTATGCCAAAAAAAGCACATGATAAAAATACCAGGATAATTGTTGTTGATATCAATGGTAAAATTGTGGGTTTTATAGTTGATGCTGTAAATGAAGTTCTGAGGATATCTAAAAGCATTACCGAAGCTCCCCCCGATTTGGTAACAGGGCTCAATTCTGAATATATAAAATCTGTAGGCAAGCTTGAAGACAGGCTTTTGATTCTCCTTGACCTTGCTAAAATACTTTCAAGCGATCAGGAAGCTAAATTACAAGCGGCTGTTGTCTGAGAAGTATTTCTTACTGATGTTATCCACCACAATAAATATCGAAAACAATAACTTGCAGAAGGAATCTTCTGTTCATGAACTGCTGCTTAACCGGGCGCTTAACTCGACGTTAAATGGTATCATAATTACTGATCCTAACAGGACTGATAACCCGATTATATATTGTAACCAATCCTTCGAAACCATAACAGGTTATGAAGCCGGTGAATCTATTGGGAGGAATTGCCGTTTCCTGCAGGGGCCTGAAACCTCAAAGCCGGCTATTGAAAAGCTCAGAATAGCAATAGAAAATAAGCAAGACTGCAGGGTAATTCTTTTAAACTATAGAAAAGACGGTACAAAGTTCTGGAATGAAGTTTCCATTTCCCCGGTTTTTGATGAACACGGCAATCTTAAAAATTTTATCGGGATACAATCTGATGTAACTGAAAGGATTAAGGCAGAAGAAGCCAGGAAACTGAGTGAAGAGAAATTCAGGACGGTAGTTGAAAATCTGGATAACGGGGTTGTTTTAACAGATGAAACAGGGGTAATTATTGAATGCAATAAAAAACACGAAGAAATTACGGGGATAAAAGCTGTAGATATTCTGGGTAAATATCTTTGGGATATTCAGGGGTTAACGGGCCAGTCAGACAGAGAAGAAATTCAGAAGAACATTAAAAATTCGCTGATTTCAGGTAATGTTCCGCCTTCTGAGCAAGTTTACAATGTTACTTTCCCCGAGGGGATAAAAACATTAAGTGTTTTGGTAATCGCGATAAAATCAGGCAGCGGGTACAAACTTTGCAATATCGTTAAAGATATTACGAAGCAAATCAGGTATGAATCCAGAATAAGAACACTTAGCCGGGCGGTTGAAAACTCACCCTCAGGCATATTGCTGGCTGATCTTCAGGGGAAGATAGTATATGTAAACCCGAGCATCCTCGCAATGGGTAGTTATGAAAATGAAGAGGCACTTGTTGGCAAAACGATCTTTGATTTTACTGATGAAAAAGGAAATGAAAGCCTGTCTGCTGAAATTCTACCGGCAATTTTATCCGGAAGTAACTGGAAGGGAGAGCTTAACGTATATAGCCAGAATGGTCAGATTATTCCAATTGAACTCAGTTGTGCAGTAGTTAATCATGATATAGGTCAGCCCAAATTTCTTCTTGCAGTCTTTACAGACATATCCATAAGAAAAAAATCCGAACTTGCATTAAGGGAAAGTGAAAAAAAGTACAGGCAGGTAGTAGATAATGTTAAAGAAGTAATATTTCAGACAGACGCTATCGGGTCGTGGACATTTCTTAACCCGGCCTGGGAGGAGATAACAGGTTTTTCACTGAATGAAAGCCTGGGCAGGAATTTTCTTGATTTTATTCATCCTGATGACAGGGAAAAAAATCAAAAATTATTTATTCCGCTTATTAACCGTGAAAAAGATTACTGCCGGCACACAATCAGGTATTTAACTAAAAGTTCCGGGTTCAGATGGATTGAAGTATTCGCCAGGCTCACTCTCGATGAAGGAGATAATATTATTGGTACATCAGGCACTCTTAATGATATAACAGACAGGAAAAAAACTGAGGAAAAGATCAGGGAATCGCTTGAGAAAGAAGTAGAGCTTAATGATTTGAAATCAAGGTTTGTTTCAACTATATCGCACGAGTTCCGGACGCCTCTTACATCGATCCTTGCATCCGCTGAACTTCTGCAGCGGTACAACGCAAAGTGGACAGAAGACAAGAAACTGGAAACTCTTAAAAGGATTGTAAACTCAGTCCTTAACATGAATGAAATGATAAACGATGTTTTAATGCTGAACAGGGCTGAGACGGGCAAATTGATCTTCAACCCACAGAATACAGATCTTCGGAAGGTGGCCGAAACAGTTCTTCTGGAAATACAGCCCGCAGTTACACCTTCACATCAAATCGTTACCGAGTTCGGTGAAGATATTACAGGCTTAATGGATGAAAAGCTTATGCACCACATCCTGAATAACCTCCTCAGCAATGCTCTTAAATATTCACCAAAAGGAGGTAATATACTCTTTTTATTGCGCAAAGAATCCGGATTGCTGGAAATAAGTATTAAAGATGAGGGAATAGGTATTCCGGAATCAGATAAAGAAAAGTTATTTCAGCCATTTTTCAGGGGACGCAATATCGAGAATATCTCGGGAACAGGTTTGGGGCTTTCAATCCTGCAGCAGGCAGTTCAACTGCATAATGGCCGCATAGAGTTTGAAAGTATTCAGAACCAGGGAACAACATTCCGTATTTTCCTTCCGATGGAGAGCTAATAATGAAAAAGATTCTCATTATAGAGGATGATATTTCGATCCAGCAGGTCATAACCGACATCCTTGAAAATGAGGGCTATAAAATCTTTACTGCGGTTAATGGAAAATATGGACTTGATCTTTCAAGGGAGCTTAAGCCTGATCTCATAATTTGTGATGTGATGATGCCCGTGATGGATGGATATGAGGTAATTTCAACTCTCCTGAACGAAGATGAAACATCTCTTATACCTTTTATTTTTCTCTCTGCAAGAGTTGAAAAAGATAATATCAGGCATGGTATGGAACTAGGGGCGGATGATTATCTTACAAAACCATTCAGGATAGATGAACTTCTTAAAGCCGTTGAGATAAGGCTTAAAAAAAAAGAAATTATTGAACAGCGGTTGAACAATCAGGTTGATAATCAGCCGAAAGTCTCTGAAACCTGCCTCGACGGGCATTTTGGTGTTAAACATAATGGTCAGCTTAAAATTATTAAAGCTGAATCAATAGAATGCATAACAGCTTTTGCGGATTATTCAAATGTATTTACCATGGACGGTAATAAATTTACCATAAGAAGATTGTTAAAGGAATGGGAGCAATTGCTGCCTTCTGATATTTTTCTAAGGATTCACAGATCCACTATCATCAATATCAATTCCGTAGTAAAAATTGAAAATTGGTTCAATAATTCACTTTCCGTTCATTTGAAAAATTTCCCGGAAAGGTTTGTAATCAGCAGACGGTATTCTTCCAAACTCAAGAGCTCACTGCACTTCAAATAAATCCACCATATACTCTTTTTCCCTTTGTTGGTTCTCTCTTCCGTTTATTCCCATTAAAAGCCACTTATAGCATAATCATTCAGATTCTTACGATATATCCGAATATTTAATTGTGATTAAAAATTAATTAAGGATAATTATAATGCATAAGATACTGGTTATTGAAGACGACGATTCGGTTCGGAGCAGTATAGTAGAGTTGTTAAATGAAGAAGGATTTGAAACATTCGAAGCCGAAAACGGAAAGATAGGAATAGAAAAAGCAAAGCAAATATTTCCGGAACTTATTATCTCAGATATTTTA
This sequence comes from uncultured Ignavibacteria bacterium, assembly GCA_963800255.1. Lineage (GTDB taxonomy): Bacteria > Bacteroidota > Ignavibacteria > Ignavibacteriales > Ignavibacteriaceae > DATFVA01. Next base: position 45,869 of record CAWDAK010000023.1, on the reverse strand, counting down.
ATGCCTGAAGTTGACGGCTACGGGGTTCTCAGAGAACTGCAGAAAGATCAATCAACCTCATCAATTCCTTTTATATTCCTTTCTGCAAGAACAGAAGCTTCAGACATCAGAATGGGGATGAATATAGGTGCGGATGATTATCTGACCAAGCCGTATAAAGCAGACGATCTGCTGGAAGCTGTTAATTCACGTTTACGGAAAAAAAATAATTCCGATGAAAAGGTCAATCAGATATTCAAATCTATTTCAATGACTCTGCCGCATGAGCTCAGAACACCATTAATCTCTATTCTTGGATATTCCCAGATAATCAACGAAGATGTACATGAATTGGAACGTGATAATATTGCCGACCTGGCTTCAAGAATAAATAAGTCAGGGTATGAATTATTGAGGCTGGTTGAGAAGTTTCTGGTATTTACGCGACTAGAAGCAATAGATGCACTCAAAAAGAAATATGATATCATAAATGGAACATTTTATAAGGAAACAGCAAATTTACTTTCTGTTACTGCGCTGGAGATAGCCGGAAAATTTAACAGGTCGGAAGATCTTAGTCTGAATCTTCAGAGAATGGATGTTAAGATATCTGAGGAGCATGTGAAGATGCTTTTTGAAGAACTCGTTGAGAATGCCTTCAAATTTTCAAAACAGGGTACAATTGTTTCCATTTCCTTAAAAAGTGAAGGTGACTTCTGTATTTGTGAAATTACAGACAAGGGAATAGGTATGACGAAGGAACAAATTTCAGAAATAGGTGCCTTCAGGCAGTTCGGAAGAGATAAACTCTGTCAGAGGGGTACAGGTTTGGGTTTGGCAATCGTTAATAAACTGACTGATATATATAAGCTTAGGGTTAATATTGAAAGTCAGATCTCTAATTCAACAAGTATTAAAATCTATATACCACTAAAAAAATAGGATGAACAATGACCAGATGGTTTTTTAACTTAAAAATAAAGAACAAGTTATTAATTTCTTTCGGTATAGTCTTGTTGCTCACCGGAGCAGTCGGCTATACTGGTTACTACGGAATGAATAAAATTATACCTCAAATGACTTCGATGTACCAGGACAGACTGATCCCTGCTCTTGATCTTACTGATGTAGTGAAAGCAATGTATAGGATGCGAATCGACGTGATCAATCATTATATCAGCAATTCCCCTGAGGAAATGAAAACCTATGAGAGCAAAATAATGGAGGAAAATACTTTAATGCAAAACAGAATAGAAAAATATTCTAAAACTTTTCTTGTAAATGAAGAGGTGGAAGCACTTCATAGCTTTCAAGAAAGTTTTATTGAATACAAAACTCTCCTTAATGAAGTCGTGAAATTAAGTAATGCAAATAAGAAGGAAACAGCTAAAAATCTGATATTCGGTCAAGCCAGGGAAAAATTTGGAAAGGCAATTACTGAGGCTGAAAGACTGTTAAACATTCAGGGGCTTGTTGCTGACCAACTTCATCTTAGCTCCGATCAAACAGCAAATGAAGCTAATTTATTGTTGTTAGGTGCAATTATAGCTGCACTCTTTCTCGGAATCGGTCAGGCTTTTTTAATTGCTAATAGACTAAGTAAGCCAATAGGTGAGTTATCTTTTGCAGCTGAAGAAATATCAAAAGGCAACCTTGATGTAAAAATTCAGAAATATTTTACTGATGAAATAGGAGATTTAAGTGATTCATTGAAAACAATGGTTGTAAATATTCAAAAAGGTATTACAGAATTGCATACTGAGAAAGCCTCAGTAGAGAAGAAGGTGGAGGAAGCGGTAAGGGAATCTGAAGAACAGAAAGATTACCTTGCCAGGAGCGTGGATAATATGCTTCAGAAGATAGGGAGTTTTAGTGAGGGGGATTTGACTGTAAAACTGAATGCAGAAAAAGAAGATGAAATAAAGAAGCTGTATGAAGGGTTTAATAAATCAGTTAAAAATATCAGCACATTAATTGAAAGTGTAAATGATGCAGTAGAAGCAACAGCCAGTGCAAGCAGTGAGATATCAGCGAGCACAGAACAAATGGCTGCCGGAGCGCAGGAGCAGTCGATACAGGCTTCAGAAATAGCTGCTGCTGTAGAGGAAATGACAAGGACAATACTGGAAACCTCAAAAAATACGGAGACAGCATCAATTTCAGCAAACGGGACGAAAGCAATTGCAGAGAAGGGGAAGCTGAAGGTAAAGGACACAAAGGAAAGCATCGAGAAGATAGTCTTGTCTGCCGGGAAGGTAGCCGCTGTAGTAAAATCACTTGCTAAACAGAGTGAGCAGATAGGAGAAATAACCCAGGTAATAGATGATATAGCCGATCAGACCAACCTGCTTGCGCTAAATGCAGCAATTGAGGCTGCAAGGGCAGGAGACCAGGGAAGAGGGTTTGCAGTAGTGGCAGATGAAGTAAGGAAACTGGCTGAAAGGACGACGAAAGCTACGAAAGAGATAGCAGAGACAATAAAGGCAGTGCAGTCGGAAGCACACACTGCTGATGAGGCGATGATTGAGTCAAAAGCACTTGTAGAGACGGGGATGATGAATACCAGGGATGTTGAGGAATTCCTGTATGAGATAACAGATAGTTCTGTGAAGGTGGCTGACCTGGTAACACAGATATCGGCAGCAAGCGAGGAACAATCTGCAACGGCAGAACAGATAAGCAAGAATATTGAAGCAATAAGCAGTGTAATAAATCAGAGTGCGTCAGGAACCCAGCAGGTAGCAAAGACGGCAGAAGACCTTAACCGCCTTACCAATAACCTTCAGACTCTTATAACCAGGTTTACCGTAGAGAAAAGCACCAGCTTGTCTGTTAGAGAGAACGGGTTACTGATAGAAAATTAGGATGTTGTTTTTGATTATATTGGTTAATAATGAACACTTGTTATTTTAAATAAGCCCCGGAGATGAAAAAAACAGCATCTCCGGCTGGCATTCTAATTGTTCCTAACAGTTTTGGAGAGGGCATCTCATACAATTTGACCGAGGGAATCTTTTAATGAATGATTTTGAAAAAAGAAGAGTAGGGGATGTTGTTGTTATAGATGTCAACATTGGAAGAGCAACTTTAAAAGAAGCTATTTGCTTCAGGAAATTTATGGATGAAGAACTGGACAAAAAATGCCTTAAGATGATAGTAGACCTCAGCTCTTGTGAATTTGTCGATTCCAGTTTTATAGGGGCTCTGGTGGTTTCTCTGAAGAAAATTAGCCTTTACGGTGGCGAGTTAAGACTGGTTGAACCATTTTCTATTGCTCATTCTATTCTTTCTATAACAGGCACACTAAATATTTTTAATGTTTATGGAAGTATAGAAGAGGCACTAGATGCATTTAACAAGCCTGTTTCAGTGAATAAAATGGCATAGTAAGAGATGTTGAAATATTCAACTAGTATGACAAAATGGCAGACAGCTTTCAATGTAGTTCCTGTGTTGGGGTTATGCAGTATTTATGCCGTAGTTGCTCCCAATATGAGACACTGCAAAAGCGTTAAATTAAAGCATTTTCGATTGATGAAAAAATCATCAGTATGACAAAAATGTCAGTGTCTTAACTAAAAAACTCTGAGGATAAAACTGCCATAATAGGCGGGTGAAACCATTTCCGGAATCCAGAAAGATGTCCCTCCAAAAGCCACTTACAGAAGAATGAAACTCCTTACTACTGGCAGAACTATTCCTCCGATATTGAAAATTATACCTCCCTTTTTACCACATCACACGCAAATGGTAAATAATTATAGTTCCCATTCGATAATATAAGAACAGCTAAGGTAAACAATATAGATAAATGCTTTCACGTTTTGAGCAGAAAAAAGGATTAAATCCGGCCAAGTTTGTATTAGTCTCACTCTCTTTTATGAGCTATTCGATTTTATTTTTTTTATTAATCGATTATGCAGGTGAAAGAGTGTCGGCACTCTCCTTAATTCCTATAGTTACAGTTTCATTATTGTATGGCATAAGGAGCGGGGTAATAAGTGCCCTTGTCCTTATTGCAATTAATTCTGTTTACCTGCATTTTTCCGGTGAACCATACCTCCTTTTGTTAATTGAGAACACACCTGGGGAATTAGGCAGTCTTGTTATTGCCGCTGCGCTGGGATATATGCATGATCTTTATTATAAATCGAAAAAACAATTTGAAATTATAGAGAGGGAGATAAACGAAAGGAAAAAAGCTGAAGTGCAGCTGTTTGAACTTCAGAATATTCTGCAGGGAAATGATAACATAGAGCTGAACCTGCCGCAAATTTATTCGGACTTTAATTTCAAGCAAAAAATCTATCGTGAAATTGCCGATAACGCTTCTGATATCATTTATACGATTGATCTGAAGGGTTATTTTACTTATGTAAATAAATATGGTTGCAGGAGCGCCGGTTTTTCTCAAAATGAACTTTTAAAAATGAAGTTTACCGACCTTGTAGTGACAGATTATAAAGAGAGGGCCACGCATTTCTACCTGAAACAGTACTTAAAAAAAGAAAGAAATACATATTTTGAATTTCCTTTTAAGACCAGGGATGGAACGGTTAAATGGTATGGACAAAACTGTGCCCTGATTATAGAAAACGGTGAAATATCAGGATTCAGTTTGATTGGACGCGATATAACGGAACGGAAGCGGATGGAGGATGAGATCAGGAAAAGTGAAGAAATACTTCATTCGATTACTTACCTTGCAAATGATGCTATAATCTCAATCGACAGCGAGTTTAATATTATTCAGTGCAATAAAGCGGCAGAACGAATGTACGGTTTTTCCGAAGCAGAGATGCTTAAACAACCCCTTGCATTGATTGTTCCCCCTGAAGAACGCGAAGATTTGTGCAAAGTAATAAATAAGAGAGATCCCGGTGAAGGAATGGATTTTACCAGGCCGTTTGAACGCAATGCCTATAAAAAAGATGGCAGCATCTTTAGGGTTGAAATATCAATCGCTCAATGGATTAACAATAATAAAAAATATTATACACACATTATCAGGGACGTAACAGAACGTAAGGTTGCTGAACAAAAAATCAGAAAATCTGAAAAAGAATACAGGGATTTATTTAATCATGCACACGAACCCATCTTAATTATCCGCCCGGAAGGAGAAATCGTATTAGAAGCAAATGACAGGGCTTGTAAGGTATATGGCTATGATTATAATGAATTCATAGGACTGTCACTGAAAGATATTTCAAAGGACCCTGACAAGGGTGATGAAAAACTAGCTGAGACAATGGAGAAAGGATACTTCATAAACTTTGAAACCGTACAGTTTAATAAGGATGGTAAAGAGCTGTACTTTGATGTTAATGCGTCTATAATAGAATACCAGGGGGAAAAGGTTATACTTTCACTTAACAGGGACATTACTGAAAGGGTTCTAGCGGAAAGGGAACTTGATAATTATAAGAATACCCTGGAACAACTGGTTGAAGACCGGACTGCAACTCTGGCTGAAGTAAATGAACGTCTTCAAAAAGCACTTGAAGCCGAAAAAGAATTAAGCACCTTAAGAGCCCGCTTTATATCAACCGCGTCTCATGAATTCAGGACTCCCCTCACCACTATCCAGGCTTCTTCAGAATTACTTTTGCGCTACTTTTCAAAATGGGATGATTCTAAAAAGATTTCAATTTTAAAGCGGGTTCAGAATTCAGCTGAGTATATGAATGGATTAATTGAAAATGTATTAACCCTTAATCGCTCCGAATCCGGCCGGGTCACTTTTAATCCTAAAGAAACCGAGATAGTCAGTCTCTGCAGTACGATTATTGAAGAGACCACGCTGCTTGCCAAACCTGAGCACAAAATTGAATTTGATTACCCTGAATACGACATTAAAGGGTTATATGATGCTCTGCTTATACGGCAGCTGCTCTCAAATCTTTTATCAAACGCAGTTAAGTATTCTCCCGAAGGGGGAGTTATAAAACTAAAAGTGGGGAAAGTTAATGAAAACGTATTTTTTGAGGTAGCCGATAATGGTATAGGGATTTCAGAGGATGATAAGCAGAACCTTTTCGAGCCTTTCTTCAGGGGCTCTAATATAAGTAATATTCCAGGTACAGGACTTGGACTATCAATTCTAAAAAAAGCAGTTGACCTGCATAAGGGGACACTTGAGTTTCAAAGCAGACTTAACTATGGAACAACTTTCAAAGTAACCCTCCCGGCAGCCTGATAAGCTTAACCCTAAAAATTGTTCTTCACATTAAATAATTTGAAATTTATTTCGATTATATGAATAAAAATACAGGGAGATTATGAAAGCCCAAAATATTCTTAAAATTTTAACGATTGTATTCTTATATGCGGTTCTTTGCTTTTGTTCAGGTGATGAACAATACCTGGTTGTAGCATCAGAGATGCCTCAGCCGGTTGGCGGACTTGCCGGACTGCATAAAAACATTACTTACCCTGATGCTGCACGTCAGATGAAAATGGAGGGTAAAGTTTTCTTAATGGCCTATATTAACGAAAATGGCGGTGTGGACGATGTTAAAGTTCTAAAAGGTGTAAATGAAGTCCTTGATAATGCTGCCATTGAGGGTGTAAAGAAAGCTAAATTTTCGTCGGGTAAAAACAATAATATTCCGGTTAAAGTAAAACTCGCATTAACAATCACATTCAAGTTATGATAAGTCTCATCAAAAATATGAAGTTTGTTAAAAAACTTCAGTTTGCATTCCTGGCTTTTGGAGCCATATCTACCATTATAGTTGTCAATGACCTTATAAGGCTGAATAAAGTTGACAATCTTAAAGATGAAATTTACAGGGAGTATATTACACCGAAAGAAAACACTGACCGGGTTTATTCGGAATTTAAGGTCCTGCAGTACTCTTTAATGAAACTGTCAATTCCGGATTACGATTCCGAGATAGGCGTAAACCTTGAGAGTATTAAAAAGCGGGAACTAAAAATAGACAGTATGCTCACGTTTTATTCCTCGGTACTGCTTGATTCTTCTGTAGCTTCAGAAATAACTGCGGTTACAAACCTCTGGAAATGGTACAAGAGTGATGTTGTCGACGCTATTCTAAGTGCAGGAATTACAAAAAATTATGAAATGGCAGCTGTCATTTCTGTCTCACTCGGTGAGGAGGCAGGTAAGCAGCTGGAAGGTAAGTTCAGTATTATCAGGGACAAACTTACAGAAAAATCCTCCGTTTTAAACAATGAGATTGCACAAACAATTGACAATGCCAATACATTCATCATCACGGGAATGATTGTCGGTACAATTATTCTCATCTTAGCATTTTTTGTGCTAGCTCCCGGGCTTGCCAAACCGCTTAGGTACTTTAAAAATATTATTAATGACTTCGCACTTGGTGACTATTCCTCGCAAATAAGAATTACCGGAAATGATGAATTCGGTGAACTGGGTAAAACACTGCTGGCTTTTAGTGAAAAACAGCAGGAGAAAATAAATGCTGCAGTTAAAATTTCGGAAGGTATACTCGAAAAAGTTAACCCTGCTTCCGAAAAGGATCTTCTCGCACATTCTTTCAATAAAGAAATAGATCTTTTAAGTGACCTCATAAATGAAACTTATCAGCTGACTGAAGCTGCCGTAAAGGGCGACCTCGACAGGAGGGGCAACGATGAGAAATTCCAGGGAGGGTTCAAAGAAATAATCTGCGGTTTTAACAAGACGATTGATGCTGTTCTTGAGCCAATTAAAGAGAGTTCACGTGTGCTTGAAAAAATGTCGCTTGGTGATCTTACTATTAAGGTCAACGGGGATTATAAAGGTGATCATAAAATCATAAAGGACAGTATTAGATAAACTTTCTTTCTCGATGAGGCAGTCTTTATCTGAGGTCAGAAATGCAATAAAAGCAACATTTGCATCCAGCAGCGAAATATCCGCAGGTATGGAGCAGATGGCTGCCGGAGCCCATGAACAAAGCCTTCAGACGACTGAAGTAGCATCTGCAATAGAAGAAATGACCAGAACAATTTTCGATACTACTAAAAATACGGAGACGGTTCTTCTAGCCGCAAAAGAGGCAAAAAATACTTCAGAGAACGGTAAACAAAAAGTAGAACATACAAAAGGAAGTATTAAACAGATTGTGAATTCATCTGTAAAGGTGGCAGAAATAATTGCGGTACTCAGGAAGAAAAGCGAACAGATCGGGGAGATAACCAGGGTTATCGATGATATAGCTGATCAAACAAACCTGCTTGCACTTAATGCAGCTATAGAAGCGGCAAGGGCCGGAGAACAGGGACGAGGTTTTGCTGTAGTTGCTGATGAAGTAAGGAAACTTGCAGAACGGACTTCAAATGCCACGAAAGAAATAGATGAGACGATAAAGAGCGTTCAGAAAGAAACTCTTACCGCTGATAAGGCAATGAATGAGACAAAAGAACTTATTAATAACGGGATGCAGAACACGCTGGAGATTGGCGAGCTTTTATTCGAGATAAATGAAGGTGCCGGCAGGGTGGCTGATCTCATTTCACAGATTGCGGCTTCAAGCGAGGAACAATCAAAAACAGCTGACGAGATAAGCCGGAACGTTGAATCTATAAATAAAGTGACGCAGGAGTCGGCTGTAGGTACCCAGCAGGTGGCAAGAACTTCCGAGAACCTGAACAGGCTTACAGGAAATCTTCAGAAATTGATTGACGGATTTACAATAGATACCAAACCCGGAACGGACAGACAAATTGAAATTGATGAACCTTTTGAATTGGTTGAAGTCTGACTAACCCGACAGAATCAGCAGCAAGTAAAATATAAAAATGAAGACGGAACAATTTTATTACAATTTTAGGCAGTCTAATGAAAAGTTGGTTTAAAAACCTTAGTGTAGGAAAAAAAATGGCGTCGGCCTTCCTTATGCTTATCCTTCTAATCCTAATTATTGCCGTAGCCGGATTTTATTTTATCCAGAAAACTAATTCTCACATTGACAGATACTCATTAAACCTGTTACCGGCTGATGACCTTTTGTTAAATATCGACCGGGATATGCAGCAGATCCTTGTATCCGAGCGAACGCTTTTAATTCCTGTCACCGGTAAAGCAGATTTTAATTCTCTTATTAAAGATATAAATGAGAATTATGAACAGATAAATGACCGGTGGGAGAAATTCAAGTCAGTTGCTCAGGAAACAAATATCTCTGAAAAGATTAGTGAGTTTGAAAAATATTTTGAGGCGTGGAAGAGTTCAACAAAAGGAATAATTCACAAACTGGAAAGCAGCGGAAAGAGTGAATATACATCTGTTGAAAATACAGCCCTGAATGAGAATGCTTCGGCTTTTACTTCAGCCAGGAATGTAATAGATGAACTGGAAGATGTGATTAACAAAGAAGCAAAAAACCTTCACGAAGAAAGCGATTCGTTTTATCACTCGGCGGTTTTTTTATTTTTAACCGGGTTACTGATATACCTGCTGATTGCTTTACCTGCCGGCTTCTTTTTCTTTAATATGATTCGAAGAGCATTAAAAAATACAGCTGTCTTAATCTCTGATCTTGGCAACGGGAAACTAAATAGCCGGATAAAGGTAGAGGCGGAAGATGAATTCGGACAGATAGGCAGAACCCTTAATAAGTTTGCCGATGATCTTCAAAAATATGTAATTGGAAGTATGCAGAGTATATCAGAGGGCAATTTTAATATCGAGATACCTTCAAAGGGGGAAGGTGATGAGATCGCTCCGGCAATAAATAATACGGTTATAGCATTAAAAGAACTTACCTCTGAAATTAACCGGATGTCTGAATGGGCGCGGCAGGGGGATCTTGAGAGTCGTGGAAATGCAGAAAAGTTTAACGGAGGTTATAAGGAAATTGTTAAAGGTCTTAATACCACCATTCTTGAAATAATTTCAAAAGTCCGCACCGCTGAAAACGTTATGATGGAATTAGCAGAGGGCGACCTGACTGCCAGGATGACCGGAGATTACAAAGGGAACTATAAAAAGCTGCAGGGAGTAGTAAATAAACTTGCCGAATCACTGGAGAACATAGTTTCTGAAGTTCACGAAGCAGTATCAGCAACTGCAGACTCAAGCAGTATGATTTCTTCAGGCACCGAAGAAATGGCGGCCGGATCCCAGGAACAAAGTATTCAGACGGCTGAAGTTGCAAGTGCTGTTGAACAAATGGCCAGAACCATTATTGAGACTACGAAGAATGCGGGGATGGCTTTTGATATAGCAAAAGAAGCAGGCAGTGCAGCTAAGAATGGCGGAAAAGTGGTTGACGAAACCATTAAAAGAATGGTACGTATCGCGGAGGTAGTTCAGAAGTCTTCTATGACTATAAAACAGCTGGGACAGAGCAGCGGCCAGATAGGGGAAATCATCCAGGTAATTGATGATATTGCCGACCAGACAAACCTGCTGGCGCTTAATGCGGCTATTGAAGCAGCAAGAGCCGGTGAACAGGGACGCGGTTTTGCAGTGGTTGCTGATGAGGTCCGGAAGCTTGCTGAAAGGACTACAAAAGCGACTAAAGAAATATCTGCAATGATTAAACAAATTCAGAATGATACTAAGGATGCCGTAAAAGCTATAGATGAAGGTAATGCGGAAGTTGAAACAGGAAAAGAAATGGCAGGCAAAGCGGGGGATTCACTAAGAGATATTATTGATGCTGCAAACAGGGTACTGGATGTGGTGAATAATGTAGCTTCAGCGAGTGAGGAGCAATCCTCTGCAGCTGAACAAATCAGTAAAAATATCGAAGCCATCAGCAGTGTTACACAGCAATCTTCAGATGGTATTCATCAGATTGCCAGGACAGCAGAAGACCTCAACAGGCTTACAGATAAACTGCGTGGACAGGTGAATAAATTTAAAATCAATGGCAAGGCTCATAAAGTCCGTGAAAAAGCCTCGTTCATCAAAAGCAACGGGCAATTAGTTGAAAACTGAATTATAAAATTAAGTGAATAAAAATACGAGGCGAATCAATGGCTCTGATAGTATGGTCCGAAAAATATAGTGTAAAAAATCAGCTTATAGATAATCAGCATCAAAAACTAGTGGCTTTAATAAATGACCTTCATTCAGCAATGAAAGAGGGGAAAGGGAAAGAAATATCATATAAGGTAATGAACGACCTGATTGTTTATACCAGGGAGCACTTTAATACTGAAGAAGGGATAATGCTGAAGTCCCGGTATGCATTATTCAGCGAACATAAGGCCGAACATGAACAGCTTACCAAAAAGGTAATAGAACTTCAAAATGACCTTCAGTCAGGAAATTTTAATCTCACTTTAGAACTACTCACTTTCCTGCGGAACTGGCTGATCAATCATATCGAAAAGACAGATAAAAAATATGTGGGAAAAATCTGATCTATGCGTGTTTACCTTAATTTAACCATTTAAGAACAGGTGAGGTAAACTTTTTAGTAAAAACCTCGAATATACCTGTAACAGAAGAGGGCCTTTTAACACTTTAACGGCACTTGCAAGGTGTCCGTAACTTAAACTATGAACAAAATGAACCCGTCCGGAATCCAGTTCCGGGACGACAAGGATAGCTCCGGCCTTATCTCAATGCAGCTTAACGAGCTTAATGAGAAACTGCAGGGAATAATATTTAATGCTGACGATTTGTTTTCAGTTATCAGCAGCCGAATAAAAATATTTAATTCCGGTTCAAAGCAAATTACCTCCTCCTCTCTCAAAATTGCAGAATCAATCGCTTCGGAAAAATACAGGCTTAATGTAGATGCCTTAAACAAAGATATTTCCCGTATCCTTAGGTATGTTGATGAAACCGGCGTAAAGTTTAATAATAGCGAAAAGCTCCTGACGGAGGTCATTGATTATCTTGATATTATCAGTACCGAAGTAGGAGATTTCAGAAAACTTGTTAAACACCTTGAGGTTCAGGCAATTTCCGTAAGAATTGAAAGTGCGAGGCTGGGAAACGATGACAAAGGGTTTTCAATACTCGCCGAAAATATAAATAAGCTGGCTGGAATTATTTCGTCCAAATCTGCCGCTTATAAAGAGAAAAGCCGAAGCCTCACTTCAACAATCAGTAATTCTCTACAATATATCAGGACCCTCCAGAAGGGCCTGGAAATAAATTCCTGTATCATAAACAAGAATTCCGCAGAAGCCGTCAGTTCACTTCTTGATAAATATTCAAACAGTCCGGAAAAATCACTTACCATCCAGAAGCTGGCAGTTGAGATATCCGGGCGGATAAGTTCAATTGTAACTTCTGTACAGTTTCACGACATAACAAGACAGCAGCTGCAAAGTGTTATCGGGATGATTGAGGAGATCAATAAAAATATCGCATCAACTTCTCCCGGCAGTGAAATAAATGAAAACCGCCTTGCAGGATATATATATAAAGCAGCGGGACTACAGGCTGAACAGCTTAATAACGCTAAAGTCCAGCTTGATAAAGCTATAGAAGAGATCATAAATTCGCTCGAAGCCATACATCAGCAGATTTCGTCAATCTCGGCAGCGATTGGTGAACTTATGGCTGATCATGATGATGCAGGAAATGAATTTATATTCAGGATAAATGAAGAAATCAAGGTGACTGTAGATTCGTTTATCCAGAACTCAGAGATGGGAAGGGATTTTTCCTCTTCGATTAAAAATGTAATAGAAATTATTGATGAGCTTGCTGGATTTGTAAATGAAATTGATGGTATAGGGAGCGAAATAGAGTTAATCTCTCTTAACGCTAATATAAAGGCGGCACATACAGGGCGTGAAGGTGCGGCACTTGGTATTCTTGCAGAAGCCACTCAGCGATTGTCTTCTGATTCCAGGGTACAGACGGGATCCGTCATTGAAAAGCTTATAAGAGTGAAAGAAATATCCAACGGGCTTTATACGGTAAATGATAGTCGTGAGGAAGATATTTTACAGAATCTGCACGGTGAGCTGAATAATTCAATTGTTTCACTAAACGGTATAGCAACGCTTGCTATGAAGGATCTGAAGAGTGTAAGGGAATCAGTAACAGAGATAGGAAATCAGATAAGTGAATCAATTGATCTTTTTGTTTCATACAGTGCTATAACTGAGAAAATCGATGGGACAATTAAAGAATTCATAAATATAGCTGAAAAAATGAAGGAGCATGCTGGCGATTTGCCAGCCGGTGAACAGCATCTTGATAAATTTAATTCGTTATACACTATGCAGGTTCAAAGAGAGATTCATAAAAGAGTTACTGATAAAGACTATATGGAACAAGGGAGCGTTTCTTCTCAAGATTCTGAGAGAGAGTTCGATGATAACATTGAATTATTCTAGGCGGCAGAAAAAATGAAAATATCAAAGTTGAAAATTGACAAGAAAAGCAGGCAGGCGCGGCTGCTTTTATCAGGCATTCTTAATATTCAAAATGCAGCGGTATTGAAAGAAAACTTTAATGAAGCTGTAAATAAAGCAGAGACATTAATCGTTGATCTCTCTGAAATTGAAGAATGTGATTTTACTTGTCTTCAGATGATTCAAGCGCTGTTTGCAAAAGCTGAAGTTCTGAATGTCAGGTTGAATCTGGTGTATCCTGCAGGCGGAGAATTTGAAAGATTAGCCGCAGATGCAGGGTTCAGCAATTTAGAAAAATTCAAAAACTTACGATACGGGGAAGAAGTTTTATGCCAAAAGTGATAATGACCGTTGATGATTCTCAAAGCATTCGTCAGATGGTCAGCCTGACTCTCAGCGAGGGAGGCTATGAAGTTGTTGAGGCCCAGGATGGGGTAGATGCAATGAATAAACTCTCTGGTAAGAACATCAACCTTTTAATAACAGATTTAAATATGCCTAATATGGATGGTATAAATCTTATCAAGAAGGTGCGGAATGACCCTTCAAATAAGTACGTTCCTATACTGATGCTGACCACAGAGTCCCAGGCGGAGAAGAAACTGGAGGGAAAAGCTGCAGGTGCAACCGGATGGATAGTTAAGCCTTTTAAGCAGGATCAGCTGCTGGCAGTAGTAAAGAAGGTGCTGGGATGAACGACAGGCATACAGAAACCTTTATCCAGGAAGCCTATGAACTTCTCGAGGTCCTCGAAACCTCACTCCTTGAACTGGAAGTAAATACAAACGATGAAGAACTTATTCAGAAGATCTTCAGAGCACTGCATACCATTAAAGGTTCGGGGGGAATGTTCGGGTACGTAGATGTGGCATCCTTTGTTCACGACATAGAGACAGTATATGATAACATACGTAACCACAAGCTTGAAGTAAATGAAGATATCATTGAGCTTACGCTTAAAGCCTGTGACGTTATTAAGTTAATGATTAATAAAGAAACAGCTGATGAAAATATTACCTCGGAAATATTAACCGGATTCAGAAAATATACGGAAACTTCTGAACGGGAATCAAAACCCGCCATAGTAAAAGATAGTGTTTCCGCTGACGGCGGCAAAAAAATAATATATCACATTTTCTTTGAACCGGATGAGAATATACTGCTTCAGGGTACCAACCCTATGGGGCTTTTGAAAGAGTTTAATGACCTCGGGAAATGTTTTATTATCCCCGAAACCGCTAAAATACCGCCACTATCGGAATATAATCCCGAGAAGCTTTATACAAGCTGGAATATATTCCTTTCAACTGCAAAGGGAATTGATTCAATAAAAGATATTTTCATCTTTGTTGATGATACCTGCAGAATAGAAATTAAAGAAATTGATAAAGGTGAGCTTTCCAAAGATATTAACCTTTACCTCAACTACCTTAAAAAGCCTTTACATAAAGCTGAGAAGGAAATAAAAACTGAAAAGGCAGGAAAAATCAAACCGGATACTCCGGATGTTAAAACTAAAGTTGTGGATATCTCGAGCATCAGGGTTAACTCTGATAAACTGGATCTTATGGTTAATCTTGTAGGTGAACTTGTTACCGTCCAGGCAAGACTAACTCAATCTGCAAACGCAAAAAATGATCCCGAATTTATGCAGGTAGCCGAAATAATTGAAAGACTTACCTGGGAATTAAGGGAAAATGCACTCAATATCAGGATGCTGCCTATAGGATCAACCTTCAATAAATTCAACAGGCTTGTAAGGGATCTTTCCAAAGAACTCGGAAAAAAGACTGAGCTGATAACTGACGGCGGAGAAACTGAATTAGATAAAAATGTTATCGAGAGGCTGAACGATCCACTTGTTCATATAATAAGAAACTGCATTGACCATGGAATAGAAAATCCCGAGGAACGCAAAGAAAAAGGCAAAGATGAAACAGGGCATATCTCACTCTCTGCACTTCACTCCGGTACCCACGTTCATATTAAAATAAAAGATGATGGCGCAGGGCTTGACAAAGATGCAATATTTGGTAAAGCAGTTGAAAGAGGTTTAGTCGGGCAAGATGCAAAGTTAAGCGATAAAGAAATATACGGATTGATTTTCAAACCGGGATTTTCAACGGCAAAAGAAATCACAAATGTATCAGGAAGGGGAGTAGGACTTGATGTTGTAAAAAGTGCTGTTGAAGCACTCCGTGGTTCATTTGATATTGAAAGCAATCGCGGAACCGGAACAACTATAACTCTTAAACTTCCTTTAACGCTTGCCATTATAGAAGGTCTCATAATCAGAATAGACGAAGAACATTTTGTTATCCCTCTCTCATATGTTGAGGAATGCATAGAACTTAAGTCAGAAGACAAAAGGAAGATCGGTAGAAGAAAACTGCTGAATGTTCGAGATGAAATTGTGCCTTTCGTATCATTGAGAGAAAAATTTGACATAAAGAATAATCAGCCTGAAATAGAACAGGTAGTTATAATTAATAATAATGACGGCAAAACCGGACTGCTGGTTGATGAGATAATCGGTGAACACCAAACGGTAATAAAATCTTTAGGAAAATACTATAAAAATGTCGAAGTCCTTTCGGGAGCAACGGTGCTCGGAAACGGAACTGTAGCTTTGATAATGGACGTTCCAAAGATAATTGAAGAAGCCGTTAAGCAAGAAGAACTGGCCGTAAACTAAACAACAGAGGAGAAAAGAATGAATTGGTTCTATGATTTAAAACTTAAGAAAAAATTACTTGGCAGTTTTTTTCTTATGGCTTTAATATCAGGGGTAATTGGTCTAGCGGGGTATTCCGGACTTACAACGGTATCTGAAAACAGTGAATCTCTATATAATAATCGCGTAATACCTATTACTCAGCTTGGTACTGCATCTGAATCATTTCTTCTTGTCAGAGTTAATCTTCTGTACGCGATGGTTTCTACAGAAAAAACCAGGGTCCAGGATTACCTGATCAAATCAAAAAAAGAAGCACAGATTGTTGATAATATCTTTGAAAAATATCAAAAAGCAGATCTCACTAAAGAAGAGCTTGAAACAGTTCCCCTGTTTTTATCATCCTGGAACAACTACAAAGCACAGGGTGATATACTTTCAGATGCAATACTAAAGAATGATAATCAGGTTATACTTAAAACTCGTGCGGTGGCCGCATCCTTTTATAATGAAGCACACATTCATCTTAAAAAAATGGTTAGATAAACAGCAGCATTGCGGCACAGTTGAAAGAAACAAACAAGTCGGAAGCAGTATTTTCTATGAATTTAATGATTGCATTTTTAGCTGCAGGTGTAATACTTGCTCTAATCCTGGGAATTTATGTTTCACGTATTATCAGTAAACCCGTTAACAAATTAACAGAAGCTGCCGAACAAATGGCACTTGGTAATATTGAACTGAAAGTTGAATCCGGCAGTAAAGACGAGATAGGTCAGCTCTCAGAATCATTCAAAAAAATGATCCTGAATGTTAAAGAACAGGCCATGGCCGCCGATAAGCTTTCTGAAGGAGATCTATCGGTGATTATTAATATCAAATCCGAAAAAGATGTCCTTGGAAAAAGCCTGTCGAAAATGATAGAAAAGTTGAGAGAAGTAGCTGAAAATGTACAAACCGCCGCTGAAAATGTAACCTCGGGAAGTCAGGAATTAAGTTCGGGTTCTGAGCAGCTTTCGCAGGGAGCAACGGAACAGGCTGCAGCCGCTGAAGAAGCCTCATCATCCATGGAACAAATGAGCGCTAACATAAAACAGAATGCAGAAAACTCTCAGCAGACAGAGAAAATAGCTCTTAAATCAGCAGAAGATGCAAAAGAAGGCGGTAGAGCTGTTGAAGAGACAGTTACTGCAATGAAAGAAATAGCCGGAAAGATTTCAATAATTGAAGAGATAGCGCGTCAGACAAACCTGCTGGCACTCAATGCTGCAATTGAAGCCGCAAGGGCGGGAGAGCACGGAAAAGGATTTGCGGTTGTTGCCTCGGAGGTAAGAAAACTTGCGGAGAGAAGCCAAACTGCAGCAGGTGAGATCAGCACACTATCTGCAAGCAGTGTAAAGGTAGCTGAAAGAGCCGGAGACATGCTTAAGAACATATTGCCTGATATTCAAAGAACCGCAGAACTCGTTCAGGAAATTTCCGCCGCAAGCAATGAACAAAACAGCGGTGCTGAGCAGATCAATGGAGCTATTCAACAGTTGAACCAGGTAATCCAGCAGAATGCTTCAGCTTCAGAAGAAATGGCTTCCACGGCAGAGGAGCTATCAAGCCAGGCTGAACAGCTTCAGGATATTATTTCATTCTTTAAAATTGATTCTATGAAGTCTGCTAAACCAAAATTGAAAAATAGTCTTGAAAAGTTCAGATCAGTTAAGAAAAAAAATACAATAAATCCGAAAAATATCTCTGAAATGAAACAGAAGCTGGAGGAAAAAGGATTCCTGATTGAATTGGGCAATAATGGAGATTCCATTGATAACGGCTTTGAAAAATTCTAGATGAAATAAAAAATAATTACTTAATAATAAAACTGAACAGGGAGAAATATGAGTTGGTTTAATAATCTGAAACTCAGAACAAAGTTGATAATCAATTTTATAATAATTGCGGCAGCAGCTGGAGTTATCGGCTGGATAGGATATTCAGGACTCTCAACTGCCGAGAACAATAGTGAGATGCTTTATAATAAAAGCCTGGTTCCAATAAAACAGTTAGGAATGGTTAACAGTGAATTTCTAAAAGTTAGAATTGACCTGGCCAATTCTATGATCTATGAGGAAAACATTGCTAAAAGCAGTGATTATATGAACCGGTCGGAGCAATCTACTCAGGCTGTTGATGAACTAATAAATACATTCATCAAGAGTGAGTCAGGTAAAGAGGAGACGAAGATAGTTGAGGAATTTATAACTGATTGGAAGAAGTATAAAAGAAGTACCGATGCTATTAAAACCGCCCTTTCCGGTAATAATCACTCATTACTTCAAAGATCAAGGGATGAAGCTCTTATTCACTATACTGCTGCGCAGAAATCTCTTCAGGATTTAATTGACAAAAAATCAGCTGTAGCTGAAGAACTAAAAAATACTAATACAGAAGAAGCAAATTCCGCAATGGAATTTATGCTGGTCATTATCATAGCAGGAATAACAATTGGTTTATCGTTGGGGTATTATATATCAGGCTTAATAATTAAACCTATAAAAGCTCTAACCAGATCGACTGAAAAGTTAGCTATAGGTGATACTGATATAACCATTGATGCAGCCAGTAAAGATGAAATAGGAATGCTCACCCAATATTTTTCTAAGATGATTGAAAATATAAAAGAACAATCCACTATTTCTGATAGAATATCAAATGGTGATCTCAGTACAAAAGTTACCATTAGATCTGAAAAGGATATACTCGGTAAGAGCCTGAATGCAAGTATTGATACAATTAAGGATCTGATAAATGCAATGAACACAATGTCGCATCAGCACGACCTCGGTGATATTGATGCAGTTATACCTGTTGATCAGTACAAAGGTGAGTTCAAAACGATGGCTGAAGGGGTTAATAAAATGGTGCAGGGACATATCACTGTAAAGAAAAAAGCAATGGCCTGCATAGCTGAATTTGGCAAAGGAAACTTTAACGCAGAACTTGAACAGTTTCCGGGCAAGAAAGCATTCATCAATGAGACAATTGAAAAAGTGCGGATGATAATTAAAAACTTCATAAAAGACATGAATGATATGTCTCAACAGCATGACTCAGGAGATATTGACGCTGTTATTCCTGCCGAACGCTACGAAGGAGCTTTCCACACGATGGCTGCGGGTGTTAATAATATGGTACAGGGGCACATTACTGTAAAGAAAAAAGCAATGGCCTGTATTGCAGAATTCGGGAAAGGAAATTTTGAAGCTCCCCTGGAAAAGTTCCCGGGAAAGAAAGCATTTATAAATGATACAATCGAACAGGTTCGTTCCAACCTTAAAGCATTAATTGCAGATGCAGAAATGCTGGTTAACGCTGCTGTTGGAGGTAAACTTTCAACACGGGCAGACGCCAACAGGCATTATGGTGATTTCAGAAAAATTGTACAGGGAGTTAATGATACACTTGATGCCGTTATTGGTCCCTTAAATGTTGCAGCAGATTACGTAGATAGAATAGCTAAAGGTGATCTCCCCGAAAAAATAACAGATAATTATAACGGGGACTTTAACGAAATCAAAAAGAATCTCAATCTTCTTATTGATGCAATGCACGTTGTTACTAATGTTGCGGAATCAATTGCTTCAGGTAATCTGGAAGTTTCTGCCAAGGAAAGATCTGCGCAGGATAAATTGATGAAAGCTCTTAATTCTATGATAGAAAATCTTACGAGGGTAGTTGAAAACGTTAAGAGTACAGCTGAAAATGTAACTTCGGGAAGCCAGGAATTAAGCTCGGGTTCTGAGCAGCTTTCACAGGGAGCAACGGAACAGGCTGCAGCCGCAGAAGAAGCCTCATCATCCATGGAACAAATGAGCGCCAACATAAAACAAAATGCTGAGAACTCGCAGCAGACTGAAAAAATAGCGCTCAAATCTGCAGAAGATGCTAAGGAAGGCGGAAAAGCCGTGGGTGAAACTGTTACCGCGATGAAAGAGATTGCCGGAAAGATCTCAATAATTGAAGAGATAGCACGTCAAACGAACCTGCTGGCTCTTAATGCTGCCATCGAGGCTGCAAGGGCTGGAGAGCACGGAAAAGGATTTGCTGTCGTTGCCTCTGAAGTTAGAAAACTTGCAGAAAGAAGTCAGTCAGCCGCCGGAGAAATCAGCGAACTATCCGGGCGCAGCGTACAGGTAGCTGAAAAGGCAGGAGAAATGTTATCGAAGATACTTCCCGATATCCAACGGACAGCCGAACTCGTCCAGGAAATTACCGCCGCAAGCAATGAACAAAACAGCGGTGCTGAACAGATCAATGGTGCTATTCAGCAATTGAATCAGGTAATCCAGCAGAATGCATCCTCATCCGAAGAAATGGCTTCAACAGCAGAGGAATTATCGGGTCAGGCTGACCAGCTTCAGCAGGTGATATCTTTCTTCAAAATAAAAACAAACTCTGAAGGCGGACATAAGGTTAATAATAAACTCAATCAGTTTAGACCTGAGAATAGAAAGAAATCGCCAGTTTCAAAGGCCCCTGCCGATATAAAGCAATCGCTGAACGAAAAAGGTTTTGTGTATGAGCTCAGCGGCAATGGTGATTCTATTGATAAAAGTTTTGAAAGATTTTAATTCTATAAAAGGAGAAAGAAATGAGCAGCAGTATAAATGAGATGAGACAATATCTCACGTTCAAACTTGCAGATGAGATATTTGGAGTGGATGTGGCCCAGGTACGTGAAATACTTGACTATATTCAGATAACCAAAGTACCTCAGACACCTGACTTTATGTGCGGTGTGATCAACCTCCGTGGAAGCGTGGTTCCGGTTGTTGATATGCGCCTGAAATTCGGAATGGAAAAAACCGGAAAAACAGTAAACACATGCATCGTGGTTGTGGAAGTTGATTTCGAAGGAGAGAACATCACTCTAGGCGCCCTGGTTGATTCGGTCCAGGAAGTATTTGAATTAGGTCCGGCGGAAATTGAGCCAGCTCCTAAAATCGGTACAAAACTCAACACCGATTTCATAAAAGGAATGGGTAAACGGGAAGACAAATTTATAATTCTTCTGAATATTGATAAGGTATTCTGTTCTGAAGAACTTATGCTTGTTAACCAAAATAATAAAATCGCTGAAGAAACAGCAGCTTAACATAAAGGGAAAAATAAAATGAAATGGTTTTTGAATTTGAGATTGGGTGCCAAATTAATTACAGCTTTCATTGTGCTATCGGGAATAACTGCTTTTATTGGATACCAGGGACTTGGAAATATGGGAACCATTAATGATATGCTCAATCAGCTTTATACAAATGAAACTATGGGTATATCATTTATTAAAGAAGCAAATATTGATCTTATTTATTTCGGCAGAGCTCAGAATAATTTTCTGCTTGCTTCCACGGGGGAAGAAAGAGCTCAATACCAGGAGGCTATGGATAAATATGAAAGTCTTTTAAAAGCAAATGTTGAAAAGGCGAAAGCCTTTAATCAAGACGGATCGCGGTAAAGAGCTTCTTTCACAGTTTGCCAGCAGCTGGACAGACTACAAGAAAACCGTTCAGCAGGTTATAAATATTGCCAGTTCGGAAAACCTGGCTTCAAAAAGGGAATCAGTTGATCTGGCGAAATCAAAAGCCCGTGAAAAATCGGACCAGGTGGACACTATACTAAGTCAGCTTGTAAGAATAAAAGAAGGCAACGGTCAGGAATATTTTGCTCAGAGTGATACGGTATATTCTGAAGCGAGAAGCTTGATGCTCATGCTTATACTAGGGGCGGTAGGCCTTGGAATAGGCTTCGGTATTTTCATCTCAAGGCTTATAAGTAAACCGCTGATAAAGGGTGTAGAGTTTGCAAGAACGGTAGCAGCAGGAGATCTTACACAAAGGATCGACATAGATCAGAAGGATGAGATAGGACAGCTTGCATCCGCGTTAAATGATATGGTGGATCATATTAAAGATGTAGTTGAAAATGTTAAATCGGCTGCTGATAATGTTACAGGCGGAAGCCAGGAATTAAGTTCTTCTTCAGAACAAATGTCGCAAGGCGCAACGGAACAGGCTGCTGCAGCTGAAGAAGCTTCATCTTCTATGGAACAAATGACTTCTAACATTAAACAAAATGCGGATAATGCGCAGCAGACCGAAAAGATAGCATTGAAGTCAGCACAGGATGCCAAAGATGGCGGGAAAGCCGTTGTAGCAACAGTTGAAGCAATGAAGGAAATCGCAGGAAAGATTTCTATAATCGAGGAAATAGCAAGACAAACGAACCTTCTGGCTTTAAATGCGGCCATAGAAGCCGCCAGGGCCGGCGAACACGGAAAAGGATTCGCAGTTGTTGCTTCTGAAGTAAGAAAACTTGCTGAAAGAAGTCAAACCGCCGCAGCCGAAATAAGCAAACTCTCTTCATCTTCCGTCCAGGTTGCAGAAAAAGCGGGTGAAATGCTGAATATGATTGTGCCTGATATCCAGAGGACTTCTGAGCTTGTCCAGGAGATAACAGCTTCAAGTAATGAGCAGAATTCAGGAGCTGAACAGATAAACAGGGCTATTCAGCAGCTTAACCAGGTTATCCAGCAGAATGCATCTGCTTCGGAAGAAATGTCGTCTACCGCTGAAGAATTAGCAAGTCAGGCAGAACAACTCCAGAGTTCGATTGCATTTTTTAAAATTGATGGTCATCAGGATAAGGGTATTAAAAAGTCCCTGAACACAGGTCATATTAATGCTCATAGTTCCATTGCACATGTAAGAAAAGAAACAAGACCTGTTTTGAAGCCGCATGCAAAAATATCCTCTAATGGAAACGGATTTGCAATTGAAATGGGAAAGAACGGCGATGGACTTGATCATGAATTTGAGAAATTCTGATGAAGAGAGATCAACAGCACCAATGAAATATTAATTCTGCGGAGTGAGAAATCGGGGTAAATAATTTTTCACTCCACTTCATTAGAAAATAAATAAAAATTAGTTGAAGAATGCAGAACCTGTTATATAAAGAAGATGTCCAGCCATTAACAAAGTCAGAGTTTGAAAAACTTAGTCTGTTTATTTATGACCAGGTTGGAATAAAAATGTCTCCCGTAAAGAAAACGATGCTCGAAACAAGGCTGAAGAAGAGATTAAGAGAAACCGGCTATTATAGTTTCAGTTCCTACTGTGAATTCCTGTACAGCCCGAAGGGTATTTCAGAAGAATTGATACATATGATTGATGTAGTTACAACGAACAAAACGGATTTCTTCCGGGAACCTGCACAGTTTTCATATTTAAGCCAAAAAGTACTGCCGGAGTTAAGGGAAAAGTACGGAGCAGGTGTGGAGCATTCGCTTAATGTCTGGAGCGCAGGCTGCTCCACAGGGGAAGAACCATACACTCTGGGAATAGTTCTGAATGAATTTGCTAAAAATATACCGGCTTATCGTTACACAATTCTTGCTTCCGATATTTCCACAAAAGTTCTTCAGGCTGCAGTCACAGGTATCTACAGCATTGACCGGATAGAAGGCATTCCTTTGCAGCTAAAGAAATCTTATTTCCTGAGAGGAAAAGAATCAAGAGGTGATACAGTAAGAGTAGTTCCGGAATTAAGAAAAGCCGTAAGGTTTATGAGAATAAATTTTATGGATAACGACTTTGGTGTAAGGGAAAAGCTTCACATCATCTTCTGCAGAAATGTAATTATCTATTTTGATAAAGAAACACAGGAAATCCTTATAAGCAAACTGCTTCGGTGTCTGCATCCCGGCGGCTACTTATTTTTAGGTCATTCAGAGACCATTTTTAAGACAGATGTACCAATAGAACAGGTAGCACCTAGTACATACAGAAAAATATGATACGCTCTGATTTACCCAAAATTTTTCTCAAGCCGGGCGAATACCATCTAAGCACAAAACCTGAACAGATTGTAACAATACTGGGCAGCTGTGTTGCCATAGTTATGTTTGATATAACAACCCGCTGTTGCGCAGTATCGCATTGCATTCTCCCGGTAAGATCCGGTTCGGGCGATGAAGATCGAAATGATGATTTCAAATATGTTGATACATCATTCACCAGGATGATTGAAGACTTTAGATATATGAAGATTCCATCCGAGAGAATTCAGATAAAGGTGTTCGGGGGTGCGATTCAGATACAGACTAAAAACCAAAGCAGTGAAACTGTAGGTATGAAAAACATACTTAAAGCAGTCGACCAGGTTGAAAAGAACAAACTTTCCATAGCTTCCATAGATGTAGGCGGAGGTGAGGGGAGAAAAATTCAAATATTTTCTGCTACCGGTGAAGTATTGCTTTCAAGATTAAAAAAATCAACCGTGAAATTGTGAGGGGATTATGGCAAAGGTTAAAGTATTAATAGTTGATGATTCGGCACTTGTAAGACAGGCACTTGAGGATATTCTTTCCTCTGATCAGCATATAGAAGTTATTGCTTCAGCATCAGACCCATACATAGCTGCAAAAAAAATCAGTGAAGAAGTTCCGGATGTAATTACACTTGATATTGAAATGCCGAAGATGGACGGCATAACCTTCCTGCAGAAAATAATGTCTCAGCATCCTATCCCCGTCGTAATCTGCTCTACTTTAACTGAAAATGGAAGTGCAACCGCTTTAAAAGCCCTTGAACTGGGTGCTGCAGAAATAATTACTAAACCGAAACTGGGAACAAAACAGTTTTTTGAAGAATCCCGCATAAGAATTTGCGATGCTGTAAAGGCAGCTGCTTCAGTGAATGTGAAAAAACTATCATTGATTGAGGTTCAGCCGAAATTAAATGCTGATGCAGTTATTTCAAAAGCCGTCGGCAAATCTATGATTCAGACAACTGAAAAAGTTGTGCTTGTTGGAGCTTCAACGGGGGGAACTGAGGCTTTAAAAACATTTCTTCAGGGTCTGCCCGTAGATTGTCCGGGTGTTGTAATTGTACAGCATATGCCCGAGAATTTCACCCGTGCGTTTGCTAAAAGGCTGGATAGTATATGTACTATCTCTGTTAAGGAAGCTGAAGATAATGACGCTGTATTAAGAGGGGCAGCTTTAATAGCACCCGGCAATAAACACCTGCTATTAAAAAGAAGCGGGGCACGTTATTATGTGGAAGTTAAAGACGGTCCTCTTGTAAGCCGTCACAGACCCTCGGTAGATGTTTTATTCAGATCTGCATCAAGGTATGCCGGTAAAAACTCAATCGGAATTATTATGACCGGGATGGGTGATGACGGGGCAAAAGGAATATTAGAAATGAAAGAAGCCGGTGCTTTCACTATTGCCCAGGATGAAAAAACCTGCGTGGTATTCGGAATGCCGAATGAAGCAATAAAATTGGGTGCAATTGAACGGGTTCTGCCTCTTGATTCAATTGCTGACTTTATAATAAAAACAAAAATATAAAAGAAACTGAGTGCGCAGGTAAATATTCTGCGGTAAAATACGATAATAGGTGTGTATAATAAAGCGTTTTCCTATGGATGATAATATGTCAGGTCTGGAACCGGTTAGATTAAATGAATCAGCTGAAGCAATTAATTTTTTAGATTCAGTTAAAGATCAATTTCTTACTGAGGAAAATCTTTTTCAAATCTGTCAGTTAATTGAATCGGATGATAAAGGGATCAGGTATTCGATCTCAAATCTACTTATTAATAACAGTAGTCCTTCAATTCCCACGACCTTAGTTCCTCTCTTATCTCACCGGAATATTTCAATCAGGAATTTCATTGCCGAAATTTTAGTGAATATCGGCAGCAGATCTGTGGATGCTCTCCTTGATTATATCGCGAAAGGGGACGAGGACGATAAAAAACTGGTTATTGATAGTCTGGGACTAATAGGTGATACAAGTGCCGGTGGACGCATCCTTGCTGAGCTTAAAGTCAGCAAAAATGAAAATATTATCCTTAGCTGCCTTGAAGCACTCGGAAATATGAAATATGAAGCAGCAGTTCCTGATATTATTTCCCGGTATGATTCGAATGATGTCTTTAAACCAACCATTATAGAGGCACTGGGGAAGACAGGTTCTCCCGACGCTTTGAGTTTCATCCTTTCAAGGTATAATGATGAGGATGAACTTACAAAGTTCTCCATCATAGAAAGTCTTGGTTTAATAGGAGATGAAGATACTTTTTTCTTCCTGCTTTCTGAACTGAATGACAGGCGGGGAATATTAATCTGGCCGATAATTAAAGCAGTGTACAACCTCAAAGAAAAATTTTCCTTCGATATCCCTTTTGATGAAAGGATGCGCAATGCAATCCTGCAGATAATCTTCGAGGCTGAAGGGGAGTACAGAAAAATTGCTGCTTCAATGCTCTCGGTATTTAATGATAAGGAGATTCTTTCAGCGTATCTTGAAATTTTGGGGGAAGATGCCGATACCGATACTATCATTATCACGAAGATTGAAAATAACCTTAAAATATTTTTCGAGCTCATCGGAGCGTACTTAATGGAACGGCCCAAAAACATTAAGAACTTAATGGGTGTTTTAAAAACTGTTACCGAGCTTCAATTCAGGGAGATATACTCGTTCCTGAGTGCTCTGCAGGCAAGGAACATTACTGACTCCCTCTCGCAGCTTATAAATGATTATGACGAAGAAATAAGAATAACTGCTTTTGAACTGCTGTTTCTGTATGATATCAACTCGGCCCTGCTGTTTGCTGATGATATATGCAGGGATCAAAACTACTGGAACCGGCTCAGACTGCTGGAAATCATCGAGGAGTCAAATCTGCCGGAGATGCAGCCAATCCTCAAAATTCTTACAGATGATCCGGAAGAAATGATAAGGGAAAGAGCGTTGAGCATTTCAGAACGATTAAATAATTAGACCAGGGAAACTATGATTACTTCCAATACCGCATTTTCATCTGTTTTTAAACGAACTCCTGCAAGCAGCATTGTAATGTCTGATTCGTCGTTTGAAAAATGGAGAAAATATATTTATGATAAGTGCGGCATCTATTTCAACGATAATAAGAAATACCTGCTTGAAAGCAGATTGTTGAAGCGGATGAATTATCTTAATCATGAATCTTATGATGACTACCTGAATTACCTTCTTTATGATGCGGGGGGACGTGCAGAAAGAACTTATTTATTTGAAGCGATAACTATAAACGAGACCTTCTTTTTCCGGAACCAGCCTCAGCTGGATGCACTTATTGGCACCATACTTCCTGAAATGATAGAAGCTAAGTCAAAGTCCGGGTCTGAAAGAATTAAGATATGGAGTGCCGGCTCTTCATCGGGAGAGGAACCGTATTCTGTAGCAATTGCAATTGACGATCTCATGAAAACAAAGGCTCCCTCCATAAATTTCGAGATTACAGGAACTGATATAAGTGAAGCTGTTATTGAAACTGCCAAAAAGGGGATATACAAATCCTATTCGCTAAGAAATACTTCAGCATACTATATGAAGAAATATTTTAAACTGAACAATGGCGAATATGAATTGAATCCCGCTATAAGGGAGAGAGTCAACTTTAAGACGCTTAACCTGTATGATGAACAAAGTATGAGATCTATGTTCGGGTATGATATTATTTTATGCGCTAATGTACTTATTTACTTTGATGTAAAATCAAAGATAAAGGTCATCCAGAATCTCTACCAGTCCCTTACCAGGGGGGGATATTTGTTTATAGGATATTCTGAAACCCTCCATAATATTTCACAGGCTTTTAAACTCGTCAGTTTTCCTAAAACCGTAGGATATAAAAAAGAATAATGAAAAAAGTAATACTTATTGCTGAAGATTCACCAACTATCAGAAAGTTTCTTTCTTTTTCTCTTGCTTCAAAAGGGTTTGGAATAGTATCTGTCACTGATGGTATGGAAGCACTTGAGAAACTCCCCCAGGAATCTGTGAGCCTTGTAATAACTGATTTAAATATGCCCAATATGGATGGGTTTGAATTGATTAAGTCAATCAGGAATAATGAGGTTCTTAAGGAAATTCCCATCATAATACTTTCATCTCTTACGGGAAGCGAAGAAATTAAAAAGGGAATAGAATGCGGGGCTAATTCATACCTGGTTAAGCCCTTTGATCCCAAACGAATTCTCTACGAAGTATCAAAATATTTAAACTGAGGAAAAGGATATGATGTTAAAGTTTTTAATCGTTGATGATTCTGTTACAATGAGAAGGATTGTCATCAATTCACTTAAAAATATGGGTTATAACGAATTTACTGAAGCTGCTGACGGCAAAGATGCACTTGAAAAACTGAACGCAAACCCTGAGATAAATTTTATTATAACTGACTGGAATATGCCTGTGGTTTCGGGACTCGAATTGGTTAAATCGATCCGCAGCAGTGAAAATTTTGAAAAGCTTCCTATTCTTATGGTAACAACCCGTGGAGTAAAGGAAGATATTATTGAGGCTTTAAAGGCAAGGGTAAATAATTACGTGGTAAAGCCTTTCACTCCATCTATTCTTAAAGAAAAAATAGATCAGATCCTCTCAGCAAGCGTAGGAGCAGTCGAATGTTAAATCCAGGAAATATTTCTCAGCTTTTCTCAAAACTCGATGATCTTAAGTTAGTCTTCACATACGGTGAAAGATTGATACCGGTAATTCATAATCTGGCTGAATTTATGAAGGATACCGTGCCGTTGCTTACTAACATCAATGATTCAATAGCTGAAAGCAATCAGAAAATCCCTAAAGCCACAAAACAAATTTACAGCGTAACAAGCGCTACAGAGATGGCCACAACAGAGATATTAGACCTGGTGGATTCTCTGAACGGAAAGCTGAACATATACGAAACGATGATGGTAAACCTGCTTTCTAAAGAAACTGAAAAAGATGAATTTCTTCTGAGTTTAATTCCTCACTTAAATATGCAGGATGCTGAAGACTATATTAAAAACTTTTTGGAAAAAAATTCAAACTCTGAAAAGTTAGGCGAAATCCTTCTCCAGATCGGCACAATGAAAAATGATACAGAAAGCATCACGGTTTCTCTTCAAGTGCAGGATATTACATCCCAGCAGCTGGCAACGGTAAATCACCTGATTGAATCTATTCAGGTAAGACTTTCATCCCTGATACAGGATCTGGATGAAACAGAAATAGATCCGGTTCACAAGAAGGAGGCGGACGTTCAGGAAATAGTTTCTTTTGATCCGAATGCAAGATATTCAAAGTCGACTTTTAATCAACAGAGTGCTGATAAGATATTTAACCCGGATAGTCAGCTTGAATCACAGGATGAAATCGATAAACTCTTTTTGAAATAATGGAAACAACAGCCCCATACTCCCTTTTAAGGGACCCCGAAATGAAGGAGATCCTTGAAAGTTTTATAACTGAATCCCGGGAGATCCTCGAAGAACTTGACCATGACCTTATCGTGATGGAACAGAATCCGAAAGACAGCGAACTCCTTAATAAGGTCTTCAGGGCTTTTCATACCATTAAAGGGACTTCCGGTTTCCTTAGTCTTGATAAGCTTACTTCTGTTACCCATCGTTGTGAAGACATACTGAATAAGCTTAGAAAGGGAGAAGCGGAAATCAATCCCCGGGTAATGGATGCTGTGCTCCTGGCAAATGATAAGATCAGGGAGTTGGTTATAAATGTTGAAAATAATCTTAATGAAGATGTAGATATAGATGGTGTGGTAAATAAACTGGAAAAGATTATCCTCGAACTTCAGGAAGGTAAAAAGGGAAGTTCCGGCGATAAGGAAGAAGCACCCGATGAAAAATCTCAGGATCTGCCTGGAAAGTCTGAACCAGAATTGCCTGATTCAGCACAATTAAAAGAATCTGAAACGAATAAGGCAGCTTCAGCACATACACCTGAATTAGAAATACCATCTTCTGAACCGGTACACGAGGCGGGGAGTGAACCGGAAAATAAACAGCAAAAACAGGCTGATAATAACATAAGAGTTGACGTTGCAAGGCTTGATGAACTTCTGAATATAGCCTCTGAGCTTGTGCTGGGAAGAAACAGACTTCTCCAGGTAAATTCTGAATTTGCAGGCGAAAATGAAGGTTCACGTCTCTCGCGTGAGCTTGGTGAAGCCGCGCGTCAAATTGATCTTATGACGAATGAGCTTCAGCTCATCGTTATGAAAACCAGGATGGTAAAAATCGGTAAGGTTTTCAACCGCTTTCCCAGGGTTGTACGCGATCTTGCGAAGGAAACTGGTAAAAAAGTTAACCTGGTCCTCTCCGGAGAGGAAACAGAATTGGATAAGACTCTTGTAGAAGAGATAAATGACCCTCTCGTTCATATAATACGTAACTCTATTGATCATGGTATTGAATCACCGGAGGAACGGAAAAAGTGCGGAAAAGATGAAACCGGAACTATTACACTTTCAGCATTGCACGAAGGCAATCATATTATCCTTGGGATTGAAGATGATGGAAAGGGTATAGATCCTGAAAAAATTCTGGCTAAGGCTGTTTCAAAAGAATTGATTTCCCCTGCAAAAGCTGCTGAACTTACAACTAGTGAGATTTATAATCTGCTCTTCCTGCCCGGATTCTCAACTGCGGAAAAAGTAACCAACATTTCCGGCCGTGGGGTAGGTATGGATGTTGTAAAAACTAACGTTACACGCCTAAGGGGTTTAATCAATATTGATTCCCGTGTAGGTGGAGGAACCAAAATAACTATTAAACTTCCTCTTACCCTGGCAATAATCCCCGGAATGATCGTAAGTGTAAAGGATGATTATTTTGTTATCCCGTTGAATTCGGTGCTCGAGGTTGTGCGGGTTAATATGGAGAATATCAGCTCCGTCAATCAGCATGAGGTAATCAGGCTGCGTGAAAAAATTGTTCCCCTGGTAAATGTGGATGAGCTTACCGGTAAAAAGAAAGATGATCACTCAAATAAAACCTGGCAGTACGTGGTTGTAGTGGGTATTGCTGAGAAAATTTTCGGAATTAAAGTTGATAAGCTGATAGGACAAAAGGAAATAGTAATTAAATCCCTTGGAAACTACCTTGGTAATATTGAAGGTATAGCCGGCTCAACCATTATGGGAGATGGAATGGTAATTATGATACTTGATCTTGGAGAATTAATAACTAAACTGGACAGGTAGTGCCAAGAACGATAAACGTAGTAGTTGTTGACGATTCGGCATTTATGAGAAAATCTATTTCGATAATGCTGGAAAGCGATCCCGGAATAAAAGTGATAGGCTCTGCCAAGAATGGTGAAGAAGGGGTTAACCTCGTAAAAACCCTCCGGCCGGATGTTGTTACCATGGATATAGAAATGCCGGTGATGGATGGCCTTACTGCCTTAAAAAAAATTATGGCTGAATGCCCTGTACCCGTCCTTATGGTAAGTTCCCTGACCTCGGAAGGTGCTGAGGCAACCCTTCAGGCACTTCAGTCAGGTGCGGTTGACTTTATCCCAAAAGAACTATCCTATGTTAATGTGAATATCATAAAAATTAAGGAAGATCTGATAAGCAAAATAAAGCTTTTCAGCAGGAACAGGAGCATTACTGCAAGAATAGGTGCGCTGCATAATTCTGCGTCATTGACTTCCCGTTAAACCCTCAATCCGGGTCATGCCTGACTCTTTTATTCCTCTTAATTATAAAGCCGTAGCCATTGGTATATCAACCGGGGGTCCTCTATCGCTGCAGAAAGTAATTCCCCGTCTTTCAGAAAAGATAAACCTCCCCGTATTTATTGTACAGCATATGCCCCCGCATTTTACCAAATCCCTCGCGGAGAGATTAAACTCAATAAGTGCGCTGACTGTTAAGGAAGCTTCGGATGATGAAAGGGTGGAGAACGGTGTTGTATATTTTGCGCCGGGAGGCTTTCATATGAAAGTTAAAAAGTCTGCCGCAGGCGGGAATTGTATATCGATTTCTGAAACTCCTTCTGATACGCTCCACCGTCCTTCCGTGGATGTTATGCTTGATTCGTTGATAGGCGTTTACGGTAAAAATATTCTTGGCATAATTATGACTGGTATGGGAAGAGATGGTCTGGAAGGAATTAAAAAATTAAAAAACCTTGGCGGACATTGTATCGCACAAAACGAGGAATCGTGCGTTGTTTACGGAATGCCTAAGTCAGTAATAGATGAAGGCCTGGCCGACATAATTGTTCCTCTTGAAAGTGTTTCGGATATTATAAATAAGGTAGTTTTATGAAGGAATTTAAAGAACCATTATTCAGAGAATTTGAGTTTACAGCCGAAAATACTCAAAGAGGAGTAATTAAATCTTCCCGTGTAGTGTTAAAAGGGAAGTCGAGGGTAACCGTAGAAGAAGAAAGCGAAAACGGGATACAGGTTATCTTAAAAAAGGATGAAAATGATACCTTAACTGAAATTAAATTCATTTGTTCCTGCGGCCAGACCAAATCTCTCGTTCTGGACTACACTGAATAATAATTTGCAAGTGGTTAGCTTTAGCCATCCTTAGCCCACAATCTACCCCATAAAATTCTAAAACAGCCCTTTCTCAATGGCACTTCATTTGAATTCTGATGACAAAATTGGAGATCAAATGGCATCATTTAACATAAAGCTTCTCGAGAACTTTATTGACTATACTTCTTTAAGAAATAAGGTAATCAGTAAGAATATCGCAAATATCGGAACTTCAGGATATAAACGTGAAGATGTAGAGTTTAAGGATGTCTTCACAGAACATCTTTCTACACTTAAGAAGACTGATTCCCGTCATATCTCCGTTACTCCAGAAACAAATCAAACTGAGATTACAGAAGATAACAGCCAGGACATGGTGTCGGGAATAAATAATGTAAATATTGATGAAGAAATGGCTGAACTGGCAAAAAACACAATCCAATTCAAATTAGCTTCAAACAGGATAGGTGACTACTTCAGAATTCTTCAAACCGTTATTAACGGAGGAGGTAAAGGATGAAAATAGGAGGCAATTTTCCGGGCTTTAATATATCTGCTAAGGGTTTGAGCATCCAGAGGAAAAAGATGGATCTCATTGCAGAAAACATTGCGAATTCGGATACAGTAAGGACAGAAACAGGAGACCCCTATAAAAGAAAATTTCTTGTGGTTCAGCAGAAGCCCGATAATATGATGATTCCCGGTTCAGCTAATGGGTCACTTCCTCTTACTTCAACTAATAAAGATCATATATCCATTCCGGGAATGATGGTGAGCGGAAACGATAATGAAAATGTTAACCTTGATTCGGCAGAGGAAACTGACAAAAGTAAAGGTGAAGTAGTTTATATGCCCGAAAGTCCTTTTGCCGATGCCAACGGTTACGTAGAAATGTCAAATGTTAATATCATAAATGAAATGGTTGATATGATAGCGGCCAGCAGGAGTTATGAGGCCAACCTGACGGCGCTGAATTCTTCAAAACAAATGGCCAAAGATTCCCTGGAGATTTAGTATATGAAAATTGCATCAAATATCACGGGAAATTATTCTTTAAACCCCGGCATTAACAGGACAATGCCTAAAAAAAGTGAAGAACTGTCGCCGGAAGAAAAAAACTTCTTCATAAATAAATACCCCGAAAAGAAAAACGATATCTCTGATTATCATTTCTATGAGAAATCCGGGAAGATGTCGGGGGTTAACGTCGGTCAGCTTCTTGACAGGAGAGGATAAATGCAGATAAATGCCTTAACGAATATTATCAGCGATAAACTTCCCGGCAAATCCGGGGAGGTAAAAGATAAGGGTTTCGACAATGTATTTGCCGACCTTATCAAGAGTGTTAATAATGACCAGGTCCAATCTGATGCCGTAACACAAGATTTTGTTCTTGGCGGCAATACAGAAATACATGAAGTAATGATAGCTGCTGAAAAAGCAAAAACAAGCCTTGAACTATTAATGGAAATCAGGAACAAAGCCGTTGATATGTATAAGGAATTAACAAGAATCCAAATCTGATCTAAATGAATAAAAATATTCTTCAGTCGGTTCTTAACGTTTTTAATAAAATTTCGCTGCAGCAGAAAATCCTCATTGGTTTAACTGCCGGAATTGCAATCGTCCTCATTTCCGTTCTTATGATCTTTTTAAATGAGCCCGATTATTCTCCCCTCTATGGAAATCTCTCACAGGAAGATGCTGCAAGTGTTATTGATTACCTGAGTGCACAGAAAATTCCTTACCAGATAAATGACGAAGGAAAAACTATAGAGGTACCGAAGGAAAAGGTTTATGAAACCCGGTTGTCTTTGGCTGCTAAAGGAATCCCCAGCTCGGGAATGATAGGTTATGAGATTTTTGACAAGAATACAATGGGTATGTCTGAATTCCTGCAGAAGCTTAATTATAAAAGAGCGCTGGAAGGAGAACTTTCCAGAACAATTATGGGAGAGGATGGAATTGAAGGTGTAAGGGTTCATATAGTAATTCCTGAAAGATCCATTTTTAAAGATGAAGAAAAATACCCTACCGCTTCTGTTGTTCTCAAACTTAAAAACAATTACAGGATCACTAAAAATAATGTTGCCGCTATAGTCAACCTGGTTTCAAGCAGCGTGGAAGGACTAACCCCCGGCAATATTACACTTATAGATACAAGGGGAAGGATTCTTTCAAATAATAATACCGATGAACCCCTGGCCTATTCCAGTTCAAAACAATATGAAGTAAAACAGTCAGTTGAAAATTATCTTGCCGGAAAAGCACAGCAGATTCTCGATAATATTCTGGGCTATGGCAACGCTATGGTGCAGGTTAATGCAGATTTGGATTTTAGCCAGGTTGACAGGACGATGACCCTGTTCGACCCTGAAAGCCAGGTTGCAGTGAGTGAACAATCAATTAAAACTGAAAATAACGGGAAGAACCTGGGTGACTCAACTTCACAGGTAAGCCAGAACAACACTACTAATTATGAGATAAATAAAACTATCCAGCGGGTGGTTGAAGGAAGCGGTAATATAAAACGTCTCAGCGTGGCGGCTGTTATAAATGAAATTCCTAAAGAAGTGAAGAATGGTGATAAAACTGATATTGTTTACGAGCCCCGTCCGCCTGAACAGATTAAAAAACTTGAACAGATAGTACGAAATGCCGTAGGTATTGACGATAAAAGAAATGATCAGTTTTCTATCGTGAATATTTCATTTGAAACCCGGCCCCTGGATGATACCGAAGCTCCTTCGTCCGGCTTTATAGATAATATGGATGATTACACAAACATAATACTTATTCTCCTTAGCATTGGCGGGGCGATATTCGTATTAAAGGGACTAATGTCCAGGCTGAAAGTTCAAAAAATTAACCTGGGCGACATCAGCTCAGGCTATCCGCAGATTGAGGTTAATCAATCACGCGGAAGGACGAATGCCCCTGCAAAAACTAATCAGCTGGGTGCTGCGCCTCCCAGAAGGAAACCCCTGCTGCCTCTTGGCGATATAGAAGATGAAATTTCTGATGAAGCTGCTACAAAAAAAACGCAGCAAATGAAAATTGCTAATTACGTCTCAAAAAATCCTGTAGATACAGCTAAACTTATAAATTCCTGGCTGCATGAAGATGAGGCATAATTTCTTTAATGGATTTTAAGGATTCAAGAATGGCTAACATTACAGGAGCTCAGAAAGCTGCATTATTGCTCATCGCATTGAATGTTGAAACTGCTTCAGAGGTCTTTAAATTCCTTGATTCTGCTGAAGTAGAATTAATCTCAACAGAAATATCCAAAGTAAAGAATATTCCTTCGCAGATGGTTGATGATGTGATGGATGAGTTCTACACGATGGTTACTGCTAGAGAATATGTACTTGAAGGAGGACTCGAGTTTGCACAGGCAGTGCTTGAAAAATCTTTCGGTCCCAGCAAAGCTCTTGAAATAATTGAAAAAGTTAAAAACCTTACTACCCTTAGGGGATTTGATGTTCTGAAAAAAGCTGATTCAGCTCAGCTTGTAAATTTTCTGAACAAAGAACATCCTCAAACAATTGCATTATTGCTTTCACATCTGAACCCGACCCAAACAGCAGGAACCCTCAGTGAACTTCCTGAACCGGTACGCAGCGATGTTGTATACAGAATAGCTACACTTGGTAAGGTACTGCCCCAGACTCTAAAACAGATAGAGAGGGTGGTAGATGAAATGGCCGGCTTCAGTATGTCTCAGTCTCTCAGCAAAATTGGAGGCACAAAGAGTCTTGCAGATATTCTTAACAAAGCGAATATCTCATCAAGTAAAGAAATTCTGGAAAAACTTGAACAGCAGGACCCGGAAGTAGCCCAGGAAGTTAAACGGCTGATGTTCCTCTTCGAGGATATTGTTCATATTCAGGATAAAGATATCCAGAAAATCCTGAGGGAAGTTGACAGGAAAGAACTAGCTCTCTCACTTAAGGTTGTTGATGATAAACTGAAGAATAAAATATTTGCTAATATGTCAGAAAGGGCAGCCGACCTCCTGAAAGAAGAACTTCAGTATATGGGAATGGTAAAACTTAAAGAGGTGGAAGCGGCCCAGGCAAAGATAATTGACATAATTAAAGCTCTTGAAGAAAACGGTGAGCTTACATTGAATGTAAGAGGCAATGCAGAAGAAGTATATGTCTAATGTAATACGCGTCAGGCACACTGAATCCGGGAAGTTTACCGTAAAAATTAAAGATTGTCTGCCCCAGGCTGTTGAAGATCAGCAGCAGGCAGAAGACCTTCAGGAAAAGTTATTTGAAGAAAAGTATGCAGAGGGTTTCAGTGAAGGATACGCAAAAGCAAAATCAGAATTAGAAAATGATTACAGCAGAAAACTTGCTGATCAATCCGAAAGAATTGCCGGTGTTCTGAATTCGTTTAATGATAAGGTATCATCCTATGATCATCAGTTTGAAGATCTTGTAATTGACATTTCCTTTAATATCGCATCCCGAATAGTTAACCGGGAGCTTCAGAAAGATTCCGGGATAGAAATAGTTTTGAAAGAAGCTTTAAAAAGAATACTGGGAGCAAATAATGTGCTTGTTAAACTTGAGCCCGGTGATTATGAACTTATAGTTTCTTCAAATAAAAAGCAGGGCGTGTTTGATGAAGCCTTTTCAAAAATGAAATTTGAAAGTGATGAAAGGATTGAAAAAGGCGGGTGCATAGTTGAGTCCGAATTGGGAAATGTAGATGCCAGGGTATCCTCAAGGATATCAGAACTACAGCACCTTTTTGAAACTAATAGGGGTGACCAGGTTTAATGACAGGATTGAGGTACATCCCCCAATACAAACGGATTATAGAACAGGCCGACCTGATAAGGGTTAATGGCAGGGTTTCGGATGTGGTTGGATTGGTTATAAATTCGGTTGGCCCTAATGTATCTCTGGGAGAGATATGCACGGTGATGGATAAAGCAGGAAACAAAGTTTGTAAATCCGAAGTGGTTGGATTTAAGGAGGGTCGGGTTCTCTCTATTGCTCTTGGTGAAGTTCAGAACATTTCTCCTGCCTGTGAAATTATAGCATCAGGTAAAAGTTTTTCTATTCCTGTGGGAAAGGAACTGCTGGGCAGGGTGCTTGATGGACTGGGTAATCCTATTGACGGCAAAGGTGAACTGAAGTGTTCATCTTATATGAATATTCACCGCGAACCTCCTAATCCCCTTACACGCAGAAGAATTGCCGAACCCCTCCAGACCGGTGTAAGGGCAATTGACGGCCTTTTAACTATCGGGAAAGGACAGCGTCTTGGCATATTCGCCGGAAGCGGCGTAGGCAAGAGTGTAACACTTGGTATGATTGCCAGGAACACTAATGCCGATGTTAACGTTATAACTTTAATAGGTGAGAGGGGCAGGGAAGTTAGAGAATTTATTGAAAAAGATCTTGGTGAAGAGGGACTTAAACGATCGGTGGTTGTTGTTGCAACGAGTGATAAGTCCGCTCTTATAAGAATGAAGGGGGCTTATATCGGTACAACGATCGCTGAGTATTTCCGCGACCTTGGTCTGGATGTTGTCTTAATGATGGACTCTGTTACCAGGTTTGCTATGGCTCAGCGGGAAATTGGATTGACAGTGGGAGAACCTCCTACATCCAAAGGATATACCCCTTCAGTCTTTGCCATCCTGCCCAAATTACTGGAGAGAGCCGGCACAACTGAAGCAGGTTCTATTACCGGATTTTATACGGTACTTGTGGACGGCGATGATATGAACGAACCGATCGCCGATGCGGTAAGGTCAATACTGGACGGACACGTGGTTCTTTCACGTAAATTGGCCAATAAAGGGCAGTATCCGGCTATCGACCCTCTGCAGAGTGTGAGTCGTGTTATGCCCGATATAGTTACAAAGGATCACCGGAAACGGGCAATGGCCTTCAGTGAGATCCTTGCTACTTATAAAGAAGCGGAAGACCTTATAAATATCGGGGCTTATGTTAAAGGCAGCAACCCGCAGATCGATCACGCGCTTTCAAAGATCGCTCTGCTCAGGAAATTTCTTAAACAGGATATGCATGAAAGTTCCCGTTATAATGATACCCTGCTGAATCTTAATTCAATTATAGAACAACCTCTGGGCTGATAGATGAGCAGATTCATATACAAATTTGATTCAATTAAAAAAACGAAAGACATCCTTGAAAAAAAGGTTCAGAAAGAGCTTGCAGAGATTGATCATCTTATTGAAGATTTAAGAAGGGAATACATAAGGATTGAACAGGAGAAGGATCAGGTTTCAAAAAATCTGCAGTTTTTCAAAAGAGTTTCTGACCTTAAGCAGCTTGATATGTATAAGAATGAACTCAAAAATCAAATGGAAAATGTCCGCCAGCAAATAGACCTTTTTGGTGTTGAAAGAGAAAAAAAACTGGATGAATTACTTTCCCGAAGCCGCGAGAATAAAATGTTCGGTATTCTCGAAGAGGTTCATCTTGAGGAATATAAGCGCGGGGAAAATCAGAAAGAGGAAATAACTATTAATGAAATTGCCGGGCAAAAATTTGCAAGGGATAAGAATTGAAATGAAATTTACCCAGCCATTAATATTTATAGCTGCCTTTGTTATTGTTACAGTAATTCTCGTTTTTTTGAATTCAGTGTACACTAATATTTTTAATTTTGATTTTAGTTCCTCATCTCCTCAGCCGGCAGCCCTTGTTTCTACTTCTACTGTACCTCCTGGAATTGATTCTCTTAAAGCCGGGGATACGGATCTTAAAATTGACTCAACTTTATTGAATACTGCCAGTTTACCTCAGGATACACTTGTCGGGGATTCTGCCGGCGGCGGCGCGGCCAAACAGGTGACTAATATTTCTGTGAACGATTCAACCCCTGACCCGCCTGTCACCCGGTCACTCAATAGTTTTACAGCTGATTTAAATAAAGATCTGGATATACGTCCTGACAGCAGCTATATAAAATGGGTGAGGGCTACTGCCTCAATGTATGAAACGATGGATCCTAAGAAGGCCGCAAGAATTATTCAGAACTACTCAGATAATATTGCGCGCGACATCATCTATAAAATGAAAAAGAAAAAGGCCGCAGAAATTCTTGCAGAACTTGACCCCTCGGTGGCAAGCAAGATAGCCAGGTATGGCGGCTGAAAAAATTTTATCTCCCCGGCTTCTTAAGCTTTTAATCAGGCAGGTGCGTTTCCCGGATGTTCAAGCTTATTCAGGATTATGTCAATTGCCGAACCTACGGTAGTCATCTTCTCCATCGATCCGTTATCAATCTCAATCCCGAATTCAAGCTCAATATCAAGGATTACATCAATGAGGTTGATGGAATTAATTTCCAGGTCCTTTATCAGGTCGGTATTTTCATTTACGTTGTTCAGCTGTTTCCCCGGCGGCACATAAGGCTTCACCAGCTTCTTTAACTTTTCCGTAATAATATCTTTATCCATTTTGCCTGCATATTGGTTTATATTTATTGTCACATCTCACTACATATTCCCCTCTGAGCTTCTTTGGTGCATCCATTAATAGAAATCCATTCCCGAAAACAACTTTACCTACATACCGTCTTCCTTTGGTGCATCGCACCAATATATTCGTAGATTCACGATTCCAATCCACACTCCCCGCCTCATAACCCCCAAACTCTTTCCTCCGTTTTCCTTGCCCCACAACCGACAAATTCTTACCTCGGTTTCCAACCACAACGTTCCCTACATACCGTCTTCCTTTGGTGCATCGCACCAATATATTCGTAGATTCACGATTCCAATCCACATTCCCCGCCTCATAACCCCCAAACTCTTTCCTCCGTTTTCCTTGCCGCATAGCGGCAAAACGTCAGTAGAATTCCATTCCAACCACAACCCCCCCTCTACTCGATGTACCTGCTGAAAATAATACATGTATTAACATCACCAAAGCCAAGACTGGCCTTTGCTATTACATTCAGCCTCTCCGGGAATGTCAACCTCCCTGGTATTCTGCTTTTATCTATAATCGCCGCAATCTCATGATTAACATCCTCGCAGTTTATCGAAGGATATAAAAACCCGCCATACAATTCAAGAGCGACAGCTGCACATTCAATTGAACCAGATGCACTAAGGCAATGTCCTGTCATTGATTTTAGCGAAGCAATATATGGGAACTCTTCACCTTTTCTAACAAGGGCTTCAGCCCAGTTTTTTATTTCAAGCGAATCTTTTGTAGTTGATGTCAGGTGTCCGTCAATCGCATCGATATCCCGGGGTTTTATTCCCGACCTGTTTATGGCATTCCTAATGCACCTCTGAACCGCGGCTGAATTCTGTACAGTCATCGTTCCGTTTCCCCTTTGACCTCCTGAATTTATTTCACCTCCTAAAATCTCCGCATAGATTCTGGCTCCTCTCTTTTTAGCGCTCTCCAAAGATTCCAGCAGCAAAGCCCCCGCGCCGCTTCCGGGAACAAATCCCGAGGCTGTTCTGCTCATCGGCCGTGATCCTTTTTCAGGTGAATCGTTGAATTTGTAAGTCATTACCCTGATAGCATCAAATCCTCCCCATACATACGGACCATGATCACAGGTGCTTCCGGCAATCATTCTAATAGCCCGGCCTGATTTAATTCTTTCATAAGCCATCAATACTGCCTCGGTACCGGTTGAGCATGCAGCTGAATTTGTTGTAACCTGGTTGCCCAGTCCCAGCATTCCTCCAAGATATGCACTTACTCCGCTTACCATACTTTGCACCAGGGTATTACTGCCGAGCTTTCTAACCTCTCCCTGGTCGATCTTATACATAGCTTCCCTTGTCTTTTCAACTCCCGAAGATCCTGTACCCATTATCAATCCGCTCTCGTAGTCAGGTTCATCCGAGTTATTGAATCTCCATCCCGCCATCCTCCCACGCCTCAATACCGGCAATGCAACCGTATAAAATTCCGGAACTATTAAAGTTTCTTAGCTGGAGAGGCTTAAAATATTTTTGAACCAGATCCTCCGGAACGGATGGCACACCCGCAATACAGCATGAAAAATTAAGCTCAGCCAGTTCTTTAAGAAACCTGATTCCCGATTTCCCGTTTTTTATTGCATCAGTAAATTCTCCTCTTCCTGTTGCAACAGGGGATACTATACCAATACCGGTTACAACAACCCTGTTATTCATCCTGTTTCTTCAATATCATTCCGGAAATCATACCTTTACAAACCGTCTTTCCGCTGCTGTTCTCCATTGTCGTACTGCATTTTAATTTTCCAAACCTGAAGTATATTTTTTCTGCAGTCACCTTTACTCTTTCTCCCGGGTAAACTGGTGCAAGAAATTCTACCTCCGCAGATGTCATTGCAAAACGAAGGGAGTTTTCGTCAAACGAATCCCTCAGCAAATAAATACCCAGGCATACTAATCCTATCTGTGCCATCGTTTCGGTGAGAATAACGCCGGGTGTAACGGGGTAGGATTTGAAATGTCCTTTATAGAAAAATTCATCCGCATCATATTTATAAGAACCCGTTACAGAATTATCATCTATCGCTTCAATTGAATCGACAAATAAAAAAGGTCTGCTGTAAGGAAGCACGGATATAATATTTTCTTTGGTGATAATTATGACAGGTGTTCTCCTCCGTTTACCGGGATAACTGCTCCGTTTATCCACGAAGCTTCATCCAGAGATAAAAGATAAACAGCATTCGCAACATCCTCCGGGGTGGTCAGCTTCTTAAAAGGATTCCGCAGTCTTGCGTATTTAGCCAGCTGTTCATTTCCCGGAATCATCCTGAACGATTTTGTATCGGTAACTCCTGCCTGTATGCAGTTTGCCCGAATTCCGTATGGTGCAAATTCCAGAGCAATATTCCTTGTAATAGCTTCCAGGGCGGCTTTAGCCGCTGAAACCGCACCATAATATTTCCAGGCTTTTGACGATCCTTCGCTCGTAAAGCTTATTACCCTGGCATCCGGTGCAAATAATCCCTCATGGAATAAATCATGTACCCAGTCGTAAAGGCTCACTGCCATTGCTTCTATTGTCAATTTAAAATCAGCATTCGTCAAATCATCATTATTCCCGTTTACCATGGGTTTAAGATTTCCCCGGGCGATGCTGTGTACCAGAACCCGTATGCTTCCTTTGCCTCTTTTTTCGATAAGCTCCGAAATAATTTGTTTCCTGCTTTCAGGATTAATGGCATCAGAGTTATAAGAAAGAAATTCTACGCCTTCACC
The DNA here is from genome assembly GCA_963800255.1 of uncultured Ignavibacteria bacterium. Taxonomy (GTDB): domain Bacteria; phylum Bacteroidota; class Ignavibacteria; order Ignavibacteriales; family Ignavibacteriaceae; genus DATFVA01. The sequence continues at coordinate 3,304 of CAWDAK010000023.1, read as the reverse complement.
AATAATCCCGTCAAAATTTTTCTGAACTTCGGGCATATCAATCCGGCGGTCGCGGTGAACCACGCAGATATTCATTCCGTGACGTGCCAGTTTCCTGGCAGAGGCGAGACCCAGGCCCTCGGAACCACCGAGTATTAACGCCTGGTAATTTTTACCCTCAAATTCCTTTTTCAATATTTATGCTTCAGCAGTTGGAGTACTGATTTCAAATTAACCTCAAAGCCTTAAAGAGTGAATATAAAATTTACCTGCCAATCTTTTCTTATAAGTAAAATGACTTATGCTTTCTGTCACACCGCTATTCAGTACTTCGAAGAGGAAGCATCCTCCACATCTTCAAACGAACATTTAACCGTGACGAACAAAATGATCTTAATGATTTAAAGAAAATCTTCGCAAGCGTATGTTTTTTCGTCACCTGTACCTTTTATAAGAAAAGATCCCAAATGCAGTGCCGCAGCTGATTTTTTACTATCTTAATTCCTCAGTTTTAGTAAAATTATCGTCTATGCAAAAATTTATATTCGCTCTCTGCCTTACGTCGGTCTTGTTTTCTCAGCCTGCCTTTACCCAAACAAAGATTACCGGCAAAGTTACCGATAAAAATAACACAGCCCTGCCCGGAGCAAATATATACATCAAGGATTCATATGACGGCACAACATCGGAAGTAGATGGAACTTTTTCATTCACCACCGATGAAACAGGAAATGCTGTTTTGGTTGTAAGTTTTGTCGGTTACAAATCGACGGAAACCAGTCTCAACCTTGATGGACAGACAAAGAATGTAAACATAGTCCTGGAAGAAGAATCAACCGAGCTCGGCACCGTTGTAATTTCAGCGGGTTCTTTCGAAGCCAGTGATGAGAAAAAATCTGTAATACTCAGACCCCTTGATATTGTAACAACCGCAGGGGCCATGGCTGATACTTATTCCGCGCTAAAAACTCTCCCGGGAACACAGCAGATTGGTGAAACTGAGGGCTTGTTTGTCCGCGGCGGTTCGGCCTATGAAACCAAAACAATCATAGATGAAATGATCGTACAGAATCCGTTTTATTCTAAAGTACCCGACATTCCTTCACGCGGCAGATTTTCACCTTTTTTATTCAAAGGAACAGTCTTCAGTACTGGTGGATATTCAGCCCAGTACGGTGAGGCTCTATCCTCGGTTCTCGTTTTAAAAACGCAGGATCTGGCCCCCAAAACCCAGACGTCATTAAGTCTTATGCTGCTTGGACTCGGAGGTTCTCATGTTCAGCGCTGGGAAAATACATCTCTCGCGGTTGAAGCCAATTACTTTAACCTGTCGCCGTACGTTCATACTTTCAAGCCAAGAACGGACTGGAACAAGGCCCCCGCAGGAACAGAATTTTCAACAAATTTCCGTCAAAAAACTTCCGAAACAGGAATGCTTAAAATCTTTTCCAGCTACAACCAGGGCAGCCTGTCTTTGTATAACTTAAACCCTGATGACCTGGTTACCAAAGAATATTTCGGATCAAAAGATTACAATTATTTCCTGAACACAAACTATAGGGAAATATTTGGAGATGATTGGACGTTTTTTGCCGGTTATTCTTTCAGCGATGACAATCAGAAAATTGATCTTATGTCTGACAAAGTATTAAATGATGAAAAACTTAATACGGCAAAAGTTACTGTTTCAAAGCAGATATTCAGCAAGTCGTATTTGTTGTTCGGAGGAGAGATTCTTAATTATAATTACAAAAATGAATTCAGCGGGTTCAGAACTTCTTTGAACGAAGTATTCAGCGCGGGCTTCGTTGAATCAGATTTTATTATCACGGATGATATCGCACTTAGAGCAGGACTCCGCACAGAATACTCAAAACTCCTTCACAAAACTAACCTTGCTCCCAGGGTCTCCGCTGCATACAGACTGGGAGATTACGATCAGCTGAATTTCGCTTATGGAAATTTTTATGAAGTCCCTGAAAAGGAATTCCTGCTCTATACTAAAAATTTTAATTATGAAAAATCAACACACTACATAGCAAACTATCAGTACCTTGGTGACAACATCACTTTCAGGATCGAAGCTTATTACAAGAATTATTCTGACCTGGCAAAAGGAGATATTTTTACCTATCCGCAGATGGATCTGCCTTCCGTCCCCTTCGGAAGCTACGGAAAGGGATATGCAAGGGGAATTGACATTTTCTGGCGCGACAGGCAGACGTTTGATCTGACTGACTACTGGATCTCATATTCCTACCTCGACACAAAACGCGACTACAGGAATTACCCGGTACTGGCTCAGCCTACTTTTGCAACGCCGCATACTTTTTCAGTTGTTGTAAAACGATGGATACCTGAAATTGCCTCAAGCATTGGCTTCACGTATTCTTTTGCTACCGGCAGGCCCTATTATAATCCGAATAACCCTGACTTCCTTAAAGACAAAACAAAGTCTTTTCAGAATCTCAGCTTTAACATCAGCTACCTTACAAACTTGTTCGGCAGTTTTACGGTCGTATATGCTTCGCTCGATAACCTGCTGGGCTATAACAATATCTATAACTACAGGTACTCATCTGACGGATCGATGAGACTGCCTGTTGCAGCCCCGGAATTAAGATCATTTTTTATTGGTATGTTTATTTCCCTGGGAGAATCAAATCCATATTAATTTAAGGAGAAGAGAATGAAATTATTATTTATAATATTGCTTTCAGTCGCGGCTTTCGGCAGCATTCATCCGCAGGACCGCTATGAAAAATCAATGGAGAAAAATCTTTCAATGATGAAATCCGCGGCATCCGTTGAAGACTATCTGCAGATAGCAAATGGTTTTGAAAGAATTGCAATGGCAGAAAAAGACAAATGGCTCCCTTACTATTATTCCTCCTGGGTGTATACCATTGCCAGCTTCACTGACACGACCACTTCAAAAAAAGACGGGTACCTGGATAAAGCGGATAAAATTATATCCATAGCTGATTCGCTGGAGCCTGGTAATTCTGAAATTTATACGATAAAAGGAATGATTGCCCAGGCACGTCTTCAGGTAGATCCTATGAATAGGTGGCAGAAATACGGCAGATTGTCTGACCAGTATTTCAAAAAAGCAGCTGCAATTGATTCACTGAACCCGAGACCCTATTACCTTGTAGGTATTGGAATTTATTATACACCGGCACAATCGGAGGTGTCTAAAAAGCCAAACCTTACCTTGAAAAATCCCTTGATAAGTTCAACCGGTTCCACCCGGCTAACAACTTAATGCCAAATTGGGGAAGACCCGAAGTTGAAAACTTATTAAATAAAATAGCCGAAACAG
>CAWDAK010000022.1:0-346023 GCA_963800255.1 uncultured Ignavibacteria bacterium | reverse complement strand
TACAGTTGCCCTAGCAGAAACGATCCTGATGGCGCAACAAGGCGGAAAATGAGGAAACTAGGTATAAATTAAACTTCAACTATCTGTTTACTTTTTACATTAAAACGCAAAGTCAGCAGCGAAGCAGAGGCAGCAAGTCCCAGTAGCAGCCCTATCCATACACCCACAATTCCGTATCCGAAGGTAAATCCAAGCATATACCCGATTGGCAAAGCAAGTACCCAGTACGCTATAAATGTAATAAGAGTTGGTCCTTTAACATCTGTTAGTCCGCGCAGCACTCCGATTCCGACTGCCTGAACTCCATCAAATACCTGGAATAATGCTGCAATAACCAGGATAGTAGAGGCAAATGAAATAACTTCAGGATTATCAATATAAAAGGAAGGCAGAATATTTCTGAATATTATAAATATTATTCCGAAAGTTCCCATCATTGTGCCTGAAATAATTATTGCTGTGAATCCTGCTCTCCTCGTCTCAGAGATATTTCTGCGGCCTACGGCATTTCCGACCCTTATGCTCCCGGCCGCCGAAACTCCCAGAGCACACATAAATGATATTGAAGCAAGATTTATTGCGATCTGATGGGCTGCAAGCTGGTTAGTGCCAAGCCATCCGACCATAACCACTGCAAATGAGAAAGCTCCGACTTCAAAAAAATACTGTATGCCGCTAGGAAGTCCTAGTGCGAGAATTTTCTTTATTATTCTGGTGTTAATGCTTTTAAAATGGAAGGTTACATCATATCTCCTAAAGCGATCTGCACGCATTACATAAAACATCAGAACGGCAGCCATAAAGGTTCTGGAAGCAAAAGTAGCCCATCCTGCACCATCCAGACCAAGCTGTGGGAAGCCCGCCTTCCCGAATATTAGTATCCAGTTGAATAAAATGTTAACCAGATTTGCGAGGAGAACTACAATCATAGAAGGGCGTACTACGGAAAGTCCCTCAATGAACTGTTTATAGGTGGCAAATAACATTGATGGAATTGCCGAGAATCCAAGCAGCCGGGTATATGACTGGGCCTGAAATACAACTTCATTAGGCTGATCAATGTACACCAGGAGATATGAGCCTCCGAATACAGCCAGGCCGATCAGAATACCTGTGGTCATATTGATCAGTAGCGACTGCCGGAAAAGAATGCCGCACTCTTCATACCTGTTTCCGCCAACAGCTATTGCGACAAGAGGGGTTACAGCGATGGAGATACCTAAACCGATTATCCATATCAGTATAAACAAGCTATTGCTCACAGAAGCAGCAGCAAGGGATACAGCACCAACACTGCCTACCATAATGCTGTCTACCACGCCCATCATTATAAATCCGAGTTGACCTATTATGACAGGATAGGCAAGTTCCAGTGTTTTTTTGATTTCCTGCTTATAGAGGTGCATAAACGGTATTAATTTTTGCTGCCAATATAATTAATCTACCGTCGCTTTGCGGCAAATAAATAAAAAAACCGGGATGGGCAATCCCGGTTTTGAGGAGGTTCGCTAATGAAGAAACAATTTACCGGATTGCTACTTCACTGTCTTCTTTTTCAAAAGCAACTGCTCCATATCGATCTTTGAGAACTTCATTATAAAAGTTTTTGCACATTTTTTTCACTCTTTCACTGTTATCAAATCTGGTAGCCTGTTTAACTGCGAATAGTCCTTTGGGGTTTCCTATTTTATATAATGCCAAAGCTGCTACTATTCTTGATTCCTCGCAATCATCCGTTTTCAGCATTTTCATTAAAGGATAAACAGCTTCTTCTGCTCTGATCTCGCCTAACATAAAGGCTGAACTTGTCTTCAGTCCATAATTATCGTTTTGAAGACCGTTTAGAAGGTTTTCAACTGCTTTTTTTCTCGTTTCCGGATTTTTAAGAGATTCTTTATTAAATCCGAAAGAAGTCATCACAAACAGAAAAAGAATTAAGCTTGAAAGAAACATTGCTGATCGTAACATATTCACCTCTTCTTTTATAATTTTAACTTGTCAAAAGGTAAGTTTATAAAGTAAGCTTGTAAATTGATTTGGGATAAGAGGAAGGTTTTGGGGGTTGATGTTTATCTATAGATGATTGATGAGCAATGACCTGATTACTTTATACCCGGCGGGAGGAGTCTAGTTGGTCTATTTCAACAATATAAGTTTCTTTGATTGTATGAAGGATCCGGATTCACCACTTGCTGAAGAACCTTCAAGTATGTATAAATAAACACCGCTGGAAAGTTTGTCAGCGTTGAACTTTACACTGTATGTTCCGGGACTCTTTGATTCGTCCACCAATACAGCAACTTCCTTTCCTAAAATGTCATAAACCTTAAGTGATACTTTACTTGTTGTGGGTATGGAGAAATTTATGGTAGTAACCGGGTTAAAAGGGTTGGGATAGTTCTGGTATAATTGGAAATCCGCGGGATAAGGTTTTTCATTTGAGACATAAACGGGATTTGTTAATTCATACGTAACCTTAAACTCTCCACCTGTTCCTGAGAGAAGTTGAAGTCTCCTTTGTTCTGCATTAAAGTTGTTATAAGCTTCACCATCCTTTGTGATTTCTTTGATCTTGTATTTAGAATCAGCAAATGCAATCGGATTCATCTTGACTTCCCTGTCGTAATCAACCGGTGAGAAATTGTAATATAATACAACCGGTTCACCTTTATAGAAAAGATTACCATACAAATATGTATAATAACCGAGTTCTATTGAATGGTACCCTGCTTTACCATTATTTCCTTTTTCAAGACCCCATATTTGTCCGCCGTACCTGGTTCTATCAGAATATACTTCCCCGTACTGATGATCAACAAAATAAGTCATAAAAAACTTCAATGTTTCATCAGCCATCTGAAGGTATTGGGATTCACCGGTGATATTGTACATCATAAGACCGGCGGTTACGGCCTGTTCCATCTGCCACCATGCTTTTGCTGTATCAGCCTGCCCCCACATGAGCATTTCACCCGTCTGCCGGTTGAAATCTTTATAAGGTCCTCCAAGTTCATGATCATAGCCTTGATCAAGAACATCCAGGATTAAACCCCGTGAAGCGTTAATATAGTTTGAATCAGGAAACAGCTGTGTAATCCTGCCGAGACACCATCCTGATTTTAGAACGTGTCCCATAATCGTCATCGTTTCATTATTATTCCACGCCCAGTAGGAATAGTATTCTTCAACGAAACCGATCTCCTGTTGGGGCATACTTCCATAGAGATGGGTCAAAATATTATCAGCAAGCTGAAGGAGACGGGTTTTGTATGCGTTATCCCCTGTCATCAAATAAAGAGCCAGTACATTGGTAGTAATTGCATCTACAGTGGCATTAAAACTTTTATCTGAAACGGAAGACCAGTTAAATGTTCCCCTGTCAAAATATCCGAATGACTGCTGATCATTATCCCACAAATGATTCTCATTACTGTTATAACCCCTCATAAGCTGGTTCCAGTCATTTGTGTCCCCTGTTGCTTCATAATACGCAGCAATACCAAGGAGTGCATAATGCTGATCAAATGCTGTCTTTACATCCTCCGGATTTATCGGATTTCCATACCTGTCAAGGCTATGGAACCAACCCTCATTTGCATTATCCCAGGCATAGGTATACATAAAATCGAGTGCGTGCCTGGCCATTGTAAGGTATAAGTGATTACCGGTGAGCATATAGGCTCTCACAAATCCATACGCATCCCTGGATTGCGTAACCAGATCTTTATTTGTTCCCCAATTAACTATAACGCCGCCGAAGCGATCAACATTTGTAAAGAATCCCCCGAATGAAGTATCATAAACCTGGGTCCAGAATTGCGCACAGCTGTCAACATAAGGGATAGCTCTGGCAGGATCCTGGAGGTACGGGGACTCCGGAACATACTGAGCATATGATATGCTAATCAAAAACAAAAATATGTAAAGCTTTTTCATTCCGGACCTGATTTTCATATTATCTGGTTTAGTTCACTTTTGTCAGTCTGTATAATGCTTTATTACTTTTTTTATGCTTTCTGTACAGACTGAACAAAAAGGTTTTGAACCTTTTGAAAACATAATGCAGTCTATCATCGGCCGGTACATCCCTTTAGATGAATAACCGGCCCCTTCAAATGCTCCGGTCATGCCCTGATATTTACTTTTATTTAAAAACTGGTCAACCTGGTCGCTATGCTCCTTATCCATTGTATTATATTTTTCTTTTAATGAATCTATTTCTGCTTCCGGAGCTTTACTTCTCTGAAGAGCGGCTATCTTTGTATTTAAGTCTCTTCTTATCTTCTGCCAGGCTAGATCAAATTTATCATACTCTTCTTTTTCCCATGGTGTCGGAATTTCTATGCCGGGGGTTACAAGGTATTTCCATTTCAGGTTATCCTTATCAAGCAGCCTGGTAATGTTTGGCTCAACAGGTTCGATTCCTTTTGGATAGAAGTCGTTGTAGGCTACATCCGAAGTATAATATTCGTCAGCAAGTCCGCTAAATGAATGTCCGAACTCGTGAAGAAATATATAATCGCTGAACTGGTTATCGGAGATAAAAGTACAGTAGAAGTTATAGATACCACCGCCGCCGTAGCGGGATTCGTTAATCATTATATAAATGGCGTCATAAGGCACGTTTGCCGCAATATCTCTCATTGCTTTATTGTCTTCAGTAAGAATGTACCTTTCAGAACCAAGAGAATAATAGGTAGTGCTGAGGATAGTATTTTTATAAATACCGGCACCGGGATTGTCGCATCCGCTATTGAGGGAAGCCTTATATACACCATAGATATTGAAATCATTTTTAAGCGATTTATACGGTTCCTGATTCATAAAGAGATCTGAGAAATGTTTTAGGTCCTTTTCAAATTTTGATTTTTCACTTTGAGTATAGCCTTCTCCCAGTATAACTACATCAACCTTTTTATGAGGATTGCCGGAATAATATTGCCTGTAAACAGTGACGCCGGTGCTGTCAACGGCTTCATCAGATATGTAGATATCAGAAGGATCTATCACCGTCGAATAGATTTCATGGAGGTTATTCACCGAATCTCTTTTTTCAAGTGCAAACCGGATTTTATTTTTTGGTGCGGGGATAAGTGCACTTTCACCGAATGACTTTTGTATTCCATTCATAGCTTCATCACTTGTCTGGTACTCCTTAAAATAGCTGTCAAATCCCCTGGAATAAATAAGGTTACCGCTCTTATCATCATAAACTTTATAATAATACGCTCCATTATTGAAATTATCGAGAAGATTGGCAGGATTCCCTGCCCAGGTACCATAGTTATAAATGTGGTCGAGAGTAACAAGCTCTAGAGAGGAATTACCGGTATGAAAATAATCGATTCTCATTGTTTTGTCGTTGAAATAATCATTAAACGATTGTGCACAGAGAATTGATACGGAAAAGACTAAAATTAAAAGAGTTTTCATAATTATTTTCTTGTTAATGATAATACAAATTTATTAAAGCAGTAAGAAAGTTGAAAGCTCCCGGCCGATATCTCATCTTCTTCTACTTATTCCCAAAACCTATAAATGAAGCTTGTAATGCTAGTAAATAAAAAACCCCGTTAATTAACGGGGTATTTTTTGCTTGCGGAGAGACAGGGATTCGAACCCTGGGTAGAGCAAAAGCCCCACAACGGTTTTCGAGACCGCCCCGTTCAACCACTCCGGCATCTCTCCGATTCATTTATCCAATGTTATTTTTTCGAGAAATCCGTTTCCCGCTGCGCGGGATTTCACTTCGATCAACAACCACTCCGGCATCTCTTCATAAAATCTATTTTCTGAGTCTAAAAATTAACATCAATCTGAGACTAATAAAAGTAATATTATAGGTCCTCTATAATTTTTTCTGCAAATAAAAGATTCAACCACGAAACTAATGAGATTACCATAGTAATATTAAGACGCTTAAAATATTTCCGGAAGGATCTTGAAATAAAGAAGAAATATGAAGTAAAAGGAATCTTATTTTTGGTAAAGGGGGGGCTAATTTTTATATTTGCAGTTCGTTTCCGGAAAGGTGCAGGAGTGGCTTAACTGGCACGCCTGGAAAGCGTGTGTGCGGGCAACCGTACCGAGGGTTCGAATCCCTCCCTTTCCGCAATAAATTGAGACTGTCTCAAAAGTGTTATTCCGAATTTTATTTCGGAATCTATTTTTTCGATTTCAAATCGTACTTTCTCACTTATACCTGCCATATCTACTTATATACCTTCCGGGTAACTATTTGATTTTAGAGTAATTAACCACCTCATCCGGTATATCTGCCTCGTGTATGGTTCCTGATCGTCGGGTCAGTGTTTTGATATCGGCTTCCTTCAGATTTCACCTCACGGTGGACACCCTTGCTGTTCAGCTTATGATTCCTCTTACCAGGTTCATTCACGACTCTCATCCTATAGTACAAGCTCCCGCCCGGCGCACCAAAAAAAAGCTCCGTATAACCGGAGCTTTTTTCTATAGAACGTTCAATATTTCATTTTAATACACGCTAATTCCCAAATACATCTACGTGACCGTTAATATGTTTGGTTGAATCAATAATATTACCTTGATCATCTATAACTCCCGTATGGCAGATTACACAGCTTGTTGGCCACGTCTGGTATCTGTGACCCATGGGAGGAAGGCCGTGGCATGAACCGCACTGTGCCTGGGTGCCGTCAACCTGGTTCCATATAACAGTTACGTTATTTCCGTACATAGAATCAGTAGGCTCTCCTGTATCATCGTTTACATATATGAATGAATATTGTGATGTATCTCTTTTTGAAACAAAGTTGCCGTGGCAATAGGTATTTGCACAGGAATGAGTGCTGTAATCGTAAGTAGATTCAACACCGTGATTGTAAACTGCTTTCCGTCCGAAGTTTATCTGAGCAGGCAAACCATCAGTACTTATATGACTTGGGGCAAAGAAATCTGATGGAAAAGTATGACAGTTTGAGCATCTGATATCCCCGGTCAGGTTGTTCGTTACAAGGTGAGCCGCGTGAGCCCCAACTCCTGCTGCCGTTGTAGATGTGTCACCGGCCAGATCCTGTGGAGGAAATATATGTCCTCCCGGGCTGGGGTCACCATGACAAGTATTGCATGCAAGAGGCCCGTCTTCTTGGGTATGGCAGCCTAGACAGCTTTTCTCTACAGTTCCACCGGCAAAATTACCGCCATGGCACTGCTGGCAGAGTCTCATATTCCAGTTATTCTCCTTTATCAGGTTGACATGATAGTTGGGAGAATCCGGATTAAGGATACCCTGTTTATGAACGCTTATTCCTGTAGGAGGCGGAGTGACATTTTCCTGGAGGTCACTGCAGCCATCGATTAAGATACCTGAAAAAATTATTAAGACTATATAGATAAATTTATAATTCATAATTGTTTCCGTTTTTATCACTTTGTACCATGACAATATCCGCAGAATCCTGTACCTGATGGCATCTGCGGTGAAGCTCCCACGTGACAGTTGAAGCAAACTGAGCCCGGATCATTATGCCAGTCACCATGAGTATCTCTCATGAATCCGGCTGGATGTGTTTGGGGATTCGTTCCTTTAACTCCATCGTTGTCAACATGACAGGTCAGGCAGGTTGGATCGGCTCCCTGAACATCATGGCAGCTCATACACGATTCAATATCTCTCCTGGCAAGGATCGCATGTTCTCCTCCGCCTGAACCTACTCCAAGAGTTGTGAAGTTAGGTTTTACGTGAGAAACGGGGGCTACGCCGCTCATTTCAAAGTCCTGATTTTCTCCCTGATGACATTGGGTACAGAACGATTCATAACTGTGACAGGTCTGGCATTCGGTTGATTTCTGTTTAGCATCGATTCCATGTGTAAACCTGTAGTCAAGTTGATGCACGCGTGTAATCTTCTGCTGCTTTGGTCCGTCAACAGAATTTGTAGGTTCGTAGGGTGTAATAAAATCTTTTGAGGTATTGTCCTCAGTTAACATAGTTGTACCTGCGTGGCAGGTTTCGCAGCTATGGTTATCGTGGCACATTGCACAATTAGCATCCAGATCTCTTGCGGCAAATTTATGCGTGTGGATAAAATTAACGCTTTTGTGAGTCTGCGGCAGAAGGTCTGCAGTTGAAACGTGGCATGCTTCGCAGGCATTTGCGGCAATCTTTGTTGTACCGTGACAGGACCAGCAGTCATTCATTTGAGGATACGGCTGATCTGCCTGGAAAGCATAGTCAACTTCACTTATTCCCTTGTGGCAGGACTGACATTCAAGTTTCTGATCCTTAACATGAAAACTATGATTGAAATATAATTCAGCCTGTTTTGGTTCAAGGGTTTCATACACACCATCATAATGACACATGTTGCAATTGTCTTCACTCTCAACATCATGGCACTGTGCACAATCATTCATTGTTGGGAGAAGACTTGCGTTAAGAGTTGAAGCTGTATCCACAGCACTATGGCAGGTAGAACAGTCAGCAAGTTCACTATGGAATTTGTGTGAAAACTTAATCAGCTTATCATGGCTTCCCTCTCCCTGGTCAGGTCCCGAAAGAAATGCTGAGAACAAAAGAGTGGTGATTAAACCTATAGATAAGAAAATGTAGAAAATTTTTAATTTCATAATTCATCAGCTAAAAATTTGTATTAAACCAGTAGTTTAGTTTTGCAAAAAGACGTACATCATCTTTATAGATCTTATTATTTAAATACTGGCCCTGAATATCCAGTGATAACGTATGGAAAGGCCTAATATTACAGCCTGCCAGCAAGGTAGTCAGGTTATTAGTTTCAGCGTTGTCAGATAGTTTATAATTAGTGTAAGACAGACCAATCGAAGGAGTTAATAATCCTTCAAGGAAAGTGTATGCTGTATAAAAAGAAACCGCGTCCATCTCACCTGCGTATCCCAGGTTTTTCCTGTAAGTTAGACTGCCATAGTTTGATATCACGCCGGCAGTGATCCTCTGGGAATTTTCATCCGTGTAGGTCACATTGGCAACCTTACCGGTAAGGGTGAAGATGTGGTTCAGCTTATAATTCAATCCGCCCTCGATCTCCTGAGTATTACCGTAATCGAAAACGGCAAAGATCGAATTATACCTGATTTTGGGTGACCTGTAGTTGTAATAAATGTTAAAACCAAGTTTATCCAATTGATCATAGGTTCCGTACGCCTCAAACTTTGAAGTCTGCATAAAATTCAGATCATAATCATACCTTGTATCAATAGTAAAGGTTTTAGGCATTTCATACGATACTTCTGCAGAAGCAAACTGGTACTGGTTTGATTTGTTTTGAATCAGGACCTGGATGGGATCCAGGTTTTCATCAAGCCGTGTAGCTGTATATTCATCAGCTTTAAAGTTTTTATTGATATAACTCAAACCTATCCTGAAATCCTTCAATGCTGTGGTTACAAAACGTCCTCCTGCTATAAAGTCATCACTCCAGCTGTCAGTTAGCTGAAGTTTCTGATAAGCAGGGACGTTTCCACCGTAATAACCCGTAACCTTATAGTCGCCGTTCCGGTAATCAAGGTTGATTCCATCAAAAAGTCCTCCTGCTACCATATTTATTATCGGCTGCCTGCCGAGTTTTATAGTAAAAGCATCAAGAACTTTACGGGCTTCAAAATATAGGTTATAGAATCTTACTCTTGGATCATTGTCAAGAGGGTTAGATATATCAGTTTCAAAGTTCAGGTTGGTTCTTAAGGAATAGTTATCTTTATTTAAATTCAGACTTAGCATTTCATACGCCCGGAAAAATGTAGTAGATACATCTACCGTATCGTATCTTTCAAAAGAATAAATGGCAGATGAAAATCTGCCATTTAAATTCTGTGCATGGGTCAATGAAATAAATAAGGATAAGGCTATAGAGCAAAAGATTAATTTTTTCATAGAGTTAGTCTTATTTATTCAGAACAAGATGGATAAATTATTTAGTACCTGGAATTGGGTGTTTAATTTTTTCCCACATCTTGTCCAAATCCATATTTTTATCGAAAGTAGGACTTTCAGAGTTATGGCACTTTACACAGAAAGTGTGAATATCCGAAACAAGCACTAATCCATTATCTACTGCAGCTTTTTGATCTTTCATAATCTTTATGCTCTTGTAATCTTCACCGGGGCCATGGCAGGTTTCGCATTGAACACCGTCTTCAACATTGAATTTCTTCCCTATGAATTTTGCATCGACATTATAACCTGAAGCATGACATTTCAAACATTCAGGAGTTTTTGCTGCTGCTGTTTTGAAGCCTTTATCTTTAGCAATCTTGTCAGCTTTTTCGGTTTGGAGGGTTTTAAATGCCTGTGCATGCTGAGATTTTTCCCAGATGCCGATCTGGTTTCCCTGTTTTTCAGTTTTGTGGCACATTCCGCATGTGGATGATCCAACAAAACCATGTTTCGGGGTTTCCTGACAAAATACTAGAGATGAGAAAAGGATGACTACTAGAAATGATTTAAACATATCAACTCCCACAATTTTAAGTTATTTCACTAAGTAAAATATTAACTAATTATTACAGATTCCAAATAAAATGCAAAAAACTTCTTATTTGTGACTGGAGGAATAATGATGAATATTCCACCAATCGATGCCCATTATCAAAAAATAAACCAATCAAATTTGATTACTTTTTGAACAATTTAGACTGTTGAGCTTTTCAATAGTGAGAAATAAGTTCATTTTCTTCTCTTTTGGGAGAACATACGAAATCACGATTTAGGATTTTGTATAATATTCTGTTTTACTTTAAATATAATTTTTGTATACTCCATATACGAATTCTGGTTGAGGGGTGCAGCAGCAAAAACTATAGTGTGTCATTAACATATAAAAGAGTACTATGCAAAAGAAAACTCTACTCTGTTGCAGAGCAGCCTTGCTCATATTAATTATTCTTCCTGCAGCCATTCTTCTATCTTCCTGCAGTGATCAGGAACCAGCCTCCAAAAATATCATGCTTAAGGATGGACTAATTTGCCTCATCGATGATGGAGAACCCTATACTGGCAAAATACACGATGTAGTTAGTTCACGTGTATTGGAATATGATGTAGTGAAGGGTATAAAAGACGGCAATTTCAGTGTTTATTCGGAAGCCGGCAAAATCCTTATCAGCGGAAGAATGAAGGATAATAAAAATGAAGGGCTCTGGCAGTATTACTATCCTGACGGAGAGTTGGAATCCCGAGGCTATTTTAAAGACGATAATAGCTCCGATAAATGGTTCTGGTACTACCCGGATGGAAAATTAAAGGCCACGGGTTATTATCTGAAGGGAAAGAAAGACGGTAAATGGACCGATTACGATGAATATGGGAAAGTTACCTCAGAGGAGGTATACCGTAATAATGTCAGGATAGCCGGAATGGATGAGAAATTATCCTGATTTTTCCCTATCCTGCTTGAACATTCCTTCAACTTCGTATTTCATAAATTTTGATGTTGGAATTATTCCTTCACCATATTTAATTGCATAAACCTGGGTAAATTCAGCTCCAAGAAAAAGGATCTGCGCTGAGTAATACACCCATAAAAGGAACACAACAAGTGAACCGGCGGCTCCATAGGTCGAACTGAGACTGCTGGTACCTATATAAAGCCCTATCAGATATTTCCCCAGTACGAAAAGCGCGGCTGTTACCAACGCACCCACCCAGACATGTTTCCACTTTATGTGGACATCAGGCAGCACCTTGAAGATCATCATAAATAGCGCAAAGGTCATCAGTAATGAGATTATAATATTGGAAGTGTCCAGTATAAATTTGGGAATATTAAAAAATGACATTGAGAGGTAATTATTAATTGAAGAAATCAGCGCACTTACAACCAGGGACACCAAAAGAAGGAATCCTGTGCCAAGGACCATGGCGAAGGATTGTACTCTGTCTTTTATTAACCCCTTGAACATATTTCTTCCCGGTTTCGGTTTTATCTTCCAGATCATATTCAGAGAATCCTGAAGTTCGACAAATACTACTGTTGAACCTATTACCAGGGCAACAAACCCGGTGAGGATAGTAATAACACCCTGGTTTGAGTACTGGGCATTCTTCAATGCGGTTTGGATCACTTTGGCTCCATCATATCCTACGAGGCCCTGGATCTGTGCTATCAGCTCACCCCTCGCCGCCTCTTTACCGAATATTAGTGCAGCAACAGAAAGAGATATTACTATGATAGGCGCTACTGAAAAAATAGTGTAAAAAGATAATGCAGCACCCAGCTTCGGACACTTGTCATCAATGAACTTATCAAATACATCCTTCGTAAAGATCCAGATCCCTTTTAATTTAATAGTAATCATATATTCTCAAACTTTGATGAACTAAAATAACTACAATAGAACCATAAACATATTAGACAAATCAAACAATGATGTTTTTCTCTTTTTTAATAATAAAGATAATTTTTGTAACTTTGGTACCCGTAAAACTTATCACAGCGTCTTTAGAATGAAGCTGGAATAATATAGCAGGGTATCATTCTATATCATTTGTAAGAAAGGAAAGTGCTGACTTGAACCAGGAAAAAGATTTTCTTGAAAGTAATCTTTATGTAACGGAATCGGATATTCATGGTGCCGGTCTATTCACATCGGTCAGAATAAATGAAGGTCAGAATATTTTAATTATTAAGGGAGAGGCAATATCAGGCGATGAGTGTGAGAGAAGAGAAGAGTATGGGAACGTTTATATTTTCTGGAACGGAGATAACTATATAGATACGGCAATGACTGATAAAATCAAGTTCATAAACCATAATTGCAAATATAACTGCGAGGTTATAGACAGAGATGAAGAAAGCCTGATTTTAACTGCAGCAAGAGATATCGAGCCTGATGAAGAGTTGACTATTGACTATGGTTATGAGGAAATATATGAATTATGCCGCTGTGAAATTTGCTCAGACTATATAAGTGAAGACCTTAAAATAAAACAGGCTGTCTGACACCAGACAGCCTGTAGCGCTTAACTTACATTCTTATTTCTTTTCGGCAATTTTTTTAAGTATTTCTTTCAAAAGATCATAGAACTTTTCTACTGTAGCAATATTTACCTTCTCATCCGGAGAATGAGCTCCCTCGATGGTTGGACCAAAAGATATCATATCAAGCCCGGGTTTCTTTGATCCCAGGATTCCGCATTCCAAACCTGCATGTATTGCTTTTATTTCCGGTTCTTTCTTAAATAAATCCCTGAATACATCTTTAGAAGTTTTCAGTATAGTTGAATCCATATCAGGCTTCCATCCGGGATAACCATCACCTACAGTAACTTCTCCCCCGGCTAGTTTAAGCGCTGCTTTAACACTAGCGGCGATATAATCCTTTGCACTATTGATCGAACTTCTCTGGCTGGTGCTTATGTTCAATTTCCCGTTTTCTGTTGATATTACAGCAAGGTTGGTGGAAGTTTCAACCAAATCCGGAATATCCTGACTCATAGCAATTACACCATGAGGTAATGCGAGGAGCAGGTTAACAATATCATTTCTGAACTGCTGAGTGAATACTTTTTCCGGCGTAGAACCCGATTTCTTAAATACTAACTTTAAGCCGCTGTCAGTCTTCCGATACTCAATCAACAGATTTTTTTCGAATTCATTTATGATTTTTTCGGCTTCACTCTCTGAGCCATCCTTGAATACCACCACAGCTTCGGCCTCGCGGGGTATAGCATTTCTTAAACTCCCCCCAGATAACGAGCAGAGTGAATAATTAACATTCTCCAACCTGTTAAGAGTTCGGCCTAGCAGCTTGATAGCATTTGCTCTGCCCTGTATAATATCCAGTCCTGAATGTCCTCCCTTTAAACCTGTAACCATAATTTCATAAGCAGAATAGCCTGAAGGCATTTTTTCAGTTTTAAGTTCGAAGGAGGCCATTGTGTCAACGCCGCCTGAACAGCCTACATAGAATGCACCGTCCTCCTCTGAATCCATATTTAATAATATCTTTCCCTTCAGAAGACCAGGGTCAAGTTCGTTCGCACCTGTCATTCCTGTTTCTTCATCCACTGTAAGCAGTATTTCAATAGGACCATGCACAACAGACTTATCATTGATCACCGCAAGAGCTGCTGCTACTCCTATTCCATTATCGGATCCAAGTGTAGTTCCTTCTGCGGTAATCCAGCCGTCCTCTTTTTTTATTTCTATAGGATCGTTCTCAAAGTCATGTTTCGTTTCTTTATTCTTTTCACATACCATATCAACATGTCCCTGGAGAATAACGACAGGTGAATTTTCATAACCTGAGGTTGCAGGAATTTTAGCAACAATGTTCCCGGTATTATCTTCTTTAAAATTAACCTTCTGATCTTTCAGAAAGCTTCTGAGATGCTCCCTTATTTTTCCTTCTTTTTTCGATGGCCGGGGAACTCTTGTTATTTCGTAAAATCTTTGCCATACTAATTCAGGTTTCAGATCTTTAATCGCTGATTCTGCCATAAAGACTCTCCTTTTTAAGTTTAGTAATTTATTTAATTCAAATAAAAAAGACGCCGTTTAGGGGCGTCTTAAATTTATCTTCTAAATTGCGTCAGCAGCTGCTTTTTGTTTTTCAGCCAGCCGGGCATTCTTTCGATCCATTTCAGTAAGGTATCTTTTCCTTATTCTAATACTGGCTGGAGTTACTTCCACGTATTCGTCATCAGTAATCCATTCGATAGCCTGTTCCAGACTGAACAGCGTTGGCGGTTCAAGCCTGATGGCTTCATCAGCGCCCGAGGAGCGCATATTCGAAAGCTGTTTGGTTTTGGTTACATTAACATGCATATCGTTATTCCGTGAGTTCTCCCCAACAACCATTCCCTCATAAACCCGGGTACCCGGTTCTATAAAAAATACCGATCTTTCCTGCAGCTTAAACATCGCGTAGGCTGAAGACGTTCCAGGCTCCATAGCAACCAATGCTCCTCTCTGCCTGTGGACGATTTCTCCCTTAAATGGTTCATAACCATTAAAATTATGGTGGAGAATCCCGGTTCCCCTGGTATCCGTCATAAATTCCGCACGGTAACCGATTAAACCTCTTGAGGGTATTATAAATTCAACACGGGTGTTCTCATTAAATGTCAGCATATTCTTCATCTCAGCTTTACGTTTACCGAGTTTCTCTATAACTACGCCGACAAACTCTTCCGGAACATCAATTATTACATGTTCCATAGGTTCGCTAAGAACATCAGCTATTTTCTTATATATAACCTCAGGCCTTGTTACCTGGAGTTCATAATTCTCGCGTCTCATATTTTCAATAAGTATAGAAAGATGAAGCTCTCCCCTGCCGCTTACTTTGAATATATCCGGTGAATCAGTCATTTCCACACGTAAACTTACGTTTGACTTTAACTCACGTGATAATCTCTCACTAATATTTCTGGTTGTGACATTTTTTCCCTCCTGTCCTGCAAAAGGAGAATTGTTTACCATAAAATTCATCGTGATGGTAGGTTCATCTATGGCAACAAAAGGTAAGGGTTCAGGGTGCTTGGGACTGGCAATGGTGTCGCCTATGTCTACATCTTCAAGTCCTGCAATTCCGCCTATATCACCGGAAGTTAACTCAGTAGTTTCAATTCTTTTTATGCTTTCGAAAATATAAAGTTTTGTTATTCTTGCTTCAGTTCTTTCACCGGTTTTTGAAATCAGGATCATATTATCACCGGTTTTCAGAACGCCTTTATGTATCCTCCCGATACCTATACGTCCCAGGTAATCGTTGTAGTCTATAGCGGAAATCAGCATCTGGAAAGGAGCTTCAGGATCAGCCGAAGGCTTTGGAACCTTTTCAATAATAACATCAAGAAGCGGGAGAAGATTATCACTCTCATCTTCAGGATTGTGTTTAGCAATTCCCTGCTTTGCAATTGTATAGATATAAGGAAAATCAAGCTGTTCGTCGGATGCGCCAAGACTTACAAACAGATCGAATACTTCATTCAGTACTTCGTTAGGGCGTGCATCTTTTCTGTCTATCTTGTTGATGACAACGATAGGTTTCAGTCCCAGATCCAACGATTTTTTAAGCACAAACTTTGTCTGCGGTAAAGGGCCTTCAGCAGCATCCACCAGGAGAAGTACACCGTCAACCATTCTAAGCGTTCTTTCAACTTCACCTCCGAAGTCGGCGTGCCCGGGAGTGTCTATAATGTTTATTTTGCAGTTCTTATAATGTATACTGAGATTTTTGGCAAGAATTGTTATTCCTCTTTCCTTTTCGAGAGCATTGGAATCCATTACCCGCTTTTCAATCTGCTGATTCAGGCGGAAGGCTCCGGTTTGTTTTAAGAGGTGATCAACCAGGGTAGTTTTTCCATGATCAACATGGGCAATTATCGCAATGTTTCTCAAGTCATCTCGGTGACTAGTCATCGTATCCTTTCTTTTAAAAATTAGAAATGAAATATATGGATAAAACGAGGTTTTTACAATGAATTTAGAAGGGTATCAGTCGGGATATCAGGTAATTATCTGTGTGCTGAGGGCAATTTCTTCAAGAACCGACGATACTTTAAGACAATTCTTCATATCCCCTGTATAAACAATACATTTCCCTTTAACATGGACTTCAAATGCGTAACCTCTGGCTCTCTCATACGAACACCCCAGTGCTTTTACAAGCTGAAATATAACTTCATCAAAGGTATGCCAGTCGTCATTATAGAGTACAACCTTACTCGAGATACCTATGCTGACTTCCTCCTCCTCAAGGACGTCCAGTCTGGTCTGTTTATCAGGTTTTAATTCCATACGTTCAAATTAGGAAATATATAATTGAAATTAAATGAAATTAATAACAGGTTAGAAAAGAATATTGTTGACACCCGTTACCTCTTAAGTTTGATTTTATAGGAGGGTATGTTTATATTTTTTAATCTAAAATTAACTAAAATAACGGAGGTTAAATGAAAATAGCAGTATGCGTGAGTCATGTACCGGACACTGCTACGAAAGTTAAAGTGGGGGCCGATCAGAAAACGATTGATCCTTCCGGAGTTACCTATATAGTTAATCCATATGACGAATTTGCAATTGAAGAGGCTTTGAAGCTGAAGGAAAAATCAGGTGGAGATTCAGAAGTCACAGCAATCAGCGTAGGAAGCGACTCCAGCAAGGAGACAATAAGGAAAGCACTTGCCATGGGTGTTGATAAAGGTGTACTGCTTAAAGATGACAATCCGAGAGATTCTATGGGAATTGCTAAAGCGCTGGCAGATGAAATAAAAACTCAGGGTTACGACATCGTATTCTGCGGCAAGCAGTCTGTTGACTACGATGACTCTGCTGTTCCCCAGCTCACTGCGGAACTGACGGAATTCTCATGCATTACTGTGGTTGTATCATTTAACCTTGAAGATCGTAAAGTTACTGCGGAAAGAGAAATTGAGGGTGGTAAAGAAGTTGTGGTTACTGAGCTTCCTGTAATTATCGGAGCACAAAAAGGACTAAATGAACCGAGGTATGCTTCCCTTAAAGGAATTATGGCGTCTAAAAAGAAAATTATTGAGGAAAAACCGGCAGCCTCTGCTGATAACTTTACTGAGGTAATAAGTATGAAGAAACCTCCCGAAAAACAACCGGGAAGAATTCTCGGCACAGATAAATCAGCTGTACCTGAATTAGTCAGGTTATTAAGAGAAGAAGCAAAAGTCATATAGGAGTTTATCAAAAAATGGCAAATAAAATTCTTGCAGTCCTTGAACAGAGAGAAAACAAAATAAAAAAATCCTCTTTCGAAGCAGTCAGCACTGCTGTGAAACTTGCAGGCGACTTAAATATCGAAGCAGAAGCCCTCGTAATCGGGAATGAAATCGAAAACATTTCCGAAGCAGGAAAATACGGTATTAAAAAGCTGATCCATTTTAAACATGATCAGCTGGCTAATTATTCAACCTCGGCATATACGGGTATAATAAGCAGCTACGCCAGCGAAAATGGAATTTCTGTTATAGTAATTTCAGCAACTGCTCTTGGAAAGGACCTGGCCCCACACATTAGCGCACGATTAAATGCAGGCTGCCTTATGGATTGTGTCAGCCTGGAAACATCTTCAGGTGAAATTATAGCTACAAGACCAGTATACGCAGGCAAAGCCCTGGTTGATGCAAAAATTAATACGGAAGTTAAAGTTTTGGCATTAAGACCAAATGTCTTCAAAGCTGAAATTAAAGATAAAAACGCGTCAGCAGAAGTTGAAACCAGAAATGCAGATAATCCTGATTTGAAGAACCATGTAATAGAGATCAAAAAGTCGGAAGGCAAGCTTGATGTTGCGGAAGCCGATGTAATAGTATCGGGTGGAAGAGGGTTGAAGGCTCCGGACAATTTCCACCTGGTTGAAGAGCTTGCAGATGCCCTTGGCGGTGCTGTTGGCGCTTCACGTGCTGTAGTAGACGCCGGGTGGAGAGACCATCGTGAGCAGGTTGGACAGACAGGAAAGACGGTATCCCCTTCTCTTTATGTAGCCTGCGGTATTTCAGGAGCAATCCAGCACCTTGCAGGAATGAGCTCTTCAAAATATATTGTAGCAATAAATAAAGATAAAGAGGCTCCTATATTCAATATAGCAGATTATGGTATTGCAGGCGATGTATTTGAAATCCTGCCGGCATTGACCGAAGAGATAAAAAAAATAAAATCATAGGAATCAGGAGTTAAAGTGCAAAAGGTACAGTGTGAAATATTGGGATTATCATCCAGTCCGTCAACCGGCGGAGCTTATGCTATTCTGCTGCGTGAAATCAGTGCTGCCAGGAGGCTTCCTATAATTATAGGAGCTTTTGAAGCTCAAGCTATTGCTCTTGAGATAGAAGGTATAAAACCTCCCCGCCCTTTAACTCACGATCTTCTGAAGCATATGATCGATAACCTCGGAGCAACAATAATTGAGATAATTATAGACGAACTCAGAGAAAATACATTTTATGCGAAAATAGTACTTGAAGTTTCCGGATTAACCAATGAGGTTGATGCCAGGCCGAGTGATGCGATTGCACTTGCGGTCAGGGCGCGCTCACCAATTTATGTTGCTGAAGCGGTTATGGAAGCCGCTGCTTTCATTCCTTCCGAGGAAACAGAGGGAGAGCAAAAAGAAAGCGAGCCTCGTGAGCAGGAGGAAGTACCGAAAACAAAGGAAGCTCAGCTTGCCGCCCTGCAGGACAAATTGAGAAAGGCTATTGAAACTGAAGAGTACGAAAGAGCAGCTAAAATCCGGGATGATATCCAAAAACTGACCGGAAATAACTAGAATACTAATAATGATTCAGCGCTGAACACCAGAAAATATTCAGTTTTCTGAAATGTTATAATGTTGTTCAGCCAAAAACTTTTTTTCCGATACTGCATTCCATACAATTGTCTTTACTGCAGTAATTCCTGAAAAGATCTATCATGCCCTGGTATAGTACACTTCTTTTCCAGGCATTATTAAGATTCAAAGTTTCTGATATTTCAAAAACCAATCCGTTCTCACTCTGCTGATAGTAATTCTGATATACTTTGAATACCCTGGTAGCAAGATCTTTCCTGTTGAACATCTCGAAGTAAACAGAAAATACCGGCAGGATTACATTTATGATTATTTCATCCGCCCTCGATACGCCGACAAAATAATTAATTTTAATGTCTGTCTGATGTTCAAACGTGTAATGCTTATGCCAGAATCCATCGCCTTTAACTATAAAGCGACTTCTTAATGAGCTTATTATCTGTTTATTACTTTGATAATTTTCAAATTCCCTTACAATTGATGGAATAAGCCCCCCTCTAATAACCTGGCAAAGCAGCCTGGTTCCGCCCGCTATCCTGACAGTGGGAAAATTATAAGGTCTGAGTTTAGCAAAATTCCATTGTGTCTGGTGAAATAACCTTCCTTCATAATCTTGTTTGATTTCTGACCAGATCTCAACCAGCTTCCTGACATATTCCGAAGTTTCCTCATCAGGAATTTTTTCCACAGGAAGAATCATTCCGCTGATATTGAAGAATATAGATTCGAGAATCAGCAGAAATTTTTCATCTTTTGAGAACTTCTTAAGAAAATTTATATCCACACTCGAAGCCAGTCTATGCATAATATCTTTGTTTTTGGAAAATCCCAGTGCTTCGAACATAGATTCATATATCATCTGTTCCCAAACTTGAGGGTCATTGAAATCCCCGGAAGTAAATTCCCGTTTATAGAAATTATCATCCGGCTCGTAATGGATAACCGGTTCTTTTAAGTTTATTTCTTTGAGGTAGACTAATTCCTTAAGCCTGCTCACAACTCTCTCGCATTTCTGCTTAAATCTGATTATCCCCAGTTCATAAACGAAATCCAGTTTTTCTTTCTCAGAAAGCTCAGAATTAACCTCTGCGCACGGCATTTTGTTGATCCTTCCGGATCTTTCTGAAAGAATTGCTTCCTGGATTTTTACCTGGAGACTATTGTTAAGAAAAGGCTCAAGTGAAAAAGATTGTACTTTTCTGCCGTCCTGGGTATACACAAAAGAATCTCTTCTGGGATTATTAAAAACAACATGGAGAATAACGCTGTTGTATTTTTTGTTGAGATGGTGCCCGTGGGCTTTCCAATCGGGATGTAGACCGTCTATTTCAATATCACCTGAATAAGTCAGATTGCCGATTTGTATCCTGGCGTGTTTAAAATCGGGACCGCCTGTTTCTTTGTTCTCGGTGCCGGGATCGACGATCTTGATTATCTGACCGTCGTTTGTTTCCAATTCTTTAATGAAATCCTGCTTTTTCCAAATTTCACAAAGAAATTTTTCAAGCATCTTTTCTTGTTTCATACTCTACCTGCCGGGTTTTTTGATTACCACTAGTTTTGCGGGTAGGGATCTCCTGCTCCCCAGACGATATAGAAACACCAGGTTATTAACTGAATCCTTTAGGAAAACATTCCTGAAAACATATTCACCTGAACTTACCTGGTAATACATATCTTTCTTTTTATTATTGTTAAAAAGAAAAATGTCTGCACCGGAAATTTTTTGGGGCAATATAACTGAAATTCTAATGGCTGATGAGTCAGTATGGATTGTATCCTGCCCGGAATTGATCTTTAGATCAGGCAGTTTTGAATCAACCCTTAAAGAACTGACTTCATATATGTCGGGAGTTTGATAATCCTGTTTGCCGGTCTCCCCAATATTACCTTCCGGAGGTTTTTGTACAGCAGATTCCTGCATTTCTCCCTCTTTTATCCAAGAGGATTGTTTAATGTTTAGAAAACATACTAATATTAAAATTAAGAGTAAAATTAGGAACAGGAATTTCTTCACATACTGAGTTCTTTTTTAACTATTGTATTTAAAATGTTTAATTCTTCAGCAGAAGCTTCGGCGAAATCTTCTCCGCTGCTCTTATATATAATTCCTCTGCTGACGTTAATGAGAAAGTTTATTCTTTTACATTCTGAAAAGATTCGTAAAGTATCTTCAAGGCTCCCTCCCTGCGCGCCGATTCCCGGAAGCAGAACTGGCAGGTCTCCAATCAGTTCCATATTGATTTTTAATTCTTCAGAGTGGGTTGCTCCAAACACAATACCACAATTTTTTTTGGTATTCCACTCGGCGGTTTTATTAATAATCTGCTGATAGAGATAGTCACCGTTTTCCAATTTTAATTTTTCAAAATCTTCTGAACCAGGATTAGAAGTTAATGTAAGGATAAAATTCAGCTTATTTTCAAACTGAAGAAAGGGGTTTACTGAATCATCACCCATGTAGGGATTAATGGTTGAGGCATCGCATCCAAAATAATTGAAAATAGAATCCGCGTACATCCTGGCTGTGTTGCCGATATCCCCCCGCTTGGCATCTCCTATTATTAGTATGTCACCGGGAATTATCTCAATAGTTTTTTTTAATTCTTCAAACCCTTTTGAGCCCTGATTTTCATAAAAGGCAAAGTTGAGTTTGTATGCTGCAGCTGAATCAGAAGTGCTTTCGATTATCTGCTTATTAAATTCAAACAAAGGCTGGTTTAAATTTCTGAGGTGAGCCGGGATTTTTTTGGTATCTGTATCCAACCCGATACAAATAAATTTTCCCGCGGAATTACTTTTATTAAGTTTTTCAAGTGCGTTCATATTATTTGAAATTTTTAAACATCATTGATTCAACCGGAAATTCGGTTCTTTCATTATATTTTGCGCTCTTTTTCAGGTTATAAGGGATTTCTACTTCACCTTTCATTTCAAAGTAAATGATCTGGCCTATCGGCATAGAAGCATATATCCTTACAGGCTGTTTAACCGATATTTCAAGAGTCCAGGTATTACAAAAACCCGCATCCCCTTTACCTGCTGTAGAGTGAATATCAATTCCAAGTCTTCCCACACTTGACTTCCCTTCCACGAAGGGTACATATTTTCTTGTTTCCGTATATTCCTCTGTTACTCCAAGATACAATTTTGAGGGCAGAAGCAGGAACCCTTCTTCAGGAATTTCAAATCGTCTTATTTTATTATGAAGCTTTGCATCAAGGATGTCATTTTCATAAACCGAGAGCCACTTTCCGAGGTGAACATCATAGCTATTGCTTCCCAGGTTTTCTCTTCTGTAAGGTTCAATCACAATATTCCCCTGTTCAATTTCTTCAAGAATTTGCCTGTCGGATAGTATCAATTATCCTCCTTATTTAAGTATAGTTTTTACGTGTTCGATAGACATTAGCTACTATTCCCAGCATAAACATATTCGCCATCAGAGAACTGCCGCCGTAGCTAACAAAGGGCAATGGAATACCAATTACCGGCATAATTCCCACCGTCATTCCTATATTTACCATAAGGTGAACGAAATAGACTGCCAGTATTCCGATTGTAACAAGACTTAAGAACTCATCCTTGGAGGAAGAAGCTATCTTAAGTATCTTGATAAATAATATAAGGAACAGCACGAGGGTAATGAAACTACCTATAAAACCCAATTCCTCGCCGATAACGCAATATATGAAATCCGTCCATTGTTCCGGAATAAACTGCAGCTGAGTCTGATTGCCTGCAAGGAAACCTTTACCCCAGAATCCTCCAGAACCAATAGCCACCCGTGCCTGAATAGCATTATAACCCGCTCCAAGGGGATCTGCCATCGGATCAATAAATGATTTTATACGATTCTGCTGGTGAGGACTAAGAACATTATATACATAGTCTGCAAAAAAACCGGCTCCAAGGTTAAGCGCAAAGATTGAACCGTTAAAAAAGATATCTTTTCTGAAGAGAAGCAAAGCAACAGAAACCAGAATAAGTGCAGCAACAAAATAATAGACTCCGAACAGGGACGATAGTGCAACAAACCCGGGACTTAATACAATGAACAGACCAAAAAGACTTATGCCCTTCCAGAAAATCATAGTAAGAATTATCCCTATAAAAACGAGTGCTGTTCCCATATCTGGTTCAAGCAGTATTAAGCCGACAGGGATTAAACCAATTACAAGAGTGAAGACTATGTCTTTAAACGATTCTATATCAGTGTTGTTACGGCTTAGAAAAGATGCAACCACAAGTATAGTTCCAATCTTTGCCATTTCGGATGGCTGAAATCCCACACTCCCAAGGTCCAGCCAGCTTTTTGCACCGGAGATCTGACGGCCCATAACAAGGACTGCAACCAATAAACCAAGTGACAGAAGAAATAGTGGAATAGCCATTAATCGGAATGAACTTATGGGGATGGAATATGTAACAAAGAAAACAATGAAAGCTGCAATACCCCAAATAAGCTGTCTATCAAAATTTCCTGAGGCCGTAGGGTGATGGACCGTTGAACTATAAATTGCCGCAAGTCCAATCCCAAAAAGCAGAAGGCATGGAATAAAAATTCCAAAATCAAATTTATCCTGAAGTTTATAATCAATTCGCAAGTGACGCACCTATAATATTCTGCTTCAGTTTCTGTTCATACTTATTCTGTTCATCTTTTTTTGTCTTATCTTTTAACAGGTATGCTTCAATCATTTTTTTGGCAATAGGAGCTGCATAAGTTGCACCAAATCCTACATTTTCAACTACTACTGCAACTGCTATTTTCGGATTGTCAAAAGGTGCAAATCCAATAAACAAAGCATGATCCTTGCCATGAGGATTCTGTGCCGTTCCGGTTTTTCCAGCTATCTGAATTTCATTTGATCTTATTCTACCAGCTGTTCCCGCCCCGTTAACAACAAGGAACATTCCCTGCTTGACTATATCAAAAACTTTCTGATTTATACCAAGGTCAATTTTTTCAAATTTAAAGGGTATGAAATCCTTTGTTTTATTATCCAGATAGCCCTTCACAATATGCGGACTATATGATACCCCGTTATTTGCTATAATAGCCACATACTTGGCAAGTTGGATGGGGGTAATACCTACCTCGCCCTGTCCTATTCCAAGGCTTGCCATAATACTCCTGGGCCACTTCGGCCCGTATATTTTTTCATAATATCCGGAATTCGGAATAAAACCCTTTGCTTCCTCACCTATATCTATATTTGTTTTTTGAGCAAAACCGAATTTTAGAGCATAGTTATGCCAGTTATCCAAACCTATTTTATAAATCAGGTTATAGAAGAAAGTATTACAGGATTTTTCAATAGCATGTACAACGTTCATGGATCCATGAACACCGTCACATTTGAAAAACCTTCCGAAAGTAAATCCTCCGCCGCAGTAGAATGTTGTGTTTATATCTATAACTCCCAGGTCAAGGGCAGCAATAGCTTCCATTATCTTAAAGGTAGATCCCGGCGGTTTCACTGACATCGTTGCCCTGTTAAATAAAGGCTTCTCTTTATCTGTGTAAAGTTTATTCAAGAATTCCCTTGAAGTAACATATGAAAACTGGTTTAGATCATAGTCAGGAGCACTCCCCATTCCAAGAACCTCACCGGTTTCAGGTTCAATTGCAACAAAAGCACCCCGATATCCCTTCAATGCCTCTTCCCCTGCCCGTTGAACATCAGCATCAATGGATAGAACGAGATCATCACCTTTAATCGACTGGACATCAACAGTACCGTTTTTAAACGGTCCTATTTCTTTTCTCCTGGAATCAACCAGGACATAATTATACCCTTTTTGTCCCCTTACGTATTTTTCATAAGTTTTTTCAAGACCTGTATGTCCTACGTAATCACCGGGTTCATAATAATCATCTTCCTTTTCAAGCTGTCCAGGGGAAATTTCCTTGGCATAACCGAACATATGAGAACCCATGATCCCGGCAGGATAACCACGCTGCATTTCAACAATATAATCTACACCGGGAAGGAATTCTGCATTTTCTTCAAGCCATGAGACCGTCTTAAAATCGATTCCTCTTTTTATCCTTATTGGTATATACTTGGAATAGATGCGGTTGCTGTACAATATCTTATTAATATATCCGGAATCAACATCAATAACATTTTCCAGTAGTTTGTTCAACTTCCGGTCATATTCGGCAGGTGTAATTCTGAGGGTATATGCAGGCAGGTTGTTAACAACCACTTCCCCGTTCCTATCAAGAAAAATTCCCCGCAGCGGTGTTTGTTCAATCGCTTTTATGCTGTTGCTTGCAGATTTTTCATCATATTCTTCGTGGTTAATTATCTGCATCTGGAAAAGCCGGAAAGCCAGCAAAGCGAAGGAGGCGGCAATTATGAAGAATAAAATTGATTTTCTCTGCAGCGAACCAAAGCTTGAAGATCTCAAACTAACTCAAACTCCTCTTAGGATAAAAAATAGAAACGATTATACTGATGACAGCTGTATAAAGTGCCGGCAGCATGGCTTGTTCAAAAAATAATACCAGTATACTTTTGCTCAAATCAATAGTTGAGAAAAATGAATACACAATTGAATCAATAAGTGTGCAGAGAAGAACTATCAGGGAAAAGGTATAAGATTTAAGATAGGCTTCTCTTTTGTTTTCATTTGAGAAATATCCGGCAACAAAACCTGCAATCGTCTTTGACAACATTGCGCTGCCCAGTAAGCTACCCGTTATAAGATCAAAAAGAAAACCATAAACGAATCCCAAAACTGTTCCGTAAACCTGACCATACCGTATTGAATAAAAAACAAGAAGTATTAAAATAAGATCGGGTACTAACCCCATTAATTGAAACAAGCGGAATTACTGTGGTTTGAATGACCAGCAGGGGGAAGAAGAGGAGGATGGAAAATATATAATGAGGGCGCATTATTTACGATTATAAAAATTTAATTCGAGATTATTTTTCTGCTTGCTTTCAACTATCTTTATCACAAATACGTTCTCAACACTACCGAAATCTACGAAAGGTTTAACTTTTGCTTCGTTGAAAATCCCCGTTTCAACCTTACTTAATCCTGTAACCACACCAATCGGTACAGGCACAGGAACAATTGAGCTTATATCAGAAGTAACTACTCTGTCGCCTGGCTCTATATCATACGTCTTCGGAACATCAACCATTACAAGTTCTTTTCCATTCCATTTCATTATACCATCAATCCTGCTCCGTTCATCCTTAACCGTAAGTTTAAGGTCTATATTCTGAAGAGTTCTGGCGATAGCATAATCCTGTGAAACAGAGGTTATAATCCCGACCATGCCTTTATCATTTATAACGGGCATACCAGGTTTTACACTATCTTTTTCTCCGATATTTATGGTTATACTTCCCTGCGATCTGGTGGACAATTTTGAAACAACAGATGCCGGGATTAAAGGGTATTCCACAGAGTCTTTAAGATTCAGAAGATTTTTTAATTCCTGGTTAACAATCCCGTATTCGCGCAGTCTGTTTACCTGGAGCATAAGTTCGGCATTTACCTCCCTGAGCCTTCTGTTTTCCTTTTTATAGCTTGAAATATTTATAACATCGCTCACAACTGAAGTAACTACAGCAAAGCTTCCGAAAGCAACTGCTCTCACCTGGCGGACTTTATTATTTTGATTTTGTGAAAGAATAAAAAGACTGACAACCAGAAGAATAACGAGGACTATGTACTCTTTAAAATTTTCCCATAATCTTGAAAAAACACGAAACATCAGTATCTACGGTTACGTATTAAAACTTTTGAGTAGTGATTTAAGTTATCTATCACTTTACCGGCTCCGCGAACTACAGCGGTTAATGGATCCTCCGCAACATGTACAGGCAGATTGGTTTCCATTCTTATCCGTTCATCAAGGCCTTTTAATAATGCACCACCCCCTGTAATCATTACACCCCTGTCAAGTATATCTGCAGAAAGTTCGGGAGGAGTTCTCTCAAGCGACTGACGCACAGCATCAACGATCTGAACAACAGCCTCGTTAATCGCTTCCCTTATCTCCACTGAACTTACCTCCGTAGTTTTGGGAATGCCTCCAACCAGATCTCGTCCTTTTACCTGGATAGTAATTTCTTCTTTTAATGGAACCGCTGAACCGACTTCACACTTGATTGCTTCAGCTGTCCTTTCACCTATGAGGATATTATGATTCTTCTTGAAATACTGCATAATAGCATAATTCATTTCATCGCCCGCTATCCTTATCGACTCCTCATTTACAATTCCGGAAAGAGCAATAACTGCAATCTCTGTAGTTCCGCCGCCGATATCAATTATCATATTTCCAACCGCGGCTTCAACATCAATTCCGATCCCTATTGCAGCTGCCATTGGTTCAGCGATAAGATGAACCTCTTTAGCACCTGCGTGTTCGGCGCTGTCCCTTACAGCCCGTTTTTCTACTTCGGTTACTCCGCTAGGTACCGCAACCACCACACGCCTTGCAGAGAAAGCTCCTGCCCGTACTTTTTTTATAAAAGCTCGGATCATACCTTCAGCAATTTCAAAATCAGCAATAACTCCATCCCGCATAGGACGAGTAAC
Organism: uncultured Ignavibacteria bacterium; assembly: GCA_963800255.1. Taxonomy (GTDB): domain Bacteria; phylum Bacteroidota; class Ignavibacteria; order Ignavibacteriales; family Ignavibacteriaceae; genus DATFVA01. The sequence goes on along the minus strand of CAWDAK010000022.1, from coordinate 318,171 downwards.
ACGTATTTCCTTGTGTTCCCTGCCCTGCATTTCCTTTGCTTTATTGCCAAGTGCTATAATCCGCTTGCTGTTCTTATCAAAAGCAACTATAGAAGGTTCATTGAGAACAATCCCTTTACCCTTAACGTAAATAAGGGTGTTGGCAGTGCCTAAATCTATGGCAATATCTGCGGAGAAAAAATCAAATAGACCCATTGTGCCTCTTAATGTTTAAAGTGTCTTATACCTGTGAATACCATTGAAATATTGTTTTGATTAGCTGCTTCAATTACTTCGTTGTCTCTTACCGATCCGCCGGGCTGTATCACGGCTACTGCTCCATACTTAATAATTTCCAGAAGCGTATCTGCAAATGGGAAAAATGCATCAGAAGCTGCAACTGATCCGGTCAAATCCAATCCATGTTCCTGGGCTTTCATAGATGCTATTTTAGCAGAGTCAAGCCTTGACATCTGACCGGCTCCAACAGCAAGGGTTGCATTATTTTTTGCAAAAACAATAGCATTTGATTTTGTATGTTTCGATACCACCCAGGCAAAGTGAAGATCGTCCATTTCTTTATCTGTGGGTTTCTTTTCTGTAATAACTTCAAGCTTTTCCCTATCGAGGGTAGCCCTGTCCGCATCCTGAATGATGGCTCCGCCGGGTATATTTCTAAATACTACTTTATCAGTTCTGACTGATTTCAGTTGTTTTAAAAGTCTTCTATCTCTTTTTTTCTTCAAAATCTGTATAGCTTCTTCAGTATAGGAAGGGGCACATATAATCTCAAGGAAAATTTCATTTAGTTTTTCTGCTAGAGCTGAGTTAACCTCCTCAGTAAAAACCACTATTCCGCCATAAGCTGAAACAGGATCACACCTTAATGCTTTAATATATGCATCATAAGGATCCTTTCCTCTGGCTGCGCCTGCGGGATTCTGATGCTTTATGATAACGCAGGTTTTTTCCCCGAGATCTTCCGCCAGTTCAACAGCGGCAAGCAGATCAAGAATATTATTATATGAAAGTTCCTTACCATGAAAGACATCAAAATATGAATGAAATTCTCCATACAGAGAACCAGTTTGATGAGGATTCTCTCCGTATCTAAGATCCTTTTCTTTTTTAAGATTTACCCTTAAATAAGAATGAGGAATAGAAAATCTGTCTTCAAGGTAATTGGATATATGTGTGTCATAATTCGCAGTATGCGAAAAAGCTTCAATCGAAAGTTTCAATCTCGTATTATTACTTACATTTCCCTTCTTTAATTCATCCAGGAAAGGGGCGTATTGGGCGGGATCTGTTAATACGGAAACAAATTTATAATTCTTTGCCGCAGCCCGTATCAAACTCGGTCCACCTATATCAATGTTCTCAATAATCTCATCAAGGGTGGAGTCAGGATTTTCGGCGGTCTTTACAAAAGGGTATAGATTTACACAGACAATCTCAATAGTAGGAATTTCATTTTCTTCAGCCTGTTTCTGGTCATCCTTATTATCCCGGCGCATCAGTATTCCGCCGAATATCCTTGGATGAAGGGTTTTTACCCGGCCGTCAAATATCTCAGGGAATCCCGTAAGACTGCTTATCTCTGTAACTTCAATATTTTCGCCGGAAAGTTTTTTTGCCGTATTACCAGTGGCAATAATCTCATAATCGAGTTTTACCAATTCTCTTGCTAATTCCAGAGCTCCTGTTTTGTCGGAGACGCTTATTAATGCTAATTTTTTCAATTTTCAGTTTCCGGATTTATTCAGAAATTTCAACGCGATGATTTATAAAATGTATTTTACCTTCGGCAATCATCTTAATAACATAAGGAAGTAACCTGTGTTCAACTTTTAATACCCTTGCAGCTATTTCCTGAGGGGATTTAACATCCCGTATATCAACACATTCCTGAGCAATAATTGTACCTGTATCATAGGACTCATCTACAAAATGGACAGAAGCACCGGAGACCTTCGCAGACGACTTATAGACTGCTTCATGGACGTTCTTCCCATACATTCCTTTTCCGCCGAACGAAGGAAGAAGAGCCGGATGAATGTTGATAATTTTTCCTTTGTATTGTTTGATTACATCTCCCGGGACGAGTTTTAAAAACCCTGCCAGAACAATCAGATCGACTTTAAGCTGAGATAATAAATTGGATAGGTCTTTGTAGCTGATTAAACCGTCCCTGTCTCCAAGGGTATAGGTCGGGACGGAATAATTCTCTGCAATTTCGAAGGCGCCGCACTCAATCTTATCGCTTATTACAGCTTTTATTTCGATCAGTTCTGTTAATTCCGGGGACTCTAAAATTGACAGAAGATTTGATCCTCTTCCCGAAACAAAAACAGCTAAATTCAAATCAATTTGCTTAATTAATATTGGTGAAAATTACCGAAATAGTGAAAGATTGTCAATCAATAAACTCAGCGAGAGATTCCATCCATAAAATTCATTTTTCAATTAGTGGAAGGATCCTCCGTCAGTGGAGAAAGCAGATTCCTTAATTTGTTCTGATAATCATAATCATTTTCCTCATCCGCTTTTTCCGCATTAAGCTTCACAACCTCAGTATTGCCAAGTTTTTTATTTGCCCGAGCAAGGTTATAATATGAAAAAGGAATAACCCATTTTTCATTTGACGAATCAAGCTGAAGAACCTGAGAAGCAAGTTCTGCGGATTCCTGGTAATCACCCATATAAAAGGCGGCATCACTCTGGTAAAGCAGAGCTTCAGCTTTTAGTTTTTCAGCCCTGATACCGGGCAGAATTGAACTCACGGAATCATAAGCCGCTTTATATTTCCCTGCTTCTATCATATTTGAAATAAAAATCAGGTTCAGTTCCGTTGGTGAGAGAGTTCTTTTAAGGTAAATTTCACTTTTCCTTTTGGCATAAATATCATCATCCAGATCCATATTCCCGTTTTGCGCTTTTTCAAAATATTTAACTGCAGTTTCCCGGTTTCCGTCAGCCTCATAGCATATGCCTAATCTATATGCAGCTATTCCGGTATAATCATTGTCTTCAGCATTATTAATGAAATTGATATAATAGGTTTTAGCTGAATCAAGTCGGTTATTTCTGAAATTGATATCTCCCTTAAGAAAGTACGAGAAGGAAATAATCTGACTGAATTGTTTCGCTTTAGCACTGATCACTTTGTCAAGGAATTTATTTGCTTCAGTAAGTTTTTTCTGCTTCATAAGCAGTACAGCATATGAATAATTAAAAAGCAGATTTCGTGGATATTTTCTTACCAGTCTTTTTAAGATTGCAGCAGACGATTCATAGTCTATCAGGAAGTCCATTTCAATCTGAGCCAGGTAGTATTGAGCTTCAACTCGTGTATATTTTCCGTCATCGGCTGCCATCTCTATATATTTAACCCCGGCATCCTTATCTCCGCTTATTCCGACAAGATTTAAAGCCCATTTAAATGCTGAAGGTATATGAGCAACTGCAAAGTTGTATAACCCTAGCCCAAGGTATGCATCCGTTTTGCCGGGATTTAATTCCAGAAGCTCGGAAAGGAAAGTTTCTGATTTTTTTGTCGCCCAGGCAGCATCGAGAAAGTTTCCCGCCTTACCGAAGGCAATTGCACGGTAGCTGTAACTTGCTCCAAGGAAATAAAGAGCCAATTCACTTTTTTCGTTCGTTTCAAGGATTGCTTCCGCTTTTTCAATCGCTTTATCAGAAAAAGTTTCAAATGTATCAAGGTCATTTTTATCCTTGCCGCCAAGATAATACCAGAGATACAAACTTGACTCAAAATGATACCCCCTCGGATCGTCGGGATACTTTTCTATTAATCCTTTAAATGCGGCATCGGCTTGTGTCCAGTTAAAATTGTAACAGGCGTCCAGGCCCTTATATATTTGACGTTCTATCTCCTGCTGTCCAAACATCAGAAATGAACAAACAAAAAGTGAACAGAGTGTCAGGATTACTTTCATAGAGGTTTTTACTTATTTTTTTGAGAAGGCACTTATTCTTTTTCCCGGGCATCTGTATTTTCCGCATAATCTAATGCGGCTCTCACGAATTCCCGGAAAAGCGGATGAGCATTTGTAGCCCTGGATTTCAACTCCGGATGGAACTGACACCCCACGAACCAGGGATGATCAGGAAGTTCAATCATTTCAACCAATTCTCTGTCAGGAGATAATCCGCTTAATATCATTCCCCCTTCAGCAAGTTTTGATCTGAACTTATTGTTCACTTCATAACGGTGCCTGTGTCTCTCAGAAATGAAGGTCGTTTTATATGCTTTCAATACCTTGGTTCCCGGCTGGATATTACAAGGATATGAACCAAGTCTCATCGTAGCCCCCATATTTTTCACGTTCTTCTGCTCCGGCATCAAATCTATTACATTATACTTATTTTTCTTGAATTCAGAACTATTCGCATTCTTTATTCCGCATACATTTCTTGCAAATTCTATAACGGCGCACTGCAGACCAAGACAAATTCCGAAGAATGGTATTTTATTTTCACGTGCGTACCTGATAGCTTTAATTTTACCTTCTATTCCACGCTCCCCGAATCCTCCTGGTACGAGGATACCGCTTATTCCCTCGAGAAGTTTCCCCGGATCCTCTTCATCAAATCTTTCAGCGCTGATGGATTTTACTATAACTTTAGCATTATTTTCTGCGCCTGCATGAATAAAAGATTCCATAATACTTTTATAAGCATCAAGGTGTTCCACGTATTTACCGCATAGAGCTATCTCAACCGTTTTCTGGGGGTTTTTTATGTTACTTACTACGGCTTCCCAATCATCTAATTTAATTTTCCTGTCAGGTAGATGAAGCCTTTTTAAAACGATCAAATCCATTTTTTCTTTTAAAAAATACAAGCGGGACTTCATAAATTGATGAGCTGTCGTAAGCAGAAATAACTGATTTTGTATCAACATTACAGAATAATGCAATCTTATCCCTTATGTCCTTAGCCAGTTTTTTCTCTGACCGGCAAATAAGCAGATCAGGCTGAATGCCCAGTCCCAGCAGACTTTTCACACTATGCTGTGTCGGTTTTGTTTTAACTTCACCTGCTGCGGGTATATAGGGAACCAGGGTTACATGAATACTGATTGTATTTTTTCTGCCGTATTGCATCATTAACTGACGCATAGCCTCTATGAAGGGTAAACTTTCTATATCACCAACTGTTCCGCCAATTTCAGTGATAATAATGTCGTATTCGCCAAGTTCAGCGAGTTTTACCATACGCTGTTTTATTTCATCGGTGATATGAGGAATAACCTGAACAGTTGCTCCCAGATAATCTCCGCGTCTTTCCTTGGTCAAAACTTCATAATAAACCTGACCCGTTGTTGTATTATTTGCCTGGGTCATATTTACGTCAAGGAATCTCTCGTAATGTCCAAGGTCAAGATCTGTCTCTGCCCCGTCATCAGTAACAAAAACCTCCCCATGCTGGAAGGGGTTCATTGTACCAGGATCGACGTTAATATAGGGGTCAAATTTTTGAATGGTGACTTTGTAGCCACGTTGTTTTAAGAGAAGACCAAGAGATGAGGCAGTGATTCCTTTACCGAGAGATGAAACAACTCCGCCTGTGACAAAAATAAACTTAACTTTGTTGCGTGCAGCCATATAGTTTTTGTACTGCAATATAGAGGATGTAAGAATGATTTACAATTATAAAACAGAAAATGTTTAAATTATTTTCAATTATGGCTGCTATTAAACCAGGTCCGCCGTAAATACCCGGCGTCAGATAACAACTGCCTGTTTTTGACGGTGGTTTTCAAAAAATCTTCAATTATCCGGTTCCGGTAATATGAGTAGTCCCTGGCAGGCTAACTGAAGGAAAATGGTCAGAGAAATGGTTTTTAATAATCAGGTTTTGAGATTGGCTTTCTTGATCACAATGAAGACAATGCCAACCGAGATAATACCTGAAGCCAGAACAAGCATAAGTACGAGAAGATCGTTTCCTTTTGGAATGAAACTATAGCATGTCTGAAGAACTTTTTCTATTGTTGATGTTACTTCACCCGTTGATGCTTTCTTTATTGCAAGTTCTAAGCTTGAGGGAAGAATTTTGAAATCACCCGTCTTTTCATAACCGGGATCAAGGTATTGAACAATTTTTCCTGATTTATCCAGGATTATAAGAACACCCTTATGCAGAAAACCCCCGTGACTTCTCTTGAATCTGAATCCCGCAGCATCAGTAAGTTTATAAATACTAGTGCTGTCTCCTGTCAAAAATACCCATGCTGAATCAGGAACTTCCCTTTCAGCCATGGCAATCATTGCCTTTTTTTTACCCGCAGCCATTTTTGTTGTTTCGTTCTGATCAATGCTTATGCTAATTATATTATAATCAATGCCTGGATTATATTTTATCTTCCCTATAACATCTGATACTTCCAGCATCAAAGGCGTGCATATACCTGCACAGTTGTAATAACAGAAATCAAGCACTGTGGGTTTATCAACTAAATCTTTTAATAAAACTTTACTGCCATTTGAGGTGGTAAATACAAGGCTAAGGGGAATTCTTTCGCCGAGATGATGTACTATTTCTGCGGAATCATAGTCAGCATATATATCACGGGCAGTGGTTAAAAAAATAAGAGAAATAACGAATAAAATTTTATATGATTTCAAATAATATTTCATTGGTTGGTACTTTGTAATTATTATTAAGATATATAAAAACAGTCAATTAAAAAATGAACTTATGACCGTTTACCAGTTTTGATGAGTGTGGCATAAGATAGGTTCGGCAATTTTTGTGTCCGTAGATACACGTTAAAAAAAAGCATTGACTCTTAGTCCCCGCGGATTATATTGGATATCAGAAGTTGATAATTAATTATCAGCTTTCATTTTAATATTTATTAATTTATTTATTAAGATTGATTGGATAACCAAGTAAACAGAGTAACATCTGCTGAAAAGTTATCCAATCTTTATTTTAAACCTGATTTATGTATTAATCCATTCCCTTCCATTCGACTAGTTTCTTTTTCATATTCTCAAAATCAAATGGAGGGTTTTCCATCTTCGCTCCCTGATCTAAAGCTTTCTCCATAACCGTAACAGCCTCATCTATATTACCCATCTTTGCAAGGTATTGAGCTTTTATTCTCTGGTTCCAGTAATTTTCATTTATCAGAACAGAAGCCTGGATCCACCTGAAACCTTCATCAAGGTTAACATCGTTTTGCAGGCAATATGCAGCAGCTGAATTCAGGTCTGACCATGCATCCAGGTTCCTTGCATTTTCAAGCACGAGCTTTTGTGTTTCCGCTGCCACATTAAATGTTAGTCTCAACTTTTCCCATAGAAGGTTCACTTTTGTACTGTTCTCATCCATATCAGTGAATGTAAACGCCATCCGTTCTGTGAAGGTATTTTCCTGGGGTTCAACTTTAATTCTCAGTACATCCTTTGAGCTATCATAATCCATTGGATCATCCGTATTAGTATTATCACTGAAAATTATCTCCCATAAATCTTTTCCCGGTATCATATGAATTCCGTATGTACCTGCATCCAGTTTGTTGCCCTTAATAGCCACAGGTGTACTGAACGTTATCGAGGTAACTTCATTCGCCCCGGTCCTCCATACTTTTCCGTATGGGACGAGGTTGTCCCAGATCGGCCTGTTTTTCACCCCCGGGGAGCTGTAGTCCACTGTAATCCTTGTAATACCCACAACCTGACTTACTGTGGCATCCGGACTTGGACGAGGGGTATGGAAATCCTGTGCAGATGTATAATTAGCTGCAAATAATAGTACCAAAATTAAAAAGACGTAATTACGCATATGACTCCTGTTCTGGTTTAGAGCGGTTAATGATTATAAATATAATGGTTCGAGATAAGACCAAATTACAAAATTCCTTCAAAAAATGTATTCCTATTTTTAAACAAAAAAAGTATATTGACGAAAGAATAATAATCATTTTAATATATAGGGAATTTTGTTATGCTTAAAAACCTGTCGCCCGAAGAAAGAAAATCCGAGGAAACAACCATAATTAGTTCAGGGGTTAAAATTGAAGGAAAAGTTAAAAGCAACGGTAATATTAGGGTTGAAGGAGAAATTCTGGGAGATATAATTTCTCAGGGGAACGTAGTTATAGGAAGTAATGGTGAAGTAAATGGCCAGGTAAGTGCTGATTCTATAGCTATCGGAGGAAACGTAACCGGGACAGTTAAAGCAAAAAACCGGCTCACGCTTGAAGAAAAAGGAAACCTTCAGGGAGATATTTTCACTAAATCGTTGATAGTAAAAGAAGGGGCAAAATTTGATGGTAAATGCAAGATGGGAGAATAGCTTTTCCCTCATCTACTGAAATATTCTAAATCTGGTTTTATCTTAGTACAAAAGAATAATATATTAAGTTAAAAACGAAGGTATAAAATATGTTCGTAGGACACTTTGGTGCCGGTTTAGCCGGCAAGAAAGCAGCTCCTAAGCCATCACTTGGCACAATGTTCCTTGCTGCGCAATTCCTTGACCTTATCTGGCCAATTTTAATTTTGACTGGTATAGAAAAAGTTGAAATTGGGCCCGGCTCGACCCCTTCAAACACACTGGAGTTTACTTATTATCCCTTTACTCATAGCCTGCTCATGGTGCTTGTCTGGTCTCTATTATTCGGGGTGATTTATTATTTTTTGAAGAAAAACCTAAAGGGTGCAGTCATTCTAGGATTATTAGTGCTCAGCCATTGGATTCTTGATCTTTTAGTCCACATACCTGACCTCCCTCTTTTTCCCGGAAGTGGTATAAAGGCCGGGCTGAGCCTATGGAATCACCCTGCCATATCAGTGGCAATTGAAAGCCTTATCTTCATCGGAGGAATATATTTATATCTAACTTCAACTAAAACGAAAAATAAAACCGGAACCTACGCTTTCTGGGGTTTAATTATATTTCTCGGATTGGCATATCTGATGAGTCTTTTCAGTGCTCCTCCCCCTTCAGTTGAAGCAGTAGGTTATGCAGGTTTGCTTCAATGGCTCTTTATTCCCTGGGCTTACTGGATCGATAAGAACAGGATACCGGTTGTTAAACTAAGCGGAGAAGTCCATCAGCCAGCCTGAGTTAGAAGCTGGTAAATGTTTCAATATGGTTTTTCTTAAATAACTTTTACTACTATCATTGTCATATCGTCGTGCTGAAGTGCTTTCCCGATAAATGTGTTAACACCATCCACTGCCTTTTGGAGGATTTCATTTGCCGGATGATCGATATTTTTTGATATGACTTCTTTAAATCTTTCTTCAGTGAATTCAGATTTATACTTGTTCCTTGCTTCAGTAAAGCCATCAGTATAGAATACAAAAACGTCACCCGAACATATATCCACTTTCAACTCTTTGATTGTTTTACTGAATAACTTTCCTTTTTCCAATCCAAGCGCAAGACCAACAGGATTTAATAATTCAATTTCTTTTTTATCTGACTGTCTTGCCAGAACGGGATTATGACCCGCTCTTGAAAATGTAAGCGTTTTCTCATCCACGTCGAATATTCCGTATATCATACTAATGAATGTTCCCCTCTCTACATTTTCATAAAATAATTCATTCAGTTTAATAAGGAATTCGGATGGGGATTTTACTGTTTTTGAAAGTGCTTTCACAAACCCTTTGGCTAGTGTCATATAAAAAGCAGCCTGGGTTCCTTTGCCCGATACATCACCAATAATAATTCCAAAACGACTTTCGTCCAATTTCACAAAATCATAGTAGTCTCCCCCCACTTCAAGTGCAGGGATGCATTTTGCTGCGATATCAAGCCCTTTATATTGCGGATTCTTTACTGGCAGAAAACTCATCTGTACGTCCCGTGCAATCTCAAGTTCTCTCTGCATCCTCTGGCGTTCGGTTATATTTTTAACAAAAGCGGGTGTTATAAAATCAAAGTCGGTGACTTTATCCCTGGTAAATAACCCGATAATAAGGAATACAGCAAAAAGAATGAAGACAAGGATTATATAATACCCTGAATTCAGATAATAAGGATTTCCGCTGGTAAATAATGAAATCCCGATATCAATAATATGATAGATTATGAGTGCGATAAGTGCGGCAAGGACGTCATAATAATGAAATAATAAAATGAAAAGCCCTCCTGTGATTATCCCGGTAATCACTCCCCAGTAAATAGGGACAAGGTCATTATAATTTATCAGACCCCATAGAAGCGCACTAATCGGAAGCAGTAAGGAAAGGGAATTAAATCTCCTTTTTAATCCTGAGTAAACGAACAAAAGAAAAATAGCGGTAACATAAATCTCTGGATAAATACTTTTATTTATTACATTCAACGCCGGACTAACGGAATGGAAATGTGAAATTATACTCGAGCTATCCTTAAATACAAATGATATGCGGAAAAATTGTTCAGAGACGAAGAGAATTCCCGCCCACACCAGGTAAATCAAAAAAGCACCTATCAGACCTCTTATCCCCGAAGTTCCGACTCTAGAATGGAAAGCATATCCTTTCGTAAGTAAATCAAGGGATACAAACTTTTCTTTCCAGGCTTCTCTCGATATCGTCTCACTAACGGCCCAGCTAATAAAAACTCCTGCTGAAAGAAATATCGTACTAAAAATCAAAGGCAGCCAAAGCTCCCAGCCTTTGGATGAATCTGCAATAAGTGTATAAAGGTTTATACTGAATGAAACGCCGACAATAAGACCCATAATTATCGCCAGTCTGAAACTAACCTCATAAGCACGTATCCTTTTATAACCAATAATTAAAATCAGGATATATACTGCAAGGTAGAAAGGAACTTCAGTTGCAACTGAGAATATGCTGTCGTGTGCTTTGGAATCACTTTCCGGCACATCATAAGCAAGACTATATTCTGAAATCAAATCACCCGAAACTGTGACATTAATGATTATATCTCTATTTATATCGACAGATTTTGCCTTCCATGAGAAGTTATAATCAGTCCTGAACTGGTTTCTAGTAATCTTCGCAGCCTGCCCCACAAAACCTTCTGTTACTTTATATTTTTCGTTGCTGTTTTCCCTTTCCGGAACAACAGGAGCATAATCCTGAAGAAAATTCAGAGCCAGTTCTTTTGCTTGGTCTTCATCAACAGGATTTATTTTAATCGAATCGCTAAATTCTCTTTTATACTTAAGCAGGTTCCCCTCTGTATCAAAATTAAACTGAAAATCCCCGGCAGTTAATTTCAGTCCCGGATCTTTATCACTATTTATTACAACTTTACCTTCGGAACTTTTCCAATTAAGTTCCCAGTAATAACCAGGAACCTTATTACGGATAATTTCATTCGCTCTTGAGAATGGATAAGAATCATATATACTTTTTAATAAATCGTTATTCGATTCTAAAATTGTAGTTTCAGTTTTATTTTCTGTAATAAGATTAAACTTATCCGCGAACCTCTCGCCTCTTTCTTTTATCTGAAGGGAATTATAGTTAAGCCTGACAGCCCCGAGAGGATGTACAGAAGGATAAACCTTGTAGATTATGTATGCCGATACAAGAGAAACTATAAGCAGTAAAATAATAAGATAGATTTTTTTCATATAATTGGGGTTCTTAAACTTCTCAACCAAACGTCCACCACAGAACTGCTAACACAGCAACCAGAACAAATGAAGCCCCGATATTTATCTTCCGCCATTTTGAATCAGCGGCATAGTTTATATCCCCGGAAGATATTACAAGTTTTTCCAGCGTTCTTCCAGTAGGAACTTCCGAGGCAAGACTAACAAGTATGAGTACTGCTGAACAAATTATAAAAAGTAAAACAGCAAAATGCAGAAAATTAATTGAAGCAGTATAGCGAAGAAAATCACTGGATAGGGGTGTTATTTTATTTTGTATTTCAAGTATAAGTCTGAAGCCGCCCAAAACCAGTCCGGTTAGCAAAGCAGCAATAGCGCCCTTGCCGTTAACTCTCTTCCAGAAAATCCCGAATAGAAAGATAGCCGCAATAGGCGGCGATATATATGCCTGTACGCTTTGAAGATAAACATACATCCTGTTATCACTTAATAATCCTATAAAAGGAATCCAAAGAAGTCCAAGTATTACCATAAAACCTGTTGCAATTCGTCCGAAGTTAACGGTAGCCTTTTCATCTGCCTCAGGCTTCATCTTTTTATAAATATCTATTGTTAGTAAAGTAGACGTGGAATTAAACATCGCGCTTAGGGATGACATTAGAGCAGCAAGCAATCCTGCTACAACAAGTCCTTTCAAACCGGAAGGAAGCAGATTAGTAATCATCCAGGCATAAGCCTGGTCACCGCTGATGCTCCCTTTCGAAAGATAAAATGCAATGATTCCCGGAAGTATCAATATGAACACAGGAAGTATCTTAAGGAAGCCGGCAAAAATCGTCCCGCTTTGTGCATTTGATAAATTCCTGGCACTAAGCACACGCTGTACTATGTACTGATCAGTACACCAATACCAAATGCCCAGGATAGGGGCGCCGAATATGATACCCGTCCATGGAAAATCAGGATCAGACAAAGGTTTAAACATATGCCAGTATGATACCGGTGTTCCGGCAACAAGGTTATCCCATCCTCCTGCCTGGTTAAGGCCAAGGACAGTTAGGGCAACTGAGCCGCCGATGAGGATGAACATTTGTACAAGGTCCGTATAGATCACGGCAGAAAGTCCTCCGGTTACTGTATACAAACCTGTTATGATGACGATTATAACTGCAGATGTATACATATCCCACCCCATTACAGCATGAAGCAATATTCCTCCTGCATACAGAGCTATAGAGATTTTTGTAAGGACATAAGCAACTATTGAAACTATGCTCAGGTAGTATCTTGATGCGCTGTTGTATCTTTTTTCAAGGAATTCAGGCATAGTAAAGACACCTGATTTGAGGTAAAAAGGAGTAAATACCCACCCAAGAAGTAGGACTATCAGGCAGGCAAGCCATTCAAAGTTTCCTACTGCCAGGCCTGATTGTGCACCTGTTCCCGCAAGCCCAAGGAAATGTTCACTGGAAATATTAGTAGCAAATAGAGATGCTCCAATAGCTACCCAGCCGATATTCCTTCCTGCAAGGAAATATTCCTCACTGTTTTTATGCTTTTTCCTGAAATAAAATCCTATTGCGAGAACGAGAAAAATATACCCCGCTATTACTATAAGGTCTGCTGCGGAAACATTAACTCCCATAGATGTCCTTTAATAGTGATAGTAACTTGTGATAAAAATCAGTTTATTCTGGAATTCAAATTACTTTAATAGGGTATTCAGATCAAGAAGAATGAGATATTTAAGTTGAAGTCACAGAAGAATTATTAAGGTATTGTTAACATATCCTTATAAATAATATCTTGAATGTATGATAAAATCCAGAAAAGCTGTTCTTACCATTTTATGGTTATTCGTTTTCCATTTCAGCTCCTTTGCCTTCACCGTCTATTCAGACTCAACTAGGGTAAAAGCCAGTGAAGGAAAAATTATTAAAAATATTTTCATAAACAATATTGATGTTTCCGGCCCATCGATTAACGATGGTGACAGCTGGCAGCCCGATATCTTTGGCAAAATAGGTAATGCACTTCACATTAAAACGAAAACCTGGGTAATTAAGAATACTCTCCTCTTCAAAGAGGGAGATAAACTTGACCCCGTATCAATTGAAGATAGTGAAAGACTCCTTCGCCAGTCGGGCTATTTTTATGATGCTGCCATAAAACTTCAAAATTCTGACGAGCCCGGAAAAGTTAATATCTATGTTTCTACTAAAGATAAATGGACGCTTGATCCCCAGATCTCGTATAGTCCAAAACGTAAAAGCGGGTACCTGGGACTGAAAGATAAAAACTTTCTGGGAGTAGGCCATTCCGTAGGTCTTGTAATTACTCATGACGAAGACACTTATATTGGATGGGGTGGGAAATTTGATTATACCATAAATAATATAAAAGGGTCATTTGTAAATGCTTCGCTTAACCTGGCAAGCAATAATAAGAGCAATCTATTCCGTATCGGTCTGAACCGGTCCTTCGTAACTACTTACACGGAGTGGGCAGGAGGTCTCGATTTTACCTGGGAGCATGACGACCTTCGTTTCCTCGACGGCAATAAAGAAATTACACTCATCCCTCATAGCTATGATTCACAGGATTTATGGGTAGGACGATCATTCACACTTCCTTCTCTTGGATGGTTAGGAGATAATTCTTCGTTTATTGTATCCGGCAGATATTATCGTAAACATTACAGGATTAGACCTGAGGTTTCCATCGATTCAAATAAGATATTTGAGAACCACAGACTGTACCTGGGCAGCTTTGGGGCAATTCACAGGAAATTTTATAAAGCATACTATATAAGTGAGTTTGGCGTTACAGAAGACATTCCGGTCGGGGGTATGATTGCACTTACAACGGGTTCAGACTCAAGAGAATTTTATGACCGGTGGTACTTTGGAGCTCAGGTAATATATTCTGCGCAATTTAAAAATTTCGGATATATCTCAGGAAATTTTAACCTGGGAGGATTCAAGTACTCTGATAAGTGGGAACAAAATACGATTAAATTCGATTTCATCTACCACTCCCCACTTATCACAAGGGATGGCTGGAAAGCAAGGTTCTTTGTTCAGAACAATTACGTACTGGGATACAATAGGTTTGAAGGTGAGCAAATTTTTCTTGACCGCACCTCAGGTATGCCGGGGTTTAATGAATATTCTATTGCGGGAGTTAAACGTAATGTGCTTGATATGGAGATGAGACTTTTTACGCCATACAACATACTTGGGTTTGTTTTAGGAGGAATAGCTTTTGCTGATTATGCTTTAATCTCAGGAGAGAACCAGAACCTGCTATCGAGCCGGGTTTACCAGGGTTACGGCTTCGGTTTGAGAACGCAGAATCAGTCAATTTCCAAAACTAATTTTGAACTGGCTGTTGTTTATAACCCTTATAATCCTGCATCAGGAGGGGCAAAAACAGAAATCGTTTTTTCAGCAGCTTTCGTGCTGGGAAGCCGTTACTTTAATTTCGATGAACCGACGACCATAAATTTTTCAGATGAGTAACTAGATGGGATTATTTTCAAATATTAAGGATGATTTCACTGCCGCTTCAGCGAAGATGTTTATCAGAAAGAAAATAGAAAGATATGGGAAACTTCTCGGGTTTGATGTGAACAGTAGTGAAAAGACTATCTTTATTTCAGTTATGTTAGACGGAGAGAATAAACCCATCGAACTTAATATTAAAAAATATGTGATAATTAATGAAAGTCCCGCAAAAATTGAATTTAAAGAAATTGAATCAAACCGGGAATGGATTACTCGTGCAGCGATGGATTATATCAAAGACAGAAAGTTTACGCTTCCGCAAAATATTTCTCCCATTATTAAACTTTTATTATAATATTTGTCTCTAATATAAATATCTTAAAAACCAGCTTGCAGGCAGCTTTGAGAAATATCCTGGTACTTGTTTTCTGTTTATTGTCGACTATTAACCTTTTTAGTCAGGACTCGACAAAAAGCTTCGCATTTAAAAATAATAAACCTCAAAGTCAGCCGAACCCCTTCTACCAGCCCGATTTATCATACCGGATATGGCAGCAGTTTAATTTAATCAGGGAAGCAAACTCCGGTGATCCTCTTGCACAACACGAATTAGGAATAAGATACCTGCTTGGTGAAGGAGTAGAAGCCGACACCGTCAAAGCTGCTAAATGGATTAAAAATGCTGCAGATCATGGTGTTACAGCAGCTAAGTATAATTATGCGATTCTTCTGATAAATGGATGGGGAACTGAATGGGATCCTTTTGAAGCTTTTAAATCTTTTAAAGAAGCTGCGGATGAAGGAATGCCTGAGGCTCAGTATGCGGTAGGGCTCCTTTATACTGACAACCTTATTGTTAAGCGCAACTGGGGTAAAGCTTATTCCTGGATTAACAAAGCTGCTGAAAAAGGAAATCAAAGTGCAGAAGAAACACTTAAGGAAATAAAGAAGAAAGTTCCGGGTTCAAGTATAGATACAACTGAAGCAAATATTTCCAAGCAGGATTCAACGATAACTGCAAATGACATCTCCCCTATAAAATCTTCGCTTGGACTGGTTTATATAGATTTTGAGGATGTTCTGGATTCAATCCCTATGGTATCCAATAAAAGATTACTCGAGGATTTAACACATTCGGGATTTAAAGAACTGTCTGATTCTATTAAAAATAGTCTTCAGGATACAAACTTTGTTTCAATATCCGGATTTATCCCACTTATTACACAAGCTGCCGATTATGGAAGTCCTGAGGCATTGACTTTTTTAGGAAAGCTTTACGAAAAAGGCATTTACTACAAAAAAGATCTGCTTACGGCAATTGAATATTATATAAGGGCATCAAGGCTTGACAGTCCTACCGCCTCAATACTTCTTTTCAATATGGAGAAAACAGGTATATTTTTTCCTTTAATTAAAAAGGAAAGTGATGAGGGTAATCCTATTGCTATGTTTAATTGGTACTGCCTCGAAATACTTGGGCTTGACCACCAGATAACGCTTCCGGATGCCGTTAATCTTCTTGGCAAATCGGCACAAAATAATTTTGCACCGGCCTTAATCGAATATGGACTTTTCTATTATTCGGGCGTACAGAAGAAGGATCTTACTAAAGCGTTTTCTTTATGGCAGCAGGCTGAAAAACTTGGTTCACACGATGCGGAAATCCGTATGGCTGCCGCTGTTATCCTGGATCAGCTGCCTGCTTCTGATTACGCGAAGAGGGTAAGCAAGCTCCTCTCTGCCTCTGTTAAGGGATCTTTACTTGCGCAATCTGCTGTAGGTTATGCCTATGAAAACGGAATAGGTCTGGAAAAGGATATTGCAAAGGCAGTCACTTACTACCGGGACTCAGCTCAGCGTGGCAGCAGGTTTGCGTATACACGATTAAAAAATCTTTATGATTCTGTTAGACCCTCCGGTTCTGAATTTGAAGTGAATTGAGCCTTTACCCTCTTCCCCGCTATCTTCTGATTCTACTATATCAAGTCTGAACTTCAGTCAGTAAGATATTTTATTTATTTTGCATACTTAAATATTCAAAGAAGTACCGAAATGAATACCCAAACCGGATTGCTGAATTCGAAGCTGCCTGCCACGGGGATTAAAATATCCATAATTATGTCACGGATGGCGGCAGAAAATAATGCAATAAACTTAAGCCAGGGATCCCGGACAAGGATGATATTTCTCAATTCGCCCCACAATCCGACCGGCAGTGTAATAAATGAGTCGGATATAAAAAAACTGGAAGATATAACCAGTAATAAAGATATTTTTGTACTCAGTGATGAGGTATATGAGCATATTGGGTTTGATGATAGGAAAAATTATAAACGAAGCGCTAATTTGTAAGGAGTTTGTTTTGCCAGGAAAGATAAAGTTCTTGAAGGAGCGGCTGACATTTTAAGTAAAATTTAAGATTATTGAATGAATCACCTTTTTGAAAAGTTAAGAAGATTATTTCGTTTGCATACGGGTGAACTTAATTACAATGAGTTTCATAAACTCGTTAAAAGAGATGTTCCAGAGGTTTATGATTTCTACGTCAAGAGAATGAAAAAACCTGAGAAGAGCCGCAATAGAATACTTGATTTTATTCTTTTCACACGAAACCTTTTCCTGGAATTCTTAAATCTTCTTTCCCCGGGACGAAGGATAATATATTCCCTGGGGTTGATTCTATTTATCCTTGCTTATTTTGGTAATGATTGGGGATTTGCAGTATGGGGCTTTATCCTGATAAACCTGCTTGTAGCCTTTGAGCTTGCTGATAAACTTACTGCAAAGGATGAGCTTGAAGTTGCACGTGAAATACAGATGAATATGATGCCGCTGGTGCCGCCCGAAAATAAATATTATCAGATAAGCTGCTACATGGCAACTGCCAGAGAGGTTGGCGGTGATTATTACGACTTCATTAAACCCGACCCGGAGCATGAAAAAACTTTTGTTGTAATAGGTGACGTTTCAGGGAAAGGAATGTCCGCCGCTCTTCTGATGGTTCAGGTTCAGTCAATCCTTCATAACATCGTCACCCTGGAGTCTTCTCCCAGGGCCATCCTGAATAGTCTTAATTTTAATCTTAAGAGAGTCCTGAAGAACGGTTCATTTCTTACAATGAGCATTGCTGAAGTAAATTCGGGTGGTGAAATCATACTCTCACGCGCGGGGCATATGCCTATGATACACTTCAATAAATCAGAAGGTAAATGCACCAGGGTTACACCGGCTGGTATGGGAATTGGTCTTGCTAAAGAACCTTTATTTTCCAATTCTACAGAAGAAGTATCGGTTCAGCCGAGCACAGGAGATTTATTCATTTTTTTCACTGACGGGGTTGTAGAAGCTATGGATGGCTTTTACCGGACCTTCGGTGAGGAAAACCTTGTAAGGCTGATATGCGAAAATTCAGAAAAACCAGCTGAACAGGTACGGGATATAATTGTGAATGCGGTTAAAAATTTCACTTATTCCTCACCGGTTCAGGATGATCTTACTTTAATAGTTATGAAAGCAATTTAATTTGGGGAATATATATGTCTGGTGATATATCACTTAAGAAAAAAGCAGCCTGGTTATCCCTCATAGTGGGGGTAATAATGTTTCTCTCAAAAATGGGTGCCTATATGCTTACCGGCTCAGCAGCCATTTTTTCTGATGCCGCCGAATCAGTGGTGCATGTGCTGGCAACCTCCATGGCTTTGTATAGTATAATACTTAGTTCCAGACCTCCGGACGAATCTCACATGTATGGACATGGTAATGTCGAGTACTTCTCTGCTGGTATTGAGGGTTTTCTGATTTTCGCCGCAGCTGTTTTCATAATTTATACTTCGGTGCTTGATATAATTAAAGGCCCTAATCTTCAGCAGCTTAACATTGGGGTTATTGTAATTAGCGGAGCCGGAGGAATAAACCTTCTGTTGGGATCTTACCTTGTGAAGATGGGTAAGAAAACTAATTCCCTCACTTTGATTGCAGATGGAAAGCACGTACTGACCGATTCTTATACAAGCATAGGTGTCATAGTGGGTATTGTCCTGGTGATGCTTACCGGGTTTCAGCTTTTTGATCCCATATTTGCAATTGCGGTTGCATTAAATATATTCTTTACAGGAATTAAACTTATAAGGGAATCAATCGGCGGTTTAATGCACGAAACCGATCCTGATTTGCTTGAAAAGATCGTCTCTGAAGTTGAAAAGTTGAAGCAGCCTTACTGGATTGACCTGCATGAATTAAGGTATTGGAGATCCGGCGACAAGATCTTTCTGGATTTTCACCTGATCCTGCCCTATTATTTTACCATTCAGAAGTCTCACACCGAGGAAAAGGAAATAGAAGATAAACTGATGAACGTTTTCAGGAATATGCAGATTAAAATACATTTCGACTACTGCATACCGGAACTTTGTAAAT
Source organism: uncultured Ignavibacteria bacterium (assembly GCA_963800255.1). GTDB lineage: Bacteria > Bacteroidota > Ignavibacteria > Ignavibacteriales > Ignavibacteriaceae > DATFVA01. The sequence goes on along the minus strand of CAWDAK010000022.1, from coordinate 298,707 downwards.
ACTGCGGTTATGCTCAATGCACTGTGAGACAGGAAGCGAAGAAAATTCCATTCGAATTCAATGAAAGTAAGATGACGGGCAAACCGATTTACATGTCAACCAGGGATCAGGCTGTTTCTTCAGCCGAGACTTCTTTATAAGAGGGCACCCTGACCTTCTGAAGTATTATAAGTCCGGCAATAAAAAATAATCCAATGGCCAGGGCCGCAAATCTTTCATTGGAAAGATCGGATATCACTCCATACACAAAAGGACCAACTACTGCTGACGATTTACCGAACAAGCCGTCATAAAACCCGAAGAATTCAGCTTCCTGCTCAGGTGGAGTTAACAGAGCCATCAGGCTTCTGCTGCAGGATTGTGAACTGCCGATAGACAGACCGGCAAGTAATCCCACAATATAAAATTCAGAAACCGTTTGTACGAAGAATGCTCCGATTATTACAACTATCCATACAGCCAGCGTCATGGTGATAGTCTTCTTCGGTCCTATATGATCTGAGATTATTCCAAAGACAAATGAACCTGCAACAGCTGTGCTCTGCACTATTACAAAGAACAGGATGATCTGTTCATCATTCATCTTTAGAATATTTGAAGCAAAGATAGAAGCAAATGCAATGATGGTGATAATAGCATCATTGTATAGAAAGAAAGCAAAAAGGAAACGTGATATTGCAGGATATTTGTTCTGAAAGAAGATAGCTTTAAATGTGCTGAAACTTTTATTTATACCTTCTCTAAGCAGGTCTTTTTTAACAGGTTCGGCTACACGGGGTTCACTCACAAACAGAAACAATGGTGCTGAAAAGAAAAGAAAGAACGCAGCGGCCAGGATAAAAGTCAGCCTTATATAAAAATAATAATCAGGTGAATCAGCTGGAGGAAGCAAAACCATAACGATAAGTAAAACAGCAAGAGCGCCAACATATCCCATAGCAAAACCATATCCCGAAACCCTTCCGAAGTTCTTCTTCTCAGTAAGATTTGGTAGAAATGCGTCATAGAATACGAGTCCGGCTTCAAAACCAATATTCGCCAGTACAAAAAGAATAAAACCTGATAAAATATTACCCTTTTCAACGAAGAACATTAGCGCAGTGCAGCTTACCGAAAGCAATGTGAACATCAAAAGAAATCGTTTACGGTTTCTCGAAACATCCGCAATTGCACCAAGGGGCGGGCTTAGCAATGCGGCAAGCACCATAGAAAGACTAACAGCAAGTCCCCACAGCCATCTTTGTCCGCCGGTAACGTAATTAGAGAAATACTTGGAGTAAATAACGGTAACAATAATTACAGAAAAAGCAGTATTCGCAAAATCGAATAACGTCCAGACAAAGATTCTGCTTCTTTCCTTCATCCGGAATTACTTTTTGTGAGTTGGTTTAGAAATGGTTTCCTCTACCAAACCCCTGCCCGTTTTATTAAGCTTTCCTTCTTGTTTTAACTCATTCAGGATCGCATCAAGAATTCCGTTAATAAATTTCCCGCTTCCCGCGGTACTGTAAATTTTTGCTATTTCGATAGCCTCATTGATGGAAACTTTAGGCGGGATATCAGGGAAATAGAAAAGTTCGCATATACCCATACGCAATAGAAGTTTATCGATTAATGCGATCCTTCCCATTTCCCAGTTATCAACTCTCTCTTTTATTTTTAAATCCAGTTCCTTCCTGTGGATGATTACCCTGTTAACGAAATCATTCGCGAACTGTTTGTCAACAGGATCATTCAAATCAGCCAGTACACCTTCAGTTAACAATTGCAGGGATTCACTGTTTAATTCAAATGCATACAAAATCTGCAGAACCCTTTCCCTTACGACTCTTCTTTTAAACACTTGTGTCATTTTACTTAGCTACCAACTTTTTAAAGAACAACTGAATTTATAAAAATATTCTGAATTATGTGCTTATCAAATTTTATTTATGAAATAACTCACCCAGCCTGCCTGAAAAAGCCGACTGACCCGTATAAATATTGCTGATCCTCCCTACACTTCCAAGTCTTTCTTCTGCCATTTTATTGGAAGCCTCATAAGTAGGGATATTTTCTTCTGCTGAGATCCCGAGGATTTTTCCGATTACATCATAAATCTTTTCAGCCTGCTTCAAAGCACGGTCCTGCCTGTAACCTTCGAGCTCGTTAGCTACGTTTATTAATCCTCCTGCATTTATTACATAATCAGGAGCATACAAAATGCCTTTTTCCATCAGCAGCGGACCGTGGATAGTCTCTTTTTCAAGCTGGTTGTTTGCTCCGCCGGCAACTATTTCGGCTTTAATTTTCCCTATCGTATCGTTATTTATAATTGCGCCAAGGGCATTCGGTGAAAAAATATCAACATCGAGGCCGTATATTTCCTCAGGTTTTACCACCTGTGCTTTTACTGTTTCAAGTACGCGGTTTATCTTGCTTTCATTAATATCGGTAATAAATATTTCGGCCCCTTCATTGTAAAGGTGTTCGCATAAATATTTTGCAACCTGACCCGCTCCCTGTACAGCTATCTTTTTTCCAGCAAGCGAATCACTTCCCCATTTGAATTTTGCGCAGGCTTTCATTCCTACAAATACACCATATGCGGTTACCGGAGAGGGATCACCGGAACCACCAAGGGCCTTTGATACCCCGGTAACATATTTAGTTTCCATCCTGACGTATTCCATATCATTTACAGAAGTTCCAACATCCTCAGCAGTAATATATCTCCCTGCTAATCCTTCAATAAATTTTCCGAACGTTCTGAACAATAATTCATTCTTCTGAGTTGCTGAATCACCTATAATAACTGCTTTGCCGCCGCCCAGGTTTAAGCCGGAAACAGCAGCTTTGTAAGTCATTCCTCTTGATAGCCGGAGGACATCTTTTAAAGCATCGTCGTGACTTTTGTAATTCCACATACGGGTTCCGCCCAGAGCAGGTCCTAGTGTAGTGTTATGGATTGCTATTATAGCTCTTAATCCGGCTTCTTTATTTGAACAGAATACCACCTGTTCGTGATCAAATTCTTCTATAATTTCAAAATTAACCATACTTTTTCTCCATTATTTGAAAAAAGTTAAATTGCAAAGAACCAAAATATTAAAATTGCAGCACTTTCCCTTAATTTGTTATATAATTTATTCTCAAACCTCAAATCAAGATCTGAAGGAGCCACTTCAATATTCAGAAGATAGAAATCAGCGATTTCCTTTACCCGCGGTAAATGATAAGAATCAGATATAATTATTATGTCATTTACCCCCGGTTTTGTACTAAGGTTTTGCTTGATAAAATGAATCTGCTCTGTGGTTGAGGTTGTCCTTTTTTCTACCCAGATATCAGATGAATCTATCTTCTTTTTTTTAAGATAATCGTATGCAATTTCAGCCTCACTCAGTTCACCGGGTGCATTACCTCCTGTCAGCTGGATTTTCTGAATACTGCCCCTCTTATACAGTTTGAATGCTTTATCTACGCGGGATCTCAAACTGGGACTAGGTTCATTAGTCCACACCGCTGCTCCCAGTACAACTCCTACATTATTTCCTTTGCCACTAAGGAAGAACTCCCTTCCCGGAGCTTTATTAAAATTTAAATAGAAAAAAGAAAACACGAGCAATATCATGGTTATTAGAACAGAATCAACCAGGGCGCGCAAAAAGATTAAATTTGATTTTTGTGATAGGCTCAGCCAAATTTCCACAATCAGAATAAATTGTATGAACTGATAAGTAAAAAACAATCCGCTGATGAATATCCTATTCAAAGGCTGATTTAAGATAGTTACATCAGGTAAAGAGATTGGTGATTTTGCAAATATCCATGCCACGAAGAGGAAAATCGTCATCGCAGCACCCAGTAGAAAAATGGATACCGGAGATAAATTTGTTTTTTCCTTCAGCATATATGCGATCAAACCGATCGTTAATACTATGCTGAATGAAATATTAAAAAGGTTCCCTATGTAATAAAGTCTGAAATCAGACAGAGGCATATTCTGATTATCATATTTGATGTAGATTAGAAAAAGCAGGTTAAAAATAGTTAACATTATCACAAAGAGAGTGAGCCATGCCTTATTTTCTGTGTTCACCTTCTTCTGAGCCATTAACCAGCCAATTTAGTATTAAATTTTAATATATAAATATAACTCAGGGGGAATTAACTTTCCCGACAAAGGTTTGTTTATTAAAAAAGCGTCACCAAAACAGAAGGTAAAATAAAGAAAAGCATCACCGATAAAAGTAAAGAATATATATCATAATCAAAGAATATTTGAGCAGTTTATACACTGAGCTTAAATCTGAATATGAGGATGAGATCGCCTGTCTTAAGAAGTATTAAAGTTCACAAAATTAGAAAAGTCTATTCACCGGGGAACTATTCGCAAAAGAAACTGATCTTAAAGTATCAATAAAACAAAATGAGAAGGTGGAAGGAATCAAGAAAAATGATCGGATTTTATTGAGAGAAAGAATAAATTTACCTAATTTGAGATAGTTAAAGGGAGATTAGGATGAGATCTATATTGAATGTGACAATACTTACCTTATTTTGGGTACAAATTTGTTTTGGGCAATGGAACTGGCAGAATCCTTCACCGCAAGGTAATCCTTTATCATCAGTTTATTTCATAGATTCTAATACCGGCTGGGCCGCAGGAGACTGCGGAACAATACTCTGTACAACCGATGGTGGTAATAACTGGATATCTCAAAACAGCGGGACAACAAATAATTTGTACTCTATCTATTTCACCGATTCTGATAACGGTTGGGCAGTGGGAAAAAATGGGTCTGTTCTCAGGACGACGGACGGCGGATATACCTGGACGTTAGAGAACAGCGGAACAGCACATACTCTCAGATCAGTTTATTTTGTAGATCCCACTACCGGGTGGGCTGTGGGCGGAAATTTACTTTATGGTACGATATTCAAGACAACCGACAGCGGCGTCAGCTGGATAATTCAGGATAGCGTATATACGCATTCTTTGTATTCGGTTCATTTCCTAAACTCAAATACTGGATGGACTGTAGGAGGACATGGAGGTATTCTTGAGACGACTGATGGTGGGAATAATTGGATGTCTCAAAGCAGCGGGACTACCGATGATTTACATTCAGTCTGTTTTATAGATTCTAATACCGGCTGGATTGCGGGGATCCATGGTACAATCCTTAGTACAACTAATGGCGGAACTGATTGGCTCCCTCAAAGTACCGGAACCACAGATTATTTTTATTCAATCTTGTTTATTGATTCTTTAACCGGCTGGATCGTAGGTGATGGTGGAAAAGTATATAAAACAACTAATGGCGGAACTGATTGGATAATTCTTAATAGCGGAACTATGAGCAAATTGAATTCAATCTGTTTTCCTGATTTTACCAGTGGCTGGATGGTATCCGGTAATGGAACGATTCTTAAAACCGTTAATGCCGGTAGTTACTGGACATATCAAAGCACTGGAACTACAAATGATTTGCGCTCGGTCTGGCTTACCGGTCCTGGTACAGGCCTGGCTGTGGGATTCAATGGAACAATTCTCAAAACAACTGATAGTGGAAATAACTGGTCATCTCAGGTCAGCGGTACTCTGAATTTTCTATGGTCAGTCTTTTTCATTGACTCTAATACCGGTTGGGTTGTGGGCGATTATGGAATAATCCTAAAAACATCTGATGGTGGAAGCAGCTGGATAGCCCGGAACAGCAGAACATCAAATTTTTTATGTTCGATCTATTTCATCGATTCAAATATTGGCTGGGCTGTGGGAGATAACGGAACAATACTGAAAACAACTGATGGAGGAAATAATTGGTCAACAAAACTCAGCGGGACTTCATATGGTTTGAATTCAGTCTGGTTCACAGATTCAAATACCGGATGGAGTGTAGGAGATAACGGGACAATCCTGAGAACGACTGATGGCGGAGATAGCTGGGTATCGCAAAGCAGCAGCGTTTATAATAATTTGAATTGCGTTTATTTCATAGATCCAGGCACAGGCTGGATTGCAGGCTCAGGAAATGGACCTTATAATGACGGGATTATATTTAAGACAACCGACGGTGGCAGCAGCTGGTCTTCTCAGAGTTTTGGCACTTCCAATCTATTGTATTCAGTCCATTTTATAAATTCTTCGAAAGGCTGGGCTGTGGGGTATAGCGGAGTAATATTTTATTCCACTGATGGAGGAAATAGCTGGACACCTCAAAACAGTGGAACTAACAATAACTTGTTTTCAGTTTATTTCACAGATGCAGGCGCGGGATGGATAGTGGGAAATAACGGAACAATAATAAACACCATGAATAGCGGAACACCCGTTGAACTAATATCATATACAGCAAACTCAGAGAATAAAAGTGTAATCTTAAAATGGAGTACAGCGGCTGAGTTAAACAATAAAGGTTTTGAAATCCAGCGAAGATCGGCTGAAGGTAATTTTACAGCAATAGGGTTTGTTCAGGGCAAAGGGACCACAACAGATAAGCACAATTATTCATATACGGATAATATCTTCGTAAATGGAAAATATTTCTACCGGCTGAACCAAATAGATTTCAGTGGGATGTGTGGATACTCTGATGTAGTCGAAGTCGATGTTATGGATGTTAATGAATATGTTCTTGAACAAAACTTCCCTAATCCATTTAATCCGAATACAAAAATTATATACACAGTCCCCCGGGCATCACAAGTCCAAATCAAGGTTTTCGATGTTCTGGCAAAAGAGATAGAAACACTAGTCAATGAAGAAAAACAGTCAGGCACTTATGAACTAAACTGGAATGCTGTCAATCTTCCGAGCGGATTATATCTCTATCAAATGAGAGTTGGGAATTTTTCACAAACAAAAAAGATGATTCTCCTGAAATAATATCAAATGGTACAGAAGTGATTGATAAAGTTAGTTATTAGTTACCTATTTGTGATTCGTATTTTGATAGGCCTCTATGATTAAAAAGGTTATAGGTTTTTAATCCAATTTAAAATAGAAAAGGCTGTCTCAGTATTACTGAGACAGCCTTACACCACTTCACGTTAAAATTATTGGAGTCTGAATACTATAGGAATTGATACCTGAACTTTAACAGGTTTTCCTCTTTGCTTACCGGGTTTAAACTTAGTAGCTTTCACTGCGTTTAGGGCTGCTTCATCAAGACCCGCACCCAAACCTTTTATAATCTGTGCTTTAGTAACGTTGCCTGTTTCATCAACGAAAGCAAGTACATAAACTTTTCCTTCAATTCCGGCTCTTTTAGCAATTTCCGGATATACTATCTTGCTTTGAATTGCCTGGATGCCGCCGATAGGTTCCGGCATTTCTTCAACTGCTACGAAATACTGAGGTTCTTCCTCTACCTTCTTTTCAACTTTAGGGGGAGGCGGAGCTTCTACGGATTCATTAACATTAAGTTCAGTTTCGCCGATTTCAATATCTTCAAGAACATCCTCAGAAGGAGCTTCGATCGGAATAGGAGGTTTAGGAGGCGGTGGAGGTCTGTTCTCCTGTTTAGTCTGCTGAACATCTTCAACCTTGAACAATTCCTGAGGTCCTTCGCTCACCGCAGCCTGTGTATCAACATGCGGGAAAAACTTAAACGCAACTATCAATATTGCAAGAGCAATAATTAAACTCAGCTCAAAAACTTTTTTGTAGCTGCGTCTTAAATCCGCTTTTGGATTTTTATTTAATGCCATTACCAAGTCCTCCTAAAGGGCAAATTTATCGCCCGCCAAGTTAATAAATGATGGTTCTTTTGTCAAATACTGCTTCTGTTCTTACTAGAATATTTTTCAAAGGTTCCAAAGAAAAGGTATTTTTTTAACACCCGCAGGGAAAACAGAATTTCAGCCTGCTTGCGGCTTATATCCGGAAAAAATAACAACTAATTTTACAAAACCTAAACCGAGTAATACTCCTGAGGCATCTGACAGCCAGTCAAGTATATCACAGTCCCTTCCCGGTATAAATAACTGGTGAAATTCATCAAGACCAGCATAAGTAAGAATTACTAATAAAGTGTATAACCAGGCCTTTTTTTTAAGTTTTGGGTATTTATTCTGGAACATCATTGTAAAATTAAGAAGAACAGCTAAAATCATATATGCTGTAAAATGCTCGACCTTATCACTTACTCCGGTTTTAGGCAGATCAACTGCGGGAAGTGTGGTAGCAATAAATAGTACCACCCAGTAAAGAATCAAAGGAAAGTAAATGAGCCACTTTCTGTTTCTTTCAAGTTTATTAAGCAAATGTTTTCCTTAAAAATTTAATTGCTGAAGAAATATTACGACTTATATCAGATGCCGTATATCCGAACTCAGTGTTTTTCTCAAGCAGCAGATCAGCCGCAAGGCTATGAAGATATACAGAACTTATTATTGCTTCTTCTTTATTTTTTTTCTGTGCAATAAAAGAAGCTATTACACCGGTCAAAACATCGCCGGTTCCGAATTTAGCCATTCCCGGGTTGCCCGTAGTATTTATAAGAGCATCGCCGCCTGGAGTAAATATTATAGTCGGGGCTCCTTTAAGCACGAGATATGATCCTGTTTCCCCGGCAAAATTATGTCCATACTGCAGAATATCTTTTTCGATTTCACTCTGGTCTTTTCCGATTAAGTGAGCGAACTCAGCATGATGAGGTGTTAAGACGGCATCCTTAAGGTTGTAATGCTGATAACCATCCTCACCAACAGCAAAGACAGCATCCGCATCAAGGACAATACTCTTGTATTTCTTTTCTCTTAATACCTGAAGGACAGCCTCCAGAGTTTCCTCTTCCCTTCCAAGCCCGGGCCCTATCGCTACTACATCAGCCCACTTAATTCGTTTATTAAGTTCCTTAATGTTATCATCTGTAAGGATCTCTTTTTTATTGTCATTGTATGCATCAACAATTACTTCACCCAGGTTTTTGTGTACCAGGCGCCTTACCGACCTTGGATAAGCAAGTACAGAAGCTCCCGATCCTGAAGTCAGCACAGCTTTTGAGGTCAATACTGCGGCTCCGGGTAAATCACCCGAACCCGCAATAGTAAATACCTTCCCGGCTGAATATTTATATTCATCCTTCTTTTTTTTCGGCAGAAACAGCCACGCATCTTCAGGTTCTATAAGATACTCAGAACTATCAAACTGGTCATAGACAGAAAAACCTATACCTATACTTCCCTTGTAAACTTCGCCGCTGCATATGCTGCCTTTGCCGAAAAAAAGACCTTTCTTTAATTCTCCAAGTGTAATAGTCAGGTCAGCCTGAAATGCACTTTCAGCAAAACCTTTATCAGCACTTAAACCGCTGGGAATATCAATAGCTGCCTTAAGCGCAGTATACTTATTTAATTCATCAACAATTGACTTATATGGTTCCCTTAATGCGCCTTCAATTCCGCTTCCCAGCATTGCATCTGCTATTAGAGTGTAATTTTTTATCTTCCGGAGATCACCGATTGACTTAAAGTCGATTATAGTAAAAGATTTGTTTCCACTACCCAGGTTCTTAAGAATAGTAAAATTTGTCCTGCAGTCGGGCGACATTTCACTTTCTTCGCCAACCTTAACTACCGCCGTTTCGTATCCGCTATTGAGAAAGTGCCTGGCAGCAGCATAGCCGTCTCCCCCGTTATTTCCCTTCCCGCAGATTATAGCGATCCTGGCGGGCAGATTACGTTCTTTGCGAGCTCTTTCGATATAATTAAATATCTCAAGTGAAGCATTTTCCATCAAAACCACACCAGGAACTTTCAACTCTTTTATTGCCCGCTCGTCTGTTTCACGTATCTGGCTGGTAGAAAACAAAGGTATCATATTAATTTCCTAATAAAAAAAAGCCGGTTTTATATTAAGTTTTTCTAAACTTTCAAACCGGCAGGTAAAATTCAAGTAAAAAACTACTACTATGACAGGAATGAAGAAATTAATCCGATAATTGTGCCGGGGGCAACTCCGAGTATGATCACCAGGAGAACCGAAATAATAACAGCAAGCAAACCTGTACTGGTTTGTGAGGGTGAAACAACTTCCTCAGCGTCTTTAAAATACATTAAAACTACTATTCTCAGATAGAAGTAAACACTGATAACGCTTGAAATGACACCAATTACAGCAAGCCAGGTTAAACCTGATTCAATGGCAGCAATAAAAACATAGTACTTGCCGAAAAAACCGGCAAAGGGCGGAATGCCTGCCAGTGAGAACATAAATACTGAAAGTAATCCGGCAAGTAAGGGGTTTCTTGACCCCAGACCGGCAAAGGAACGAATAGAAAGGTTTGCCTCATCCTTCCCCTCCACAATCGAAACTATTCCGAATGCTCCAAGGTTCATAAAGGTATAAGCAGCCAGGTAGAATATTATTCCCGCTATGCCGTCATAATTTCCTGCAGCAAAGCCTATAAGCATATAACCTGCATGCGCTATAGAAGAATAAGCAAGCATTCGTTTTATATTATCCTGCACAATGGCTACAATACTGCCGAAAAGCATGGAGAGAACGGCGATTACAGCAAGATAAGGAGTAAATAAATGCGACGCTGTACTGAAAATGGTGCCGAGAGTAACAATAATGGCGCTGAACGCTGCCGCTTTCCCGCCGGTGGAGAATAAACCAGATACTGTGGTTGCTGATCCTTCATATACATCAGGAACCCACATATGAAACGGAAAGGCAGCTATTTTGAAGGAGAACCCGACCAGGAACAAAAGTAACCCCGTAATAAAGATGAAGTCACCGGATAGATTCCCGAATCTCGAAGTTATTACTTCAATAGAGGTGGTTCCTGCTGAACCGTAAATAAGTGCAATACCATATACCGTAAACCCGGTTGCAAAAGCACCAAGCAGGAAGTATTTAAGTGATGCTTCATTTGCTGAAATCCTCTTCCTGTTAATCCCTGCCAGCGCATAAAAACTTATTGACATAAGCTCCAATCCGAGGAAAATTGTGAACAGATCTTTTGCTCCAGCCATAAGCATCATACCAAGAACAGAACACTGCACCAGAAGATAGAACTCTCCGTAATCAGCGCCGTACTTCTTAAGATAGTCCATAGACAAAAGACAAACCAGTGCGGCCCCGAAAGTAAATATGAAATAAAATATATTTACCGTTCCTCCGGTTGCAAGCATATTCTGCATAACCACAGAAACAGAATTAACCGTGGCCAGTGAATAAAATGCCGCAGCAAGAAAGATTAATACGGAAATCCAGCTTACCGCTGTCTGGCTCTCTTTCCTGAACATTTCAACTAATAATGAAATGAGGATTCCTGCGCCGACTATCACCAGCGGCATAATATTGTAAAATTCCTGGATACTATTGAGCATAATTTTAAGCCTTTGGTATGCCTTAAATCCGGCAATCTGATTTATTCAATAAATAAAATATCTTCGTCTGTTTCTTCGATATTTACCATATGTTTTTTATCAAGATAAATAACAATTTTCTGGTGGTTATCGAAATTAAAAATATCTTTTCCCTTCTCAACAAGCACCATCTTTATTGCTTCATACTTTGAAACAGCATCCTTGAGGTGCTTATATTCCTTGAAATATAGATCAGTATAATTTTCATTTTCGGTAATGAATATCTGTTTGGATGACGGGGAAAAATCCATGATAATGTCATCATCAACAATAACTTTCAGGAATATTCCCTGGAAAGGAAGTATAAGCCTGTTTTTGTAAAATAAACCTGTCGGTTTGCTCTTCAGTATTTCCTTCAGCGACGCCATAGTTATACTCCTTTAATGGAAAAAGAGAAAATAAATTATAAAAAACAAAGGTATCAGTATCGGTATCGAATATTTAACCATATATGTGAAGAAGCTCGGCATTTCAATACCTGCCCTCTCACATATGGATTTCACCATAAAATTAGGTCCATTCCCGATGTATGTCATCGCCCCGAAGAAAACCGCAGCTACTGAAATTGCCCTGAGGTAAATTACGTCCTGCGAAACAAAATCCAGAACGTGAGCCTTTACATTCACATCAAGAGTATATTTTCCCATTGCCGCACTTAAAAAGTTCAGGTACGTAGGCGTATTGTCGAGGAATGATGATAATCCGCCCGTTGCCCAGTAAAATGTGCCGGCATTGAGTAAATCCCTGTTAACTTTCGCTTCTTCGGCAATTAGCTGCAGAGCTGGTACCATAGTTAAAAATATCCCGATGAAGAGATACGCAACTTCTTTAATTGGTTCAAAATCAAATTCATTAGCTTTCAATATTTCCGGATCAGCCTGCTTGTATGAAAAGAAGACTACTCCGAACATTATCATTTCCCTGATGCCGAAAGGAAACGGACTTAAACTGGGAACCCAGGAAAATATCCCCGGATCTATGAATACAGAGGCGATGATAACTGCAAGATACCCAAGGTTCCTTAATCCTTTGAACTCTATCTTCCCTGAATAGCTCACTTCTTTAGGATTAGAATTCCCTCTGCTGTTAAACCAGTCGAATGTGAAAAACACCGCAAGTATCAGCAGAATCATTGGTATCCAGATGAACCAGATATTATCGAGTACCCAGAAAAAGGGTACACCTCTCAGGAAACCGATGAATAAGGGCGGATCGCCAATCGGAGTTAAAGCGCCTCCGATATTGCTTACAATAAAAATGAAGAAAATAACGTGATATGCTTTTATCCTGTTCTGATTCATTTTTATATAAGGTCTTATAAGCAGCATTGAAGCACCGGTTGTACCAATAACATTCGCTATTACCGCACCAAACAATAAGAAAAGAACATTCATATAAGGCGTGGCTTTTTTGTCAACCTTAATAAAAATACCGCCTGAGGCCACAAACAAAGAACTAAGCAGGGCTATAAATGAAATATACTCCGCGAAAGTGTGCAGAAGAGTATGGTATTCATTCAGAAAAGCAAGGTAATAGAATACAGTAACTAGTCCCAATAAAATTGCCAGCTTCGGGTAATGTCTTTCCCAGAAGTGTTTATAGAACAACGGGCCTGTTGCGATCATCAGGAGAAGGACGATAAATGGTATCACCATATATGGTGACGGGAGAACATGTTCCCCTGCAAGTTCAACGGTCCTTACCTGTGAAACCGTATCCTGCACAGCCGGAAGTTCAGCCGCACTTATATTACAATAAAAAAAGAACGATAATATTAATGCTGCAACGATTCTGCTGCCATATCTCATATGATATTTTCCTATTCAATGACTGCCTGGGTTTGCGTATGCACCTGTTCTATTACTTTTGCTGTCGATTTATCTGATACTTTCAAAAACGTACTAGGATATATTCCTATCCAGACAATGAATATGAAAATGGGTACGAGTACCAAGATTTCTCTCTTGTTCATATCAGTTAGAGAGTTCATCTTTGGATTCGTTACCTCCCCAAAAGCAACTCTCTGATACATCCACAGCATATAGACTGCTGCAAAGATTACTCCTGATGCGGCGAACACGGTAAACCACCAGCTTCCGAGTACAGGAGATTTAAAAGAACCTAATAAAATTAAAAACTCACCGACAAAACCATTCAGTCCCGGCAGCCCTATAGAAGAAAGAGATGCGAATAAAAGGGCAAATGCGTAAATAGGAACTATCTTAGCAATACCGCCGTACTCTGAGATTTCCCTTGTATGAGTTCTTTCGTAGATAACTCCGACTAAAAGGAATAAAGCTCCTGTAGATAGACCATGGTTTACCATCTGTATCACTGCGCCCTGAACAGATTCCTGCGTCATTGCGAATATTCCGAGTACAACAAACCCGAGGTGGGCAACCGAGGAATAGGCAACAAGTTTTTTCATATCTTTCTGAACCATCGCTACAAGTGCGCCATAGATGATTCCTATTACTGCAAGCACTGAAATATAAGGAGCAAAATTCACCGCGGCCTGGGGAAAGAGAGGCAGGCAAAACCTTAAGAGTCCATACGTTCCCATCTTCAGCAGTACACCTGCAAGTATAACACTTCCGGCAGTAGGTGCCTGTACGTGGGCATCAGGAAGCCATGTATGAAGAGGAAAAAGAGGTACTTTAATTGCAAAACTGAATGCAAATGCTGCAAACATCCAATTCTGGATATTCTGTTTAATGGTTGGTCCTACTGCGTAAAGCTCCGACAGATCGGTTGAAAAATGTCCTAATGATGATGACGCATATACCGCCAGCCAAATAATTGCAATCAGCATAAGCAGACTGCCGAACATTGTGTAGAGGAAAAACTTTACGGATGCGTAAATTCTACGTTCACCTCCCCAGATACCGATGATAAAATACATCGGTATAAGCATAGCCTCCCAGAATATATAGAACAGGAATAAATCTATAGAGATGAATACTCCCAGCATGCCTGCTTCAAGCATCAGCATAAAGAACGTAAATTCTTTTACTCTCTTATTTATGCCCGACCAGCTTGAGAGCAGGGTCAGGGGTGTAAGGAATGTAGTAAGCAGCAGCATGAGCATAGCAAGACCGTCTATCCCCACTTTATAACTTATACTCAGTTTCTCAATCCATATGAACTGATGAATAAACTGAAATCCCGGTTTCGAGGCATCAAAGTTAAAATATATTACAAGGGATATTATAAAAGCTATAGTAGATACGATCAGACCAAACCATCTTACCGCGTTTTCCTTATTCTTATTAAAGAATAAAAGGATGATTGCACCGGCAACAGGTGTAAAAAGAAGATATGTGAGTAAGTAACTGTTTTCCATAATTTATAAACTTAAGATAATCCAGAAAAGAGCGATAACTATTCCAAGCATCATAACTACTGCGTAGATCTGGGCAACCCCGGTTTGGATCTGCCTTATCTTTGTTGAAATAAAATTAATTAACGAAGCTGTACCATTAACAGCACCGTCAATTATTTTAGCATCTGTAAATTTCCAGAGTACAGTTTCAGAACCTTTTTTTATCGGGTTAACAACTGCGGCATCATATATTTCATCAACAAAATATTTATTCCAGAGGAGGTTATGCAGACCCTTGAACCTGTTTGCTGCAGATTCTGCAATGGCGGGTTTTTTAAGATAAATGTTCCTGGCCATCCATATTCCGCCTACAGCAAGTATTACAGAAATTATCATCAGGGTTATTTCCGAACCGGCAGAATGCGTTCCATAGAGTGCAAGTTTTCGTTCTGCATTTTCAAATATCGGGGCAAGCCATCCTTCAAACATATTACCACCCTCACCTGAGAATAAAGCAGGTATTCCTATAAAACCGCCGATAGCCGCAAGAAAGGCCAGTATTATAAGCGGAATCGTCATAACAGAGGGAGATTCATGAGGATGGACACTCTGCCCGAACCGTTCTTTTCCTTCAAACGTCAGGAAATAAAGACGGAACATATAAAATGCAGTCATCAGTGCCGTAATAGCTCCGATCAGCCAGAGAACAAAACTGCCGTTAGCGAACGAAAGCCAGAGAATTTCATCCTTGCTGAAAAAACCTGAAAGCGGCGGGATTCCCGAAATTGCCAGAGCGGCAATAAGGAAAGTCATAGCCGTTTTGGGCATATACTTTTTAAGTCCGCCGTATCCCTGTATATCCTGGTGTTCATGCATAGCGTGAATAACAGAACCGGCTCCAAGGAATAGAAGAGCCTTAAAAAATGCGTGAGTCATTACGTGAAATATACCGGCAGAAAAAGCACCTACTCCCAGGGCTAAAAACATATATCCGAGCTGACTGATAGTGGAGTAAGCAAGCACTTTCTTAATATCATTCTGAACTATGCCGATTGAAGCAGCGAATAATGCTGTAACCACTCCAATTACTGAAACAAGTGTCATTATTGCAGGTGCCGAAACAAATAATATGGAACACCTTGCCACCATATAGACGCCGGCGGTAACCATGGTTGCTGCATGTATAAGCGCTGAAACCGGTGTAGGGCCCGCCATAGCATCGGGAAGCCAGACGAACAATGGTATCTGAGCCGATTTTCCTGTTGCACCGATAAAAAGGAAGAGCGCAATTAATGTGAATACTCCCTGATGCACATTCAATATATTCGCACGTGCAAAAACCTCGTTAAAATTAAGACTGCCGAATGTAAGATAGATTAAGAACATGCCCAGGAGAAATCCAAAGTCGCCTATCCTGTTTACTATGAATGCTTTTTTAGCTGCATCGCTGGTAGTGCTCTTTTCAAATTTTCTATCATACCAGAAACCGATTAAAAGATAAGAGCAGAGACCAACTCCCTCCCATCCAAGGAAAAGCAGAACAAAATTATCACCTAGTATCAGGTTCATCATAGCAAAGATGAAAAGATTCAGATAGGCAAAGAATCTCCAGAAGCTCTTATCTCCATGCATATATCCAATGGAGTATACGTGAATTATAAATCCTACACCTGTAACGATTAATGCCATAACCAGCGACAGCTGATCAACCTGGTATGAAAAGCCTACATTAAGACTGCCTACATGAAGCCAGGTAAAAAGATTAACAATATGCTGTCTCTCTTCAACCGGGAGTCCCAGAGTTTGTATGAACGCTCCGGCAGCAACCAGGAATGACAGCCCGATTGCACCGCTTCCGATTATCCCGATAACTTTCTCGTTTTTGATACGTGACCCGAATATTCCGTTTATGAGAAAGCCTGCAAGCGGAAGAAGAATAGTTAAGTATATAAGATTAATCATAAAGTTCTGCTGATTAAGAGTTTGAAATGATAACCAGGGGCTACCACTTCAGGATATTTATTTCGTCTATGTTGAGTGTTAATTTATTCCTGAAGAGAGCAATTACGATTGCCAGGCCAACCGCAGCCTCGGCAGCAGCAACTGTCATTACAAAGAACACAAAAAGCTGCCCGATCGAATTACCCAGGTAAGAAGAAAATGCTACCAGTGTCAGGTTAGCTGAATTCAGCATAAGCTCAACCGACATGAAAACTATAATTGCATTTCTCCTGATCATTACCCCGGTTACGCCTATTGCGAACATAAAGGCACTAAGGATCAGATAATATTCTATTGGAATCTGCATAGTCTATTCAAATTTCTTTTTTGCTAATACCAAGGCACCTATTGTTGCTGCAAGAAGCAGAAATCCCGCGGCCTCAAAAGGTATTATATAATTTGTAAATAATTCTCTCCCTATTGATTCTACAGTACCCGCTTTAACACTTGCTGCTACTTCGCCTGTTACGCTGCCTGACTTCGAGAAGAAAATCATATAGGCAATCTGTAAAAATACGATTGCAGCAACTACCACTGCCATAATCTTTATCGCGGGCTTCTTCCCCAGTATACTTTCCTTTTCCGGACGTAAAAGCATAATTACAAAAAGGAACAAAACCATAATTGCACCGGCATAAACAATTACCTGTGCAACCGCAATAAACTGGGCATTCAGCAGGAGGTAAAGACCGGCAAGGGAGGCAAAATTAAGTACTAAAAACAGTGCTGCTATAACAGCATCACTTCTTGTAATCATAATTACTGAGGAAACGGCAGCTACCGCAGCAAAGAGAATAAAAAGGATGATTTCTAAGGTCATAGAAAAATGTATGGTGTATGATGGTTGATAGATGATGTAAAAGACATTATCACTTTACCTTATTTAAATTTTGCCGGGCAGTCATTTTTATCAATACCTAAGGAGTATTTCTGTAAATCATCCGGGGGAATGGTATTGTCTCCCTGATATGTTCCAGTCCGCATATCCATGAAACCGTTCTTTCAAGACCTAACCCGAAACCTGAATGAGGAACGGAACCAAATCTCCTTAGATCCAGGTACCACTCAAAATCTTTCATCGGGAGATCATGCTCTTTTATTCTTTCGATAAGCAGATCAATATTGTCTTCCCTTTGACTGCCGCCGATAATTTCGCCGTATCCTTCGGGAGCCAGTACGTCTACCGCAAGAGCAAGATTCGGATTTTCAGGATCTCTTTTCATATAGAATGCTTTAACGGCAGAAGGATAGCGGTGAACCATCACCGGCCGGTCATACTGGTTAGATATAATTGTTTCATCAGGTGCGCCGAAATCATTTCCATACTCAAACTCACTGCCGTTCTTCTTCAGTATTTCAACAGCTTCATCATAGGAAATTCTTGGAAGCGGCTTTTTAACATTCATTAAAAATTTCGGATCTCTTTCAAGAACTTTAAGCTCATCTTCCCTTTCCTTAAGTACGGTCTGCACAATATATTCAAGAAATTCTTCAGCAAGGTCCATATCATCATTAAGATCGGCAAATGCAACTTCAGGCTCACACATCCAGAATTCTGTAAGATGCCTTTTTGTTTTTGATTTTTCCGCACGGAAAGTAGGTCCGAAGGTATAAACTTTCCCCAATGCCATTGCACCGGCTTCAGCATAAAGCTGACCTGATTGAGTTAAATAAGCCTTGCCCAGGTCAAAATATTCGGTTTCAAAAAGAGTTGACGTTCCCTCACACGAAGAAGGCGTAAGTATCGGCGGATCCATAAGGGTAAATCCGTTTCCATCAAAGAAATCCCTTATCGCTTTCACTATCCTGTGCCTCACGCGCATAATAGCGACCTGTTTACTCGACCTGAGCCAGAGATGGCGGTAATCCATAAGAAATTCCACACCATGCTCTTTAGGAGTGATGGGATAATCGTGCGTCTCTGAAATAATTTTAAGATCAACAGCATCCAGCTCGTACCCGCCTGGAGCTCTTTCTTCTTTCTTCACTTTCCCGGTAATTTCGATAGAAGATTCCTGTCCGGTTTTACCGGCTAAATCGAATACTTCTTCGGAAACATTGCCTTTAAAGAAAACACACTGAAGATAACCTGTTCCGTCCCTTAATATTAGAAAATGCAGTTTTCCGCTTGATCTTTTATTATAGAGCCAGCCCTGTATCTTAATTTCTTCGCCAACGTATTTCGCTAAGTCCGATATGAATATTTTCCGCATTAATTACTGCAATATGTTAAAAATTTTAATTGCCAAATATAAAGAGGGGTGTTTATAAATGCAAAGAATTAAAGAATTAGGGGATCACTCAGTCTTACCTGTTGGCATTTAACTGTTCAAACAATTCTTCCCCTTTTTCTCTAAGGTTAACAGCATGCCCCACAACTGCTTCCAATTCATCTCTCTCAATTAAATTCATTGAATCTTCAATAAATTTCTTGATGGGCATACCGCCGTGACTCTGATTATTATCTTTTCGCCTCTGATGCCCCAGCTCAGTATCAACTGAAGGAGGTATTATCTCAAAAACTTTCACGGAAGTATCCTTCAATTGGTGACGTAACGACATTGTGATGGAATGAAGAGCCGCCTTTGTGGCGCAGTACACCGGCATAAATGCAATTGGCACAAACGCTAGTCCCGATGAAATATTTATAATAGCAGCTTCATCTTTTCCGGAAAAGTGCTCTGCAAAAAGAGAGGAAAGATGTATAGGTGCCGTAAGGTTTATTTCAATTTCATGGGTGACCTTATTTATCTCTACTTCCTTTGTCATATCGCAAGCCAGCTGAATACCCGCATTATTTATTAGCATATTCAGTTCCGGAAAGGTTTCTACAGCCCATTGAAAGAGCGCTTCTCTTTCCTCAACCACAGAAAGATCGCACATAGTTGTAATAATTCCCGGGAAATTCTGCTGAATCTCATGCAGGCGGTCTTCTCTTCGGCCGCAAATGATAACCGTGTTACCCCTCTGAACGAATTCTTCCGCGAAACCTCTCCCGATGCCGGAGGTGCCTCCGGTAATTAATATTGTGTTTCCTGTTGTCTTCATTTTCATCTCAAATTTAATTTTTATCTGGTATAGGTAGTTTAACTTCAGTCACTTTAAAAAGCAAAATTAAAATATATCCTTCAATTTAGAACACCCCTGGAGGGTCATCTCATCGGCTCACCCAAAATTCTTAAATGAAAGTGCCCAATTATCCATAAGATTTCATCTCGAAACTGTCCCTTAGCTGAAAGCCGCCACCAAGTATCTGAAAACGTTCTGAAAACGTTCTGAATACGCTCTGAATACGCTTTGAATACGCTTTGAATACTTTGTAATAACCATAAACATATAACATCCCACCTAACCTAACAGATAAAACTGACCTTTTGATCTTGTAGTGATGGATTAAATCTTAATATCATAGAATTTACTTCACTAACCCGGTCTCCTAATAATCGTTAAAAACGTGATATTATTCTACTATTTTGACTAAGTTCTGATCTTCTCTTAAGTTTCCAAATCTGATTTCAGTCATTTGCGAAGAAAACAAACCAGTTGGTTATGACCAGACAAAATTCCGAAAAGCCGCCTGTTGTAGAGGTAAAAGATGTTTACAAATCGTTTAAGACCGTAAATGCTGTAAACGGAGTGAATCTCACAATAGGACAGGGACAATTTACTGCTCTGCTCGGCCCCAACGGCGCCGGTAAAACTACGCTCGTAGAAATGATAGAAGGAATTCAGAAACCGGATAAGGGGGAGATAACAATTCTGGGGAAAAAATGGGAGGGACACCAGAACGAACTACACAGATCAATAGGACTTTCTCTGCAGGAAACACGCTTTATTGACAAGCTTACTGTTGAGGAAACAATGAAATTGTTCGCAGGTTTCTACCAGCTTGGAGATGAAAGGGTAAACGAGATTATATCTGAAATAAACCTTAATGAAAAAAAGACATCCTATACAGTAACCCTCTCCGGCGGCCAGCGCCAGAAGCTTGCGCTTGGGATTGCATTACTGAATAACCCGAAACTGCTTCTGCTGGATGAACCAACTACTGGACTGGATCCTAACGCCAGGCGGGAAATCTGGCATATACTACTTCAGCTTAAAGCAAAAGCGCATACCTCCCTCATACTTACCACTCATTATATGGAAGAGGCTGAGCAGCTCTGCGATTACATAATAATTATTGACAGCGGAAAAATACTGCTTGAGGGTACCCGCGATGAACTTTTGAATTCTGATAATAAAAAGATAATCGAGTTTACTCCCGAAGGTCTTGATACTGATCTTAGTGAGATAATAAAGGGTAATTCAAATTTTGAAATTAATTGGGACGAAGATAAAAGGAAGGGTGTTATAACAATTGAGAACCTGGAAACTGAGCTGCCTCAGTTCATAAATTATCTTAAATCGAAAAACATTCAGCTGAAGGATTTTGAAAGCAGGAGAAAAACTCTGGATGATCTGTTTACAACACTAACCGGAAGGCATCTTAATGCGTAACGAGTCGTTGAACCAGTTTTTTATCCTTTTCTCAATGCATGCAAAAACTCTGATGCGTGAACCGGCAGTTCTTTTCTGGGGTGTTATATTTCCCCTCCTGATGGCTTTGGGTCTCGGCCTGGCATTTACTCAAAAACTCGATACGGTTCATAAAGTTGCCGTAATCACTGCAGGAACAACGATTGATTCAACAAACAGGTTTGAAACTTTCCTTAGAACAAGGACTGCAAAATCGCAGGACAGTCTTACCCGGAAAGAGCAGTATAAAATTTCCGTAAAAGACAAAAAACTTGGCAATAATACTTATGTGTTCGAAAGAACCTCCCGCAATGAAGCAATGAAGATGCTGAAAAGGGGTGAGATTAACCTGATAGTAGAAGAAAATAATGCTAAGA
Organism: uncultured Ignavibacteria bacterium; assembly: GCA_963800255.1. Lineage (GTDB taxonomy): Bacteria > Bacteroidota > Ignavibacteria > Ignavibacteriales > Ignavibacteriaceae > DATFVA01. The sequence goes on along the minus strand of CAWDAK010000022.1, from coordinate 277,122 downwards.
CTGAATTTCATTTCGACCCCGTAAATCCTGAAGCTCACCTGACTTACCTTAATCTATCGCGAGTGATAAATAATCAGTCAACTGCAGCTGAAGATGAAGCAGTAGCACCGCTTATACTTAAAGGAACAAGATATATTGATTTCTTTGTTCCTGGTCTGATAGCGATGGGGATGATGATGTCGTCGATCTGGGGACTTGGTTACGGGATCATTGAAAACCGGTCGAAAAAACTTCTGCGAAGGATGATTGCCACTCCTATGAAAAAATCTTATTTCCTCATTTCGCTTATCAGTGTGAGATCTATAATGAATCTTATTGAGGCTGGGCTCCTTTTCCTCTTCTCATATCTTGTATTCGGAATTACAATCCAGGGAAGTATCCTCGCACTCTTCCTGATCTTCATTGCAGGCAATGTTGGTTTCGCTGGAATAGCAATACTTACTTCATCCCGTACCGGAAATCCTGAGGTCGGAAACGGCCTTATCAATGCTATCTCCACTCCAATGATAGTCCTCTCGGGAATCTTTTTCAGCTACCATAATTTCCCCGACTGGGCCGTCGGCTTTATCAAGATACTCCCCCTCACTCTGCTGGCAGACGGAATACGAAGCATCTTTATTGAGGGTGCCGGATTACCGGATGTAATCGTTCCCTTCTTCGCATTGCTGATTACGGGCGTAGCCTGTTTCTATATAGGACTGAAACTTTTCAAATGGTATTAAAGAAGGTAACATCCGGCCTGTATTTCCTGACCACCCCAGCTCCCCTCCCCTGTTTGAGATATGAGGGAGATTCCACACATTTATATTCCGACGATCGGCAGGAAACTACCAGCCCAATCTTGCCTGCAGGTAATATGAATACGAACCGACAAAGTTATCATACGCGTATGCGCCATCAACCTGTAACGCCCTGAAAATATTAAACCCTATTCCTCCCGTAAACCTTTTGTCAGCCACTCCTATCCGGAAAGACACACCAAGCTTTTTGTCCATTGCTTCCAGTCTGTATTCAGTCCCGAACCTGAACCGCGACCAGTAATCCTCATACCTTATATCCTGCTCAGCAGCATCTGCTAAATCGAATGCAGCATCCCAATTTTCTGTGATCTTCTGAAGTATTCCCAAATTAACAACAACGGGCAGCTCAAGGTCAAAGGGTATGCCTATATTATAAGTTTGTGAAAAAGACTGCACAACTGTATCTCCCCTCGCATCAATCACTATATTACCGTTAGCATCCCTTTTATAATCAAGATAGGTGTAATCAAAATCGGTGGTTAACACTGAGGTTATTTTCTTTACAGGTACAGCATTCTGCACGGAGAATCCAATGTCTGTGCCTCCCGGAAACTGATATAACCCCCCGATATCAAGAGTAACTCCGGTTACGTACTGATTCAGGTCACGCTTCAGTATGTTTAGTATATCTCTATATTCTTCAAGCAGCAATTTCCTGGCAGAGAACCTTCTGTGTACTACTTTAAGGTTCAAGCCTGCGCTCAACCGGGGAGTTATATTATATGAATATCCTAGTGCTCCGGTTACGTCCACATACGACACAGAATAAGCAAATGGTAAAGCATCATTTAAATCATTGCTGTCCATAATAGGCTGAAGAAGTCCTTGCAGGGCAAGAATTGCGTTTGCAACCTGCTGAGTATCATCCAGGTTATCCGGAATAGGAACGTTCAGCAGGGCATCAAGTAAAGGACTTTGCTCTACTTCAAACGCTGATTGACCTACACCATATATAGTGAAACCGAAATTCCCGACTTGTACGGCCATCGAGGGTATTGTTCTTATACCGTGAGTCATAGGATTATCAGGCGTGCCGATCACTTTCTGCAGTAAATCCCTCGGAAAACGTAACCCGTCCTGTATTTCCTTAAGTGCAGCCAGGCTCTGGTTTATATCTCCCGCCTCATTGAAATTCTTCACTCCTTCCCATACCTGTTTAAGTGAGAGGGCATCCTTAAATTCCGACAGGTGATCATTTATAAAATTTGCGGCCTGATATGTATCAGGCGGAAGGCTTAAGCTGATGGTAACCCCGTCTATTGAAAAGCGGCTGCGGCTTAACAAGGCAGGATTGTACATCATCGAATTAACTTTCAATCCGTTAGCAGTGCCTGTTTTTCCCATACCTGTATACTTAACATCTTCCTTCACAGTGTAGAATGGAAGTGGAACAGATTCTGTTGTTATCTGCTGATCTGGAAGAACAACGACAGCAGGATCCAGAGTGTATTGCCCGAAGAGAAGTGTCGAAGTTAGGGAGATAAACACAAGTATAAATATAAGTTTCATTGCACCTTTCCATAAGGTTAGTTTAAGCTTACCCTATACATGCGAAAAAGCCGCAATGATCGGCTCAAATGGCCGTATTGAGCCGTTAATTTCAAGCACACCGTAAATCTCTCGTCGATGAAAAACATCCTTCATTTGCAATGCCGGATAATTTTAAGAAATGAGAAAAATTATTATTTACAAACACTGTATTTCTGATTGAATTAATTATATTGGACATCAGATTTCCCCAAAGTTTAATTTACAGAACCATAGAACTATAACGGTTACCGTTTAAGTTTGATAAAAAACGGTATGCAGGTTCGATTGCAGGTGAATGTCGCATATTACCCCTTAAGATGCCGGATTCACACCTTTTATGATCTGTGAATCGGTTTTATGTTTACACCGGATCTATCGAGAAATAGTTAATAACGAAGCTTAAAACTTTTTAAAAAAGGACTAAGGATAAGTATGCCCAACTTTTCCAGGAACTTAATTCTTTTGATTTTTCTGCTGGTACTGAATACTATTTCAGTCAGTAAAAGCCAGTCAATAGTAAACCCGGATAGCGCGCTGGAGATAATCCTGACGAATTTATCCGGTGAAAAACTTACCCTGATTCAGGCAGAAGAATATGCTAAGCAAAATTCAGCATCATATAAACAGGCTGAAGCTTTGTATAAAGCTTCCCTCGGAACCTTGCGAAGTGAAAGAGGCAGATTTGATCCTGTATTTTTCCTGAACTTGTATTATAATGACCAGAAAGTTCCCGCTGCTTCATTCTTTTCAGGCGCTTCTATTCTCGCTACTAAAGAAACAGATTTTTCAACCGGACTTAGGCTGGATCTTCCGACAGGAACCGAACTGGAGCTAAGGTTAACTTCTTCCCGTTTGAAATCCAATTCACAGTTTGCGTTTCTGAATCCGGAATATGATGCAGTAGGTTCCGTTTCATTGCGGCAGTCCCTCCTGGGAGGATTTACTGCTTCTGCACGTAAGGCACTAAGCCAGGCTGAACTGCAAGTGGAATCATTCAAAGCTGTCTATGACCAGGAAGCTCTTAAACTTAACTCTTCGGTAGAGCAGGCTTACTGGAGTCTCTATGCAGCTGAGAGGGATTATGCAGTTCAGAAACTTACACTTGAACATGCCGAATCTTTGCTTGAGGAAGCACAGCTTAGAGCGAAGGCAGGCCTGATAGGTCCGAGCCAGGTTGCAAATGCCCAGACATTCAGGGCCGAACAAAAACTTCTAATGATTGATAGAGAAGAACAGCTCGATACACAATCAGACCAGTTTGCGGTTCTGATTGGAAGGCGTCCCGGTTCAGGTCTCAACAGGTTCATAACCACAGACAATCCGCCTGAAGAATTTAATGCTGCATCGCTTGATGATCTGATTGATCATACATTGAATAATAATCTTAATCTTCAGGCTGCAGCCAAACAGGTTGAAATAGCAAAAACATTACTAGGTGCCGCTTCCTGGGAGGCACTCCCGAAAGTTGATTTTGTTGCTTCAATTTCAAGCAATGCGCTTGGAGGAACTTCACAGGATGTTTTTTTCGGCAATGATACTCTGCGTTCATCCAATTCCGGATCATACAGTGACGTCCTCTCGGAAATATATAAACGTAATTATCCGGGATGGAGTGTCGGGGTAGAAATTACTTTTCCTCTGGGACTTAGAACCGGGCTTGGCGAAGAAGACAGACTTGAGGCAAGCCTGTATGGAGTAAAGCAGACTTATATTGAACTGGCACGGAACCTCGAACAGCAGGTAAGAACCTCCTACAGGGAGCTTGTTCATGGCAATGAAAGAATTAAAGCTGCCAGAAATGGTGTGGATGCGGCTCAGGAACAGGTAAGGATTGGAATGATTGAATTTAAAAACGGAAAGGTTTCAGCATTTGAGCTTGTAAGGTTAAGTCAGGATTTTGCCGTAGCTCAGCAGCGCTATTCAGATGCACTGGTTAAAACAGTAAAAGCGGTATCTGATTTAACAAGGTTAACCTCGGGATATTACCCCGGCGGAACGCAATAACGGAGATTATAAAAATGAAAGGTAAACATATGATAATTAAATATGTTAAGCATAACTGTCTTTACACTTGTCTCTTAGTATCAGCTTTGCTGCTGATTGCAGGATGTTCAAGTGAACAGGGTTCTGCAGGCGGATTTAAAATGCCTCCCACCCCGGTTGAGGTAACCGATGTAAAGACAGAGAACATTGCCGATAAATTTGAAGCTGTTGGGACGATTGAAGCTATTGAAGAAGTGAAAATCGTTGCAGAGATAGATGCTTCGGTGAAAAGTTTGCCTTTCAATGAAGGCAGTTTAATAAAAAAGGGTGAGCTTATAGCCCAGCTTGATGATTCACAGCTCTCTGCGGAAGTAAACCGGACAGAAGCACTTTACAACCAGAGCCAATCAGCCTATAACCGTGTGAAAATTATTGTTGACCAGAAAGCAGGATCACAGCAGGATCTTGATGATGCAGTGGCGAACCTGAAAGTAGCTGAAGCAAATTATGAACTGGCCAGAGCACGAAATGCAAAAACACGCATAACTGCCCCTTTCGAGGGAACCATCGGTACACGTAAAATAAGTATAGGAACCTTCCTGCGCACTGGCCAGGAGATAACTGAACTGGCAAACCTGAAGGAGATTCGTGTCAGCTTTTCAGCACCGGAACGGTATCTTGCTCAGATGAAAAAGGATGCTAAAGTTGTTATTTCTTCCACGATATTTCCCGGCTACTCAGTTTCAGGAAGAATCATTGCCATCGAACCTATTCTTGATTCTGAAACCCGCAATGTGAAAGTTGTTGCAAGGGTTCAGAACCCGGGACAAAAATTTCGCCCGGGGATGTCGGCAAATGTAGCCGCAATATTAAGCGAACATGCGGATGCACTCACAGTTCCCAATGAAGCTGTTTTTGCCAATGGTGATCAATCATTTGTTTATGTAGTGAATAGCGACAGTACAGTTTCGGCCACACCTGTCACATTAGGAATGCAGACACCCCTTGTTGTGGAAATTCTAACCGGACTTACTAAAGGGAGCCAGGTTGTAAGAACCGGCCATCAGAAACTTTTTGACGGTGCCAAAGTTATGCCTATTGTTCAGGGTAATTCAACTTCAGCAAGGTAATAATTTTCTTAAAAAAGAATGAATAAATTTTTATCAGACACCAGGAGTTTTTATTATGAAGCTAAGTGATATTTCGATACGACGACCGGTATTTGCAACGGTGATGAGCCTTGCAATCCTGCTGTTTGGGATTATCTCTTTCACTCAGCTCCCTGTTCGGGAATACCCTGACATCGATCCACCAGTGATTTCGGTGGTAACTCTCTACAGGGGTGCAAGCTCAAATGTAGTTGAAACAGAAATATCTGATATAATGGAAGAACAGTTTGCCACACTTGAGGGAGTTAAAACCATCAGTTCATCCAGCCAGGAGGGAGGTTCAGTAATAACAATTCAGTTTGACCTGAATGTGGATGTAAATGAGGCAGCCAATGATGTTCGCGAGAGGGTTTCCCGGGTGCGCGGATCACTGCCCCAGGAAATTGACGACCCGGTTATTTCTAAAGTTGATGCGAATGCTCAGGCCATTGTGTGGCTGGCGCTTTCAAGTACGAAGTATTCAGGACTTGAACTATCTGATTATGTAGACCGGGTGCTGAAGGAAAAAGTCCAGCGGATTCCCGGTGTAGGTTCTGTTATCATAGGCGGCGAACGAAGATATGCAATGAGGGTGTGGCTTGATCCTTTAAGGATGGCTGCATATGGTCTAAGCGTGCAGGATATTGAAAACGCAGTAAGAAGCGAGAATGCCGAGATACCAGGCGGACGGGTTGAAGGAACCCAGCGTGAATTTGCTGTCCGTACACGTGGAGATCTGGATACTCCCGAACAATTCGGAGCAATCATTGTGTCTCAGAAAGGAAATGCTGTAATCAGGCTCCGCGATATTGCTGATGTTGAGGTAGGAGCCGAAGATGAACGATCAGTAGCCCGCTGGAATGGACAGCTTGCCGTGGGCCTCGGTATAGTCAAACAGTCAAAAGCAAGTACTGTAGACGTTGCATCCGATGTTATCAGCAGGGTGCCTGAGCTGCGAAAACTGCTGCCGCCGGGGATGAAGCTTGAGGTTGCATTCGACAGCTCCGAGTTCATAAAAGAATCAATATCCGAAGTGGAACAAACGCTCCTCATAGCTCTGATACTTGTTGTGCTTGTGGTACTGGCATTCCTGAAAAGCTTCCGCGCTACAATTATTCCTTCAATTGCAATTCCAATCTCTATTATAGGTGCACTCGCAGCCGTTTATTTTGCCGGCTTTACAATAAACATACTAACACTGCTCGGATTAGTGCTTGCCATAGGGCTCGTAGTTGATGATGCAATAGTTGTTCTTGAAAATATTTACCGGCATATGGAGATGGGAAAACCACGGTGGCAGGCAGCTATTGACGGAAGTAAAGAAATAGGATTCGCAATTATTTCAACAACAATAACCCTTGTTGCGGTGTTCATTCCTCTCGCATTCCTTTCGGGAAATGTGGGCAGATTATTTAATGAGTTCGGTGTAGCGGTTGCCGTTGCAATTTTAATTTCAGGTTTTGTGGCCCTTACTCTAACCCCTATGATATCTTCGCAAATCCTCCGGCCGCTGCATGGAGCAAGTCAGAACTTTGCATCAAGATCATTCGATAGTTTTTTTGAATGGCTTAACAGAACATATGAAAGGTTGTTAAGATGGTCATTGAGACATCGGCTCATCGTGATTTCAGGCGGAATAGCTACCATCATACTTGGCATCTTTCTTTTCAGGCTTTTACCGAGTGAGCTTGTCCCCGTAGAGGACCGTGGAGTCGGTTTCGGGATAGTGATCGCACCGGAAGGTTCAACCCTGGAATACACAGATACATATGTAAAACAAATTGAACATATACTTCTTAACAATCCTGATGTACAGGGACTTTTCTCTGCTACCGGTTTGAGTTTCGGAGGACCGGGAAGTGTTACAAACAGCTTTATGTTTTTAAATCTTAAACCAAGGAGCGAACGCGAGAAATCACAGCAGGAGATAATTCAGGAGCTTTTCCCTCAGCTGATTTCCATTCCGGGCGTTCTTGCATTTGTTATAAACCCTCCAAGTCTCGGTGCCTCTTTTAATGCAAACCCGGTTGAGTATGTTCTGCAGGCTGATAGTTACGATGAGCTGAGTAAAGCCACAGGCATTATGATGAGCGAAGCATCAAAACTCGGATATCTTATAAATATGGATAGCGATCTCAGGCTGAATAAACCTCAGCTTGATGTTGATATCGACAGGGAACGCGCCTCTCACCTTGGTGTATCTGTAACAGAAATAGGCTCAACCCTTGAAACTTTGCTCGGCGGCAGGAAAGTGACTGATTTCAAACGCGGAACAAAACAATACGATGTAATACTTCAGCTAAGACCGGAATACCGCTCATCCCCTGATGCTATAAGGAATATATATATAAAAAGTTCAGGCGGACTGGTTCAGCTTGCAAATATTGTAAAAGTTAAAAGCACGGTTGCTCCTAAGGAACTAAATCATTACAACCGTGTACGATCAGCAACTATATCTGCAGGACTTGCTCCGGGTGTCCCCTTAGGTAAAGCCCTTGATGATCTTGATCGGATTGCCAGTGAAAAACTGCCTCCGGGAATAAAGCATGAGTATGCAGGTCAATCTCTGGAGTATAAAGATTCAAGTTCCGCATTATATTTTATGTTTATTCTTGCAATTATTTTTATCTACCTGGTGCTATCTGCGCAATTCGAAAGTTTTGTGCATCCATTAACAATACTGCTCTCGGTTCCTCTGGCAATTTTCGGAGCCTTGCTTACTTTATACATTTTTGGACAAAGCCTAAACATCTATTCACAAATAGGCCTGATTATGCTGATAGGGCTGGTGACTAAAAATTCTATTCTTATAATTGAATTTGCAAACCAGCAGCGCGCCCAGGGAATTCCATACATAGAAGCAGTTATCAATTCGGCAATAATCCGTTTAAGACCTATCCTTATGACATCCTTCGCTACGATCTTCGGAATTTTACCGATAGCGATAGGATTAGGAGCAGGTGCAGAATCCAGGCGTCCCTTAGGTCTTGCCGTTACAGGCGGAATGTTCTTTTCAACATTCCTTACTCTATTAATTGTACCTGTAGTATACACCCTGCTGGCAAAGTTTACACGGACAAAGAATACAGCCGGAGAAAAAGTTAGCGATACGCCGCATACCGGATCCGGACCCGCTAATATAGTTACTGAAGGAGCTGTAAAGTGACCATATCAGCCAACTTAGGAGCCATAACCAAGAAGTAACAAATGGTACTCTAACGATACGCTGATATTTTAATTTTGATAATTATCTAAGAAAAATTGTATCAGATGTGATAATATTATTCAATTATTGCTGGTTATTAACAATAAATGAAAGGCACGGTTGTTGCTTTTATTGGTGAAATATTATATGTTTGACAACAATTGATGAAAAGAAAACTATTTATATTGACATTGCTGGGAACTTTCCTGTTCTCAACTACAGGATTCCCCATTTCTCTTCATATATGCAGCGTTAACGGGTTATCTTCAGCTTCTGCCTGTAAAATGCATAAGCAAGTGAAAGCAAAACACAACTGCTGTAGCAAGGAAGAAGAAAACCCGGTTAAGATCACCCTTAATGAATTTAATGGCTGCTGCCAATTTAAAGTAGTTGATCATAACATTACTGACCAGCTTATCTCTGCCGGGAATGATATAAATGTAAAATCCGGTGTAAAGACATTAGTCACCGGTATCTTTACTTCATACCAACCCCCTGCATTTTCTGATGCTTTTGGTTTCTGTAGTAATTCCTCACCGCCGGCCGCCGGTAACCATATCTATTTAAATATCTCAGTCCTTATCATTTAATACCCTTACAATTTTTACTAAAGGGACAGGAATATCTGTACCCGCTGGTTAATTTATTTAATTAAACAGGTAAAGGATCAGAACATCTGATCAAAAAAAAAAAATTGCAAGAGGATTTTAATGAAAAGAGTAAGGCAGATATTATTTCTGTTATGTTTTATAACCACACCAGGCTTGATTTATAGTCAATCGCTTGACTCCCTGACCAGCCTTGCTGTGAATGTTAGTCCTAAACTGAAAATGCTCCAGGCAAAAACTGAAGCAGCTGCTAATAGGATTGAGCAGAATTCCAACCTTCCGGATCCTACTTTAACCCTGGGACTTGCAAATCTTCCCGTCAACAGCTTTTCATTCACACAGGAGCCAATGACTGGAAAAATCGTTGGCTTAAGCCAGGGAATTCCCTTCCCCGGAAAGCTTGGTGCTGCAGCTGATGTAGCCTCAAAAGATGTTGAGATAGTAAAACAGGAATACGATGACGCAAAGAATGAAATAATTAAAAACGTAAGTCAATCATATTATGAGTTAAGCTACATCCGTAAAGCGATTTCAATTAAAAAGGAAAGCAAAAAGCTGCTGGATGATATTTCCGATGTTGTAAGGACCAAGTATGAAGTTTCTACTGCAAGTCAGCAGAATATTCTTAAAGTTGAGCTGGAATTAACAAACATAAGCGGCAGCATCGAGGAACTGAAAGGTAAAGAGGCTTCTATAACAGCTGAGTTGAACTCTCTCCTGCTTCTTCCCCCGGAAAATATGATTGCAACCCGTGGAATTCCTGATATAACATTCCGTAATTATACGGTGGAAGAGCTTGATTCTCTTGCTGTTCAAAACCGTGCCTATCTTAAAGGTTTCCGCATTGCACAGGAAAAGGCAACGCTTCAGGAAAACCTGGCAAATTATGACCGCTATCCCAACTTTAATCTTTCGGTTCAATACTCACAACGGGATGAGATAGCGAAAACCAATACTCCCCTTACAGATTTTTTCTCGGTTATGGTGGGTATTAGTCTTCCGCTGAATTACGGCGGCAAGGTTACAGCCAGGGTTCAGGAAGCAGAATCGATGCAGGAGATGTATGCCCAGCAGTATGCTCTCGCAATGCAGGTACTTGCCCATAATTTCGGAGCTTCCACTGCAAAGCTTAATTCGCTTAAGGCAAGGATCCGGCTGATTAAAGAAGCGGAGTATCCGCAGGCTCAGCAGACCTTTAACTCGGCACTCTCAAGCTATCAGACAGGACAAATCGACTTTATAAATGTTATCGATTCTCAAAACAAACTGTACCAGGTGGAAACAAATCTTTACCGGCTGGAAACAGACTATCTGAAAGAAATTGCCGGTCTTGAATTTTTAACAGGATCAGATTTAAAAGAGAATTCGAAATTGGAGAATTTGAAATGAATAAGAAATATATGATTGTAACGATTATTGTAGTCATTATCGCAGCTCTTGGGCTCATACTGACAACAACGTTAAACAATACCCCCGAAGTTAAAACCGAAAAACAACTGTATACGTGCGGAATGCATCCCGATATAATTGAGGATCATCCCGGCGATTGCCCTATTTGCGGAATGAAGCTAGTGCCTGTTAAAAACAGCGCCACAGGAAAAAGTCAATCAGGTCAACGAAAAATTCTATTCTGGCGCGCCCCTATGGATGCAAATGAAATCTATGATCATCCCGGCAAATCTAAGATGGGCATGGACCTTGTGCCGGTTTATGATGATGAGGCAGGAAATTCAGGAATCGTAAAAATAGATCCTGCCGTCGTTCAGAATATGAATGTTAAGCTATCTTCTGTCCAGCTGAAAAATCTCTCCCCGGTTGTCACCACAAACGGTGTGTTGAAATCAAATGAAAAAACTGACTACATCGTAACGACAAGATCAGGCGGCTGGATTGAAAAGCTATATGTAAATTATACAGGCGAGAAGGTAACCAGAGGTGAAAAGCTTATGGATATCTATTCTCCTGAGCTTGTATCGGCACAGCAGGAGCTTCTGACAGCGCTTTCGTATAATAACAGCGTAAACCAGTCATCCATAAAAGATGTTATGGAAAGCGGCAATGAACTCGTTAAGAATACAGTAAGGAAACTTCAGCTGCTCGATGTTCCACAGAGGGATATTGAGAAATTAAAGGAGACCAAGGAGATAAAAACATACGTAACCCTGTATGCAAAGAACAGCGGTACGGTAATTTCCAAAGATGTCCTCGAAGGTCAGAAAATCAATGCTGGGATGCCGCTGCTTCAGATCTCTGATCTCTCAAACCTGTGGCTGGTTGCCGACGTATACGAATATGAACTTTCAAAGATTGATGCCGGCTCCCCTGCTAAAATTAAATTTAATTACATGCCCGGACAAACTTTTGATGGGAAAGTATCATTCATTTATCCGACTCTGGACGCCAAATCGCGGACGGTAAAGGTGCGTATTGATATTAACAATAAGAATGGAAAACTGAAGCCTGAAATGTTCGCCAGTGTGGAGATCAATGGAAAAGATTTTGGTCCCACTCCTGTTGTGCCTGAGAATGCTGTTATCAGAAGCGGCGCAAGGGACATTGTTATTCTTTCCCTGGGAGACGGCAGATTTAAGCCGCAGCCTGTTACCCTTGGCGGATATTCAAATGGTTATTACCAGGTTTTAAAAGGATTAACAGTAGGATCAAAAATAGTTACTTCAGCTCAGTTCTTAATTGATTCTGAGAGCAACCTTAAATCAGCCATAGGAATGATGCAGGACGCACCATCAGATTCTGTTGCTGCCGGAAAGCAGGTGGATATGAATGATAATAGTGATGTAAAGAATCCGAAACAACCTGTAAAGCTTGAAAAGAAAACTGAACTAAAGCACGAACCTGCTCCAACTGCTTCCGGATTTACTGAAAACATATTACGCGAGGGAGTAATTGATCTTAAGTCCATTGATAAGAATAATGACGGAAAACTTTTCCAGGATCAGATGGACTGGAATGTTATTTCTGATGAACCGGGCAAATGCCCGCTTTGCGGAATGACTTTGGCAGAACTGCCTATAGCGAAGGTTAAACAAAACCTGGAAGACAATGGTTTTAAGGTGAAAGAATGAGACTTGTCATAATACTCATTCATTCAGAAATTGGGAGAGTTAGATGATATCCGGTGAAAATCAAAAGGAAGGATTGATACAAAAACTCATTGAGTGGTCAATCAATAATAAATTTATAGTTATTCTGTTCACCGTCGCCCTGATTCTGGGCGGCATCTGGGCAGTCTTTAACACAAACATAGATGCTATACCCGACCTCAGTGATGTACAGGTAATAATATATACGGAGTACCCGGGACAAGGTCCGAGAATAGTTGAAGATCAGGTTACCTATCCCCTCACTACTAAAATGTTATCTGTACCGTATGCGAAGGATGTACGTGGTTATTCGTTTTTCGGATTTTCCATGGTCTATATTATTTTCGAAGACGGCACCGATCTTTACTGGGCAAGGAGCAGGGTTCTTGAATATTTAAATGGGCTAAAGGGACAATTGCCTGATGCAGTAAGTCCCCAACTTGGCCCCGACGCAACAGGTCTTGGCTGGGTCTATCAATACGTTCTGCAGTCGGATAAGAAAGATCTGCAGGAATTGCGGTCACTCCAGGATTATTTCCTCAAGTACGAGCTTGCATCAATCCCCGGCGTATCTGAAGTTGCCTCAGTGGGTGGTTATGTAAAACAGTACCAGGTTAATATAGATCCTAACAAACTTGCCTATTACGGCATCCCGCTTCAGAAAGTCAAGATGGCAATCCAGAGGAGCAATAATGATGTAGGAGGCAGACTCCTGGAGATGGGAGAGGCCGAGTATATGGTACGGGGACTAGGCTACATCAAAAGTACCGATGATCTGAAGAAAGTATCTATCGGCGTCTCAACAAATTCAGGTTCCCCGGTTTTTTTAAGTGATGTTGCGGATGTGACCATCGGTCCGGAACTGCGCAGAGGATTAGCCGATTGGAATGGCGAAGGAGAAACTGTAGGAGGAATTATAATAATCCGCTACGGTGAAAACGCTCTTGCGGTAATTGAAAAGGTTAAAGAAAGGCTGGCTGAACTTAAAAAGTCGCTACCCGCCGATGTTCAGATTAAGACAGCATACGACCGCTCAAGTCTGATCGACCGCGCAATCGATAACCTGAAAGACAAGTTGTTTGAGGAAACAATCGTTGTCGCGTTAATCATAATCCTCTTTCTGCTGCATTTCCGAAGCTCACTGGTAGCTATTTTCACGCTTCCCACGGCTGTACTTGCTGCTTTCCTGGTTATGAAACTGCAGGGTATTAATGCCAACATTATGTCGCTTGGAGGTATTGCAATTGCGATTGGCGCAATGGTGGATGCTTCCATTATCCTGGTGGAGAATGCCCAGACACACATGGTACATAACCAGGAAAGATCTGTCAGTGAAAGACTTCCGCATTGGCAGGTAATTCTTGAAGCTGCCAAAGAAGTAGGACCTTCAATTTTTTATTCACTACTTGTCATCACCATCTCTTTTATCCCGGTGTTTACACTTGAACAGCAGGAAGGAAGAATGTTTAAGCCGCTTGCTTTCACAAAAACTTATTCGATGGCAGCTGCAGCAATACTGACAGTAACGATTGTCCCCATCCTGCTTGGTTATTTCGTAAAAGGCAGAATGAGACGTGAGGATGAAAACCCGATAACAAAATTCCTGGCCAGGCTGTATCACCCTGTAGTTGATTTTGTAATGAACAAAAGATGGTGGATTATGGGAGCAGCTGTTCTTATAGTAGTTGCGACATATATCCCTTATTCAAAACTCGGTTCAGAGTTTATGCCTCCACTTGACGAAGGTGATCTGCTGTATATGCCGACCACTCTTCCGGGAATTTCAATAACGAAGGCAAAGGAAATCCTTCAGCAGACAGATAAGATCATAAAAACATTCCCTGAAGTTGAGACCGTTTTCGGAAAAATAGGGAGAGCTGATACACCTACTGATCCCGCTCCACTGTCTATGATTGAGACCACTATAAGGCTGAAGCCTCATGATCAATGGCGGCCTGGTATGACTACAGATAAACTTGTGGAGGAAATGAATAATGCAATACAGATACCGGGATTAACAAATGCATGGACAATGCCCATAAAAACCCGTATTGATATGCTTTCAACAGGAATTAAAACTCCTGTGGGAATTAAAATAGCTGGACCTGACCTTAACGTACTTCAGAAGATAGGAAAAGAAATAGAAGAAGCAGCTAAGACTATTCCGGGTACGCGATCCGCTTATGCCGAGCGTTCGGTCGGCGGTAATTACGTAGACTTCGATATCAACCGTGAAGCTATTGCCCGCTATGGATTAACAGTTGGTGATGTTCAGGATGTATTTATGTCAGCTGTTGGAGGTATGAACATTACAAAAACCGTAGAAGGTCTTGAAAGATACCCTGTTAATCTTCGCTATCAGCGTGACTACAGGGAAAACCTTGAATCATTGAAACGGATTTTGGTTCCGACCCCGCAGGGGGGTAATATTCCTCTTGAAGAGCTTGGTAGTGTAGAAGTCAGGAAGGGACCACCGATGATAAAATCGGAAAACGCAAGACCGAACACCTGGGTGTACATCGATATCAAGGATATTGATGTCGGTACCTATGTTGACCGCGCAAAAGAAATAATAAATAAGAACGTGACCCTGCCTCCGGGCTATTCAATAAAATGGAGCGGGCAGTTCGAGTATATGGAAAGGGCATCAAAGCACTTAATGCTGGTTATACCTCTCACCATCCTGATAGTGATCGTCTTGCTCTATATGAATACAAAATCAATGTTGAAGACAAGCATTGTCCTGCTTGCACTCCCCTTTTCGATGGTTGGTGCAATTTGGTATTTGTACATAGCAGGATTCCACTTGAGCGTTGCTGTCTGGGTAGGCATCATAGCCCTGCTCGGTGTAGATGCAGAGACAGGTGTGGTAATGCTGCTGTACCTTGATATCGCTTATGAAAAATTTAAAAGTAAAGGTTTGCTAAAAAATATCGGCAGTCTTAAAGAAGCAATTTTTGAAGGAGCAGTAAAGAGGGTAAGACCTAAACTTATGACGGTACTAACAATGCTGTTCGGACTTCTGCCGATCCTCATAGGAATAGGTACCGGAAGCGACGTTATGAAAAGGATTGCCGCTCCAATGGTTGGAGGAATTCTGACAAGCTTAATACTTGAGCTTACAGTTTATCCGGCAATTTTTTATTCCATTAAAAAAAGAGAAATGAAAAAGCTCAATCTTATCTCAGAAACAACAGGTGAGCAGTAGTGTGAAAAGAATATCCGCTTATATAAGAAAGGACAGAGCCGGTTTGCTTATAACTAATCTCGAAGTGGCTGGTATAAAAGCGTTGACTTTGTTGGATGCAAATGCAGGAAAATTTTAACACAAGAATAAATCCAAAATAAAAAGGAGAAATGAAAATGTTATCAGGTAAATTAAGTAGTACACTTTATATGTTCGTCGCAGCCGTTATGGTCTCGGGGTTTTCCCTGGCACAGGATAAGAATGACAACCAGAATTCACAGAATATGCATATGAATCATATGAAAATGGACCATCAAATGCAGCAGAATCCGGATTCTGCGTCATTTGATCTGCAGGCCATTGACAAAAATAACGATGGCAAAGTATATCAATGTCCTATGGATTTCGATGTTCTTTCAGATAATCCCGGAGAGTGTTCAAAATGCGGTATGAAGCTGACGGAAGTATCCCTTGAAAAGGCTTCTGACAACCTTGTAAAAAAGGGTTACAGCGTTAAAGTAAAAGACGATACTAATTCAATTGTTCGTGAAGGAGTTATAGATCTTAATGCAATTGATGCTAACAAAGACGGCAAGGTATACCAGGACATGATGGATTATAATGTAATTTCAGATAACCCGGGGAGTTGTCCTCTTTGCGGTATGACCTTAAATGAAGTTTCGCTGGAGAAAGCGAAAATGTACCTTGAAAAAACCGGACATAAAGTAAAGTAAAGAATCCGGTAAACCCATTTAATGGAGAAAAAGAAATAATGATTGGAAATTTATTAATTACGGCTTCACTTATAGCAGGTATCTTTACTGTTATAATGTATTACTATACTTTTAAAGGATATACTAACACCCTTGCGCTTGCGCGCAGGGGTTATTATGCAATGGCACTCTTTGCTGTCGGTGCAAGTGCATTCCTTTTTTACCTTATTCTCAGTCACCAGTATCAGTATAGTTATGTATTCGAATACAGCAATAGTGACCTTTCCTTCGGACTGCTGGTCTCATCTTTCTTTGCAGGACAGGAAGGGAGCTTTCTTCTATGGCTTTTGTTTTCTGCAGTTCTTGGTTTATTTCTTATAAAGAACCTTTCCGGCGATACAGCACGGGAATCTTCTTTTATGATGGTTTACACGTTGACAGCTGTTTTCCTCGCGGTACTGATCAGTCCATTTCTAAAAAATCCTTTCACCTCAATATGGGCTGAACCAAATTATATGCAGTTAAAATATTTTAACTCATCATACCTGGGAATGCCGGATTTTAGACAGTTCATAATGGCTGACAATACAGGGCAGCAGTTTCTGCATACGGGTCCCCAGCTTCAGGCGTTACTTGCTTCATTAAGCATTCCCGTGGAAAAATTCCTTATCGCTGGAAAAGGGTTAAATCCCCTGCTTCAGAACTTCTGGATGCAGATTCATCCCCCGCTTTTGTTCGTCGGTTTTGCAATGACGGCTATCCCTTATTCATTTGCCATGTCAGCAATTTTAAGAAAAGATTATAAAACCTGGGTCAGCAAATCTCTCCCCTGGCTTTCTGTTTCAATGTCTGTACTGGGACTGGCAATTATGATCGGCGGGTACTGGGCTTACGGTGTGCTCGGATGGGGAGGTTTCTGGGGATGGGACCCGGTGGAAAATTCAAGTCTTGTTCCCTGGATAATCGGTATCGCGTTACTGCATACGCTTATAATACAGAAAAACACCCAGTTAAAAGGAGGAAGCGGAAAGTACATCAGAACGAACCTTATTCTCTCTATATTAACATTCGTTTTTGTAATTTATAGTACTTTTCTCACCAGAAGCGGTATTTTATCTGAGGCTTCTGTTCACTCTTTTGTGGCACCCGGGATGACAACCTACCTTTTCCTTGTTGGTTTCATGCTTACTTTCACAATCATTGGAATTGCCGGAGTAGCAGTAAGATGGAAAGAATTAAGAAGTCTGTCTAAATCAGACGAATCCTTCCTCAGCAGGGAGAATGGATTACTTTACGGTTCTGCGTTGATGCTTGGTTCAGCATTAATTATTATCCTTGGTACTTCCTCCCCTATCTTCGGGAGTTCTGTGGAAACTACTTACTACACCACAATGAATTTCCCGCTGGCTATTTTCATGATGTTCATGATAGCCATTACCCTCATACTTCGGTGGCGTTCTACGGATAAAAATGAACTGCTGCGCTTAACAGCCATTCATCTCGTTATTTCCGGAGCAGCTGCAGCAGTAATTGCTTTTGCCGCGGGTATGTCAAGCATCTATTTTATTATATATACATTAACAGCATGCTTCTTAATTTCAACCAACGTCAGTACAATAATGAAAAGTCTGAAGATAAATTACCTGGTTACAGGCGGCCAAATTGCACACATCGGTGTTGGGATATTTCTTCTAGGCGTGCTTCTTTCAGGTAACTTCTCCTCCTCAGAACAGCTTACACTTCCAAAAGGAAAAGAAGTAAAAGCGTTAAACCATACTTTTCTGTTTACCGGCTATAATAGAATTATGGGCAGTGATAAATATTCCTTTGATGTTCAGATAAAAAGCGGGAAGAAGACATTCAAAGCTTCCCCGGTAATGTTTATATCAAGCTTTAATAATTCGCTGATGAGAGAACCGGATATCCTGCCGGGATGGGGAAAGGATATTTATATATCTCCTGTCGGTTATGATGAGAATGCTGTTAAGGTCGGCGGTTTCGGGGATTCCGGTGAAGTGCTTACCATAGAAGCAAGCATCAAACAGAATATGGACCTGGTGTGGTCAGGGGTAATTCTGATTACTGCGGGTCTTGTCATCGCATCATTTAGACGAAAAAGAGAAAATAAAATATTAAGTTCCAATAGTTAAAAATATTAGTTCAAAATCGTACAAATAAGGAAACCCTAATGAACAACAATCAGTCAACAAAAACTTATTTACTTGCCCTTTTATTTTCTGTCCTGTTTATAGCCGTGGGAACAGCCCAGGAAAAGGATGGCAAGTCCTGCGGAAATTCCTGTTGTGATGGAAAAACCAAAATGACACAGGAATCAGGAATGAATCATTCGATGATGGATAGCCTGAACATAAATGAAGCTGCAGACACTGAACCGGTTGGAAAAGAAGCTGCAGTTAACCTTTTAGCGTGGAATGCAGTTTGCCCTGTATCCGGGGAGGAAATTGATCCGGATGCAAACAAAATTGAATATAATGGAAAAATTTACGGGCTCTGCTGTAATGGATGTGAAAGTAAGTTTAAAAAAGATCCGGAAAAATATTCTAAAAACCTGAGTGATGACGGAAAGTCATTTATAGGATCTCACTAACCTGTACTCTGTTAGATGGCACCCGTATCTGCGGGTGTCATCTTCAGGTCTTCTTTTTAGCTGCTCCCATTAACTTTCTCTGCCGCTGGTTCCGCATTTCTGCAAAGTTTTCTGTAATACTTTTTCACAATTGTGTAATGCTTTTAACCGGTAATCCTGTTAAGTTAAAACCAATAGACGCATATCACAATGAATTAGGTTTTTGAACCTTCAGGCAACAGTATGTGTCTAATAATTATATAAACAATAACGAGGAAAATAAAATGTTTCATAACTGGATGTGGGGAGGCGGAATGTGGTTCGGCTGGATTTTCTGGCTTGTAATAATAGGTGCAATAGTATGGCTGGTAATGAATCAATCAGGAAGGAACAAGAACCAGAACCAGACCAATCCGCATTTAGAATCTCCCCTGGATATACTTAAAAATCGATACGCAAAAGGTGAAATTACTAAAGAACAATTTGATCGGATGAAACAGGACCTCCGGTAAAATTAATCACAGTCACGTCCTTTTTATCATCACTAAAATCACAAAAATATGCGGGCATTTAAGATATATTATGAGCAATGATTAAAAGGTTGAATGCTATGATTTCAAAAATCAATAAGTTATTTGACAGGTTCTCATTTTTTATATCCCGCTTCGCCGGTTCCAGTTTCGCGTTTGGTTCAGCATTCCTGATTATTATAATCTGGCTGGTATCCGGACCAATATTTCATTATTCGGATACCTGGCAGCTAATAATAAATACGGGAACCACAATCATCACTTTCCTAATGGTCTTTCTCATTCAGCGCTCACAGAATAAAGATTCAATAGCACTCCAGCTGAAACTGAATGAATTGATCGCAGCAACAAAAGGTGCGAGCGATAGTCTCATTGACATTGAAAGTCTGACGGAAGAACAGCTTGACGCGATACATAAGTATTATGCCGTGCTTGCTGAAACGACAAAAAAGCAATCAAGTATAAAAAGAAGTCACTCCATAGCTAAAGCCAAGCGGCTGGCAGAGAAATAGCAGGATGGTTCTTAAACGGTCCACTTACTAAGAAACTCTCCGGATGACAGGTATTTAAAATTCAGGTTTATCATCCTCCGTATAAGGTAAATATTCAAGTTTCTCTTCACCCGATTCAGGAGAAATGCAGAAATAAATCCTAACCTCAGTTCCGCCGTCCCGTATATACTCAATTGTTCCCTTAATCTGACTTAATAACGTATTAACAATAGAGAGTCCCAGTGAATGTGCATTCTCTATATCAAGATCCTCCGGAATTCCAACCCCGTTATCTTTAATTATCAGCAGGTAATCATTATTCTTAGGATTGCTGAGCCCGATAAATAACTCCCCTATCCTGTCACCGGGAAATGCATATTTAATTGTGTTCGTAACTAGTTCACTGGTAATCAAACCCAGCGTTATTGTGGTTCCGATCTCGGCAGAAACTTCTTCCATTTTGAGTCGTGTCTTAACCTTTGCTGAACTGGTGTTGTATAAATTAAGCAGATAGATTACCAGTTCATTTATATATTCTTTCAGATTTATCCGTGCAAGGTTTTTAGTTTTATAAAGTTTTTCATGGATGAGAGCGATTGACCTGATCCGAAGCTGGCTCGATTTGAACATTTCCTTTATCTCGGGGTTGTTTATACTGCCCGACTGCAGGTTAAGAAGACTCGATATAATCTGGAGATTATTTTTTACCCGGTGATGAACTTCTTTCAGCAGGATTTCTTTTTCTTTCAGAGAAGTCTCGAGCAAAAAGTTTTTTTCTTCAACCTCATTTATCTTTTTCTCAAGTTCATCTTTTGAATTCCTTATTTTCCTGCTCATCTCATTGAAACTGTTTGCAAGCATCCCCAATTCATCGCTGCGGTTCAGTTCTATAGGAGATGAATAATTTCCGTCTGCAATTCTGGCTGCTGCCATACTCAAGCCATTCAAGGGCCTGGTTATATTTCGACTTAGAATCCAGGTTATGGCCAGACCAATGACTAACAGTATGATACCGAAAATTACGATCCACTTAAGAAAATTTCCTGTATCCTTTAGAATAAGAGCTTTACTTAGCTCTACAACACTAACCCAGTTGGTACCAGGTACAGGACTTTCCATCGCGATTACATGTTCCCCTCTTGAACTTTCATATTCCATGGAGTTGTTCTTATGCTCTGCTTTAAGCCTGGGGTCCGGTATCGGGGAAATCAGGTTTGTCCAGACAGATCCATCTCTGTTTCCCACAAGAATATTTGCATTCCTGCCAAGCAGATGCGCAAGTTGCTCAACTGCCTGCTTAGATGCATGTATCTGTCTCCACCTTATTAAATACCCCAGCCTGTGCCCTTTTTCTGATACAGATATAACAATAGGCCATAAAATCCTTCCGTCCTTGTTATAAAGTCTGCCTGTATATACCTGGGGAGGAAACCCTGATTTTACAAATGCCGAATCATCCGGTCTGATATAACCTGGAAACTTAACGTTTGTGGTGTATAAAAGTTGCTTTTCTGTATTCCAGAGCTCAACAGCACGGGTAAGTGTATCATATTTAAATTTCATTTCGTTGAATTTATCAATGCTATCCCTGTTTCGCTCAATGGGGTTTCGCAAAAATTGGATTACTTCATCGGACTGTGTGACCTGCTGGGTAGATGAAGCCAGGTTCCTTACCTGGAGACTGAAAATTGAACTAAACTGTTTCGACAATGTTGAAAGTCTTTCATAACCGGCCTCAAGTGAATTGGTCCTTACGGTGAAATAAGCATAGCTGATAAATACTACGAGTGATATAAATAAAAGACTGAAAATATAGATTGGAAGTCTTTTTTCGATAGAGTAATTCATAAATCTAAATTTTTTCATAATATATATTTATCAGGCTAATGATTGGACATTTTTAATGATATCAGATGTTAAACATAACCGTAAATAAGATCCTCCGGGGCAACTGCGGCGAACCATTATAATCCCAATACCTTTCATCAGTCAGATTACTAACTGTCAGGTTCATTCCAAACCAATTGTAGTTATAGGAAAGAGTTCCTTTTATGAGTTTATATGAGGGAATGGTTAGGGTATTAAGATCATCGTAAAAAAAATCACTGCTGTAATTTAACCCTCCGCCAACGCCTACCCCATTGAAGATGCCGTCCTGAAAAGTATAGCTAACCCATAAAACAGCCATATGCTCAGGAACTCCAAGGGGCCGTTTTCCAATTAATGCAGAATCAGCTTCCTCGAATTTACTTTTGTTGTACGCATAGCCTATTAGAAAATTTAAACCTTTTACAGGATTAGTTCTTATGTCCAGGTCAATACCGCAGCTTAATTGAGTTCCGTCCTGTACTGACAGCATAGGATTTGCGGGGTCACGTCTTACTTTGTTGGAAACCCTTATATCATAATAACTGATTGTTGAAGAAAACCTTTTATTAAAAAGGCTGGTTTTTATTCCAGCCTCATATTGATTGGCAAATTCAGGATCAAAGCTTTGCCCCAGTACATTCGAAGTAACATAATTAAATCCCTGCATATAATTCGCATAGACAGAGAGCTGGTCTTTTATTAACTGATATGCTGCACCGGCCTGGGGACTCCACGTCCCCTGGTTGAATGGATCCGAATTATAGGTTCCTGCAACCAGGTTCCTGGTACCGTTATAATCCATATAATCATATCGTAATCCAAGGATAACATCCAGGTTATCAATAAGATGTAAAGCATTATTAACATAAAGTGAATATGAATTCCTGCTTTCATCCGAACGGATTGAAAGATCATAGCGGGTTCTCAATTCTGATACATTCAGTACCGGTTCAAGGTATTTCAAATAATTAAGCGTATCGGCACTCATAATTATTGATCCAGCTGACTTAACATCCACCCACTGATAATCAAAACCTGCAATCACCTGGTTTTTGAAATGACCAAGCATAAACTCCCCTTTTACCTCAGGCTGTATATCAAAGGAATTAATATCTCCGCTGTAATCATAAATTCTCCTGAAGAGCAGCGAATCATTAAGAAAAACAGGAATGATGCTTAAGCCATTATATGAAAATAGAGCAGCGGCAAAGTTTGTACTTAACTTCCATTTGTCCGTTAAACTAAAATCTATCCTGGAGTAGTAGTTACTGGAAATGTCCGGCTTATTCGTCAGATTCACTGAGCTGTATGACTTAAAGTAATCAGTTTTTATTTTATCAATACTGGTCTTCCTGAGCGCAGCTGCTCCGCCGAATAAAGTTGAAGCCGACCTGTCAATTTCTGATATTTCAGCCCCTGTAAGCATACTAAAATTTTCAGAGGGTTTATATAAAAAGACGGGGGCGATAACTGTTGACTTCCGGTAACCATAATCCTGGAAACTGCTTTGAGAATGTAAGGCGGCATTAACTCTCATCAACAGGGTTTTGTTCTCATTCAGGGGTAGATTGACATCACCGGTAAATCTTTGAAGATTGAAACTGCCTAAAGTTATCCCTACACTGTAATAGGATGAATTGAAAGGCTGCTTTGTCACCCTGTTTACAAGACCGCCATAACCTACTCCCCAGGTACCATAAACTGGACCTGAAGGTCCCCGGATCAGTTCAATTCTTTCGATTACCTGAGGATCGCCTCCATCCGGACTAAAACTGTAGACACCATTCTGTATAAAAGAATTCGTTGGAAAACCGCGTAAAAAGATACCTGTAATTCCGGTAGGGTTCTCGGATGAAATATTCCCCCCGGGGATCGTTGTCAACGCTGAAGAAAACTCCACTACGTTCTGTTCTTTTAACATCTCAGCCGTTGTGCTGCTGTATGATTGGGGGTTATCAAGGTTACGGATCTTCAGTTTGGATATGTATTCGCTCTGAGGATTTCTGTACTTATTAATTTTATCAGCATTAACTACTACTTCCGGCAGTAAACTCGTGGATTTTTCAAGTATTATATTACCGTAATTATTTTCGCCCGTTTTCAGGGTTACCTTAAGTTCTTTTGCTTTATATCCAACTGAAGATACCTTCATTGTATACACGCCGGGATTAAGATTTTTAATCTCAAATTTTCCATCTTCATCGGTATAATCTCCGGTTCTTGTTCCTTCAATTAAGATATTAACAAGCTCAATTGGCCCCCCGTTTGAATCTATGATTATGCCTTTAATTGAACCAGGGAAATTTTGTGCTTTAAGCTGGTTACTATATAGTAATATAAAGAGCAGCAGGGGAATAAATTTCATAAGCTGGTAGAATTATAACCTGTAACTTTGAATTTTAGTTGAAGTTTAAGTTTAAAACGAAGTTAAAATCGGAGTTATTATTTAAATATTTTTGCTAAAGATCACAGATGACGGAAGAGTATTAACACATTCAAAACTTGTAATAAAATAAAATAATTTTGTAACGGGTCGTCCCATATAATGTCTTATATTTTTCTCAACAACTTAATCTATTTGATTTTATTAATTTTATGAAAGGAGAATAAAGATGAAGTCAAGAATTTTAGTTTCGATGGTAATTTTATTGGTAGCAGGTTTTTCTATTTTACTTGCTCAAAACAAACCCGACAGTCAATTACTGAAAAACCAGGAAACCCGGAATGAGGCAATACATGAAATAATCACACATCCGCAGATGATGCAGGACTTTATGCAGCAGCTTACAAAGGATCCTGAAGCTATGAATAATATGATGGGATATATGATGCAGAATCAGACAGCCCGGAGCATGATGATGAACAATATGTTCTCAATTGCCAACAAGGATACTTCATTTACAAATTACATGTATAATATGATGACTGAATACCCGCAGATGTGGAATTATATGAGAGGTATGATGGGTAACCAGGACATGATGCATAATGGAATGATGGGAGATAGAAATAATAGCCAATGATATCTGTCGAGGTTTATAAAATTCCAAAAGGATGGTTCAGCCATCCTTTTTATTTACCTGCATATATTGCTTACAGTTTGACACAGAACAAAGAATCGAAGATGATATTCCTATATCTTCAAATCAAATAAAATTAAAGAACTTACAATGATTTTAAGCTGGTACTCTGTAACAGGCCTTGTTATCCTTGCAGCTTCTGGTTTTATCCTTCTGTTTTATTCAGTTTCACAGAAGCATAAAAAATGGATACAAAACACGTCCCACTGGAATAATTTTCGTTTTTCATATATAACCTTCGCCCTGATTTTTCTTTCATTTGATATGGAAATGATATTCATGTATCCATGGGCTGTTGTATTCGCCGATATCGGAATGAAAGCCTTTCTTGATATGCTTGTATTTATTGCCATACTTTCATCAGGAATTGCCTATTCCTGGGGAATGGGAGGACTTGATTGGGAATAATCCTGAACCTTGCGGCAGCTCTGTTCTTGTTTTCAATCGGAACTTTATTAACGGTTATCCTTGAGCCTCACCTTAACGTTATTAACGAGAAAGGGCCCTCTGCAGGCTTCTCCAAAAGCAACCTCATACCTGTGCACACTGATACATGGATGTATAACGCCGCTCCTGTTGTAGCCCTGCTTAGTATGGCTGCTGCAGCCGTAGTAATTCCTATCGACAGGAACCTGGTAGGAGCGGATATAGGAATTGGACTGTTTTATTTCATCGTTGTGGTTGATTATATGGTGCTGGCAGTTGCGCTCGGGGGCTGGGGAAGCAATATTGCCGAAAGTTTAGAATCCTGCTACAGGATAGTGGCCCAGCTTGTGGCATATGTTGTTCCGCTGGGACTTGCAGTCATTGGTCCCATAATGATGGCCAGGTCAATGTCTACTCAAAATATCATCAGTTCACAAACTTCATTATGGTATATAGTCTCACAGCCTCTTGGTTTTGCGCTATATATAATTACAGGTTTAATGCAGGTTTACCGGGCACCCTTCCTGGAACCATTTTCAGCAAGATTGAACAACGGAATAATCAGTACATATGGAGGCTGGAGAGGAAAGCTGTGGCGTATCTCCCTGGCAGCAGTGTTATTTATTGTTGCAGCTATGGGAGCAGTCTTATTCCTTGGAGGATGGAGCGGTCCTCTTCTTCCGGGTTTTGTATGGATGGCTGTTAAAACCTTCGCGGTGCTGATTCTAATGAAGTGGATAGGACAGAAGGTTAAGTTACGAAGTACGGCTCAAATGCTTGAACTTTCATGGAAAATATTGATTCCGATTGGGTTACTGAATGTGCTGATTGTAGGCGGTTTAATATTACTGGGAGTAGGTGGAAAATGAACATAGGAGAAGCTGCACAGATATTTGCTTTTGCTGTCTTTTCATTTATCTCAGTTGCCGGAGCCCTAGGAATGACAACTACAATGAGCATGTTCCGGAGCGGGATTTTTCTTATGGCATCCTTTATCGGCGTAGCAGGATTGTTTATCCTTCTTATGGCTGATCTTCTCGGAATGCTTCAAATAATGATGTACATCGGCGGAATGCTTGTAATGATTTTGTTTATGGTTCTTTTCTCCAACGATCCCGGCGGTGCGATGATGGCGAAAATGAAAATGCCATTTATAGAGAAGCTCTTCTCGCTGGGGCTACTCCCTAAAAAGAAATCAAATCAAAACTCACACCCGCATCACAGCAGAGGTGATCATGACAGTGAAGAAAAAAATGGAAATGACTCTACTGATGATATGGAACAAGGTAATGGAGATGATGGAGGCGGAATGAATATGGATATGGACATGTCGATGTTTACTTCCATTAAACCATTCGCTGCCTGGATTGCATTTGCCGTTACTGCAATCTTAATATCCTTATTACTCCTCTTTCCTGACTGGCCGGTTAAAAATCATATTCCCGACCAGGATTCCTCACATAGGATTGGAACTCTGCTAATGGGGAAATATATGATGGCTTTTGAGGGAGCAGGTCTGATGATACTCCTTGGAATTTTTGGTGCTATTTACCTCGCACGTTCGGGTATACATCCTGATTCAAAAGGCAGAATGAATGCCTCAGCAATAAATGAAAATCCTCCCACCGCTGCTGAGGATCCTGTAGAACCCTTTTATAATATTAGCATTAAAGAATTGTACGAAGAATCGGAGGATGAATGATTCTTCCTATCAATGCATATCTTATCGTATCTGCCGTCTTATTTGGAACAGGTGTATACGCTATCCTGGCCCAGAGAACTGCCGTTATGGTTCTTATGGGCATAGAATTAATTTTAAATGCAGTGGGACTTAATATTGTGGTATTCTGGCGATATATACAGCCTGAAAATTACTCCGGACAAATATTCACAATTATTATAGTAACCATTGGCGCTGTCGAAATGGCTGTTGGACTTGCTATTATGATGCTTTTATTCCGCAACAGAAAAACCGTCCAGGTTGATAAATATCAGGAACTGAAAGGATGATTTTTTTACTATTAATTCCTTTACTCCCCTTAACAGCGGCATTGGTTTTATCTATTCCTGTCAAGACATTGAATGATAGAGCGGGAGTCATTTCAGCTATTTTTAGTGCAGGATCGCTGATCCTGATTGTTTTATTGAGCGGTACAAGCTATAAAATCGATACTGCATGGTTGTCAACTGCGGGTTTCAGGCTGACTTTTTCTTTGACGATGGGAGGATTGGAATGGCTTTCATCATTGATCGTCGCATTAATCGGGTTAACAATAACTTTATTCTCTATTAAATTTATTGAAGAAAGGCGGCAGTTTTTCTTCCGGGTTATTTCTTTTTTTATTGGCTCAATGCTTACTCTGGTACTTTCTGATTCATTTATTCTGACATTTATGTGCTGGGAATTTGTAGGTTTATCTTCATTTCTTCTGATCGGGTTCTGGTTCCGGGAATCGGATGCAAAGGAAGCCTCACACAAAGCCTTCCTGATGACAAGGATCGGAGATTTTGGGTTCTTATTGGCATTGCTGCTGATCTTAGTTAATTATAGATCAACAGATATTGCATCGTTTCTGGGTAATCTCCACGAAACACAAAACCTTAGTCCAGTTCTTCTGTCCTTCCTTTTCCTTTCTGCGGCTATCGGTAAAAGTGCACAACTCCCTTTCACTTCCTGGCTTCCGGACGCTATGGCAGGTCCGGCTCCTGTTTCTGCATTAATCCATTCCGCAACTATGGTAGCTGCGGGTGTTTTTCTTGTTTTGAAATTATTTCCACTTTTTGAAGCCTCGGAACTTACATTGAATTTTATAATCTGGATAGGCGGAATCACCGCTTTAACCGCAGCTCTAGCTGCATCAACAAGATATGATATTAAGAAAATCCTTGCGTGGTCTACTATTTCTCAGCTAGGCGAAATGTATTTTGTAATAGGACTCGGCGGAGCTATGGCTGCAGCTTTTCACCTTGTCGTCCATGCTGTTTTTAAGGCTGGATTATTTCTTACTGCAGGGGTGATAGGACATAAAGCAGGAACAAAAGATATCAGGGAACTTGGGAATTTGGGGAAGCTGCTTCCATTTACAGCAGCCTCTTTTGTTCTTTGCGGACTGGCATTATCAGGATTCCCTCCGTTCGCCGGGTTTTGGAGCGAGGAGGAAATTATGTCGGAAGCACTTAAACATGGAGCGGCTTATTCTACTTTCCTTGTCAGTTTGATTTTTCTGGCAGGAGTTTATATATCCAGGGCAGGAGCATCAGTTTTTGCAGAATGGAATGGGAAAAAGAATTGGCAGATATCAAAACCCGAAAAAACGTTAATCTATCCGATGATTTTTTTAGCGGTGTTGTCGGTCATTACAGGTTATATACTTAAACTGAATATAGAAACTTTACTGAACTTCCAAACCTCACCATCTATAGGCTGGATCTGGAGAGGTGTGGCTACAGCTGCAAGTGTATCAGGACTGATTTACGGTACTTTAAGGGTTTTAAGATCAGGACCCGTTCCTTCATTCGGGAACCTTTTTTCATATTTAATCAGGGTAGTTAATGGATTTGTCATCGTACCTGTTAGAATTATTCAATTTGCCTCCAAGCTTGTTAATCTTTTTGAAGGAGTTTTTGATTCTTTGGCAAAGGGTCTCAGTAGAATGATATTAACATCTGCAGGAGCAAGTGACAAAACTGAAATTGTATTTGACAGATCAACACAGACAATCTCTGATTTTATAATGGATACATCAATAGGTGTCGATATGACAGAGGTAAAGGGATTTTCACAGAAAGCAGATAAATTTGTTTTTTCATTCTCATTCGCCGGTTGGAAATTAAGCGGAGTACAATCAGGGAAAATTTTTATGTATACCCTGTTTATATTTTCATGGATAATAATTACGGCTTTAATTGCGGGAGCGTTTTTTATTTTCTAAGAGTACTTCATTTAACCATAAATTATTCTATAGTACATGTTATCTATAAATATATTTTTTCCTTTATTTACTGGTTTTATTATCCTGCTTTTTCCCAAAAGTAAGAGCAGAGTCATACGGGTAATTGCCTTATCAGGAACTTTAATCACTTTAATTCTATCCTTGTTCATCCTCGCAGGCTACGATATATCCAGAGGTGGTATGCAGTGGATAACTGATATACCATGGATCCCCTCTATCAATGCCGGGTATACGATCGGGGTTGACGGACTATCGTTACCGATAATTCTTCTTACTGATATCCTCATGGCAGCAGTGATGCTTTACGTTCTGAATGAGGATGAGAAAGCAAAAGAACATGCATTTTTATTCCTTCTGATGCAGACGGGACTTCTTGGACTCTTTTCTTCGATGGATCTGCTTCTTTTTTATCTTTTCTTTGAGGTAGGTCTTGTTCCAATGTATTTTATAATAGGTATTTTTGGGAGTGAAAGAAGGAAGTATGCTGCAATGAAATTCTTCCTGTATACACGTGCAGGTAGTCTTGCAATGCTGATTTCCTTTCTGGCTCTTTATCTTTCGGTTGATCCTCATACATTTTCTCTTCAAAAAATAATTCAGGCGCAGCCATTCGCTGGTTCTGTACAGACAGCAGGATTTGTAATGCTTGGTATGCTGATAGGGTTTGGGGTGAAGCTGCCGACCTTCCCTTTTCACAACTGGCTTCCTGATGCTCACGTTGAAGCACCCACAGAAGGGAGCGTTATTCTTGCCGGTATACAATTGAAAATGGGAGCTTATGGTATTCTCAGGGTGATGATTTCTACGCTCCCTTTAGCTGTATCCCATTATAATTTCTGGCTGATCCTATTAGGAATATTTTCAATGATTTATGCTGCCCTGGCAGCGCTGGCTCAGAAAGATCTGAAACGACTTATAGCTTATACCTCTATTAACCATATGGGATATGTTATGACGGCTGCCGGAATATGGGGACTCACCCAGAACGAAAGTATAAAACAGCTGGCTTTGAACGGTGCTGTTTATCAGATTATAAGTCATGGTCTGCTGACTGGCGGAATGTTCTTTATAGCAGGTATGCTTCAGCATAAAACAGGAACGAGAGATATAAATAAGTTCGGAGGTCTACTAGGCGTTGTTCCTATTTTTAGTGCTTTGCTTGGAATATTAGCTTTTGCTTCATTAGGGCTTCCTGGTTTCTCCGGATTCATCGCAGAATTCCAGGTCATTGGGGCTTCCGTAGGCGAGAGTATATGGGCAGCAATAGGTATAGTTGCAGGACTTATACTGATGACCGCATTATACTTAAAGATCGTGGTGAATATCTTATTCGGAAAACCGCCCGACGAGATGCCTGAGGTTTCTGAATTATCCCGCAGAAATAACTTTATCCTGGGAGTACTTATTTCAATTTCATTATTCCTGGGTATCCTGCCAGGATATTTAACAGGGTTGATAGAAACCAGTACAAAAATTTTAACAACAATATTATAAGCCAATGAAACTTTGGGCAATAATACCTGAACTTATCATAGCGGGTTCTGCCCTGTTTTATATCCCAATTGCAGGATGGGTTAAAGGAAAAAATCAACTTATACCTGCCTATCTTACATTGCTGTCACTTTTAATAGCCGCCTGGTTCACTTTTAGAATGCTCTTCTGGCAGTCATTCGATATTTTTGATGGAACTTATGCTATAGATAATTTTGGCACTGTATTTAAGTTACTCATCCTTTCAGGTTCCATTATAACCCTCCTCCTTCTTCTTTTTTACTTTAAAAGGAATTCTCACATAGCTCATATCCCCATTGCTTTACTTTTCTCTACGCTTGGAGCGATGTGTATTTCATCCAGTATGGACCTTGGTTTAATAGCTCTATTTCTCCAGATGATGAGCCTGGCTGGTTATGTTCTGGTTTCTATAATCAGAAAAGACAAATTGGCTAATGAGGCTGCAATGAAGTTTTTTATTTTTGCAGCCGCCGCACTAGCCGTAATGGCTTTCGGACTAACCTTTCTTTATGGGCTTACCGGAAGTCTCGATTTAAGGCTCATAGGTTTAAGTCTAAAAACCGGCAAAAGTGT
Source organism: uncultured Ignavibacteria bacterium (assembly GCA_963800255.1). Classification (GTDB taxonomy): domain Bacteria; phylum Bacteroidota; class Ignavibacteria; order Ignavibacteriales; family Ignavibacteriaceae; genus DATFVA01. Next base: position 245,826 of record CAWDAK010000022.1, on the reverse strand, counting down.
ATGGATTTTTATTTCACTAATTCTGATCCTTGTCGGGTATGGATTTGAAATAACCCTTGTTCCTTTTCATTTCTGGGCACCCGATGTTTACGCGGGCTCCACAGCTCCTGTGGCGGGATTTCTTTCCGTCGTTCCCAAAATTGCAGGTTTTGCAGGTCTTCTCCGTTTACTGCTGACTGCGTATCCGGATAATACTGCAAACTGGAGCTTCACCATTGCTGTCTTTTCAGCAGTAACAATGACATTTGGGAACCTTTCAGCCCTCAGACAGACAAAACTTAAACGACTTCTGGCATATTCAAGTATTGCCCAGTCAGGTCTAATTTTAATGGCACTTGCCTCAGCGGATACTATCAGCGCAGGGATCTCCGCGGCAGGCTTTTACCTTACAGCCTATATTTTTATGAACCTGGGAGCCTTTAGTGTCATATCCCTTATTGAAAGGAACTTTGGAAGCGACGATATTATTCTTTTCAGGGGATTAAGCCGGACTGCGCCATTTTCAGCTGCCGTGCTGGCATTATCCTTTTTATCCCTTGCTGGAATTCCCCCGCTGGCAGGATTTGTGGGGAAAGTCTTTGTTATTAGCAATGCAATCGACAGAGGTTACATTTGGCTGGTCGTCATTGCCGTGGTAAACCTGACCATTGCATTATACTACTACGTTTCGGTAGTCGCCGAAATATATTTAAAGCAGCCAGCTAATAAGATCAAACCTGAGAAGGAATTATTTTACATGCTTTCTTCATCTATATGCCTTACCGGAACAATCATCTTTGGCATATTTCCTGCAACTGCATTGAAAATTATAAACCTGCTCACCAATTATCTTCAGTAAAAGATTTTTGATTTATGGGAATGTATTAGTCCCGGACCAGTAGAGGCATGCATCACAATTTTTTATCACAAATAAGGTTTGATTTAAGGCTAAACAAGTTCAATTTATTAAGGATATACAAAATGAGATTTTTTGGTGGTGTTGTGGTAACAATAGTTGTCCTGATCCTAGCCGGATTAATTATCATATATTCCGGATTGTACAATGTAAGTGCGGCAAACAGGGAACCAGATTTCTCACGATGGGTCTTAAGTACAACAATGGATAATTCTGTTGAAAGAAATTCAAAAGGCATTTCTGTTCCGGATCTCAATTCGCCTGAAAAAATCAAAGAAGGATTTGCACACTATAATGAAATGTGTGCAGGTTGCCATGGAGCACCGGGTAAAGAGGAAACTGAATTAGCAAAAGGATTAAACCCGAAAGCACCTGATTTGGCGCGAAGCGCGAAGGAAATGCCGGCGGAACAACTTTTCTGGGTAACCAAAAATGGAATTAAAATGACAGGTATGCCGGCCTGGGGAGTAACTCATTCAGATGAAAAAATATGGTCAATAGTCGCCTTTATTGAGCAACTCCCTGGAATGACCCGGGCGGAATATGATTCACTTAAATCCCAAACATCTTCCATGGAGGAAGAAGAATAGTCTATTTAAGTGATTCAGAGATCGGTGAAAATAAAAAACACAGCCAGTATTATTAATCCAAAACCGACCGCATAATTCCATCTGAACTTTGCATGCAGATACAGGATTGAGAATATTACAAAGACAACGAGTGTTATAACTTCCTGGATAGTTTTTAATTGTACAGCATTAAACTCACCATATCCGATACGGTTGGCAGGAACCTGGAAACAATACTCAAAAAAAGCAATCCCCCAGCTGATAAGAATAACTTTCCATAATGCAACATCCTTAAATTTAAGGTGTCCGTACCATGCGACGGTCATAAACATATTTGATACTGAGAGAAGCAGAATAGTTTTCATATAACTCCCGTGTGATTTATAAAAAGGATCCAAATTCAGGGAGTAAAAATGTTGAAATTATTCTGGATAAAAAAGGAAAGTACGTTGAGATTTTAAAACAATATCTACCGATGGAGTTTGCAGAGAAACAGACCTTGCAATCATGAAGACTGAACTGTCAACATTAGCTTCAGAAGGCTGATAATAAATATTTATAACGCATATCGTGAATTTTATCAAGGAATTCTTCAGCCTTAAAATTATCACCGCGCAAAATATAAAGGCGGTAAAGATCCGCAAATGATCTGTCCGCATTTTTCTCTTTCAAATAAACCTCACGGCTGGTAATTTTTCCTATCGGGTTGAATCCTTTAAGAAGCTCCAGTTCTTTCTTTGTTACATTATGTTCAAATATGGTTTCCACTCAACTCACATAAGATTTGTTACCTAGAAAGATAAATTTTTACTGCAATACAAATATTGTCAAAAATCACGGAAAACGGGTGATAAATTTCCCCCCTTCCCGTTTTCAAAGTTCTTTAACCAAACCGGAATATTTTCTTTCTATTTTAAATCCAAACCTGTAGAAATATTCAGGACGGAAGAATCCGGTAGTAACAAATTTTGTATTATCAGATTTCAACCTGCTGACAAGCTCATTCATCAGGCCCTCACTGATCCCTTTTCGCCTGTACCTGTTTGAAACCACAATTTTTTCCATATGAACAGTCTCTTCATCGCTCCTGTAATAAAACAAACCTCCGATGATAAAACCGCGTTCTGATACGGCTACGAGGAATTGGTGCTCTGACCTGAAATTAACAGTAAGGTTTGCTTCCAGAAAAAGCTGATGAAGTTTTGAAATTTCTTTCGGATTAACAGGATTCCTGATTGTAAACATATTTCCGTCATCATCCTGTAGCTGCACAACAAGATTCGGTCCGCCTGCCAATTCTGTTTTCATTTTTAATAGCTCGGCAGAGTCGGAAGGTTTGAGGTGAGGATAACCTAAACGCGTTATGAAATAGTTCTCCTTTTCATCCAGTTCAAATTCGAAATGCAGCGACGAGATAAGTTGAACAGATTCCTCCCTGGAAATCTTACGATGCCTTTGCTTAACAGCCAGTTCCCTTAAAACTTCTTTAAATCTCTGCGGTGAATCATAGAAAACCGTTTCAAGGAAAAACCTGGTCCTTGAAGCGGGGTATTGTTCTTCCAGATCAAAAAGGTGATAGGTTTCATAGAGTTCATAGATCATCTCTGCCTGCGCTGAAAGTGACGCATGTTTGTTAAGCTGATACCAACGGTGAAATCGTTTTACTGCAAAATACAGTTGTTTTGGCAGATACCCGAAATTTTTCACGTTTCGCAAAAAGGATTTTATCCGTTTAATTATATCATCTTTTCTCTCTATCCCGGAAGCTTCAAGTTCTTCCCTGAATTCATTAATCAGATTTATACCATCATCATCCCCTTCAGCTTCAATAATTCCGGAAAGTATAGCATTCCAGACAGACGCCTTTTTTATTAAAGGATATCTTTCTTCTGTCTGATTCACAAAGCTCTCATAAAAATTCATAACCAGGTTTAGAACACTATCAGTTTTTTCCCTTTTATAGAATGAAGTAATGATGCACCCTGTCTGATAATCATGTGAAGAAACAATAATACCATCAGGAGTTATGTTGGCAAGTGCCATTTTCATACCTGACAATCTCCAGAACTTAATATATGCTGCAGAGGCATTCCAGACGAAAAACTTCCAGAGATTCCTGAGCTTTTCAAAGGCTGCTTCATCATTTCTTTTATACTCACGGCGGATAAATCGTTCGATAGATTCATCGCCAATAAACTCTTCAGTCCATAAATTATATTCATCCCATAACCCTCCGAATTTGGCAGCAAGTTTTTCATCATTTATTTCGGTGCCCGCAATAACTTTCCATTTTATTTCTTCTTCAATTTCTTCCACAGAAGTATTTTTGTTAAGATGTATTGCAATATCAAAACCTCCCTGGAATCTCGTTTGAATGGTTACACGAAAAACCGATCTGTTTTCAATCCTGGAGTAGCTGCTTATCCAAACCCCTGATGGTAATATGTTATTCAGTGAAACAAGGGCGCCTCCGCTGAAAATGAAAATAGCTTCACGGATAATCTGGTTTTTGCTGATTGCTTTTTTCAGAATATTTTGATCGCTCTCCGAAATTTCCTGGTCAAATATCAAAACATCATCCCACCTGTAGTCCTCCCCTGTTTCAGGATCAATTGCCACTTTCTGGCTCTCTCCAAGCCAGGCACAAAATTGTTTTCTGATTTCAATCCTCGAATTTTGTGCTATTTTCTTTATATCATTCCTTACACCGTATAATTCAAGCAGCAAAAAGATTCGTCTTATCCTTTCGAAGCTAAGAGGATGGCTGACACCATAACTAACAAGTAATTCAAAAAGATGGGTAATGGCTGTCTCATTCAAATTAGTTGATGCTGTTACAGCTTCAACCTGATACTGAAGCACCATTTCGATTTCCTTCAGGTTCTCCCCGCCGCGGCTGATATTATTAATTTCTGTTATTATTTCGTTGTTGAGAAATGCGGGATCCAGCAGCGTGTACAATTCCAGTAATTTGTAGAAGTTATCTTTTCTTAAAGTCTGGAGAGCAGCAAGGAACATTTTTCTTTGAATTGAAATATTATTCATCAGGTTGGGACGAAAAACAATTTCAACAGCAAGTTTATAATGATTTGAAGCGGAATCCTTAAGTATGTCTCTAAAATATTTTATTGATTCTTCATTATTCTCAATAATTTCTGACTGAAGCAGAACGACTGCATAATGCAGACCGGGAATTGATATTTCGCCTGCTTCCAGGATACCTGTAAATTTATCTGTCAATTCTTTATCGGGACTTACGGGCACCAACCGTTCTATGAACTCGATGTTTTTTTCGGCATCTGATTTTCTGAACCATCTGAATATTCCCTGTCCTGCAAACTCAACAAGCTGAACATTGCCTAGGAAATAGAATGGGTTAGTCAGAATATCCTGGAGATCAAGCTGATTGGAATTTACACGGTAAGAATAATTTCCTATCTGAAAAACATTACTTCCCTCATCCAGTTTTCTTATAACAAGAGAAGATTTGACTTTTGGGATTGAGAGAATATCATCGGCAAGAACCACATCCCGGCTTAAGGCTCCTTTCTCACGCAAAAACCAATTAGGTATTTTAACCTCGTACTTGCCGGTTAGAAGAGACAAATGGTCCTTTTTGTACATTGAACTTATAATCTCATCAAAATTCTTTTCAATAATTCTACGTTTGAAAGTTCCTTTTGGAGTCAGTTCATGGTAAACGTCGCTAAAGACCCTGTCAATTATTTTAAAATCCAGAATTCTTTCAAAAGGTGCCAGGAAATTGTTTACTGTAACTATAATGGAAGAAAAATAGTCCTGTCTTTGCTGTTCATCCATACCAATTAAAGGAGATGATGAAGATTCAAGATCAGGATATATCAGAACCGAATTAAAAGGCCGATGATCACCCACAAGAAATACCTGCTTCACAAATTCAAAATCACGAAAGAGATTTTCAATTTTCTGAGGTGCAATAGTCTCTCCCTTAACATTCTTATAAATCTCTTTTTTACGATCTATAATCTCAATAAATCCATCCTTATCCATTCTCATTATATCCCCTGTTGGAAGCCAGCCCTCAGAGTCAAATGTCTCCTCAGGTTCCTCTCCGTAATAGTTCATCATTACATAGGGTCCGCGTATTAAAATTTCCCCGTCTTCATCAAGTTTAATTTCAATTCCCGGCAATGCTTTTCCAAGAGAATTTTCGCGGTATTCAAACGGAGGAGTCATCGTGATTCCTCCTGTTGCTTCGGTCATTCCGAAACCGCTCATTAATTCAACTCCGTACCGCTGTAGAAATGTAAAAACATCCGGAGGAAGATAACCGGCAGCAGATATTCCCCACTTAAGCATTCCCCCGGTTACACCGGAGACAGCCTGTCTTATCTTATCATCATCGTCAACCTCAATATCAACCCTTGCTGTAATGTACTCGTATAACTGAATCCATTTTTTAGGAATGGAGATAAAGATTGTAGGTTTAACAAGCTGCATATTATCAATCATTGTTTCAACAGCCGGGTTTTCCATAAAGCAGTATTCTGCACCCCAGAAAATCGAACCAGCCATCTCCAGCCATCTTCCGAATGTGTGATATAATGGAAGAAAGGCAAGAAAACGATCATTCTCATCTATATGAGGAATTGCCATTGCGCGGCAGAATCTTTTGTAGACAATATTTGTATGTGAAAACATTATTCCTTTTGGCTCACCGGTCGTACCTGATGTATACATTAGGGTAGCTAGTGAACCAGGTTTAATAACTTCGTCGGTTTTTAATTCATCACCAGGATTCATAGCTTTGAATTCTTCAAAGTTGATCACCCAATCCTCTGTAGCATTCCCCTTCAGCATTACTACGATCTTAAGATCCGGAACCTCGTGTTTTATTGATCTGATTTTAGCAAGTTGCTTCTCATCATTAACCAAAAGCAGAGGCGAATTTGTCTGGTTGAGAATGTAAGTGATGTGTTCAGGAACTGAATTTGCAGGAATCATAACGTTTACAAGTCCTGAGGTTAAACAGGCAAGATCGAGAAATACCATATCCAGACTATTTTCAAGCAGGAATGCAGTGAATTTATTCTCAGTCTGCAATTCAAAAAACAAATGTTTAAAGGATGAACGGTAAACTGCGACCATCTCAGATGTTTTCTGCCAGGTATAATCAATCGTTCTGTCTTCCTTAATTACACGGAATAGCGTTTTCTTTTTATACTGATTAACTCTCTGTTCAAATAGGATATCAAATGTGTAAGAGCTTCGGAGTATGAGAGAATGAATTAAATTGTCCCATCTTCTTTCATCATAAATTTTCTGAAGGAATGAAGAATAACGGAAAAGATTAAGGTAGTTATGAATAATTGAAACAATTACCGGTTCCGGCACACCTGGTAATGAGGCAAGATATTCACCCAATGAAAAATATATATCTTTTTCTATCTTTTCCATGAACACGCCGGCAAGTCCGCTGCTGAATAAGCCCTCAAAGATCTTGCCCCACATTGTACTATCAGCATCACTGTTGAAAGTTTTTTCATTAACTGCACGACCGAATTCTGTCCGGAGATTATGGATAAGATCTTCAATTTCGAAAATTTCTAATGAGGCTTTACCAGCAAGGAGTCTATCGTTTATTACTGATAAAGATGGAACGGATTGATTGCTCATTGTTTGCTTTTATAATAAAGTGATAAATATGAAGGGAATATAATAATTTATTAACGGGAATGTTAAGACTGTTGATAGCAAAAAAAACGTCACGGATTGTTCCGTGACGTTATTCCAGAAAGATTATTTCCAGGAAAAGATGATTATTTTACTTCTGCCAATTCTTCGATCCCTGCCATTTCTTCAAGCATAGCAGTTGTAATAGATTTTGGTCTTTCAATCGGATAACCCAGACCGCGGTCCCATATAATGTTTGCAACAACACCGAGCGATCTTCCGATTGCAAATAATACTGTGTAGAAATCATATTCTTTTAATCCATAGTACCATTGAATAACACCGGATTGTGCATCAACATTAGGCCATGGATTTTTTGCTTTACCCTGTTCAACCAGGATTGGAGGAACTACTTTAAATAGAAGATCAACATATTTGAAAAGAGGATCTTCAGGAAGATGTTTTAAGCAGAATTCTCTCTGGGCCATATACCGGGGATCAGTTTTTCTCAGAACTGCATGCCCAAAACCGGGTATAACCTGTCCGCTTTTTAAAGTATCCCATACAAATTTCTTCATTTCTTCTTCAGTCGGGATCTTGCCTCCCATACTGTCATAAACACCCTGCAGCCAGTTTAATACTTCCTGGTTTGCAAGTCCGTGAAGTGGTCCTGCAAGACCATTTACCAGGCCGGAGATTGAATAGTAAAGATCGGAAAGTGCACTGGCGATAAGATGGCCGGTATGTGCACTGACATTACCACTTTCATGATCACTATGGAGGATAAAATACATTCTTGCAACATCATCATAGGGTTTATCAATGCCCATCATATGAGCGAAGTTTCCACCAAGATCAAGACTTGGATTTGATTTAATAATGTCGCCATTTTTATATTTTAATCTGTAAATAAAAGCAGCGATACCGGGGAGTTTAGCAAGTAGATTAAGCCCGTCTTCATAAGTAGGTGACCAGTAATCATTCTTTTTCAAATTACCGGTATTGTATTCTTTAACAAATTCGGATTCCCGCTGCATAGAAACAATAGCTGCGGAAAACATAACCATTGGATGTGAATCTGCAGGCATAGCTTTCAATATATCAAATACATATTCAGGAACGTCAGATCTTTTGCGGAATTCATCGGCAACTTCCTGCACATCTTCAGCTGAAGGAATATCACCTGTGAGTAAGAAAAAGAAAAAACCTTCAACATATGGCATTTCACCACCAGGTACTTTTGGCAGCCTATCAAGGACTTCCGGAATTGTTAAACCGCGAAAGCGGATTCCTTCATTCGGATCAAGGTAAGAAATATCGGTTACGAGACTTTTGATACCTCTGGCACCCCCAATAACCTGCTCGATAGTCACTTCTCCAACTTTTTTATTACCGTATTCTTTCACAAGACGTGCTGTACGCGGACGCCAGGCTTCAATTTTATCCTGGACTTGTTTTTTCAATCGTGACATTTTCTCCTCCTGAGATAAACATAATGAAAATACTTAATTCCCCAGTATCAAAAAAGGAAAATTAATTTTACTTGTATACAAATATACAAAGAAAAAATATATTGTGATTTTTACTTTTTTCCGACGGAAAAAAAACTGTCTTCCCGATAAGTATTTAATTCAAATTATTATCAGATTAGTGAACATTTTCGCCCTTTTTCGCGCTAGAAAGGATTATTTTCTAACTTAGCTGCAGACTGAAAGTAAAAGTTGTTCCCTTACCTGGTTCACTTACTACACTAATTTTCCCCCCGTTTTTTTCGATAAATTCTTTAGCCAGAATCAAACCCAAACCCGTTCCCTCTTCATTTGCAGTCCCGGGTCTGGATTTTTTTGAATCTATAACGAAAAGGGTTTGCTTGGTACTTTCATCCATTCCTATTCCATTATCAGAAACCGAGATATTAAGATGATCATGATCGGGCTCGGCTGAAATTTCAACCCTGCCTCCCTTTCCCGTGAATTTGATGGCATTTGTAATCAGGTTTCTGAAGACCGAGTTGAGCATATCTTCTTCAGCCATTACTTCAAATTCTCCATTTATGCAATTATTCAGCGAAATATTCTTCCGTCTTGCTGTTGAGGAGAGAAATTCAATATTTTCATCAACCAGTTTTTTTAAAGGTATTTCTGTTGGCTCAATTTTTATCATACCAAGATAGAATTTAGAAAACTCGAGCAAATCATTCAGAAGATTATATATATGACGGGTGGAATCATGTACAGACCCGATGAATAGATCCCTTTCCTCTTTTGAGAGGTCGTCTATTTCATTCTTCAGCATTTCTGTATATCCCATCATTGAGTTGAAAGGACTTTTAAGATCGTGAGAAATCAGAGAGAGGAACTTATCTTTCGTTTCGTTCATATTTTTTAATTTTTCGGTATAATTTTTTCTTTCCTCTTCTTTTTTATTCAGCTCGGTAACATCTCTTATCACAACCTGGATGGCTGGTTTTTCCTGGTAGTTAACAGGTATGGCAGTAAGTTCGACGTCTAATTGTTTTCCATCAAGAGTTGATAATTTTTCGTTAATGACTTCAACAGTTTCACCTTCCTTAATTATTTTCAGCATAGTATCTTTGAGCCGGTCAGCAAAATCACCCTGGATAAAGTCAAAGATATACCTGCTTTTCAGTTCTTCCTCGGAAGCAGCACCAAACATCTTAACAGCGTAGGGATTCGCATATACAATCTGACGTCCGGTCAGTATTCCTATTGCCACAGGAGACTTCTCGACAAGTTTCCTGTACCTCTCTTCATTTTCTTTCAGCCGCCGGTCCAGTACATGTTTATAAACAGCCATTTCAATTGTGGAAACCAGGTTCTTTTCGTCAAATGGTTTAAGAATATATCCGAAGGGTTGAGTAAGTTTTGCCTGTGAGAGGGTGCTTTCGTTTGCGTAGGCAGTAAGATAGATAACGGGAAGGTCCTTTTTTTTTCTGATTTCAACTGCTGCTTCAATTCCAGTCATTTTTCCTTCAAGCATTATATCCATTAGTATGATGTCAGGCTCCAGCTCAATGGCTTTATTAACGGCAAGTTCTCCGGAACGGGCTAAACCAACAACTTCGTACCCGGAGTTTTCCAATGTCTTTTTAAGGTCAACAGCAACTATGCTCTCATCTTCAACTATGAGTATTCTGGTTTTAGGATACATGCGGCTCCGGTTTAATACGGATTAAAAACGGATTATATACGAGAAAGAAAATTTTACGAAGAAAATATTACACGCCATGTGATACCGAACGGATTTTTATAATTGTTCGGAAACCGGCAGAGTGAAGGAGAAACTTGTGCCCTGGTTCAGTTTGCTCTTTACTTCTATTCTGCCGCCATTCTTTTCGACAAATTCTTTAACAATTAATAGGCCTAAGCCGGTTCCATATTCCCTTTCTGTTCCCGGAGTACTTACAATTTCTTCAGAAAGAATTTTATTAAGCTCGGTACGGCTTATCCCTACTCCATTATCCTCTACCATCACCTTAACATGAGTTGCTTCACTAAAGAAAGGAATTATCTCAGTACTTATTTTAACCTCTCCGCCCCGTTGGGTAAATTTTATAGAGTTTGAAATAATATTCTGCACTGTGGAGTTCAGCATGTCTTCATCCGCCAGGACAAAAACATCGGCGTTCAGATCAGCAGAAAGGGATATCTCTTTACGTATAGCGTTACCTTTAAGCAGGTTCAGGTTTTTCTTAATGAGGCTATTAAGATTTATTTCTACGGGCTGAAAATCAAATCGGCCAACCTGGAACCTGGAGTACTGAAGCAGGTTATTCGTCATTCCATACAGGTTTTTGGAAGCTTCATAAATTACATTGAGATACTCTTTAACCTCATCGTGTGTAAGACTATCATATTCTGTGGTCAAAATCTCAGAGAAACCAAGCAATGAATTAAAAGGACTGCGTAGATCGTGGGATATCAATGAAAAAAGCTTGTCTTTTGAGGTATTCAATTTGCTTAACTTCAAAATAAGTTCTTTTCTATCCTGCTCAACTATTTTTCGTTCTATAGCCCTTGAAATCGGATAAGCTACAACTTCAAGAATCTGTTTTTCTTTTTCGGTATAAGTATCTTCATTCTCGTAATCCTGTACAACCAGTGCCCCGATGGTATGATCGCGGATTTTAAGAGGAATTCCCAGCCAGATAGCTGACTGAGTCCCTACTACCTCCGTCTCTCCTCCTGAAACAAGCTCGTTATCTCTTTCCCTTGTAATCAATTCTGCTTTGCCTGTTCGTAATATATATTCTGTTAGTCCCCTTTCGAATTTCATGGGGGGTGCCTCTTTATCATATTTATCAATAAAATATGGAAATGTAATCAGGCTGTTTTTCTCGTCGTAAAGCGCGATATAAAAGTTCTCAGCAAGCATAAGTTCTCTTATGCCCGAATGAATAAAATGAAAAAGTTCTTCCAGATCCGTTTCTTCGTTCGAATGCTGAATAATCCGGAAAATGACCTCCTGGATTTTCTCTTCCTTCTTCTTATTGGTAACGTCGAGTCCCAATGACATAAGTCTAACTATTTTCCCGGTTTCATCACGCAGTACGGTATTATTATACTGAATAGCTTTAGGCTCACCGGATCTGGAGATGAGTGTAATTTCCCGGTTTTGAGGAGGTGGTATAATCTCTTTAAAAGTCTTCTCTATATTGTCGCTGAGTTCAACAGCAGCATCGGCCGAAACAAGATTTGTCCATTCTTTACCAATGATGTCAGATTGACTGATACCCAGAAGCTCACAGGCTTTTTTGTTCACAAGCCTTATTTTCTGATCCTCATCAATTACTAGCAGCAGCAGATTTGCCAGGTCAAAGACAGTTTCAATATTCTCATTAGAATATTTAAATTTTTCTATGAGGTTATCTGATTCGGTATATTCCTTCAGCGTTCCAACACTGAAAAGATTATTTCCCTGTGAATCAACAAACCTTGTAGCTTTATCCTGAAGCCATTTTTCACCCCCGTCTTTTGTGGTTACCAGGTAATTAGCATAATAGTGACGCGCCTCCCTTCCATCAGGTTCGGTTTCCTGTGTTGTGATTTCATCTGAAGTAATTTCAGATACTTCTTTAACCAGGTTTTCGAATCCGAGTTTGTTTAATTCCGCACATGAGTACCCAATAAGTTCAGAGATTCCGGAGCTCATGAATTCGTATTTACCTCTACGATGGTCAAAATGGTATGTGACCGAGAGTACAGTCCGGGAAAGCTCTTTCTCAAGAGATATTTTTCCGTAAGGCTTCAAAGAATATTTCCTTCTTCTGATCAGGTGAATATCAAATATCAATTTTTATGCTAAAACATATACAGGGTTTTTTGTCAATTTTAGACAGTAACCCCTAAAAATTTACGCGAATAAGATAAAGATTACGATAAAGATAGTAAACTTAAACCAGGAACTTAATCAATAATTCTCTTGACATTTTTTGCGTATGGTGTTATTTTTATATAGACTAAATATAAATAGTATGGAAATCTTATTATTTCGGATTAAAAATGAAAACTGCTGCTGAATTAAAGTTCGGAGAGATTGGTGTTATATATGAGATAGATGAAAGCCATCCATCTTCAAGACGAGTTTTGGAATTCGGTTTTACCCCCGGTCAGGAAATTGAGCTTATAAATAAATCGTTATTTAATGATCCTCTGGCTTTCGCTGTAAGGGGAACTCTGGTTGCGATCCGCAAGGAAGAGGCAGATTGTATTAAGATTTCATGAATGTTCAGACAATAAGTACCTTCCCTCTCGTTTCTCTGGTTGGACCTCCCAACTCAGGCAAAACTACGTTATTCAACTATCTAAGCGGGAAAAATTACAAAACCGTGAATTACCCGGGCGCCACAGTTGAGTACTCAGTATGCCGGCTGCTTGAAAGATTCGGATTGAATGCCAATGTGGTTGATACCCCGGGCATCATCAGTCTTATTCCTGGTTCACCTGATGAAGCTGTTTCAGTAAATTCCCTTTATTCACATCCCCGGCTGGGAACACCTGATGTTATAATTGTAACAGTTGATGCCAGCCAGCTTTCAAGGCACCTTCTGCTTGCAAAACAGCTCCTATCCTGTAATTTTAATGTTATTATAGCTTTAACGATGTTGGATATCCTTAAGCGAAAAGAACTTGGGATAAACTCAGAAAAGCTTGCGGTACAGCTGAATTGTCCTGTTATTGAAGTGGATCCCAGAAGCGGCAGAGGCATAGATAAACTAATTGCTGAAGTTGAAACTAGTATTAGCAATTCAAGTCCTGCTGACAAAGCCAGAATAACCAGGCTAAACGGGGAAAGTTCTTTTAAGGGCCTTCTTCAGGTATACAGGGAAATAGAGATTATTGAGAAAGACGTACTTGTAAGATCTGCAAAAGAACCAAAAGTTAATTTAAATAAGGCAAACAAACAGCTTAGAATACTCGTTAACTCCAAAGCTAAAATCGAATGTAAACAAATTGACAGAACGACTTTAAGGATAGACAGACTGCTGCTGCATAGGATCTGGGGAATCTTTTTCTTCTTCCTGATTATGGCGGTAACTTTCACTTCTATTTTCTGGCTTGCTCAGCCGCTTATGGACCTTGTCGATTCAGCATTCGGATTTTTATCCGCTGCAGCTTTTAATATTCTCGGAAACAATTGGTATGGTGACCTGATTGCCAACGGGATTATAAGCGGTACCGGTTCGGTGCTGGTTTTTGTTCCCCAGATTCTTATTCTTTTCCTCATACTCGGGTTCCTGGAAGACAGTGGCTATCTTGCACGAGGCGCTATGCTTATTGACAAACCTTTATCCAGGATTGGATTGAACGGCAAGTCGTTCGTCCCTATGCTCTCAGGATTTGCCTGCGCTATTCCTGCGATGATGGCTACGCGCACGATTCCAAACAAACGGGAAAGGTTTCTTACTATATTCATACTCCCGCTGATGAGCTGCAGTGCAAGACTTCCGGTTTATGCCTTACTCATCGCATTTCTTTTTCCTGGTGATAAATCATGGCTCGGCGGTATTATGCTTGCCTGTATATACATATTTAGTGTGGTCTCTTCAGTTACTGTAGCGGGAATTATTAACAAATTCAAGAATACCCTGATTAAAACCGAAGATAATTCTTCTTTTATTCTTGAACTACCCGCGTACAGAAAACCCAAGCTTAAGGTTATAGGAATTAATACCTATCATAATGCCAAGCATTATCTCAGGAAAGCCGGTCCTATTATACTCGGATTTTCCATTATACTATGGTTTCTTACATACTTCCCGAATACCAGTCCGCAGGTTGACACAAATGGACTTTCAAAAGATCAGGTTATAGCTGCACAGTCAGCAGCAAGACTATCATCTTCCTATGCTGCTGATATGGGCAAATTCATTCAGCCGGTAATGACACCACTGGGGATGGATTGGAGGGTTGGTGTATCCTTAATCGCTGCCTTTGCAGCACGCGAGGTTTTTGTCAGTTCTCTTGCCCTGATTTTCAAAGTTACCGATGAAAGCAGCGCTAACTTCCAGAACTCCATGATTAAAGCTATGAGACAGGCTGAAGTTGGGGATACAGGTCAAAAATTGTTCACAACTTCCACGATTATGGGGCTTGTTGTATTCTTTATTTTTGCGCTTCAATGCTTGTCAACGGTGGCTGTCTCCCGGAAAGAAACAGGAAGCTGGCGTATTCCAATTCTGCAGATAATAATTTTCACCTCCACCGCATACATCCTTACTTTTATCACGGTTAACGGATTGAGGGCACTCGGGTTCAGCTGACTGGACCATAAAAAAGCGGTTTTCTTGCTATTATAACTTATCCGTAATATTTTTGATATGTTAAAAAGAATTATGAAATTGAAACACCCACAAGCAACCGAAATTTTCAGAGAATTCCTTAAGAGCGAAAAAAACAGGATAACCCCGGAACGCTTTGAAGTCATGGATTCGGCACTCGACTTTGAAGGCCACTTTGGAGCCGATGATCTCTACGTGCTGATGAAAAACCAGAATTCAAGTGTATCGCGAGCTACGGTATACAAAACGCTTGAGATTCTTGTTCAGTGCGACCTGGTTATAAAAAGAAATTTCGGAGATAACCTTACCAGGTATGAAAGTAATTTTAAAAAGCAGAGCCACGACCACCTTATTTGTATGGACTGCGGCAGGATAGTTGAGTTTACTGATGCAAGCATAAAAGAACTCCCTCAGAAAATAAGTGACGAGCTCGGATTTGATGTGGATAGTTATTCTTTTAATATTTTTGCCCGCTGCAAGGATACCAAAAATTGTAAATACTATAAAAAATAATTAATTATGACTCCTCAGAAATACCCGATCAACTGGAACAAAAAAGATTTTTCTATAAAGATATTCTGTTCAATTCCCAATATCGCTACAGGTATTCTGATAAAAGGCGGTAAGAATTATTTTGTTGTGGATCCCGGGGATGGTATTCTTCGTGATCTCAACAATGAAATCGGTATGAAACAGATTCTCGGAATATCCGATCTTTTCATAACACATGGGCACCACGATCATGTTGGAGGTGTATGGGCTCTGCTAACATATATGAGGGTTATGCACAAAACCTCCCCCCTTTCTATTCATTACCCTGAAGGTTGTGTTGAGATTGAAAGTATACACAATGCCTTTATAAAAGTTTACTCAGCTTCGGTACCCTATAAAATAAATCTAAAAGTGGTTAAACAGCCAAAAAACTTCAGGACCAAAAATGTAACGGTTAGACCATTCCCGGTGATCCATAAAGAGTACCTCCACGATGGAGTTACTACCAGACAGGTCCCTGCCCTGGGATATTCATTTACTTTTAACGGTATAAAAATCTGCTATGGCGGGGATACAGCGTACTGTGATGACCTTGCCAGGCAGGCAAAAGGAGCCGATCTTGCAATAGTTGAGGCCGGGCATGAAGATGATACTCCTGACGATATGCATATGACCATGAGTGAAGCAAGATCAATAGGCAAATCAGCCAAAGAATATTTTATGGTGCACGTCCCCGAATAAATACCGGATCTTCACAGTTTACGGGGATAACATTGCAGCAATCCATCCAATTATAAAAGAGAAATAACATGAAATACCTGTTTCTATTTTTTATCCTTTTTATTTTTTCTGATGTCGTTTTTTGCCAGGATACTGATGATCCATACAGGATGGAAGGCGAAAAACATCTTAAAAACATTCAAATGCTTACGGATAAAGGTGAAAATGCCGAGGCATACCTTTCTTTTGATGAACAAAAACTGATTTTCCAGAGCAACAGGGGTGAACTTCCCTGTGACCAGATTTTTATGATGGGAACAGATGGGAGTTCTCTCACCCGTGTATCAAATGGTGAAGGAAAAACAACCTGCTCATATTTCCTCCCGGGAGATACGGCAGTAATATATGCTTCAACATTCGGAGCTGATAAAAACTGCCCTCCCCCGCCTGATTATTCCCATGGCTACGTCTGGAAACTTTATGAAACTTTTGATATCTATACAGCCGAACCTGACGGTTCGAATATAAGAAAGATGACCGATACACCCGGATATGATGCAGAAGCCACTGTTTCTCCTGCAGGTGATAAAATTGTTTTCACTTCAACAAGAACAGGTGACCCCGAGATCTACACTATGAATCTCGATGGAAGTGATCAGACTCAGCTGACTTTCGAAAAGGGGTATGACGGAGGACCTTTCTTTTCTCTCGATGGAAGTAAAATTGTCTTTCGTGCAAGCAGACCCAAAACAGAAAAAGATTTCGCAGATTATAATGATCTCGTTAAGAACGGCCTCGTAAGACCTACCGCACTGGAACTTTATGTGATGGATGCTGACGGTAGTAATAAGAAACAGGTAACTGACTACGGGAAAGCTAGTTTTGCTCCATTCTTTTTCCCGGATGCGAAAAGAATTATTTTTTCTTCTAACCTTAACAGTAAGAGCGGCAGGGATTTTGACCTTTATATGGTTAATACGGATGGTACCGGGTTAGAGCAGGTTACTTTCTTTGACGCATTTGACGGTTTCCCTATGTTCACCCGTGATGGAAAGAAAATTGTTTTTGCTTCAAACAGGTTCAGTAAAAAACAGGGCGACACAAATATCTTTATTGCTGACTGGGTCGAATAAATTAGACGCTCTGTTTCCTCCCTGAATCTAATTCATGTGGAGTAAAACAAAAAAAGGCGTTATTTTGTTTATAATTTTTTCATTAAAACTTCGAGGCTGACTAATGAGGAAGCTGTATTTATTACCTTTACTGGTATCCCTATCATTAGGATTTTTTTATTCAGGAGGACAACAGGATAAAAACCCTGAAATAACTGCATCTGAAATCCAGGATCATATAAATTTCCTTGCCGGCGATAAACTGGAAGGCAGGTTCACGGGCTCCAAAGGCGGTGAGATGGCCGCAGGGTATATACAGGCTGATTTTGAAAGCTCCGGGTTAAAGCCTCTGTTTGATGGAAATTTCAAACAGAATTTTCCCTTTATAGCAGGAATTGAATTAAATGATAATAATAAGCTCCTGTTGAATATTGATGGTGAAGAACTTTCCCCGAAAATTGAGGGACAGTATATTCCAGCCCCTTTCTCAGGCAATGCTGATTATCATGGTGAAGTTGTTTTTGCAGGATATGGAATTTCTGCTCCTGATCTGAATTATGATGATTACAAAGGTATTGATGTAAAAGGTAAAGCAGTACTGGTAATGAGATATAATCCTGAAGGAGCTAACCCTCATTCGGATTTTGGAAAGTTCTCAGCCTACAGATATAAAGCTGATATTGCAAAACAGAAAGGTGCTTCTGCAGTAATATTTGTTACCGGTCATATACCTAAAGATGACGAAGATAGATTGATGAAGCTGCAGTATGACGGCGCCGGACCTGTACCTGAACTGCCGGTAATACAGGTTAAAAGGGATCTTGCTGATAAACTTTTTAAGGCTGAGGGTCTCGATTTTGAAAAAGTGCAGCAGAAAATTGATTCCTTGAAAACTCCGGAATCATTCCGTTTCAGTAACAGCAAAGTGATGCTGTCGACCGGGGTTCAGCAGATTACAAAGTATGCTGATAATATAGGAGGTTACCTTGAAGGCAATGACCCCCAATTAAAAGATCATTTTATAGTAATCGGTGCTCATTATGATCATCTTGGATGGGGAGAAACAGGTTCCTTGTATACAGGGAGTGAACCTCAGATCCATAATGGTGCTGATGATAATGCTTCCGGCACGGCCGGCATTATGGAACTTGCTGAAAAGTTCGCCTCACAAAAGGATAAGCTTAAGAGAAGTGTGATATTTCTATGCTTTTCCGGCGAAGAGCTGGGACTTATAGGCTCCGCATATTTCACAAATAATTCTCCTGTTTCACTGGATAAGATCGATGCAATGCTGAACCTTGATATGGTTGGCCGACTGAATAAAGAAGACCAACTTACTGTATACGGTACAGGGACATCCCCGGCATTCAAAGATCTGCTGAATGCGGATAACAAAGAGTATAATTTTAAACTGACATTCAATGATGAGGGATACGGACCAAGCGACCAGTCATCTTTTTATGCAAAGGAGATCCCGGTATTATTCTTTTTTACTGGGACTCATACTGATTATCACCGGCCTACTGATGACGCAGATAAAATTAATTCTGATGGAGAAAAAGAAGTAGTACAGTATGTTTATACTATCGCAGCGGACATTGATGAAAGCATCACAAAACCTGAATACATAAATGTCCCACGTAAAGGCGGTGGTCGTGATATGGCATTCAGCGTTTATGTCGGTACCGTACCTGATTATGCTACCCAGGTTGATGGATTAAGGATAAACGGCGTGGGCGAAGGCAGTCCAGCACAAAAAGCGGGGCTTCAGGGTGGAGATATAATAATTGAATTCGGCGGAAAGAAGATTTCTAATATATATGATTATACATATGCGCTCGGGGATTATAGTCCAGGCGATGTTGTCGATGTTGTGGTTTTGCGTAATGATGAGAAGAAAACCTTGAAGGTTGAATTGGGCGCAAGGTAGCCCGCACATTATTATTTAACAATGAAACAATCAGTAATCAAAGATAAATAGCTGACTGATCCTGGAGTGTTACCTTAATGCTAATTGTTCATTGTTAATCCTGGATCATCTTATTAGTCAATTGTGACTATCATCTGCGGCACTGTTACCGGAGGCCCGTTCTGTATCATTTTAAAATCATAAATCTGCCCCTTTTTTCCTTTTATCTCATATTTATGATATGTACCGTCATCAGGTATAGAAATCCTCGAAGTTGATTTATCCGGTGTAATAACAGATAAATCATAAGATTTATCGACCGCGGTGAAACGGATATGATTGCCGTCGGTCATCCCAAGGCTGTTTACTACCTTGTCATCATACCAGAAATTATTTTTGTTGAGACTAACTTCTTTCATCGAACCTCCTGATTATTTTTTGGTTAGTAATATTTGTTTATACCGGCTGTCATCTCTTAGCTTTTTTAATTCAGGAATATGGTCCAGTTCTTCAACAGCATAACCGTTTTCCAGGGATTTCTTAACCCAATTCAATGCTTTTTCTCTGTCACCCAGCTGCTCAAATACCTCACTGATCAGGATCATAACATTAACATCTTTAGGATTTAAGGAAACAACTTTTCTTATTAAAGTTTTAGCGCTATCAGTAAGATTCAGTTCAGTACAATAGCTTGCCAAATTAGTCAATACCTGGGGATCTACAGGATTAACCTTGAGCTGTTCTTCAGCCAGAGATTTTGCCTTCTTCAATGCAAATACTATTTTTCCAGAGTCAGCAGAGCTCTGCCTGTAAGCACCGGCCAGGTAACCCCATACGCTGTAGTCAGAATCCTGCAGCTTTAAAGCCTTTTCGTAAGAACCTGCCGCATCTCTGTATAATCCCTCATAATAATAAAGTGTTGCGAGATTTGAGTACACAACATAGTCAGGCTGTATTTCAAGAGAACGCTTAAACATTACGATGGCATCGGCTTTCTGATCCAGGTAATAGTACATCGCGCCAAGGTTTCTGTATGCAGATGCATTTAATGGCGTTATTTTTATAACCTGTTCAAACTGGCTGGCTGCCTGCTTATAATTTCCATGTAGGTAATAGAAAACCCCGAGGTGATTATAGCCTGCCCAATAATCAGGTTTCATCTTAATAACTTTTTTATAAATAGATTCAGCTTCATCAAGTTTTCCCTGTTTACTGTAGGCAGTTGCCTGTCCCTGGTATGCGTCCACATTTGAAGGATCAATATCCTGTGCTATTAAAAATTCCTTGTTTGCTTCTGTGTATTTGCCGGTTTCAGTATAAAGCAGACCGAGTGTTATATGCACCTGCGCCAGGTTCTTATTAAGAGCATCCGCTTTGAAGCAGTTCTCTTTTGCTTTAACTATCAGGGATATATCCTTTGTTTTTGAATACAAACGTAGATATGCTTCCCCAAGTCCTGCATAAGCCAGGGCAAATCCTGAATCGGAAGCAACTGCCTTTTCAAGAAGAGAAATAGTCTTTTTCAAATCTTCTACATTTGAAAAATGAAGCAGGTTACCTTTAGCTTCAATATATAAGCTGTTGGCAGCGTGATTAAAGGTCTCCCCTTCTCTCAATCTGTTTTTTATTTCATCCTCCACCGGAAGACCGAGCATTTCGACAGTTTTTAAAACAGCCTCATCCTGTATTGATGATATTTCCGTCAGAGGTTCGTCAATCACCCTTGAACTAATTTGTCTTTTTTGTGCAGGGTCAATCAGGTTTAATATCAGACGCCACCTGTTATTCAGCTTCTGCATACTTCCGGTTACAGCCAGATTAATGCCGAATGCCTTCAGTGCATCTTCCGGAGTTGAAACTTTGTTTTTCTGCATTTCACTTACAGGCACTATCCATAATTTTTCTTTATACTGCTCAAGTTGTGAAAGTTTGCTGGTTATTATATCACTTAAACCGTCTGCCAGTAATGTATTTTCCTCATTGCCGACAATTGTAAAGGGTAGAACAGCAATATGCTTTTCAGCAGGGATAAGCGTATTCATCTGTCCCGATGATACATCAGAACGTGACAGGTAATCATACAGCAAAAAAACTATTGCTATAACCAGAACTGCAGCTGTTGTCCATCTCAGCCATGGCGATTTCAGCAAGGAGACCTTTTCAACCGGGGGACCTTCTTTAATGAAAGAAAACTGGCGGGATGTTCCTGTTGATGAAACTCCGGTGGAATCCTTCAGGAGCGCAAGATCATTCAAAAGCTCTGATACGGAGCTGTACCTCTCTGCTTTATTTTTTGCCAGTGCTTTAAAGATAATTGATTCAACGGGTTCCGGGATAGTTTCATCATAAGTCTCAAGCGGTCGAGGGTTTTCATTAATAATGGAATATACAACAGCCTGATCATAATCCCCTCTGAAAGGTAGCTGACCCGTAAACAATTCATACATAACTACACCCACCGACCATATATCAGTCTGATAATCAACGTTTTCTCCTGCTGTTTGTTCTGGCGACATATAGGAGATTGTTCCTAATGTGGTACCCATCCTCGTGAGGTTTCCGCTATTTCCCAGTTTTGCCAGTCCAAAATCCATAATTTTCACTGCACCGTCAGTAGTAATCATAATATTCGAAGATTTGATATCCCGGTGAATAATCCCTTTGTTATGGGCGGCTTCAAGTCCGCGGCATATTTTTATCGAAATATCAACGGCTTCCTGGTACTCAATCCTGCCCTTACGTATTCTCTCCTTTAATTCAATCCCGTCAATAAATTCCATTACCATGAATAACTGGTCTTCACCCTCTCTATTTTCATTTTTCGCAATTGAATAAATAGTGGTGATGTTGGGATGATTAAGGGAGGCTGCTGCTTTTGCTTCTGTTCTAAACCGCTCCACATTTTCCTTACTTATCGCAAAATGACGAGGTAAAAATTTCAGAGCAACCGTTCGATCAAGCTCGGTATCTAATGCTTTATATACCACACCCATCCCGCCCTCTCCCAGTTTCTCGGTTATCTTATAATGAAGTATGGATGAGCCAATCATATATTTTTATTTAAGTTACTAAATTGAAGCGGGAAGAGAAACGGTCTCGTTCTTTACAGAATGCAACCCGGGAATTTTACTTAGTTCAGGATAATGCAGGAATTTAGTTAATTTTTCTCACATATAGTAACGGTTATGGATCAAGTACAGTTAAAGCGGGTTTTTGTCATCGCTTAAAACCCGGTCAGAAACAAAGTTATTCTCATTGGTCCGAAGTTAAACGGGTCATTGGTTCCATAAAAAAAAGGCAGTCTGAATTTCAGACTGCCTCTCAAAAAAAATAAACCCCTTATCTCAATTGTCTGTCACTTACCCGGCCTCATTTTCTCCATTCCGGAAACCTTCCGGGGGTATAAGGAGCCCCATATTTTTCCAGGGAAGATTCAAGTGCTTTAACTTCATCATCAATCGATTTCAATTCCGACAACAATCCCTCAAACTGCCCGGATGCGGCTTCGTATGACTTTATGTATGTATCGGTCGGAGATGAAGTGGTTGTCCACAAAGCGGCTGTAACCAGGTCAATTCTTTCTTTTACTGAAGTTGGTGAACCTCCTTCGTACCTTGCTCTTAAGGGATCTCCATTTAATTTACGGTTAAAATCATCTAAGTCTTTCTCAATTTTCAGAACTGAGTTATATACGGACTCAGGTACTTCAGCTCCTTCGATTACTGCTTTCTTAAAGTACTTAATTTTATCATCAAGCGATTTCCTGTAAGCATCAGCTCCGGATATAGCCCTGGTAAGCTCTGCAACCTTCCGGTTAAATTGATCAAGCGATTGTTTATCTTCAGCCGGTAGTGAAGCATTGTTCAATGACTTACAAACAAATTCCTGCGGCGGAACAAGTTCTGTAAACTTTCCATCCTGGAACTTTGATAGCGATACTTTGTAAGTGCCCGGTACAACCATGTAGCCGCGGTCAGGTTCATTCCAAGGCACCGAATTATCAAACGGCGTTAATGATACCGGCGTGAATGGATTATACCTGAAGTCCCATGTTAAACGGTTAACTCCTTTTTTGGGATCAGTTTTAATTTTCCGTATAACGTTTCCCTGCTGATCTGTAATAATGAAAAGTAAGTAAGCGTCAGGTTCTTCCTTTTCGTTAAACAATGTCTGGTATGTGGGATACTTGATATCTTCATTCTTTTTCTGTTTTTCTTTTTCTTCATCTCTACGTTTATCTTTGAGAGATTTTATTTCATCCTTTAGATAATAAGTGAAGACCGCACCAAAATCAGGATTAGGAGCAGCATAGAAACTGGCACCCATAAAACCTACACCGGGAAAAGCAAAGGGTTGTGCTTCAATATACATCATAGCATCTTTAACAGGGAAAAGAAATGCTTCCTTCCTGATATTTTCCTTTGACATATATCTTAGAGGTGAGTAATCATCAAGGATATAGATTCCTCTGCCGAAAGTTGAAACCACAAGGTCATTTTCCCTTCTCTGGATCGTAAGGTCCATCACCATCTCTGTAGGAAGACCGTTCTTCAAAGGAATCCATTCACTTCCGCCGTCGATCGTGAAGTAAACACCGAATTGGGTTCCAAGAAACAGCAGGTTCTTCTCCACATTATCTTCAGCGATCGTGAAAGTGCTTCCGTATTTAGGCAGGTTGCTGTTAAACAGGAACCAGTTCTTCCCGCCGTCGGTTGTTTTATACAAGTAAGGCTGAAAGTCACCCGCAACAAAGTTTTGACAGGCAGCATAGGCAATATTTTTATCGAAATGCGAAGCAGCAATATCTTCTATCCTCGAATATTCGGGAAGACCCGGTATGGACGCCCGGGTCCAGGTTCTGCCTCCGTCGGTAGAATAATGAATTAATCCGTCTCCTGACCCGGTGAAAAGGTAGTTTTCATCAAGCGGAGATTCAGCGATTGCTGATAATTGAGCCATTGAACCTTTCCTTGCAAGATCATCGATGCTCCAGCTTCTGTCCATCAGCTTATCCATCTCCGGCGGTATACCTCGGGTAAGATCGGGACTAATTATTTTCCAGGTACTTCCCTGGTCATCAGTTCTGAATAATTTATTTGCTCCAAAGTACAACCTCTTATTATCAAACTTTGAAATCAATAAAGCCGCATCCCAATCAAACCTGTAGGCTGTATCAGCAAAATCGTAGGGTCTTATATATAAACGTTCACCGCTCTTCTTATCGAACCTTACAAGTCCCCCGTTTTGAGATTCGGCATAAATAATATCCGGGTTCTTCCAATCAACCTGGGTTTGGAATCCGTCTCCGGAACAGGTATAGTACCAGTCCTGATTCGTAATTCCACCCGTATTTATTGTACGTGAAGGACCTCCAAAGCTGCTGTTATCCTGTGAGCCGGCAAATACATTATAAAAAGGAAGGTCATTATCAGTGGTTACTTTATAAATTTCGGCAATCGGTATGTTTGATTTGAAATTCCAGTTCTTGCCCTGGTCGTATGTTTCATAAACCCCGCCGTCGCATCCGGCAATGAGGTGATCGTTATTGTCAGGGTCAACCCACAGAACGTGGTTGTCAACGTGTTTCTTATCTTCGCCCAGATTATCCCAGTTCTTTCCGCCATCATTAGTTACCTGCAGAAAGACATCCATACTATAGACACGATCCACATTTTTAGTATCGCAGAATAACTTCTGGAAATAAAACGCGTATGACGAAACATAGCCGCTTTGTTTTGCCCAACTCACTCCCCGGTCGGTACTTTTATATACGCCACCCTCTTTAGCCGCTTCAACGATAGCATACAAAACATCGGGGTTAACAGGGGAAATTGCCAGTCCTATTCTTCCCATATCAGAGCCCGGCAGACCTTTGCTCATTTTATTCCATGTAGCTCCGCTGTCTGTACTGCGGTAAATCCCGCTTTCGGGTCCTCCGTACACACCAGTGTATAAATTTCTCATCCTTTGATGCATAGAAGCATACAGTATGTTTGAAAACCTTGGATCCATATGTACTTCAAATGCACCTGTATACTTGCTTACTGAAAGCACATTATCCCAGGTCGTTCCGCCATCTGTGGTTTTGAATATTCCGCGATCGCCGCCTGAAGTACGTGAAGGACCATACGCAGCCACATAAACTATGTTTCCATCATCAGGATCGACCACGATCCCGCCGATTTGCCTGGACTCTTTCAATCCCGTATTCTTCCAGCTTTTCCCGCCGTCTTCGCTTTTATACACTCCGTCACCGTATATAACGTTATTCTGGTTGTTGTTCTCGCCTGTACCAACCCAGACTACGTTCGGATTAGAAGGATCTATTGCGATAGCACCAATTGCATATGAATCCTGGTTATCAAAGGCAGGTGAAAATGTCACCCCGTTATTCGTGGTTTTCCACAATGAACCGTGTCCTGAACCTACGAAATACTCGCTGTGGTCGAAGGGATTTACCGCAAGGGCTACCACTCTTCCACCGGTGATTGCCGGACCAATACTCCTGAAAGATAAACCATTCATTGAAATATTTTTTAATGAATCAGGTTTTGAATTTTCCTGCGGCATAATTTTAACTGAGAATACCAGGAGGAGAGCAATGAGTGCTAAAGTCAGATTTTTTTTCATATTACTAACTAAAATTTTGTTGGTGGAAATGATATGTATTTGAGGATTCAAGCCAGAGATTTATGTAATTAAGTTAAAAGCGCTCTAAAGTTAAGAGAAACTTTTAATTATTTCTAACCATTTTTTATTGTTTTGGGATGAATGGCTGTATTTTGGGATGTAGTGATAAAACGAATGACTTTAACCAGGATGATATTATCACAGGTTATTCTTTCAATTTTTATATTTTGAGTAAATCATAAACAGGATTATTTATGAAATGCATACAGAAAGAATTCAGCGTTAAATCAAAAGGGAGAGGATTTCACCTGGTTACCGGCGAAATACTGGAGCAGGTTAAGGAAATTAAGCATATAAAATCAGGATTCGCCCATATATTTATTAAGCATACCTCTGCTTCACTGACTTTGAATGAAAATGCCGATCCCACCGTTAGAAGCGATATGGAAAAACATTTTAACAAAATGGTTCCCGAAAATGCACCATATTACGATCACAATGCTGAGGGTTCTGACGATATGCCTGCACACATCAAAAGTGTAATATTAGGAAGCAGTGTTTCGGTACCTATTAAAGACGGGGACTTTAACCTTGGAACCTGGCAGGGTGTCTATCTATGCGAACACAGAAACAGGGGTGGCAGTAGAAAATTGGTAGTAACTATTATCGGGGAATAACTTTGAGCGAGACACTGATCCCGCAGATAGCGGGACCTATGTGCTTCAGAAATGCCTCGATTAAAAATAAAAGCGGAAGCCGACTCTGAACATTACTCCGCTCATATCAAACTCTCTTTCAAAAGTTCGTTTGTTTCCAAAAGCATCCTGAGTTTCGTAGGTCCAGCTTGGGGCTGATGCATGGTAAGTTAGCTCAGCAAAAACATCTGCCTGTCTGCTCATTTCATATATTCCTCCTATGCCTACCCGCCAGTTTAGATCAAAGGCCGTCTGGAATTCATCTTTAGAAGGATCAACGTAATCACTATAGTTAATAAGCAGAACCTCCGCTCCTATTCCGGCAGTAACGTAAGCCTGGGTAAAGGGAGCTACAAGCGTTTTGCCTGTAATGTGTATCATCAAAGGGAAATCGTGAAGATTGGTTTTTGCTCTGAGTTCATTTATTTCTCCGCCGCCAATGGGATTTGGATCCTGCTGGTTCAGATCATTTACAAGGGTTTTATCCACATAATTCTTATGGTACCAGTCAAAACTCCACCCGAAACTAAAATGCTTATCAACAAAATGTGAACCTTCATAACCAATAATAAATCCACCGCCGGCTGAAGAAGGAGAAAATATTCCCAGCTTTACAGCAGCCGTATTCACCTGCGCATAAATGCCAGGCATTGAAATTATAAAGATAATTGCTATTAACTTTTTCATCTTTTCCTCAGTTTTATGAGTCTCCCCCAAAAAGCAAATGGAATGCCAATAGAGAACAACGCACTTATATCAATTTTTTTACTTTTCAACAGGATAAATGTACAGAATGCTGTACAGCAGGTACAATTGAATAGACATTATAAACTGCACTGAAAAAATAAAAAAGCCGGAGTAATTAACCAATATTGAAATGATGAAATATTTTTTTCCGCTAGCCGGTGTATCCCCATTTCTTTTTGTTGGCTTCTATCTCTTCAGATGTAGGGAGTGGCTTTCCTTCCTCGCGCTGAGGTACTACCCTGGCCTTTCCAACTATTCTTGCGTTCAATTCAATATCCTCGTTAAAAATATCCGGCACCATCTCTTCTTCGAAGATAGCTTCCCAGGGACATTCAGGAACACAAGCGTTACAATCTATACATTCATCAGGATCAATCAGCAGCATTTCCTTAGGTATCGTTGGATCATCTCCGGTATACTCGTAAATACAGTCTACAGGACAAACCTGGGTGCAGGCGACATCTTTGCAATTAAGACATAATTTAGTAATGACGTAAGCCATAATTCTTCCTTTGAGAGTTAAATTAAACTTTTTTTATGGAACAGCTGATATTATTTTCTGTAAACAATGGTCAAGAATAAAAAAATATTCTTCATTAAGCAAGCACCTCTCCAACGATAGTGATCAGGAAAAAATGATGGTTAAAGCTGATTTACTTATATTTGTTTTTTGAAATCTTGCATCTAAAAAGAGGAATTCACATTATGGAAACTATCCGAATACTCTTTGTTTGTATGGGGAATATTTGCCGTTCTCCTGCTGCTGAGGGAGTACTTAAAACAATGGTAGAAAAAGAAAAATTATCCAACAGGATTGAAATTGATTCTGCTGGCACAATCGGCTATCACGCGGGCGAGAGTCCCGACCCCCGCATGAGATCTCATGCAGCAAGCAGGGATTATTTTTTGAAGAGCCGGGCTCGTCAGTTTGATCCGAAAACCGATTTTGAAAAGTTCGACTATATCATCACGATGGATAATGATAATTTTAATGAAATTAACAGGTTAGACAAACAAAAAATATATAGCAACAAAATTCATAAGATGATTGAATTCAACAGGTATATTAAGGCAGATGAGGTCCCTGATCCTTACCTGGGAGGACCGGAGGGATTTGAAAAAGTTATGGATATATTGGTTGACGCAAACCGGGGATTACTGAAAAGACTGAAAGATGAGCTTACCTGAAAAATTAAAAAAGGAAATCGGAAACAGGCTGGAATCCTCAATCGTGGATATTAGCGATCTTTCCGGAGGGTGTATAAGCAGCGCTTATAGAATTGCACTGGAATCCGGAAAAATATACCTGCTTAAAATAAATGAGGATTCACCGGCTGACATGTTTAAAAAAGAAGCGAATGGTCTTAACGAACTGCAAAAGGCAGACGCTGTAAGAGTACCAGGAGCAAAGATATTCTCAGAAAATTATATTGTAACTGAGTTTATCGAAAGCGGGAAGAAATCCGGTTCTTTCTTTAGGGTATTCGGAGAGCAATTCGCTGCCTTACACAGATATAAAGGGACATCCTTCGGATTTTATGAAGATAATTACATAGGTTCCAATCTTCAAAAAAATCTACCTGACGAAAATGAAGAAAAAGATTGGATAAAATTCTTTTTTAATAAAAGACTATTGTTCCAGCTGATGCTTTGTGAAAAAAATGGTTATGCTACCGATGATTTAAGAAAAAGCTTCGGCAAGCTCGAAAATAAAATCGGGGAAATTCTTAAGGGATCGGAAGAAGAGCCTTCTCTGCTTCACGGAGATCTTTGGAGCGGGAACTATATGGTTGATGACGAAGGGAATCCCTGCATTATCGATCCCGCTGTTTATTATGGACATCGTGAGGCCGACCTGGGAATGACAAAACTTTTTGGTGGTTATCCTGCGGAATTTTATTCATCCTATAACGATAGATACCCTTTAAAAGATGGATGGGAGTACAGGGAGAATATTTATAAACTTTACCACGTTATGAATCATCTTAATCTATTCGGAAAGAGTTACTACACTCAGTCACTATCCTTAATTAAATATTACCTGTAGTCGGTTTGTGTACCAGGCAGCATTTTTCAGACCGATCTGATTAAAGATTAAATTAAATTACGTATTATCAAACCGGGCCTGTCAAAGGATTACCATTCACTCTTCAACAGGCTCAGTATGAATCACATTCTCAATTTTCTACTGCTTTTTCACATCAATAAGATGCACATCAAAAATTAAAGTTGAATTCGGAGGGATAATGTGGTTAGGTCTGTTCCCGTAACCAAGTGAAGGCGGAACAACCAGCCTTGCCTTCCCGCCTTTTTTCATTAGCGCGATTCCTTCATCCCAGCCGGGGATAACCATATGAGTTCCAAGCTTAAATGTCAGAGGTTCATCGCGTTCTACCGAACTGTCAAACTTGGTACTGTCCTTTGCAACAAAACCTGAATAATCCACAGTCACAAGGTCGCCTGAATCCGCCTTTGCACCTGTTCCCTCTTCAATAATTGCATACTTCAGCCCATCTTTTGTGGTTTTATATTTTGTCGTATCAACATCCCATATATTAGCAACTATCGCTTCTTTAGCATCAACCAGGGTGATTACAGCTTTTAAATTCGTGTTCGGAGGAATTGGACCTACACCTTGTTTTCCGTAGGCCAGCTCGGAAGGAATTATTATTGTTCTTGTTCCTCCAACCTTCATTCCGGCAATTCCTTCAGCAGAACCCTTAATAAAACTTCCTTCCTTTAACTGGAATTTATAGGGTTTCCCCATTTTGTCCGTTGAGCCAATCGACTGTTTTGCTTTGGTTGAGTCATTTGCCCAGTTTTTGAATGGATTTTCAGTGGAATCTTTAATCACCCATGCACTAAAATTAATGGATACGAGATCTCCCATTTTAGCTTCTCTTCCTGTACCCACCGTATCATCAGTATATTTAAGTCCGTTGTCTTTTGTTACCACTTTTGAGTTATCAGAACAGCCCGATACGTAAATCAGTGTTACAGCTAAAAAAGCTAATGCAAGTACTTTCTTCATTTTAATTCCTTTATTTTGACCTTTAAATATATTTATTTACACTTCTAAATCATAAACCGGAAGTAGTTATCATTGATAGGGATCATATTACTAATATTTCTCAACGTTTTTATACTGCAGCCAAACAGGGATAATGCTATACAGAAAACTGAAATCGAAAAGGTTAAAATGAAAGATAGTACTTCTGAGAAAGTAATTGTGGATTCTGATTACAGCCTTGCAGAAGCCTTAGATGGAATAATTATACCCCCGGCAGTCAAAAAGTCTCTTATAATTATTAACGTTCAGTATTATTCATTTGACGGTAAGATTCATCAGGGTCAGGTGGTGATTTCCGAAGATTTAAAAAGTGATATTGAAAAGATTTTTAAGGAAATTCAAAGGGAAAAATTTCCTATAGCAAAAGCAATTCCTATCGTCTATTACGGTTGGGATGATGAGAAATCAATGGAGGATAATAATACATCGGCCTTCAATTACAGGGTAATTGCAGGAACAAAAAAATTATCAAACCATTCATTCGGTACCGCCATAGACATCAATCCCCTTCTTAATCCCTACATAAGGAAAGATCTTCATCAGCCCCGGGGTTCTGTTTATAATCCTTCCCGCTCCGGAACCATCAGCAATAACTCATTACTTGTGAAAGCTTTCAGAACACTGGGATGGGATTGGGGCGGCGACTGGAAGGACAGAAAAGATTACCAGCATTTTGAGAAACCAGGTAAGTAATTAATTAGTCGTGCCGAAGAAAAACAGTAATGGTCTCCAGGCTCTTGCCGCCCACGAACTCTCATTATGCTCTCCCTTTATATCAATATATTTCATAATATCTTTCCCGCTGTTGTAACCCTTTTTTTCGAGAGCCTGTATCATTTCGTTCATTCCCGGAACCAGAAGTGAGTCGATTGAATTTATTCCGGCATCAAAATAAAATTTAAGATTTTTATGGGGACCATTATAACCATTAACATTATCAACGTAATCCAGGTTATATATTTTTAATGCCGGCGACACACACATCACCATAGAGAAGACTTCAGGGTAATTCCAACCAAGCATGAAAGATATCAGACCGCCCAGTGAAGAACCGCCCACGGCAGTGCTGCCCGGACCTGCTAATGTTCTGTATGAAGAGTCAATTAATGGTTTTACTTTTTCTACAACAAACTTCATGTACGCATAGCCTGTATCATTCTCTGCATATTCAGAATTTCTCCAGGTGGTATTTGCTAACCCGACTATTATAATTGACTTCATCGCACCATTTCGAATTAAACTATCCGCTATTTCATCGAGTTGCCAGTCTACACCAAAGGCAGCTGTTGAAGGATCAAAGAGATTCTGACCGTCCTGCATATAAAGCACAGGGTAGTGTTTATCAATGTCTTTACCATATTCGGGAGGAAGCCAGATTATTATATCGCGTGGAGGAATCCCGTCTCCTCTTACATTTTTAATGTAATCAAGACGTCCTGTCACCTGTCCCTTCAATTTATGCGTAAAACTATTCTTCCAGTTATTTACAGTCAGACTAACGACGGTATCATTATTTGGTTTCAGTTTGATATTTTCCGGAACACTCCCATTCTCATTTGCAGCCTCGTTTTCCCAGCTGCCAAGTGTTATTTTGAACTCAATAGTTTCACCCGCAGGAAAGGAGAAAGTTCTTTCCCATATATTGCCTGATGTATTAATTAAAGAAACTTCTCCAGGATGCCAGTTTCCCAATTCGGGCTTATTACCTGAAATATAAACTTTGGCCGTGTCAGGTATATTATTTGCTTGAATTTTGACGGCAATTTCAACGGATTGCTGTGCCTGTACTATAATAGCTGTCAGGCATATAAGTAAAATCATTTTCATATAATAAATATTGTAAATAATTCATTCACTTGGCAATCAGAAGCCCGGGAGAATATTTTTACTATCATAATTTTATCTCAGATAAGTTATATTATCACCTTAAAAATCCGGAAGTTTATGAAATTTAGTTCAATGCTGTTTTTTGTATCTGTAATTATTGCTGCAGCCGCAAATCCCCTGGTTTACTCACAGGGAAATGCTACTTCGGTCGGTGATGTAAACGTAAAGAAATGGAAAGATGACAAAACCGCAGCGTTCAGCTTTACTTTTGATGACTGTATGCAGTCACAGTACGATTACGTTTTCCCTATGTTCGAACAATTTGGTTTCAGCGGTACGTTTTTCCTGATAACAGGTCCTCTTGATGATCCTTACGGGCCATACTGGAGATACGGAACCTGGCCGGAATTCATAGAAATGTCAAATGCAGGACAGGAAATGGGCTCTCATACCGTAACCCATGCTCACCTCGGCAACCTGGCAATAGGTGATACTTCAACAGAAGGCACCCTGTTATATGAGCTGTACCAATCGAAGAAAAGTGTTGAAAGAAAAATAACCGGGAAGAAATGCATAGTCCTTGCATATCCTTACTCTGAGTATGACAGCGACGTAATATACAATTCAAGCTTATTTTATGAATCGGCACGAGCAATATCAGAATATCCTGTTGATTCTTCGCTTTCGGGCCAGGAATGGTATAAAATTGGTTCCAGGGTTATCGAATTCAGTATGCCAAGGAACTCTCCCTCCGACGACCTTGATGAACTCCAGGATTTCTATAACTACGTTGACAATAGTATAAATGATGGCGGCTGGGGATTGCTGCAGGCTCATGATGTAATACCCTTCGATTCAATTCAATCAGCTATAGACCAGGGTTCTTATCAGCCGATCTCTATTCAATGGTTTAACTCAGCTTGTCAATATGTTTCGGATGAATCAGATAACGGCAATTTATGGGTTGCCCCTATGGGTGATGTTACAAAGTATATGAAAGAAAGAGACTCATTTGATTTCAATATTGTTTCCGTAACAGACACAAGCATTATTATAAATATAACTGATACACTTGAAAATGATATTTATAATTATCCATTAACTGCTGATATTACCGTTCCTGCAGGATGGATGAATGTTTCAGTCTTCCAGGGAAGCTTCAATGAATATACCGCCTCATACGTCTCAGGCTCAAATACCATTATTGAAACCTCGGTTGTTCCCGATGGGGGTCTGGTTATCCTCTACAAAGGATTTGTTTCTGATATTAAAAACGAGGGACAACCACCAACTTTATTCACTTTATATCAGAATTTCCCGAATCCCTTCAACCCCTCTACAAAAATAAATTTCACAATCCCTGCGGATGCCTTCGTAACGCTGAAAATTTATAATTCACTGGGAGAGGAAGTTAAAACTCTTACAAAAGACCAGTATTATTCAAAAGGTACATACAGTATTGATTTTAATGGGAAATCACTCCCCAGCGGAGCATACTATTACAGGCTTACCAGCGGGACATATTCCGCTGTTAGAAAAATGCTGCTCATAAAATAACCCCTGCAGTTAAGCAGGGGTTATTATGAGATGAACCTCTCATTTTTAAGTAGAAGACTGTCCTACCCCTCGGGTCATAATCTTCTTACCCTTCAAACCTACTCACTTATATGTTAAAGCGCATCCGTACAATTACGGATTTTTGAAAAATTATTTGATTGAAATCGAATAAAAAAGCCCCTGCAAAGCTGCAGAGGCATGGAGAGAGTGTGTTGAAGCACTATTAAGCTATGAAATCATCCTACCCCATAAGATTATTCTTCGCTTCTAAAAATAATGCTAACCATTTATCTACGCATCCGTATGATTACGGTTTTTTATTGAATCCCTATTTATTTTTTAATTTTCGTAATTGTACGGATGCGCAGGAGGATTCCAGGTTTTATATTTCATCTAAAAAATTGATTTCCTACAAGAATTTCCATATCGTTATTAAAACAATTATCAATGAGAATCATTTCAACATTGAGGAGTATCAGGATAAGTATTATTTTAAGAAGAAGCTCCAGGAATGTTTTCCACAATTTACTGACGAAATTATATTTTCCGCTATTGAAACCTATAATAAAAATAATTCTTCCTTTATACGAGGGCAGAAATCCCTCCAGACTCTCAGTGAGAGACTCTACAATGGTGTTTTAAGCCGTTATGAAGGAAGAACTGCATGAATATCTGAAGTATTTACTTTCTCCGAACAACCCGATTCTTTTCTCTCTGATGTTTGTAATCCTTATTGCCTTCCTGGTCTATTTTATCTCAAAATATATTATTCTTCCCCTGAACAAGAGACACCGGGATGAAAAAAATGAGATCGAATTAAAAAGCAGCAGGCTTATGGCTTTATTTGCAGAACTGGACCCGGATCCTATAATAAGGATAGACACCGGTGGAAAGATAATCCTTAGCAACCTTGCCGCAAAAGAATTATTTAAGATAAATTCCGATTCAGGAAATATTGCTGAAATACTTCCCTTCCTTAAACAACCTGAAATACTGAAAGGTATTCAATCAGATTTAAAATTTTCAAATACAATCCAGGCATTCAATAATCATTATACAGTGCTTTTTGTTGGTAATTCCAACCTGGGAATTGGCCAAATATACTTCCGGGATATCACCAAGAGAAAGATCCTTGAGGACCGTTTAAAAAAATTAGGCCATTATCTTCAGGAGCAGATTGAAGAAGAAAGAAACAGAATAGCCTCTGAGCTGCACGACAGTATCGGGCAGCAGCTGCTATTAACAAAATTGAAAATACAGAAAATTGAGGAAAAGCTGAACCTGACGGCAGGCAATGATATTTCGGATCTTGATAAAATACTTCAGGATACGATTATTGAACTCAAAACAATTATCTACAATCTTAAACCAAAAATACTGGATGAACTGGGACTTGGACCGGCCATAACTTCCCTGGTTCACCTTGTATCCGAACAAAGTGGTATAAAAGGTTCGCTGAATATCCATAACCTGAACGGAAGGCTGGATAAGAGACTTGAGCTCTTTACATTCAGGCTGGCTCAGGAAACCCTTAGTAATATAATGAAACATTCAGGCGCTAAAGAATTTAACGTTATCATCCAGGAAAATAAAACTAATCTGCGTCTGATAGTCTCTGATAATGGTAATGGCTTTGATCTAAAAGAAAACGGAAGCGCTCAGGGATATGATGGGTTTGGACTTCTGAATATGAAAGAAAGGGTTGAAAGTTTCGGTGGAGAAATAAAAATTGACTCAACACTCGGAGAAGGGACAGTCGTAATGGCAACAATACCAATTAAGGGAGACTAAATGATTGAAAATAAATTTACTATTCTTATTGCTGATGACCATACTCTTTTCAGGAGCGGTATTATCAGTCTTATTGAAGGAGCTGAAGAAATTAAGATCATAGGGGAAGCTTCTAATGGGAAAGAGCTGGTAAGGCTGTATAAGGAGCTTAACCCTGACCTGCTGCTCATAGATATTTCAATGCCTGAAAAAACAGGTCTTGAAGCAGCAAAGGAAATCAGGGAGAGAGATAAGGATGTAAAGATACTATTTCTCTCTATGCATGAGGGCACCGATTATATATATCATACAATAAAATCCGGCGGTAACGGACTAATAAATAAAAATATTCTGAAAGCGGAATTGCTCCAGGCAATAAAGAGCGTTATGACTGGTAAAGATTATTTCGGAATAAATTATTCCGAAAGCGACATCCGCGATATAGTTAAAAAGTACGATAGTTTTACTGACCCCCCTGTCTTCATACAGTCTACCAGGCTATCGGAAAAAGAAAAAGAAGTGCTTCTCCTTATAAGTGAAGGATTGACCAGCAGCGAAATAGCCGAAAAAATGTTTATAGGAAAAAGAACCGTCGACAGTCACAGGATAAGCATTATGCAAAAACTTCAACTTAATTCCCTTCCAGAGCTTATTAGATATTCAATTGATTTCTCAACCGCTGCAGGAGTAAGGTTAAGAAATACTGAGTAAACTAAAATATTTTTATTAACTTATGCCCTCCCTTATGTGATTATTTATGATTATAGCACAAATTATTTTTTATGCAACACTGATTGCCTGGCTTTTCCCTCCTTTCAGGCAGAAGGGGTGCAGGTACTTCCTGTTCTTCCTGATTCTTGCCCTGAGTGATCCGCTCTGGTATTTTCTGCACCAGATGCATTACAGGGATTCAACCTTCTTTTACCTCGTTGTAAGTAACCTGGCACTTGCGGCAGTATTCAGAAAGAAACTACTGCTGCTGCTATTGATCCCTGTAGTACTTGCAGGAATTTTTCTGAATGCTTTGGAGATAAGAATCTTCACAATAATTTTTCATTTCAGCATTCTAATCTTTTTTCTCAGGGAGTTTATTTTGATAATCTCCCATGAAAGCAGAATAGTAATTTTTAATTTGATACTACTGCTTTATGAGGCTTCGGTTATCTTTAAGTTCAGTGCATCCTATTTTATCACCGCCGGATATCTGTTCTATTACATAACAACTGCATTTGAAATATTGATAGCAGTCTTTTTCTCAGTCATAAATGAAAAAAATAGTCCGGTTTTAGACCTTCAGATGGAACCGGATACAGGCAGCTAGTTTTAATGATTCACAATTTATTTGTTAAGAAAGTTCAGGTTGAGTATGAAAATATCAGAATTCAGGGAGACGGGTCACAAGCTAGTTGATATATTATCAGACTATCTTGATGAAGTTGAAACACATCCGCTGCTTCAGGATGCCGATCCCGGAATGATAGAAAAACTATTTGATGAACCTCTTCCTGTTGAGGGTATGGAATCTGACGATGTAATAAGTGAACTTAAGAACAAACTTTTTCCCTATTTAACAAATGTGAATCATCCGGGGTATTTTGGACTTATAACTCCAACGCCCTCTCCTATGGGTATTCTCGGAGATTTTGTTGCTTCAGCTCTGAACCAGAATCTTGGAGCTTACTCCATCGGTGCTTCTGCTGTAGCAATGGAACAAAGAACTGTAAGGTGGCTGTGCGACCTGGCCGGACTACCTCCGGGTGCAGGCGGA
This sequence comes from uncultured Ignavibacteria bacterium, assembly GCA_963800255.1. Taxonomy (GTDB): domain Bacteria; phylum Bacteroidota; class Ignavibacteria; order Ignavibacteriales; family Ignavibacteriaceae; genus DATFVA01. The sequence goes on along the minus strand of CAWDAK010000022.1, from coordinate 208,612 downwards.
AATCTTACCAGCGGTGGCATGATGGCAAACTTTATAGGGATGAAGCTTGCAAGAGACTGGTCATCAGGCAACCGTGCTCAGCACCAGGGTGCAATTTTTGAACATGCTGTTTACGTTTCAGAAGAGAGACACGTTTCGCTTGATAAAGCTGTTGATGCAGTTGGATTAGGCAGAAATTCTCTGAGAACCATTCCAACCGATGAAGATTTCCGGATTGATCTGGATGCCCTGGAAAGAGAAATAAAAAAGGATAAGAGCAATAAACTTGTCCCTGCCTGTATAATAGGACTTGCGGGTACAACAAATACAGGTTCTGTTGATCCCCTGCCTGCTTTACGGGATATTGCTGATAAATATGGTGCCTGGTTTCATGTTGATGCGGCATACGGAGGAGGAGCATTGTTATCTGAAAAAAGAACAGGCCTATTAAAAGGAATTGAAACAGCAAATTCCATCACTCTGGATCCGCATAAATGGTTTTATGCTCCACTCGACGCAGGAAGCATACTTGTACGAGATACCAGGCAATTAACGCTTTCATTTGGAATCCAGCCCAGCTATCTGAAGGATAACATAGATGATAAGCGGTTTCAGTATTTTGTACACAGTTTTGAGCAGAGCAGACGCTTCAGGAGTCTTAAAGTTTGGATGAGCTTCAAAAGATACGGAACGAAACAAATTTCCAGGTGGATAGATTCAAACATTGACCAGGCTGAACATCTGTATAAACTTTGTAAAGAGGAGAGAATTTTCCGGCCCGCCGTAAATCCTCCAATGTCAGCTATCTGCATAAGGTTTGAGTCAGAAAAACTATCATCGGCTGAACTAGATTTGCTTCATAATGAAGTTTCGAAAAAAATAGAACTGTCAGGGAAATTCTGGATTTCAACAACAGATTTAAAAGGAAAAATGTTTTTCAGAATAAACCCTGTAAATTTCCGTACAAGGTTGAAACATATTGATGAGCTTTACACACTTCTGAAAAATGAATGTATCGAACTGGAAGAAAAACTTGTTAAACTTTCACAGGGAATATGATTACTTCGTAACAGACTTCATTTGGCCGAAAATATTTATTTCTTATTTTAACAGATGAATTTGTTTTACCTATGAAAAAATTTTTACTAATCTTAATATTACTGCTACAGGTCTCTTTAACCGCAGGGGAAGCTCCTGCGGAAAAAGCCCGTGGTCTTTTCCTGGTTTTCGGTGTTGGTCCAAGGTTTCCAATAAGTTCTTTCTCCAACCAGTCAGCTTTAGGATACGGACTAAACGTTGAACTTGATTATACCGATAATGAATATCTACCTTTTTTCCTTTTTACGAAGCTGGGTTTCCAGCAATTTCCTGGCTCTCAAAATTTTTACCAGTCATCTGATTATTCCAACTATTCCATCAATTCCTTCCCTCTAACGGCAGGAGTAAAATATTTCTTCGCACCTCTGCTTGAAAAGGTAGTTCTTTTTATGCCGGTAGTTCAGATTTCAGCAGCCTACAATTTCACTCAGGTATTGCACCAATTCAAATCTGGAACCGGAAGGAGCAACTTCATTGAGAATAATTCACGTCTCGGTATAAGCGGCGGAGTAGGAATATCCATGTTCCTGCTGGAAGTTATGGCTAGTTATAATTATTTTCAATCTACTCAATATGTGGGAATTGACCTCAACGTAAGGATTCCTCTTTACATAGTTTTTTAGGAGAACATAATGTCATACCAAAATCTTAATATAGAATCAAAAGGTTCAGTCAGGATTCTAAAGATCAACAGACCTGACAAGCTGAACGCGCTTAATGATCTCACAGTCACTGAGCTGCAGGATGCATTCACAGTTTTTAAAGGAGATGACTCGGTTAAAGCAGTAATCTTAACCGGAAGCGGGGAAAAAGCCTTCGTTGCAGGTGCTGATATAGCTGAGATCAATAAACTCGATATGATTTCTGCAAAAGCATTCGCAGAGAAGGGGCAGGCTGTATTTAATCTTATTGAAGGCATGGATAAACCTGTGATTGCAGCGGTTAACGGCTTTGCTCTCGGGGGCGGGTGTGAACTGGCTCTTGCCTGTCACATACGAATCGCATCGGAGAATGCAAAATTCGGTCAGCCTGAGGTGAACCTCGGAATAATCCCCGGTTACGGGGGTACTCAACGCCTGGCACGTTTAATAAATACCGGAAGAGCAATGGAATATATCCTTACCGGTGATTTGATAGATTCTTCTGAAGCATTCAGGCTTGGACTGGTAAGCCGCGTGTATCCCCGGGAAGAGCTTCTTCAAAAGGCCGAAGAGATGGCCGGCAAAATAATTTCCAAAGCACGTCATGCCGTCAGACTTGCAATAAAAGCAGTAACAGCAACAAAGGAAATTTCACAGAGAGAAGGACTAAACTTTGAGGCAAGTCTTTTTGCCCTGTGCTGTGGTACGGAAGATTTTAAAGAAGGAACTTTGGCTTTCCTTGAAAAAAGAAAAGCAGAGTTCAAAGATAAATAGATGGTATTGCTGTAAGTTCCCTGATGAAAATTTCTTTTAGTAAGAATAATATTATTCAATTTCTCCTGCTGCTTATTATACTGCTGCTTGCTGTTAATATCATACTGGAAAGACTTTATCAACCCGATTTTTCAGCCGGGGTTAAAACCCTGCCCTCATCTGATATCAATGACCGGTTTCTGAGTTCCCTGAAAAACTACAATATGGATTCTTCCTGGATCTCACATAAAAAGGTAACCAGTAAGGATGGTGATTCTCTCAAATACAATTACAAAGTGAACATACCCCCCGATCTTCCTGCAAGTCTGCTTATCAGGGAAATTCAGAATCAATTTGATACCAGTGAAGTTGATATTGAATCGGTTGAATTCAGGAAGGACAATTCAACCGAGTTAACAATTTCTTCAGGGGGATACGAGAGGTTGAAAGCTCTAATGACATACGATAAAGAAATAAAAAGAAATACAGATACTATAGGTTTCGTTCTTACAGGCATAGCAGAACTTAATAAGGATGAGCTAAACAGCCTGCTTCTGATGCCAGAGCATTTTACCGGGGTACTTATCCCTTCAAAACAGTCACAGGAACTTCTGAGGATCCTGCGGGAAAACCAGAAAGAGGCCGCTGTTCTGTTAAATGACGATATTTCCGAACTTGAATTTAAATTAAATACGGGATATTCATCAAGAAGGATTAAAAACTCAATTATTTCAATTCTCGGAAAATTTCAAAAGGCAGCTTTCTTTATTATCGATGAGAGTTCAGATATATACAAATCATCTCATTACAAGTTGATCAGTGAAGAATTCTCAAAAAGAAAGATAACTCTTTGGAAATGGGGCCGGTTTACAGAATTGAAAAACACCTCGGGGAAGAACCTGAATACTGAAATCCGCTCAGTCAAAAATAACAAAATCATCAGGCTTACTTCCGGTGAATTCCTGGAGATGCCTCCTATGTTAGCGGAACTTCGTAAAACAGGTTACAAGTTTGTTAGTCCCTCTGTACTTATTGAACAAGCGCAGGAATCAAAATAAAATCCTGCCGTTCGCATCAAGTTCTGTTATTTCACCCTTGTAAACCTCCCTTAACTGATCGATAATCTTATCTTTATTACCTGCTATAACTGTGGTCAGTCTGTCAGGGAAAAGATTATCCTGTGCTGCTCTGTTAACCTCGTCACGGGTCACTTTACTTATCCTTTCAGGATACTGTTTGAAATAATCTTCAGACAGTGAATGAAGAATTTGTCCAACTATATTTGAAGTAATCTGCCTGGTTGTTTCAAATCCGGAGGGAAATTTTCTAATAAGTGATGACTTTGCGAAATCCAGTTCTTTCAGGGTTATACCATTTCTTATTTTTTTTATCTCCATAAAGATCTCATTTAAAGCAGCACCTGTATTTTCTGATGATACCGAAGTAGCTGTAAAAAAGTACCCTGCGGATTTAAGGTATATAAACCTTGAGTGTATTCCGTAAGTAAAACCTTTTTTCTCTCTCAGGTTGAGGTTAAGCCTGCTGGTAAATTGTCCCCCCAGGATGAGATTAAGGATACTTCTTGAATAAAAATCATACTCATTACGACCGTAGCATAAAAGCCCTGTCCGGATTTCGCTCTGTACACTATCTTTTTTATCAAAAATATATAAACCCGGTTGAGCGGTAACCCTCATATCTATAGCAGGCGATCGTAGGCCGGGGGAATTCCAGCCTGAAAAATATTTATTGAGAACATCCTTCAGGTTTTCTTCCTTATAACTTCCGGCAATAACAAGAAAGGCATTCGAAGGCTCAATTGTTTTCCTGAAGTTTTCTTTTAAATCAGTTACTGAAAGGGATTCAATATCTTTTTGATAACCCGTTGAAGGAGGTGCATAGGGATTATTCTCCCCGAAGAGTTTAAATTCAAAGACCTCGTTTGCAATTTCTTCGGCATCATCGCTGTTCTGCAGGATACGGGTAAGAATTTTCCGTTTCTCCCTTTCGAAATCTTTTTCATCCAAATGGGGATCAATAACAACCGATGAAAATAATTCTGTACCACGTTCAAATTCGTCAGCAAGTACCTGCAGAGAAAGGTAAAGTGAATCCTGATCGCAATGAATACTAAAACTTGCACCGATTATTTCAAACTGATCGCTTAGCTGGAGCGAATCATATTTGCCGGCACCCTCATCCATTAGCATAGCAAGCAGGTTAGCCATGCCTTTTTTACCGGGGGGATCTAATCTGCTGCCTGCATCGATAACAAGACTCATACTCATAATAGGCAGAATGTCTTTCCTTACAAAGAATACCGGGAGACCGTTATCAAGTTTAAAATTGGATATCCCTGGAAGATTAAACCCGATTTTCCGGGTAGGGATTGGTTTTTTTCGTCTTAGAGTTTCTGAATTCATTTTCATTTCGGCTTTACCCTTAATTCAATAAAAGGTCCTGAAAAATATTTGTCTACCATACTTTTTATCTTCCCGTCGCTAACTTCATTATATCTTGTGAGGTCATAGTTAAAGGAATTGGGTTCACCAAGGAAAAAATCGTAATAGTTAAGCTGATTAGCCATGGTATCAATGTTCTGAAGCGAAAAAATAAAACCTGAGCGGATACTATTTCTGGTTTTTTCTAATTCATATGAAGCAACCCCTCCCGTACAAATGACGTCAAGTTCTTTAAATATTTCACTCTTTATTATATCTATGGATTTTCCTTTTTTTGCGGTCGCAACGATCATAAAATGTCCTCCCAGTCTTCCTGAAAAATGAAACGCGGATATATCCTGGGCAAGTTCCTTCTCAAAAACTATATTCTTGTAGAGACGGGAATTCTTTGACCCGGCCAAAAGATCTGCAATGATATCAAGAGCAGCATCATCCCCGCTGTAAGCTTTATCTGTAGGCCATGCAAGGTAGATCCTTTCAAGCTGAACATTTTCCTCCCTTTCAATAAGTTTTTCTTTTTCCAGCTTTACGGGTATAGCAGTCGTTTCTTCAACCTCAACCGAGTCAGGTATTCCCCCGAAATATTTTTCAATCTTTTCTTTAACAAATTTCTCATTAAAATTACCTGCCACAGATAACGAAGCATTAGAAGGAGAATAAAACCTTTTAAAGAAAGCGGAAACTTGTTCAATATTGAAGTTGGAAATATCCTCAACATATCCTATTGTAGGCCAGCTGTAGGAATGTTCCTGCTTATAAATGTTTGATAAAATAATTTCCCAGGCAAGACCATAAGGCTGATTATCGTAGCGCTCAAGACGCTCATTTATAACCACACTCTTCTGGTTGTCAAGTTTTTCCTGGGTCAGAGCTGGAAGAAAAAACCCCATCCTGTCTGATTCGAGCCATAAAGCAAGCTCGAGATAATTCGATGGAAGTTTTTCATAATAATTGGTTCTGTCAAAGTTAGTTGAGCCATTTAAATTTCCCCCGGCTTCCTGGATATACCGGAAATGCATCTCTTTAGGAATGTTTTCAGAACCCTGGAACATCATATGTTCAAAAAGGTGAGCCATCCCGGTTCTGCCTCTTTGCTCATTTGCTGAGCCTACCCTGTACCATACATTTACTGCAACAAGAGGAAGATTATCATCTTTATGAAGTATTACATTTAATCCATTTTTTAGCTTGTATTTTTCATACTCTATATTTAATAAATCCATATTTTCCGATATTTTAAGTCTTTTATATTAATTCAATAGTTTTAAAACCCTGTCAAGCCGAATCGATCCAATCAATCTGAACAAATCTGAAAAAGGAATATTCCTGTCCCAGGAAAACAAAGTTATAAAGGCTTCACCTACTACCATATCCCGGGCAACGAATCCCCAGAACCTGCTGTCTAAACTATCATCCCGGTTATCACCCATCATAAAATAATAATCCTTTTTAAATTTATAGGATGTTACCGGTTTACCTTCTATTGTTACCATTCCATTACTAACACCAACTACAATTCTGCCGTATTCTTTATTTATAGTCATCTCCCATTGTTCAACATTATTCAGGTTAAGCGGAATAGTATAGCCTTTTTTAGGTATTATAAGAGGACCGTAATTGTCCTCGTTCCAGGGCATACCTTTGGGAAAGATACCGGGGTTTACCATACCTTTTGGTTTCGGGTAAGGCTGAAGGTATTTAATATGAGTAGGTATCCAGAATTGTTTTCCGTTAATATACACTACCTTATCAATTATCTGAATGGTGTCGCCGGGGGTACCTATGCATCTTTTTACATAGTTTACACCAAGCTCGTCTGCATGAAGCTTATCCCTGCCTCCCGGAAATTCGAATACCACTATATCTTCAGGTTTCGGATCCCTGAAAGCAGGAAGCGTAAAGTGGGGTATTTCAACTTCAGTAAATGGTATATATTTGGGAGAAGATGAACCATATATGAATTTGTTTACAAGGACAAAATCTCCAACAAGTATGGTATCTTCCATCGACCCGGTTGGGATACGGGTGTTCTGAATAACAAACGTTATTATGAAGAATGCAGCTATTCCTGCAAAAAGCAGGGATTCAAAAAAATCTCTGGTCTTTTCTTTAGGAGTTTTAACTTTGTTTCTTTCCTCCTCAGATTTAACACCAAAGAATCTTTTTAAACCACTTTTGAATGACAATTTACACTCCAGGATTAATTGATATGAAATTAGACGCCACCAGAATGAACGGTAACTCCAAATAATCTATAAACTTAAATATATAAAAGAATTGGAATAGAGAGAAAGACAATTCAGAACCTACCTTTCTATTTCCTCGCCGCAGCGAACCGATTGATTCCTTGCTTTAGGTGCAGCGCACCGAAATGTACGTAGGGCCGGGGCTTAACTTTCTCCCCCCATCTCGCCGCAGCGAACCGATTGATTCCTTGCTTTAGGTGCAGCGCACCGATATGTACGTAGCCCCGGGGCTTAACTTTCTCCTCCCATCTCGCCGCAGCGAACCGATTGATTCCTTGCTTTAGGTGCAGCGCACCGAAATGTACGTAGGCCCGGGGCTTAACTTTCCCCCCCCATCTCGCCGCAGCGAACCGACAAAACACGAGGAGAATGCCGGGTTAGGCATATCACAGGATGAATGGACATAAATATTAAATTCAAAAGAAAAACGACAATTTATGGATGTTAAAAATGTTTATCATACAGTGACTGAAAAAGTTCAGGAATGGATAAATACCCTTATCCAGATGCTGCCCAATATTGCAGTTGCCGTACTAATTGTTGTCGCATTTTATTTATTAGCCCGGTTTACAAAAAAGCTTACAGCTAAGATTCTAAACAGGTTTTCAGATCATATTGCCGTAATCCGGCTGATCTCACAGGTAATTTTTCTGACCGTTTTCCTTATCGGTTTTTTTATAGCACTTAGCATCCTTAATCTGGATAAAGCTGTAACCACCTTACTTGCCGGAGCTGGGATAATTGGCCTGGCATTAGGCTTTGCATTTCAGGACATTGCCGCCAATTTCATCAGCGGCATCATCATAACAATTCGACAGCCCTTCAGGGTGAATGACATAATAAAGTCCAATGATCTTTTTGGAACAGTTAACGAAATAAGCCTGAGAACCACGAATATTATTACCCCCCAGGGAGAAAAAATATACATACCAAATAAAGATGTTTTTCAAAACCCGCTTATAAACTACAGTCAGTCAGGCAAAAGAAGAGTCGATCTGGGGGTGGGGATATCATATGGTGATGATCTTGAGAAGGTGAAAGCAGTTACCATCGAAGCTGTTAAAAGTGTACCTAACCGGATAGAGGATAAAGAGCCTGAACTCTATTATTCGGAATTCGGAAATAGCTCAATAAATTTTGTTGTAAGAATATGGACAAAGTATACTACAGAAAAAGAATTTAAGCATTCAATCAGCGATGCTATCCAGAATATTAAAAAAGCCTACGATGAGAATGATATAATGATACCGTTCCCTATAAGGACATTAGATTTTGGTATTAAAGGCGGCGAGAAGTTGTCCGAAGTGCTTCCTTCAGGTAATTCTGAAAATAAAACCGGTTAACAAGATTGTGTTAATATCATACCCCTGAACCCGCTGCTACCTGGATAGGGTCATTAAATTTAATTTTGTTAAGTTCAACGATTATTTCATCTTTTAGCTTATTATAATCATCTTTATAAGTTTCTTTAATGGGTTCAGAAGAAGGCAGTTTCTCTTTTAAGGGATCAACCTGTACTCCGTTTTTCCAAAACCGGTAGCATAAATGAGGTCCGGTAGCTAATCCCGTGCTCCCGACATACCCGATTACTTGCCCCTGTTTAACTGCAGATCCGCTTCTTATTCCTTTTGCAAACTTAGACATATGAAGATATTGTGTGGCATAAACTGAGTTATGTCTGATTTTTACATAATTACCATTCCCTCGAGTATAAGTAGCTGCTATTACAATTCCCTCACCCACACTTCTTACTGGTGTGCCTGTGGGAGCAGCATAGTCAGTTCCAAGATGAGCCTTAACCCGTTTTAATATTGGATGAAACCTTCTCCTTGAAAAACGGGAACTTATACGGGAATATTCAAGTGGAGCTTTAAGGAAAGCTTTCCTGAGACTCTTTCCATTTTCATCAAAATATTCATCATTGCCGTCAACATTAAAATCTATGGCATAATAATTTTCACCCATATGGTTAAAGTATGCTCCCAGTATCTTACCTATACCCACCACCTCATTTCCTACAGATTCTTCCTCGTAGATAACTTTAAAATTATCGCCTTTCTGTATATGGTAAAAATCAATCTGCCAGGCAAATATATTAGATAATTTTACGAATAATTCGGGATCAGCTTCATTCCTTTCAAGGGCAGTATACAGGGAATAGCTTATAATACCTGACACTTCCTTCCTTTCCCTGGTTATTTTTCTGCTCCCGGGGTGCATCGTGATGGTGTCACCTAAATCTATAACAATATAATTGACAGGGTCTTTTTCATAAACTAAATAACGTAAAGAGCAAGTTGAATCACGTGAGGTGTACACCCTGTAGTTTCTGCCTGCAATTACCCTTCTGAAGTCGAATACTCCGCTGAAATTATTCTGCAGGTAATAAATTACAGAATCAGCTGCTCCAAATTTGTTGAATATCGAAGAAACAGTTTCATTCCGCTGTATAATGGCATCTGTTACACTGAAAGAGTCAGCGTTTAGTCCAAATTCATCTAATTTAGGGATAAATTCTACTTTATTATTAACTTCTTCGCTCTTATCAGAGGCAGGACTAGAGTTAAAGAAAAGGGTGTAACCAAGTAAAGCAATTACTATAATAGAAAAAGTAATTAAGATGGGATTTGTATTTTTTATAAAAGTCATAGCTCAAAAGGACATTTATATGTGCATTAATCACAAAATTAAGAATTTTGAGCTTATCGATCAAACAGAAAATCTTTAAATTAATTCAGAAGAAGACCGTAAGCCATTGATCTTTAATAAGTTATAGGATGTTTAATAAGTCTAAATTAAGGTGGAAAAGTTGTGTATAAGTCCGGATGAGGCAGGAAAACCTGAATTCTGCTCACTTGAAAAACATTTAAAAGGTTAATCCTTGTGAGGTAATCGAACTTTAGAGTGGATACTTGTGATTTCAATCAAAAAATTCATACTTCCAGTTTATCAACATACTTAATAACATTAATAAGATGCTTATAGATGATTGATATTTATAGACTTATAGGTTTTTATAAAAAGTAAAATGTTCCACAGGATTTTTAACCTCTTATGATTCAAATCACGTAGTCTCCGTTGGATGATCAAAGCATTAAGAGTATCTCTAATGGTGCAGAGAATTTTTACTTTATATTTTGTATTATAGTTTAGCAAAGAAAGAATGAATTGAAAAAGAGTATCCGTTTTTATTTAACAGGATTACTGCTGATTTTAATCTTAATCCCTTCTTGCCGCGAAGATATAATAGCTCCCGGTAATGCAGCTGGTAATATTAACCAGCCTGTAACTTTGCAGTCAGGTTCCTCCTATACCTTTTTAATTAACGCCCAGAATATATCCACTACCTTCAGGGATTTTTCCGGTATTTATAGTACTCATTCAAAACTTATTTTATCCCTTGACGATTATTCATTTGGTCAGGCAAGTTTTTATATCTTTGATAATTCTAATCAGCTGCTTTACAACAAGCTGATGAAACAGAATATTAAACCTATTTCCGCCAGTCTTGAGGGAAGGACTCCTGACATCATTTCAATTACCTTTACCAATTTTACCGGTAAGCTTAAAATTCAGGTTTTCAGCAATTAAACTTTATTTCTAACTTTTTTCCCTCAGTTTCCTTATTTTTCATTTATACTCACTTATTAAAGGAAAAATTTATGCCCAAACGCAGGTCAGGAAGTAAAAGAGGTCTGCCCCCGGGTTCACTGGTTTTTACCGGCGAACAAAAACTAGCGGGTATGAAAATCACGAGCTATGACTATGATGCCAAAACTTTTTACGAAAAAGAAATAAATAATGTAGAAGAGTTGAAAAGGTATAAAGAAAATGGTCATGTTAGCTGGATTAACGTCTGCGGACTGCATGAAGTAGATAAACTCGCACGAATAGGGGAAATTTTTGATATTCATCCCCTCATACTTGAGGATATCCTTAATGTAAACCATCTTCCAAAACTCGAGGATTATGATAATTATCTCTTCCTTATATCAAAAATGATTGAGGTAGATGAAAAAAATCCGGATCTAAAAATGGAGCAGGTTTCATTTGTTCTTTCCAAAGATAATTGTCTTATAACCTTCCAGGAAGTTGAAGGTGACGTCTTTAATAATATAAGGGACAGGTTAAGAGGCGACAAGGGGAGAATAAGGAAGCTCGGGGCCGATTATCTGATGTACCGGCTGCTTGATACTATTGTGGATAATTATTTTTACATACTTCAGGATATGGACGAAATAATAGAAAATATTGAAGATGATCTTATCTATGATCCGAACAGATCTACAATAGAAACGATTCACAGTATGAGAAAAAAGATTATAAAACTGAGGCGTGCCGTAACTCCTCTGCGGGATATAATTTTTTCAATAGAAAGAGAGCGTTATCCCTACATTGCTAAGTCGACTTACATTTTCCTTCGGGATCTATATGATCATATCAGGCAGAATATTGAGACGATGGAAAATTACAGGGAAATATTAAACGGCATGCTCGAAATTTATCTCTCCAGTTCCGGGCAGAAACTTAATGAAGTTGTTAAAGTACTAACAATTATATCAACTATTTTCATACCGCTGACCTTCCTGGCAGGCATTTATGGAATGAATTTTAATACGGAGGTAAGCAAATGGAACATGCCAGAGCTTACCTGGCAGTATGGTTACCCTGCGGTTATCATTGTTATGGTGGTTATAGCTGCGGCAATGCTTTTATTTTTTAAAAGAAAGACTGGTTGTAAGAAGATATTTTTTCATCTTTTTTTGCATACCTGTTTAACTTAATTTTGAACGTTCAATTTTAGCGGATACGATGAATCAGACACTTGAAACAAAATTAAAAAACCTTCCCGATTCCCCGGGTGTTTACCAGTTTCTTAATGAAAACGGCAAGGTTATTTATGTAGGTAAAGCCAGGAATATTAAAAACAGGGTAAGAACCTATTTCCAGAAAAATATTCCTTCAGTAAAAACTCAGACGCTGATAGGCAAAACGGCTGACCTTGAACTGATTATTACTGATAATGAGATTGAAGCGCTTGTACTGGAAAATAATCTCATAAAAGATTTGAAGCCCCGGTACAATGTGAATCTTAAGGATGATAAATCATATCCATACATAAAAGTAACAAATGAACCCTTCCCCAGGATTTATCCGACCAGGAGGGTTATAAAAGACGGATCACGCTATTTCGGTCCCTACACCGATGTTAAAACCATGAAATCGGCCCTCCGTATGATTAACCAGGTTTTTAAGATCAGGAGCTGCAAGCTTAATATCACGGCTGATGCAATTGAAAAAAGAAAGTTCAGGGTATGCCTGGATTATCATATTAAAAAATGTGATGGTCCCTGCGAAGGTCTCATCTCTGAAAAAGATTATAAAGAAATGGTTGACGAAGTAACCAAAGTACTGCGAGGAAAAACTGATGATCTGTTAAAAGAATTGAAAAACAGGATGAACTCAGCCGTGGGGCTGCTTGAGTTTGAGAAAGCTGCCGAGCTGCGTGATAAGATAGATCATCTTTCGGTTATTTCATCCAAACAGAAAGTTGTAAGTGAAGACTTCTATGACCGTGATATCATTGCTGCGGCTTATGAAGGAAAAGATTCTGCCTGCACAGTATTTAATATTAGAAGCGGAAAACTTACCGGAAAAAAACAGTTAAAACTTTCTATGGAACCCGGCGAAGAAGCCGGTAACATTTATTCAGCAGCAGTTAAATTTTATTATAGTGAATATGTTGAAGTTCCCAGGGAAATTGTACTTGAGGAAGAACCTTCAGATAAAGAAACTCTTGAAGAATGGCTGAGCACAAAAGCAGAGCGAAAGGTAAGGATAACCATACCGCAGAGAGGTTCCTTAAAATCACTTGTAAAGATGTGCAAAGAAAACGCTATACTCCAGCTGAAAGAACTGCAGATACAAAAGATGAAAAACCAGGGACAGGTACCGTACGCGGTTTCTGCTCTACAGAGGGATCTGCATCTTAAAGTACTTCCGAAAAAAATTGAATGCTTCGATATCTCAAACCTTCAGGGTAGTGATTCGGTTGCCAGTATGGTGGTGTTTGAAGATGGAAAACCTAAGAAGAGTCTCTACAGGAAATTTATTATAAAGAGCGTTGAAGGCCCCAATGATTTTGCAAGTATGCAGGAAGTAATTCAGAGGCGGTATTCAAAGCTTAAAGAGGAGAACGCTCCCCTGCCCGACCTTATTATGGTTGACGGCGGCAAAGGGCAGCTTTCCAGTGCGGTTGAAATCCTTAACGGACTCGGGTATGAAGATTATAATATTATAGGTCTCGCTAAAAGGCTTGAGGAGGTATTCTTTCCCGGCAGGTCTGAAGCTGAGTCAATTCCCAAAACTTCATCAGGTTTGAAGCTGCTGCAGCAGGTTCGGGATGAAGCTCACCGGTTTGCAATTACTTTTCACAGAGGCAGGAGAAGCAAAAGAACAATTAAAACCGAGCTTACAGAAATAAAAGGAATCGGACCCTCCACAGCGCAGATTTTATTGAAGGAATTAGGTAGTTTAAGCGTCATAAAAAATTCCTCTTTCGACCAATTGTCACAACTGGTAGGTAAGAAAAAAGCTGATATTCTTATTCAACATTTCCAGGAGAACTAAAAAAACTTTATGAAGAGGGTAAGCTGGATTTTACTGCTTCAGTCATTAATTCTTTTATCATCCGATATAATTGCACAGGAAATAAAACAGAACACAATTTCCCGTTCAGCCGAAGATTTTTCGTGGGTGAGGGATACTGTCTACACACTGAAGCCCTATTTTATAGAAGTTGATCTCTCAACCCAGAAGGGATATCTGTATTCCAGGACGGCTCCTGTAAAGGAATTTGGTATTTCTTCGGGAACAAAGAGACTGACTGACGGAGTTGATACAAAGGCCGGTCTTTTTGTTATACAATCGAAAATGGAAAAATGGTATTCTCGCCAGTTTGACAGTACTTTGATGCTTAATTGGATGGGCTTTAACTGGGGTATTGGTTTTCATGCACTGCAGGGAAGCGGGTACTATAGGTATCTTGGCAAAAAAAGAAGTTCACATGGATGCGTGAGAATAAAAAGGGATATGGCAAAAGAACTTTATTCAAAAATTGAAGAGGGCACCCCCGTGCTTGTTCACGAGGGACACAGCGCTGTTAAAATCGCCTTTTGCGATAGTTCCGATACGTATGCATACCTGAAGTTATCGGATATGAAGTACCAGTTAAAAAAACGGCTAAAGGAGATATATGAAGGAAAATACTTTATGTCATATAACCCGAAACTCATCCTTGATTATAACAACGTGGGACACGAAGGTCTTCCCACTGGAGATTCAAGAAAAATAATGAAGTACCAGGTTATACCACCTATCTGGGAGTATATCAGTGCTTCTACTCCCCCGCCCCTTGGCTGTATAACTTACTACAGGCAGCTGGATAAAGTCCTTACAAGTATGGAGTATAAGACTTTCTATTAAACATTCACAAGTATTCCTGTAAGTCTCCCGGTGTTTGTCACCATCCTTTGAGAACAATCACCAAGCCATATTTGCCTCATATGGCTTAGCTATCCTTTTTTCTTGCCCCACATTCCGGTGATTAAAAAATCCTTTATTATCGTTCAAGCAAAGCTTGCTTGATCGCCTTTTCAACAAGCGGCTCCATTACTTTATAACCTGCAAGGGTGGGGTGAACGCCGTCTTCGGCTAATTCCTTACCGAGACCTTTTCTGTCATTAACCATATGTGAATAATAATCGAGGTAAACTATATTATTTTCTTCGCAATAAGATTTCATCATATTGTTTAGCTTCCCGATCTTTTCAGCAGGCTTCATTCCCGGATGCCAGGGGAACTCATTTGCAGGAAGAACAGAAGAAAGTATAATATCTATATTATTTGCCCGGGCCAGCTGGCACATTGAGACGATGTTACCGAATATATCCGTAAGAGCGATAGGACCGGTATTTTCTGCAATATCGTTTATTCCAGCAAGAATAACGACTACTGACGGATTAAGATCTATAACATCCCGGCGGAAACGGAGCAGCATCTGGGAGGTGGTCTGTCCGCTTATCCCCCTGTTTATAAATTGTTTTTCTTTGAAGAAACCACTGTCGATTTCACCCCAGAACTCAGTTATTGAGTTCCCCATAAATACAACGCGGTTTTCACCGGCAGCGGACTCCCCTAGTAATTTATTGGCTTCTGCGTACCTGTCCAGATTTCCGAAGTCTTCCATTCTTGTATCATTCTGACTGTAAGTAAAAAATTGAATTATAAATACAAAAGTTAAAATAAAATATTTTTTCATATTTTTTCTGTTTACTGAATTAATTCGATCTCTACACCTTCGATAGAACCCGGATCAATGTAAAATACAACTCCTCATCCGGGCCTCATTATGAATTGGTTTTATATGACTTATTGTAACTGCTAAAATCAGGTTCATCGAAGGTTCATACCATGGGACCCGAAGCCGTAATGTATTTTTATTATTTTTTCCTGAAGCAGGTTCGCTAATTAACAAAAATAACCAAACCGATTTTGGGTGAATTTCCATTCATAAGGAATACATTTAATTTGTAGTAGCCCTTTTCGATATATCTTCCAGATTGGTTCTTAAAAACACTTCTTTGGCTCAGTTCTTTGGTTTCTCCCGGGATTAACAATGAACTCACTTAAGTTTATTCAGATTCTGCAATCCCCAAAGTGGCAATTTCTAAAAGCACATATCGCTTCTATTCTTAAAAATTATTCGCTCTATGCAACGTTGCGCCTCCCAAAATAGTACACTGACATTTTGTCATACCGTCATATTTTTTCAACAGGTGAATATTGCATTTTTTCGCTGTTTTAGCGTTGTCTCATTTTGAAACCAACAAGCGCATAAAAGGCGCATCACAAGCGCATAAATACTACCTAAATATCTTGTGTGACATTTTGTCATACTTGTTGAATTTGTCTCCACTTGAAATCACTGATTTATGACCTTAAAATCTTCTTCCCTGAATTCAAATTTTCAAGACACAGACTTCATTCCTCTATATCTTTTTTGCATTCTCTAGTCTTCAATCGATGGAACCTAAGTTCTGGAAATTTTTCACGTTTCAAAACTTACTACCCTCTCAGAGTAATATCAGATTATGTTGATTCTTAAGAAAGATACCGCTTTAACAACGCCATTTATTTCCAGGTAGATAGCTGAACTGGCAGAACTTCTAATTTTAATTACCGTTATTTAATTCTTTAGATAAATATCGGAAGAGTACTTTGGAATAAATATTAGGCTATGGGAGGTTCATACTTAACTGACTTCCCGAAGAAATAGAGCACTGCCATAAGTACAGCTGAAATTATTGCTATAGATAGATAGGGTGAAAAGCCCCAGGCAGTAGGAATATCTCCAAGCAGCATACAGACCACCGCAGTAAGAACAGCATACGGCAGCTGGGTTCTTACGTGCTCAATATGATCACAGCTTGATGCCATTGAACTCAGAATAGTTGTATCTGAAATTGGTGAACAATGATCGCCGAATACACATCCTGCCAGAACAGAGCTTATTACTCCATGAAGAATTATATCATAATCTACAGGCCCGTAATGATTCAGTACGGAAACTGAATGAGCCAGAGGTATAACGATAGGCATCATAATAGCCATAGTTCCCCAGCTGGTACCGGTAGCGAAGCTGGTTAAGGCACAAACAAGGAAGACGATTACAGGCAGAAGCCGCGGATTCACGGTATCACTGATGATACTGATGATGTAGTCAGCCGTTTTCATATCCTGCGTAATATTTCCAATCGACCAGGCAAGGCTTAAAATAATTACCGCCAGCAGCATCGATCTTAATCCCACAAACCAAGCATCGATGGTTTCGCTCAGCGTCATAATCTTCTGCCAAAGTATCATTACCGCCGCAACCAGACATGCAGAAAAACTTCCCCACAACAGCGACGCGTATGAATTAGAGTTTCCGATTATACCCCTAACAGAGTAATCAGTTATTCCCTGTTGCTTAAGTGAATCCATTCCTGTATAAATCAGTCCTATTATTGTAACAATCACAATCACCGCTATCGGGATTATACCATTATACCATTTTGCTTTATCTTCATTCCCGAAAATATCGGATGTTTCTGTAAGGTCCCTGGAAACTTCTGCTCCTTCCCTGTTAAGTTTTCCCTCCTCTACCGCTCTTTTCTCGGCTTTATACATGGGACCGAAGTCTCGCTGCAGGAAAGCAGTCATAAGCACGAATATCAGCATTGCAATAGGATAAAAACGGTAAGGTATAGTCTGAAGAAAAATATCATATGCATTTTCAGTAGACCCAACGATTTGCAGACCATTCTGAATCAGTCCAACTTCATAACCAATCCAGGAGCTCACGATAAATATGCTTGCTACCGGTGCGGCTGTGGCATCAACAAAGAATGAAAGTTTCTCACGGGAGATTCTCATCTTATCAGTAACCGGACGCATCAGGTTTCCTACTACAAGGGAGTTTGCATAATCATCGAAGAAGATCAGGATGCCCGAAAACCAGGTAGCTATTAAACTGGACCTGCGTGTTCTTGCAAATCCGGTAACAAGGTTAGCAATACCCCGTGTTCCCCCGCTTTTGGAAATCAGCCCTATCACTCCCCCGAAAAGCAGCGTAAAAACGATAACCTGTATATGCGATGTATCTGCAATAGCATTAATAATATAAGTATCTATCAGTCTTAGAAAACCTGTTAAAGGATTATAGTCATATATGAATACCGCACCAAGGTACACACCGAGCAAGAGGGAAACGACTACCTGTCTGAAAATAAGTGCGAGGATGATTGCTACCAGTGGAGGGAGAATGCTAAGAATTCCCGGAAGAACCCTAAGGCTTGCTTCAGTCTTATAACCTGGAAGCGAGATACTGAAGTCTCCAGTCTTCTCTAGCGAAAGTGAGGTATCAACGATTCCTTTATTAACCTTTAAGATGAAATCATACGACTTCCCGTCTGACGAAAATGTGAGCCCGGTTCTGCTGGTGGAATCCGGAAGTCCTGTTACTTTAACCTGGAAATTAATATCCTGAAGTACAATAGCTGATGTGCTTATTTCCTGCGAGAAACAGGATGCTGTAAGTAATAGGAAGAATAGGACTGCTTTCAAAAGATACCGTTTTATTATCTTCTGATTAAGGATTTATTTGAGGGGAAATATAAACCCCCTGAAGAAAAAATCAAAAATATTTTTTATAACTTTGTACTAATCTTTAACGGGTTTTATTTATCAGATGAGCAAATCCATATACCTGGTTGTAATTCTGCTGTTAGTACTTGACTCCTGCGGTCCTCTGAACAGGAAGAAACAATCTGACGAGAATCTTCCCGGGAAGGTAAAGGATGTTATGGCCGGAACTGACACAACATCAGTCCTGGCCCTATTACGGGATAAAGAAATTCCTCCTGCTTCCAATCCAAATTCCATAACCGAAAATACCTTCAGTTCCTCGGGGAAGCACTATTACACCATACTTGCGGAATACCCGAACCCTGTATACAACAGGTTTGCAATAATCGACACTAATTATAATGTTCTTCTAGTGGATAAATCATTAAACGGGTATCTTACTGAATCGAAGATAGAAACTAATCGTTTAAATTTTCTGAAAGTAGAAGAAAATTTTATTTCAAAGGGTGTGCTTGGACTTAGACGGGTTAGTTTGTATTCCGTGGACGATAACGATAATGCTGCCCTCGTATTCAGAATATTCACCGAACTGCAGGAGCCTGGTATAACCTACAGACAGGAAATCACACAGATTGGACCAAAAGAAATAAAAACGAAGATATATAGTACTGATCCCGGGAAGACAGATTTAGTAAGCGATCAGGATGTTTTCCTTTTCGATTTGGAATCACGGAAATATGCTAGTACATCAGATTTCTTTGAGGATTTCGTTCTCTCTGAAGTTGACAATTTCGCTTCTTCATCGGATAAACCGCAGATCATAAACCGTGAATCATTTGTAAATCAACCAGGCAATTCCGCTGAAAAGAAAACAAGGCACATGCTTGGTAATTTCTCTATGCCGTTATCAGGTGAATGGAATGAAATAAAAAATGTAACCCTGTCAGGACTTCTGAAACGTCCTGAGAAGGGAACAAAATACATCAACAACCATTACGGAGCGGAAATATCTGTGATTCAGCTTTCTCAGGATGATTCAGCTGAAAGTTATATCAGCTATCCGCTTGAGAACGTGTCCGCAGGAAATTACAGGGTTCGTTTCAGTGAAAAAGTTTCAGGGGGGAAATATTTTTATCAATTCTTTGAATATAGCTGCGGAAAAGAAAAGTTTTTATTAATTCTGCAGACATTGAAAACTACTTATGACTTATACAAAGAAGATTATCAGAATCTTATCAATTCATTTTCTATGGAATGCTGATGTATAAAATGATGATGCTGATCAAAAAAACGGATGATAATAACATCATTAAACATTTCAGGGATTTTACAATTCCAATATTGAATGAACTATCAGGAAAAGAGGTAAAACCCGCGAAGGTGGAGAGCAGCCTGCTGCTTGAGCAGAAATACATTTGGTTTTGTGAAGTAACAGTAGATTCGCGGGATAAATGGAATAGCCTTATGGCATCTAAAGAGGGGAAAAAACTGAACAAAGACCTGGTGGATTTTCATCAGGCTATTGATATAATTTTTGTAAATGATGAAGAGGAATTATGAACCTGTATTTAGTAAGACATGCTGATGCCGAAAAGACCCAGCCCGGAAAACGGGATGAAGATAGAAGACTCACTAAACAAGGCAAGGACCGAATAAAAACTGCTTCCAAAGGATGGATGTATATTATAAATAGACTGGACGTAATCTGCAGTTCGCCATATGTAAGGGCAATGGAAACGGCTGAAATAATAGCTGAGACATTTGAATACGAAAAGGAAATTATAAAGGATAAATCGCTGGGTTCCGGTTGCTTTACAAAAGACCTTATATCCCTGGTTAATTCTCTTGATGCTGAGAATGTTATGGTTGTAGGACATCAGCCGGATTTATCTGAACATGTTTCTTATCTTATATCCTCAACCGGATCCCTGGTAGATTTCAAAAAAACAGCGATAGCAAAAATAGCGTTTAATGGTAAAGTAAATCTTTCGAAGGGATATCTTGAATACCTGGTGCCGGCGGATGCATTTATAAAATAAAAAACCGGGTAACCGTTACACAAGCTTCATGCTTACCGCTGCTTCCTTCCGGACCTGACGGAGTTAGGCACTAACCTGTTAACAGCACCCGGAAATTTGCTTAAAATTTCTAATGCGAGGTCCCAATTTTTAAAAATATAACTTATGGATCAAGTTATTTTTATATAATTATTTTCGTTTCTTCTTTTGTTCAGAAAGTGTGTTCCTTTCCCAGAACATCCCGTCGCTGAATCCTTGTATCGATTTATCACTTTCCGCAAGCTCAAGCCTCTTCTGAGCCAGCAGACAGTAGTATTCATCAATTTCTACTCCGCAGTAGTTCCTGCCAAGTTTTTTTGCTGCTGACGCCGTGGTACCTGATCCCAGAAAAGGATCAAAAACCGTATCGCCCTCGTTTGAACTGGCAAGGATAATTTTTGCAAGCAGTTTTTCAGGCTTCTGAGTAGGATGATCTGTATTTTCCGACATAGACCAGAAAGGAACTGTAATATCAGTCCATATATTTGAAGGATGAGTAATCCTGAAGTTTGAACTGTTTTCTTCAACCCAATCTTTAGGCTTTCCGTTTTCCCTGTATGGAGCAAGCACTCTGCGTTTTATTTTTACATCATCAATATTAAATTTATAATCACTTCCTGCAGTAAAATACCAGATATCCTCGGAGCAGTTCTTCCAATTAGCTTTTGCTCCTCTTCCCTTTTCTCTTTCCCAGGTAATCCTGTTTCGAAGTATTAAATATTTAGAACCTGCATTATAGATTGCAGCCGACGCTCTCCAGTCGCCGCATATATATACAGAAGCATCGGGTTTAAGCAACCTTATCATTTTACTGAGCCAGCTTTCCATCCACTGCTCATACTTTCCAGAGTCAACTATATTAAATGCATTGGTATTGAACTTTTTATAAATATTATAAGGGGGGTCAACAAACAGAAGGTCTATGAATGAATCCGGCAGCAAATCTATTACCGAAAGCAGATCCTGGTTTATAATTTTCCCGGAAATGATTTCTTTAGTAACAGAAGAGCTTATTTTGAGAAGGGAAGATTTTAGTTTTTGGACTTCAGCCGGAACGATTTCGAGCGTACGGTTATAAGGAGCTTTTTCTTTATTTGGCAATTTATCAGGTCTGATTGGTTAAATTATTGTATTTCACCCTGATAATTTCCAGTTCTTTTTCTACAATATCAACTTTTTGAGTAAGTTCATTACCCAGTTTCCTGACGCTGTCATTGAATATACCGGATTTAGCCGCATTTTCAAGCTTAATGCTTATATCAGATATTAGATCCATCCCAAGTGTCAGGCTGCTTCCTTTTAACTTATGTGAATTAAACAACAGATCCTTCGAATTCTCGTTAGCTATTGCGTCTGAAATCAGGCCTATTGTTTTGGGCATTTCTTTAATATAAATATCAAGCAGTTCAATCAGAAAGGCTGCATCTTCATTTGAATTAACATCCTGGAGAAAACTTATCTTACTTTCATCGATGATAGAAAAGTGAGTTTGCTCTGATTGACTGTTATTCTTTTGTTTTTCTTCCGCCCATTTTTTCAAGCATTCTCCGAGTTTATCCTGGGATATGGGTTTTTGTATAAAGTCATGCATACCTGCCTCCAGACATTTTTCTTTATGCTCCGCAATACTGTTTGCAGTCATCGCAACAATAACCGGCTGATTTTCTTTCGGTATTGCGTTTACAATAAGTTTAGAAGTTTCAATCCCGTCCATCTCAGGCATAAGCATATCCATCAAAACTATGTCATACCGTATTTTCTGAACCGCATCAAGTACTTCAAGTCCATTTGCAGCTACATCGCCCCTGTAGCCGAGTCTCTCAAGCATTTTCAATGCTACCTTGAGGTTAACCGCGTTATCATCGGCAATAAGAATTCTCAAAGGAAATTCCACACCCTGTTGTTCAGACTGCTTCCTGGACTTATTTTCCGCTCCGGTAGAAAGCTGCTGCCTTAAAATATCCCTGAGACTGTTATATTTTACAGGTTTATTTATAACTGAAATAAGTCTGTCTTTTTCAGATCCTGTCCGTTTAACTTTCCGTGACATCATTCCCAAAATAATTACCGGCAAACCTGCACCGTTTTTCAAAGTTCTGATTTGTTCAACAAGCTGCGAATCCATCCATTGACGGCATATGCTGATCTACGATCAACATATCAAACTGATCTTTTCTGATAAGATCAAGAGCCACCCGCGGATAAATTGTTCTTATCGGGATCATATTCCACGCCATTACCTGTTCTGTAATACTTTTTAGTGATACCTCGTTATCATCAATTATCAATACCCGTTTATTCTCAAGTTCCTTGATCTTCTGCTGATAAATTTTCGATTGAAGTTCCACTGCCTCAACGATTATAGTAAAATAAAAGCTGCTGCCCAGGTTAACTATACTCTCCATCCACATTTTTCCGCCCATTAGTTCCGTCAGCCGCTTGCTTATTACCAGTCCCAACCCCGTTCCTCCATATGACCTGTTAACTGAAGCATCAAGCTGAGAAAATGCCTGGAACAACCTGTGCTTTTTATTTTCCGGAATCCCGATTCCGGAATCTCTGACACAAAATTTAATTTCGTATTTATCGCCATCCATTCTTTCGGATGTAACGGTAACAAGTACTTCACCTTCCTCCGTGAACTTAACGGCATTGCTCAGCAGGTTAGTTAATATCTGTCTTATCCTTGTAACATCACCTTTAATGGCAGAAGGACAATCGGGATCCAGATTATAAACCATATCCAGTTTCTTCTCTGCAGCCCGGGTTGAAAGCAGATCGAGAGAATCCTCAATACAGTCTCTTAGTTTAAATGGATGTGATTCTATATCAAGCTTTTTTGATTCAATTTTTGAAAAATCCAGGAGGTCATTTATAATTACAAGAAGCTGATCACCGGATAGTCTTATCGATTCAACATATTCGTTCTGCTCGACTGTAAGCTCAGTGTCGAGAAGCAGCCCCGTCATCCCGATTACTCCATTCATCGGAGTACGTATTTCGTGACTCATTGTCGCAAGAAATTCGCTTTTAACCTTTGCGGCATTCTCAGTCTCAATTAATGCCTTATCAAGTTCATGATTTTTCTTTATAAGCTCATTCTTTATGTTATCCTGTTTGATAACTGCGCCGATAGTTGCCGCCATTGTGGAAAGAAAATATTCCTCATCCTCATTCCATAGCCTGTCGCTCCTGCAGTCGTCAAACCCGATAAATCCCCAATACTTTTCATCGATCATTATAGGCACAAGGAAAATCGATTTGATATTTCTATCAACGAAAACTATTCTTTCTTCCGGGGGAAGTTTTTTTATTAAAAATTTGAGGGCTTTTCCTTTTTCGAAATTGTTGTAAAAATCTAGTGAAGCAAACCGCGAATAAGACAGCCTCTGAAGAACTGGATTTTTTATCTGGGCTTCAGAGTTAACAGCTGACCATTCATACAGAATACTGACGTACATTTCCTGGGTTTCTTCGTTAACGAGGTGCTTATAGATATATACCCTGTCAACTTCAGCAGCCATCCCCAGGGTACGAAGAGCTCGTGATAAGCCGCTGTCAATATCAGAATTTGATATTGCTGTTTTCGTTGCTTCTGCAATGCCTTGTAGTAGACGGTCCTTTTTTCTCAGCAGTCTTTCGTTCGATTTTCTTTCTGAGATATCCCTTAAAATGCTAAGAAGATATTTTTTACCGTTGAGGTTATCAATAAACGTATTGGAAACCTCAAGATCTATTCTCATTCCGTTCCAAAGCCTTACACTTGATTCATATTTCGACCGGAAAGAACCTTCTTTGAAAAAGCTTTTATATTGTTCAAGAGCATCTCTGCCGGTGATATCATCATAATGAGTAGAAAGCAGCGTACCTTCTATCTCAGTTTTATGTTTATCGATCATGCGGGCATAGGCATAATTACACATGAATATATACCCGTCTTCGTCAGTCAGAAGCATACCCTCAGATGATTTGTCCCATACCGTGTGAAATGTATTCTCTGAGGATTCCAGTTTCTTTTGTGATTCAATTCGTGTGCTGATATCTCTTAAAGTTGCCTGTGCAAAAAATCTTCCTCCAAGCTGAATGACTCTTCCGTTAATTTCTACAGGGACTATATGTCCATCCTGATGTAGTATATCCATCCGGAATATAATTTCCTCCCTGCCTCTGAAAAGATTTAAGATAAGATTGGTGTATTCATATATCTTTGTAGGAGGAATGAAATCTGTAAAGGATTTTCCGGCAACCTCGTAGGGTTCATAACCGGTCAATTCCTTACAGGAGGGACTGATATAGGAAATTTTCCCGGAAGCCGATAATCTTAAGATTACATCCAGAGAAGCCTGGGTTACCAGGTTAAATTCGAGATAAGCTTCACGGTAGCGTTCAACAGCAAGGGATAAATCCTTAAGAGTTTCTTCGGCAACCGGATCATCCGGTTTTATTCCCTTTAGGAGGTCCTGAAGTTTATGTAGCTCATCCAGATTTTGCTCAATATATTGTAAATTTTTCTTCAAAGAGAGTAAGATTCACCTTAATAAATACCTGTATAACATGATTTAGTTGATAATGTCCACTTTTTTGAGACATTTCTCATAATATGTCACAATTTTTGTTCCAAATATATGGAATAATTTGGTGCTTGATTAAAAAGAGGTTCAGAATCAGACTAGAATATTTTTAAGTGATTCTTATTCGTTAACTCTGTGGTTGCTTAGCAGGCAAGTATTCTCTAATTTTGATCACAATTTTAATTGAATTCTGGAGAAAATCTTTTTATGAAAAGAACAATAGTAACAATGCCGGGCGATGGTATTGGTAAAACTGTATTGCCTGAGTCTATAAGGGTCCTGGAAGCGGTGGGGTTTGAAGCAAATTATATTCATGCTGATATTGGGTGGGAATTCTGGTGTAAGGAAGGAAATGCACTGCCGCAGAGAACAATTGATCTGCTGGAAAAACATAAAATAGGATTGTTTGGAGCAATTACTTCCAAACCCAAAGATGCAGCCTCTAAAGAAATAGATCCGAAACTAAAAGACCAGGGGTTCGTTTATTTTAGTCCTATTGTTGGTTTAAGGCAGCATTTCAACCTGGATTTATGCATACGTCCCTGCAGATCATTCAAAGGCAACCCTTTAAACTTTATTAAGAGAGACTCGAAAGGCGGGTTTGAAGAACCCATGGTAGATGCTGTTATATTCAGGCAGAATACTGAAGGATTATATGCAGGTGTGGAATGGACCAATCCCCCTAAGGCTGTAAGGGATGCACTTGAAACTCATCCTAAAATGAAAGCTTTCAAAGCAGTTCCGAGTGAAGATATGGCAGTATCCACAAGGATTATGTCGAGGAACGCATGCCGGAGAATTATCCGGGCAGCATTTGAATATGCAAAAAAATACAATTATAAGAACGTAACTGTCTGCGAGAAACCGAATGTGTTAAGAGAGACTTCAGGAATGATGCTCAACGAAGCCAAAATTATAGCTAAAGAATACCCCGGTATTGATCTGTGGGATACAAATATTGATGCGCAAATGATGTGGCTGACAAAAAATCCGGAGATTTACGGAGTTATAGTGGCAGAGAATATGTTCGGCGATATTATAAGTGATGGATTTGCAGGACTTGTAGGCGGTCTGGGTTTTGCATGCAGCGCCAACATTGGTGAAGACGCTGCTGTATTTGAACCAACGCATGGATCTGCACCAAAATACCAGGAATTAGATCCTTCTATAGTTAATCCTATTGCAATGTTCCTGAGTGCCTGCATGATGCTTGATCATATAGGAGAGAATGATAAAGCTGAGAAGATAAGAACAGCGGTTGCAAAGGTTATTGAAGAAGGTAAAGTAAAAACATACGATATGATGAAGCTGAAGGGAAATGCTGAAGTATTTAAGTACGGTGCATCTACCACTCAGCAAATGACTGATGCTGTGATAGATGCTTTGTAATAACGATGCTTCTGTTTAGAATGTTTCATTTTTAAGGGAGGATATCATTGTGAGCGGAATTATACTCATTCTGATTGCTATTGTATTTTATGCAGTAGCTTACCGTTTATATGGTACATTCATCTCCCGCAAGCTGAAGATAAATAAGGAGCAGGAAACTCCATCTCACACAATGTACGACGGTGTGGATTATGTTCCTGCCAAATCACCTGTCTTGCTGGGACATCACTTTGCATCAATTGCCGGTGCAGGACCGATAGTAGGTCCTGTTATTGCGGCAGGATTCGGATGGATACCTGTTTATGTATGGGTTCTGTTCGGAGCTGTTTTTATAGGGGGGGTCCACGACTATACCACAATAATAGCCTCTATACGTCATCAATCAAAATCAATAGGCTTCATAATTGAAAAGTATATAGGAATTAGCGGTAAAAAACTATTCCTCCTTTTCGCATGGGCAACGTTGGTACTGGTTATTGCCGTATTTGCAATCATCGTGGCAGATACTTTTGAAAGTATTCCTGCTGCCGGAACTTCATCAATCCTGTTTATGCTTCTAGCTGTTATGTTCGGTATTTCGATCTACAGGATCAAGGTTCCCTTATGGATAGCTTCTATAGTGGGAGTTGTGCTTTTATTCAGCTGCATCCCGCTGGGTGAAATGTTTCCACTGCACCTTTCACAGATGACCTGGGAGTTTATACTTTTTGGTTACATTTTCGTTGCGTCTGTAACACCAGTATGGATTCTATTACAGCCTCGCGATTATCTGAACTCCTATTTTTTGTATGCCTTAATGCTGGGAGGGGTTGCGGGTGTATTCTTTGCTGCTCCGGAAATGAATATTCCGGCTTTTGCATCTTTTAGTCTTGATAAAGTAGGCTACCTCTTCCCTGCCCTGTTCGTGACAGTAGCATGCGGTGCTGTCAGCGGATTCCATTCTATTGTAGCAAGCGGAACAACAGCTAAACAGCTTAATAAAGAAACAGATGGAAAGCTGATTGGTTATGGAGGGATGCTGATTGAAGGTGTACTTGCAGTTTTAGCTTTGATCGCAGTATCGGCAATGGGAACTGCTCAGTTCACTGATATTCTCCTTAACAAAGGTCCGGTGGCCGCCTTCTCAATTGGTGTGGCAGCATTTATAGAAAGCATTCCTTTCCTATCCATTACTGCTTCAACTGCAACGAACTTCGTTGCCCTGGCGGTGGCTGCTTTCGCACTTACTTCGCTTGATACTGCCACAAGATTGGGAAGATATACTTTCCAGGAATTTTTCGAAATCAGCGGAACAAAAGAACAGTCTTTCCTGGTTAAAAACAGGTTTGCTGCCACAGCAATAACTGTGTTCTTCGGTGCAGCACTTACGTTGAGTGGTCAAACTATGTCTATCTGGCCTGTATTTGGAAGTGCTAATCAGCTCCTTGCAGCTCTTGCTCTTCTTGCAATCACCGTTTGGGTAGCTGACCTTAAAGAGAATTACCTTTTTACACTAATTCCTATGATCTTTATGTTCAGCGTTACACTAACAGCATTGGCAATGCTTTTTTATACCAATATTTCAAATGGGCATTATACACTTTCTTTTATTTCTGTTCTTTTATTTTTACTTGCTGTACTGCTTGGTATAAAGGCTTACACTGTACTTGTTCACAAAAGACCTGTGAAGATTAAAGAGAAATTTATTACCGGATAACAGAGGAAATTATGCGAGATAAGATATTAAAGATCTGGCCTGAGCTGGAGTGGATAAAAAATGAGGAGCTGAAAGAAAAAACTATTCAGTGCTGGATATATGCGGTGGAGAACAGCGTGTTAAGCACAGAAGACCTCGGCGTCATTCCCTTCTCATTATTGATTAAAGATTGTACTATTTCTTTTATGAATCATAAAAGAACAGCGGTACAACTTTCCGTAGATATTGCGAAGAGAATGAAAGATAATTTCGGCAATGAAATAAAGATCGACATGGATTTTCTTATCTCCGGCGCTATTCTGATTGATGTCGGCAAACTCATGGAATATGATAAAGTTGATGGTAAATTAACCACCAGCAAAGCAGGGAAACTACTACGACATCCTTTCAGCGGAGTTTCTATTGCCGACAGGTTCGGTCTGCCTCCCGAAGTTCAGCACATTATAGCTTACCATGCAAAAGAGGGTGATTCAGCTAAAAGAAGTGTAGAAGCTATAATAGTGCATCATGCGGATTTTGTTTCCTTCGAACCGTTTAAAGCATGATATCTTTGATAGTCAACTTGATAATTTTTTTTACATATAAATCGTTTTAACCCGATAAAATCGATGTTCATAATGCATAGGAGTTAATTATGTCTCAGACCTTAATTGAAAAAATAGCACAAAAATATGCGGTGGGACTGGAACCGGGCCAGAAGGTTCATGCAGGCGATTACCTTTCTATACGTCCGGCTTATGTGATGACGCATGATAATACGGGAGCCGTTATACCAAAGTTCAAATCAATTGGAGCAAGCAGGTTAGCAAATCCCAGTCAGGTTGTTCACACACTCGACCATAATGTTCAGGATAAAAGTGAAAAGAATCTCGAGAAGTACAAAAAGATCGAAGAATTCTCAAAGAGCATGGGTGCAGATTTCTATCCGGCAGGACGAGGAATAGGCCATCAGATTATGGTAGAGGAAGGTTATGCCTGGCCGGGTACTATGGCTGTCGCTTCTGATAGTCATTCTAATATGTATGGGGGGATTGGTTGTCTTGGAACTCCTGTAGTAAGGACGGACGCCGCAGCCATTTGGGCTACCGGAAGAACATGGTGGCAGGTGCCGCCTATAGCGAAAGTTGAACTTAAGGGAAAGTTAAGAAAAGGAGTTTCAGGTAAAGACCTTATAATTGCTTTATGCGGTTTCTTCAACAATGACGAAGTCCTTAATCACGCAATTGAATTCACTGGCGAAGGAGTTAAAAATCTTTCAATCGAAGAAAGATTGACAATAGCTAATATGACTACTGAATGGGGTGCATTGGCGGGAGTATTTATTATTGACAGCAGGACGATCGACTGGTTGAAAAGAAGATCCGAATTTATTGTCAGGCGCGGTCCTGAGAATGTAAACTCCGACTCAGGCAGCAATGGGGTCCATCCTAGAATGAACCTGAAGCGTATAGAAGAGCTGGAAGATAATACACCGCAGGCAGATCAGGATGCATTTTATTCAAAAGAATTGTCAATAGACTTATCCACAATCGAACCGCTTGTATCAGGCCCAAATACTGTTAAAACAATGACACCTGTCTCAGAACTGAATGAAGTAAGAATAAATAAAGCCTACCTTGTATCCTGTGTGAATAGTCGTGTTGATGATATTGCTGAAGCAGCTTCAATCGTTAAGGGAAAGAAAATAGCTGAAGGAGTTCAGTTTTATATTGCTGCGGCTTCCAGTGAAGTTCAGGCAGAAAGTGAAAAGCAGGGTTACTGGCAGACGTTGGTTGACGCAGGGGCAATTCCTCTCCCTCCGGGGTGCGGGCCCTGTATCGGGCTGGGTGTCGGTCTGCTTGAAGACGGCGAGGTTGGAATATCAGCAACAAATAGAAACTTCAAAGGAAGAATGGGTTCACCGAATGCGCAGGCTTACCTTGCTTCTCCTGCGGTTGTTGCTTCATCAGCGATAGCCGGAAATATTTCATTCAGGTGGGCAGAAGAAAACCAGAAACTGCTGGGAGATATTAAGATTAACGAAAAGCAGGAAGCTGAGTCTGAAGAAGTAAAAATTATCGATGGATTCCCAAAAGTTCTCAGGGGCGAACTGATTTTCTGCAGACAGGATAACCTGAATACCGACGGAATATATCCGGGAAAATATACTTACATAGATGACTTTACTCCTGAACAGCAGGCTGAAGTAGTAATGGAAAATTATGATCCTGAGTTTGCTAAAATAGTAAATGAAGGAGATATACTTGCCGGAGGTTTTAATTTCGGAACAGGATCCTCACGTGAGCAAGCCGCCACAGCACTGAAGTATAAAGGAATAAAGCTTGTAATTGCAGGATCGTTCAGTGAAACTTATAAGCGGAATGCCTTAAATAATGGTTTCTTAATTATTGAATGTCCCAGGCTGGTAAACGACCTCAAAGCAAAATACGATAAGGCTGAATTAACCGTTAAAACCGGAGTTTCGGCAGAAATAAACTTTTCAAAATCCAAAATTATTGCAGATCAGAAATCCTACTCTATTGATCCTGTCGGTGTTCCTGCCCAGGAACTGATTGTTTTCGGCGGGTTAGAAGAATGGGTAAAAAAGAACCTGTAATAAAATAATTAAACCTTACCATAAAAATTTTAATGAATATGAATAAATCAATATCAAGAACAATATCTGAATTTGCTGTAAATCTGAAATATGAAGATCTCCCCACCGGGGTCATTGCTGAAGTCAAACGGTTTCTGTATGACTCCATCGGCTGTGCATACGGAGGCTACCACACTAAGGATGTAAACATCCTCCGGGATATCTACCTGGAAATGGGAGGTAAACCCGAAGCTTCCCTGATAGGTTTCGGAGATAAAATTCCCGCTGTTAATGCCGTGCTCGTTAATTCATTAATGATAAGAGCACTCGACTTTAATGATATATACTGGAGAGAGGATCCTTCTCATCCATCGGACCTGATACCTGCGGCACTTTCCACCGGCGAGATGAAAGGAGCTGTAATGAAGGATGTCATCACAGCTATAGTTCTAGCGTACGAGTTTGAACAGAGGTTATGTGAGTTTGCCGTCCCTGGTATCCGTGAGCGTAAATGGCATCATGCAGCACTTACTCAGTATGTATCCCCGATAGTGGCAGGAAAAATTCTAGGGTTAAATGTTGATCAGATGGTGAATGCTATCGGGATAAACGGAAGTCATAACCATACTATCGGTTGTCCCACCGCCGGTAAACTCACTATGATGAAAAATACTGTTGATCCGATGGCTGTTCAATCAGGTGTGTTTGCAGCATTAATGGCTCAGCGGGGTTATACCGGAACTGAAGCTGTCTTCGAAGGGAAAGAAGGATTTATGGATACATTCCTGGGCTGGGATGCTAAAGCCGGAAGTATTTCCCCGGTTAAAATGCAGGGTCGTGATGGTACCTCTGAATGGAAATGGAATATCGAAAAACTTACAGCGGGACTAGGTGACAGCTATAAAATTCTGGAATGCGGAATGAAAGCTTTTCCTACTGAAGCACTTACACATACACATCTTTCTGCAACTCTGAATGCGGTTACAAAAAATAATGTCTCATATGATCAGATCGAGAGCGTTACCCTAACCACCCTGGCACAGGCTTATGATATTCTTTTCGATCCTCACAAGTACAGACCTGAATCAAGGGAAACAGCTGATCATTCACTCCCCTATTGTATTGCGGCCGCGCTTGTTGATCATAAGATTACAACGCAGTCTTTTTCGAATGAAAAGATGAAAGACCCAAGGATATGGGAAGTGATTGACAGGATAAAAGGTGAACCTTCACAGGAATTCGAGAATATGTTCCCTGCCAAACAGCCGAGTAAGGTTGTTGTAAGAACAAAAGATGGTAAAGAATATACTGAATACCTGGAATATCCGAAGGGTGATCCGCGTGAACCTATGACAATGGAAGACCTGGAGAATAAATTCAATGCTCTTTCAGAGGGACTTCTCATTCCGCGAAGGCAGAAGGAAGTTAAAGAACTTATTTTCAAATGTGAACATCTGACTGCCCGGGAATTTATGAACAAACTTATCGTTTGACCCATAAAATCTTATCTAAGTAAGTATTTAGTCACCAGCTAACGGATGCATCTATACCAGGGAAAGTACGCCTGCCAATATAGGTTAGATCACTTCAATGGCCATCAGGAATCATAATAATCTGAGAACTCAAATGTTTCCCGGAAACAGAACCGACATTGTTTTTAATACAAGCTCGCATCAAATAAAACTGTACCTGGAAATAGTTAGCAGTTTATTTATTAAATTTGAAAGTATAAATAATTGTAGATGTATATCTTTTAACCAACCTTCATTCTGAATTTTATCAATAAAATGAGCAAATCAAACAATTCATCCACGGCAGGTAAAAGAGGCGATGCGGTACGATCAGACTGCTACTTTGAAATAATTAAGAAGAATTCCGGGGGACTGACAATAAATTTACAGAGCAAAGTAGATGTAATGTACGGAGAATCGATAAGAAACCAGATCCTCGATATGTGTAAGTTCTTTGGTCTTACTGATGCTGAAATCCTGATGGAAGACAGCGGTGCACTTCCCTTCACTATTGCGGCAAGGTTTGAAATGGCTGTCAAGAAACTTATGCCGGAAACCATATCTGAATATCTACTCCCCTTCAATAAAAAGAATAAGTACAAAACTTCCAAAGATAAGCTCAGACGAAGCAGGTTATACCTTCCAGGTAATGAGCCGAAGTTTTTTATTAATGCAGGACTTCACTCACCCGATGGGATAATTCTTGACCTGGAAGACAGCGTAGCTCCTTCAGAAAAAGAAGCCGCCCAATTAGTTGTAAGAAATGCTCTCCGCTCCGTTGATTTCTACGGCGCTGAGAGAATGGTGCGTATAAATCAGCTGCCCAAAGGCTGCGGGGATTTGAAGTATATCGTTCCGAATAATGTACATGTTATTCTTATCCCGAAATGCGAATCAGCTGAGCAGGTTTTCCAGGTTGAAAAAGAAGTCGCCAGGCTGCGGAAAGAGCATAACGTTACAAATGAAATTTATTTTATGCCGATTATTGAGAGCGCTCTTGGCGTTATAAAAGCTTATGAGATTGCTTCGGCCTCCAGAAATAACTGCGCCCTGGCTATAGGCCTTGAAGATTATACAGCCGACCTTGGCACCCAGCGCACCAATGAGGGAAAAGAAAGCATATTTGCGCGCCAGATGCTTATAAATGCAGCAAAAGCTGCCGGCATTCAGGCTATTGATACCGTATTCTCGGATGTAGGTGATATGGAAGGATTAAGACAGAGTGTAATCGAAGCTAAATCGCTAGGCTTTGAAGGTAAAGGGTGCATCCATCCGCGACAAATACAGGTTGTGCACGAGGCTTTTGCTCCAACCGAAGAGGAAATTGAAAAGGCAAAGAAGATAGTGCTGGCCTTTGAAGAGGCCGAAAGAAAAGGATTGGGTGTTGTTTCGCTTGGAAGCAAGATGATTGACCCGCCCGTAGTCAAACGGGCATTAAGAACGATAGATCTTGCTATTATGAATGATATGCTTGGTAAGGAATGGCGGCAGTATTAAGCAGCGTGCAGGTTCTATTAACAATTATACCAAAAATTAATTATTAAACAACTTAAGACAATTCAGAAAAATGGATTTAGTAAAAAACGCAGCGGGAAGACTCGTCCCGACAGAAATAAATGGTGAAGCGCAGGTTCCTTTTAAAGGTATAAATAAGTTTAAACCTGAGGGAGGAAAAGCTAAGCCACCTATCAGCAGCTGTATTGATTATCCTGCAGATGGAAATAAAACTGTTAAGAATCTTAAGGAAGCCCTGAAGAAAGCTGGAATCAGGGATGGAATGACTATCTCCACACATCATCATCTCAGGAACGGTGATGTAGTTACAAATATCCTGTTTGATACAATACATGAAATGGGAATTAAGAATATACGGTGGTTCCCCAGCGCTTCATTCCCTGTTCACGAACACCTTATTAAATATTTAAAGAACGGAACTATTCATCACATCGAAGGAAGTATGAACGGACCTCTGGGAAGGTTTACATCAGAAGGAAAAATGAAAGGCATAGGAGTTCTCCGTTCCCATGGTGGAAGATACCAGTCAATCCAGGATGGTGAAGTCCATATCGATATCGCAGTAATTGCTTCACCGACTGCTGATCCTTTCGGCAACGCAACAGGCGACCGTGGTCCTTCAGCATGCGGTCTGCTTGGATTCGCATTGGCTGATTCCGAATATGCCGATAAAGTAATTGTTGTTACTGATAACCTTGTCCCCTTTCCATGCGTACCCTGGCAGATACAGGGAAATAATGTTGATTATGTAGTTCAGATCGATACACTTGGAGACCCTAAAAAAATAGTATCAGGTACCACAGAAGTTACTAAGTCTCCCGATAGACTTTTAATTGCTGAATATGTTGCCAGGTTCCTTGACGAAGCCGGAATAATGAAAGATGGATTTTCATTTCCAGGCTGGTGCAGGCGGAACAGCCCTTGCATTCGCGCTCTTCCTGAAAGACAGAATGAAAGCCAAAAATATTAAAGCCCGCTTTGTAAGAGGCGGCAGCACAAAGTATCTCGTTCAGATGCTCGAAGAAGGATTAACTGATTACATCCTTGACGGGCAGACATTCGATCTTGAGGGTGTACGAAGCATGCAGGAAAATGAGGGTCACGTCAATACTTCCCCGTTTACCAGCTACAATTTTCATGGTAAAGGAAATTTTGCTTCAATGGTTGATGCTGTGGTTCTTGGAGCTACAGAAGTGGATGTAAACTTTAATGCTAATGTGGTCACTCACTCTGACGGCTACCTGCTGCATGGAATCGGCGGATGGCAGAACTGTTTATATTCAAAATGCACCATCCTGGCAATACCTTCGTTCAGAGACAGGATCCCTGTAATTGTTGATGAAGTTACAACACTGTGCGGCCCCGGAGAATTGATAGATGTAATTGCGACCGAACGCGGACTTTGCATAAATCCTAAAAGGAAAGACCTGCTAAAAGCATTAAAAAATTCTTCTATTCCGATAATTGATATCAGGGACTTTAAAAGAGAAGTGGATGCAATCTGCGGCGGGGCTCCAGCCAAGCCGAAGGTTAATAAAAATAAAGTGGTTGCAGTAATAAAATGGGTTGACGGAACACTACTCGATTCTGTCTTCCAGGTAATAACCTGAAGTTCTTCTTAAAAACTGTCCGTAAAGTTCCTTATTAGAATCACACAAGATAACCTCATTGTCAGGCTGCCGGTAGCTCATTGTCAGCACAAATTGTGTACAGGCTGACGTGGTGCAGGGAGTTCCAAACTTCGAAGCCTGGCTATGCGGCCGGGCTTTTCAATTTATCATTCTCTTCATCATAAAAAAAGTTGAATAATTATTTTAACTTTACTTCAATAAGAATTCTTACATAAAAATGAACAGAGAGAATAATTGGAAGCGTTTGAAATTTTAGAAAGATATTTCGGTTATAAGGAATTCCGTGGTAAACAGGAAGGTATAATCCGAAGAACCCTTTATGAGAGGAAACATTCACTTGTGATAATGCCTACCGGGAGCGGGAAATCTTTATGCTACCAGGTCCCCGCATTATTGATGGATAGCGGAACGATTGTTATCAGTCCTCTCATTGCCCTTATGCAGGACCAGGTTGATGCACTCAGGAAAAAAGATATCAGCGCAGCCTTCATAAACTCAACGCTTTCAAAACAGGAAAGAGATCAAAGACTGAAACAGTTTGTTGAGGGAAAGATCAAACTGCTCTATGTTACCCCTGAAAGATTCCGTAAACCGGAATTTATTAAAAGTCTGCAAAAGGTGAATATCTCCCTTTTGGCTGTGGACGAAGCTCATTGTATTTCTGAGTGGGGACATGATTTCCGGCCCGACTATTCCAGGCTCGGTGAGTTCAGAGAGTTAATGGGTAATCCCTTAACCATTGCATTAACTGCTACCGCAACCCGGGAAGTACAGCAGGATATAATAAATAAACTTCACCTCAGTAATGAAGAAATGGAAATATTCCACCAGGGAATAGAAAGACCAAACCTCAAGCTGGAAGCACACGATATTTTTGACGATAAAGAGAAAACAGAATGGATACTTAAAGTCATTAACGATTATAACGGGTCAGGCATAATATATTTTTCCCTCATACAGACTCTCGAAAAATTCTCCCAGATGCTCCGGGATAAGAAGATCCCGCACGGAATTTACCATGGGAAACTCAATGATAAGGAGCGAAAGAGGATGCAGAGGGAGTTCTTGAATGGTAACCAGAATCTCATCCTTGCAACAAATGCTTTCGGGATGGGAATAGACAAACCTGACATCAGGTTCGTTATACACGCAGAAGTACCCTCTTCCGTGGAATCCTATTACCAGGAAATCGGAAGAGCCGGAAGAGACGGAAAACCATCCGACTGCCTCCTGTTGTATAAACAGGATGACTTATATATTCAGATGGATTTTATAAAATGGTCGAATCCTGATGCAAACTTCTACTCGGCTTTATTCGATCTTCTGCGGAGAGAAATTTCAGCGGTTAATTCCCTTGGAATCGAGTACCTGAGGGAGCAGATGAACTTTAAAAACCGGAGTGACTTCAGGATCGAGACAGCTCTTGGCATTTTTGACAGGTACGGGGTGACTGATGGCTCGGTTGAGAACAGCGACCTTAAGATAACCGGAGATTTTCCCCCGGAACTGGAGGATGAAGAAATGCTGAAGGAGAAGCTGATGAGCGACAACAAAAAACTCCTCTCCATGGTAAATTATTTCAAAACTCGTGAATGCCGGAGAGTTTATATCTCAGAATATTTTGGTTTTCATGACGAGAAACCCTGCGGTAATTGTGATAACTGTCTGAGGAACACGGCGATAACGGGATAATTACATTTCAAGATCAACAGTTTGACTACATACACACCACCTATACTTCATGATTCCTATTATAAACATTAAGATTTATCAATAGGAGCTTCCCAAATGAATATGCCTACTTCGAAAATAAAATACATAATAGCAGCAGGTTTGCTCTTCCTGATTTTTCCTGCACTTGGAGAAGTGTTTGAAAAGCGGAAGAAATAATTGTATTTAATCACACATTTTATGTTTTTGTGCTTAAGCTAATACATCTGAATGGTACCTGGTGGTTATTATTGCAACATTCAAATAAGGCGAGAAAACATGAAACGAATAAATAATTTAATTATTGCATTATGCGTAGTTGCGGCAGGATGCACCACAAAAAATAACGAAAATTCAAATACTCATTATCCTGAGCAAACAAAACATCAGCAGCCAAAAACAGTTAATGTTTCCGATGATACACTGATGGGAGGAGATACTTTTATTACCACCGGTCCTGCAGGAGGAATGGATAAGATGCAGGGTAAAATAGTAATGATAGCCGATTCCGGAGTGGCATTGCCCGTAAAGTTAAACGAAGATAATAAAATTATGGCAATTGGACTGACAGACAGTACAGTTTACCAGGTTAAGAAAGAAGGCAGCCGAACTGCCCTCATGCTTCCCGACTCTAATAAGGTACTTAAAGACGGCAGGATGATGCTGCTTACAGACGACGGTGAAATGCTTGAAGTTAAACTGCTTGGTGATAAGATGGTGGTATTAACACGCAACAATACAATGCTTCCACTCGAGAAAAAATAGAATGGATGTTCATTGTTAATTTAATGAGGCTGTCTTAAACGTCTGATTTTTAAACCTGAACGGGTTTCAGGTTCTAATGCCAATTCAAAAATGAATAATTCGATGACGGAATAAACCCCAACTAATGGGCAGGTTTGGAATGGTACTTTAATTAGATTCCGAAATAAATTCGGAATGACGGAATAAACCCTTATCAGGGGCGGGTTAGGAGTGAAGAAACAAATCCTAATCGGGGGCGCGTTAGGAATGACACTTTTAAGACAGCCTCTTTTTTTATATCCCAATCTGTTTTATTTTATGATCTCACATTCATAAAAACGGTCATTTATTATGAAAGCTGATAAAGACACAGGAACTACTTTATACATCAGAAATATGGTATGCAACAGGTGTATCAGGGTGATCGAAGAGGAGTTCGAAAAACTGGACTTAAATATTGAAAGTATAAGCCTGGGGGAGGTAAAGATAAAAGAGCATCCGGATCAGGAAAAGATCGATGAAATCAGGAACGTGCTTGATGCAAATGGTTTTGAGCTTATTGAAGACAGGAAGATGAAGACCATAGAGCAAATCAAGATCCTGATAATTGATCTAATCAGGGATGAGGAGAAGATTGCAGGAAAAATAAATATCTCCGACTTTCTTTCCGAAAAAATGAATTCGGATTATCATTCCTTAAGCACTCTCTTCTCTTCAATCGAAAACATCACAATTGAACATTATTTTATACTTCAGAAAATTGAAAGAGCAAAGGAACTGCTTAAATATGGAGAACTTACCCTCAGTGAGATAGCTTTCCGCCTGGGTTACAGCAGCGTAGCCCATTTATCCGCCCAGTTCAAAAAAGTTACAGGGATGAATGCAAACCAGTTTAAAGCCCTTACGGAGAATACACGAAAGCCCCTTGATGAAGTTAAATAAGATGTAGAAATCCCCCTCTCTTTAACCCCAAATATCATATAACATTTTCCAATAATTGTGTAACGCCTCCGGCAGGCCGGCTAATTATATTTAGGCCGTCAAATAAACAAAATTAAAACAAAGGATTTATTCAAATGACAACAAAAGAAATAAAAATTGAAGGAATGAGCTGCGGACACTGTGAAATGGCAGTAAGGAAGGAATTATTAAAGCTGGACGACGTTAAAGTTAAGAAGGTCAAAATAGGCGAAGCAGTGGTTGAATATGATGAAACGAAGATTGATGAAAAGAAGATTTACGAGGCTATAGAAGAAGCCGGGTATAGTCCGGTTATTGTTGAGAAATAAAGTATCCAGGTCAGTTATTAAGAATATATGACCCACATTCCGGACATAGGAGGTAGTTAGAGCGTATTCAGAACGTTTTCAGAGCGTTTTCAGAACGTTTTCAGACGTTTTCAGAGCGTTTTCAGAGCGTTTTCAAGTAGTAGGTGGGCAGTTGATGTATGGTAGTTAATACCTAAGAGAAGAATAAAGAATTGAAGAATTAAAGAGGCTAGAATTATAAGTGTCATTCCGGATCGAATTTTTAATTATTCGATATCGGATCGAAATTAAAAAATGAAACCAGTTCGGGTCGACAAAAACAAACTAATTATATATGAAATCAGAATTAAAGAACATAATATGAATAACCAGGAAATAAAATCATTAACCCTGCCCGTGGAGGGAATGACATGTGCAAGCTGCGTAGCCAGGGTCGAAAAAGCGTTGAAAAAAGTTGATGGAATCAGTGAGGTGAATGTAAACCTGGCTACTGAAAAAGTTACACTTTCGTATGATTCGTCTGTTGTCAACGTCTCAAAATTCACGCAGGTAGTTGAAGATGCGGGATATAAACTTGTATCTCCTGCTGAGAATAAAACATCAGAGGAAACCGGTGAATTTGAATCAGCTGACGATATCCGGCACAAAGAATCCTATACTAAACTAAGAAATGAATTTGTTTTCAGTGCCGTACTTTCTATCCCCATAATGATAGTCAGTATGCTTATGATGACCACATGGTTCAGCAGCCTTATTCCCCTTACACTCGAAGAGGTTAATAAGCTGCTTTTTCTTGGTTCAACACTGGTAATATTTATTTCCGGGAAACGATTCTTTTCTTCCTCCTGGAAAATAGCCAAACATTTCTCAGCTGATATGAATACACTGGTTGCCGTAGGCACAGGTACAGCGTACTTATATAGCACAGCTGCTGTTCTGTTTCCGGATTTACTGAATACGGGTAATACGGGGGGACATGTCTATTTCGATACTGCAGTCATTATAATTACCCTTATCCTTATGGGTAAACTCCTTGAGGCAAGGGCTAAATCGAAAACATCCTCTGCAATAAAGAAACTTCTCGGCCTGCAGCCCAAAACTGCAAGGGTTGTCCGTAACAATCAGCAGATCGATATCCCGATAAAAGATGTTGTGAACGGCGACATTATTATTGTCAGACCCGGAGAAAAAATTCCCGTTGACGCCCTAATCATTGAAGGTTATTCTTCTATCGATGAATCAATGATTACAGGTGAGAGCATCCCCGTTGAAAAAACAACCGGAGCCCGGGTTATAGGAGGAACAATAAATAAAAACGGCAGCATTACTATCAAAGCCGAAGCCGTGGGTAAGGATTCGGTAATATCACGCATAGTTAAGCTAGTTGAAGAAGCACAGGGATCTAAGGCCCCTATACAAAGCCTTGCCGATAAGGTTGCTTCAATTTTCGTCCCTATCGTTATAGGTATTGCTGTGGTCACATTTCTAATATGGTATTTTATAATCGGGGTTCCCTTTACGGCAGCAATGCTCAGCTTTATAGCAGTGATGGTAATAGCATGCCCCTGCGCGCTGGGACTAGCAACCCCCACTGCCATTATGGTTGGAACAGGATTAGGTGCATCAAACGGAATTATGATTAAAAATGCTGAAAGCCTTGAGAGATTAAATTCGGTTACTACAGTAATCTTCGATAAAACCGGAACCATAACTATCGGGAAACCTGTTGTTACCGATGTTATTACAAAGAATGGTATTGATGAGAATGTCCTGCTTGAAACTGCAGCTTCACTTGAAGCAAAATCTGAGCATCCGCTTGCAGCCGCCATTGTAGAATACGCCGCATCCAAAAATACGGTACTAAGCGAGGTCACCCGTTTTAATTCGTTAACCGGAAGCGGTATTGAAGCAGTCTTTAATGGTTCAAATGTACTTATCGGGAACCCGGCTCTTATGAAGGAACGCGGGATAGAGATAAACAGCGAAACTTCAGATGAAATTGAAAGGTTAAGCAGCGAGGGAAAAACTGCCATATATATTTCCGTCAACCATAAACTTGCAGGTATAATCGCCGAAGCCGATGTTATCCGCAGTGAAACTCAAAGCGTAGTAAGCGGATTATTAAAGAAAAATATTAAATCAGTTATGCTTACTGGTGATAACAGAAGAACAGCTGAAGCGATAGCAAAAGAAGCAGGAATTGAAAAGGTATTTTCAGAAGTTCTACCGTCAGACAAAGCTGAAGTAGTTAAAAAACTACAGGCGCAGGGGGAGGTCGTTGCAATGGTAGGAGATGGAATAAATGATTCCCCTGCCCTTGCACAGGCAGATGTAGGGATTGCTATAGGAACAGGAACCGATATCGCTATAGAAAGTGCTGACATCACCCTGATTAATGGAAACATCAAAGAAATTCTCAGCACACTGAATTTGTCGGTGAAAACCATTAAGACAATTAAACAGAACCTGTTCTGGGCGTTCATCTATAATGTAATCGGGATACCGCTCGCCGCCCTTGGTCTGCTTAACCCGATGATAGCGGCAGCAGCCATGGCAATGAGTTCGGTAAGTGTTGTCTCTAACTCGCTCAGACTACGGAATGCTAAATTGTAATAAGCTCTTTATTCCCTCAGCATTTCAGTAAGACTGAGTTCAACCT
This sequence comes from uncultured Ignavibacteria bacterium, assembly GCA_963800255.1. Classification (GTDB taxonomy): domain Bacteria; phylum Bacteroidota; class Ignavibacteria; order Ignavibacteriales; family Ignavibacteriaceae; genus DATFVA01. Next base: position 166,920 of record CAWDAK010000022.1, on the reverse strand, counting down.
TTTCTTCACAGAAGAAAGGCTCACCGTATCTTTTATCAATCTGGAAGCCGTAGACCTGTGCTCTTGATTCGATATAACTTATGAATTCAGGTCGGCTTATAAAGGTCTCGGGTTCTTTGCTTCTAGGATTATGAAACTGGCTCCCATAGCACTGAACTGCCTTCATTTTAGTTTCAAAGCATTCTGAAATATCGATAATAAAAGAAGGCTCAAAGGTGTACGTCTGCATATAGTAATAAAGTTTTCTCGGCCTATAAGCATTTTGAGCAATCTCATGGTCAGAAGTTTTCAGCTTTGAAAGTCCTGTAGCAAACATAGCCTCTTTAACCAGCCGGCTTGCATAAATATGATCGGGATGACGGTCATTAAAATAAGGGGCAAATATTATTTTAGGCCGGTACTTCCTGATGCTCATTACAACCTTCATCAGGTTCTCTTTTTTCCTTTCAATATTTCCGTCAGGAATATCAAGATTTTCCCTGATTGAAACCTTTAAAAGACCTGCAGCAAGGAATGCCTCCTTCTGCCTTATCTCTACTGTTCCCCTTGTTCCAAGTTCGCCCCGGGTAAGATCAATTATTCCAACCTTAAGGCCGTTTTTCGTCAATTTAGCAATGGTTCCGCCCATTGCTAATTCTGCATCGTCAGGATGGGCAGCAAAAACAAGAACATCAAGATTCATTAATTCTCCCGCTAAAATTTATGATGTGAATGGGCAAACTTAACAAAAAAATTTTTTGGATTCCATTTAAGGTGTTTGTATATTATTTGCGGTTCTATGAACCAATAATCGTCGAGCAAAAAAAAATAAATTACCATAGACTACAACCCCCGTCAAACGGGGCTGGAGGCATTTATTGTTGTGCCCTTTCCGGGACATAACGTAACTGATAATCTATTACCAGGATTTAAGGTTTTAATCAACGCGCAGCATTCGGACTGCGGAATTTAAATCATAAACGCGCAGGAGATATGAAAAACAATTACTTTCTCTTCATCTTCATTTTTCTCTTCTCATTTTCTCTCTCTTATTCACAAAACTACACATGGCAGCTGAAACAATCCGGCGGAAGTCTCGGCGACCCTATATGCGTGAATAACTGGGATGACAACATCATTTACTATGGTTCCGGCAACACTATTTACAAGAGTACTGACCGGGGCGAAACATTTTCACCGATGGGAAATCCCATTCCCGGGTCATCAGCGGTTAAATGCCTGCTTCAAAGCTCGTACGATGTAAACACCTTCCTCGCTGCAGTTGAAAATAGTCAACAGACTATGAAAACAACAGACGGAGGTCTTACATGGACATCAACCGGATCGTTTTCCTGGTATTATTACGGGGTGCCCATCCAGGCAGATCCTGTTCATCCTGATACCCTCTACGCAATGAACAGTAACCAGTTCCAGGCTTCTTACGATTTCGGTTCAACCTGGACAACATTATCCTCCTCTCTTCCTTTTGGTTCACCGTGCGATATCGATGTTTTCCCTGATCAGCCTAATGTAATTATTGTAGGCGATAACGGTTACGGTATTGCGAGAAGTACTGATTATGGTGTTACCTGGACTCATCCGTTCTCAACCAGCGGTGAAACACCCATAATTGCTATGGATAAAAATATTCCGGGCACGGCATGGGCCACCAAATGGTCGGGCGGCGGCGGTTTCCTTAAAACTACCGATTACGGACAAACCTGGGCAGGTTATCCCCTACTTTAACGGTAGAAATATGTGGGGTTTGTCGATTGCGCCCCAGCTTTCCGACTATATAATCTGCGGAGAATATTCAGGAAACAGCTTTTTTACTCATGACGGCGGAGCAACCTGGACTGTTCTCAACAACCCTTCAAGCAACTATGCATACCATGTTATTGATACAGTTACCGTTTTTGCTGCTTTCGGAAACGGGTTGTATAAGCTTGATTCACCATGGTTCATACCAGTTGAGCTGACGTCTTTCACGGTTAAATCCGTAAACGGAAAAGCAGTGCTAAACTGGCGAACCGCAACTGAAACCAACAACCAGGGATTTGATGTTGAGATGAGCTCTGATAACAATTCTTTTAAGAAGATTGGGTTCGTCCCCGGCTTCGGAACATCTTCAGAAAGCCATTCTTACACATATACTGCAGATATTCAGAATTCGGCAAAAACATATTACAGGTTGAAACAGGTTGATTTCGACGGAGCATCGGAATATTCTAATGTAGTGGAAGTATCCTCCCCGCTTCCAGCTTCGTATAGTATTTCTCAAAACTATCCGAATCCGTTCAACCCGACGACCAAAATAAACTTCAACGTACCAGCAGATGCCAGAGTGAAAATCACGGTATATAATGCACTGGGACAAAAGATCTCAGATCTTACAAACCGTCAGTACTCTGCCGGAAGATACGATGTAAACTTTGCAGCCGGAAATCTCTCAAGCGGCTTATATTTTTATGTCATCGAAGCAAAAGGAAATGATGGATCTTCTTTCGTTTCAACGAAGAAGATGATGTTGATGAAATAATTTCTGCTTACAGGTGAGGCTTTCTCAAAAGTCTGATATTTTCAACCTGAACTGGTTTCAGGTTCTAATTCCGACTTAAAGTCGAATAATGAGATTCCGAAATAAATTCGGAATGACACTTATGAGACAGCCTCACTTTCCTAAGCAAGTTCACACCCTATTTATCACTAACATATCTATTCATAATGAAAATAAATTATTTACTGCTGATAGTTTTTATTTCCGCTGTAATATATGCCGGTGTTGATTTTTCAACCGGTATTGCAGGAGCCACAAGGCTGAACGGCAACGGCTGTGTATGCCATAACCTTGACCCTGACGCCGGCGTGCAGGTTTGGATTGAAGGTCCCGACTCTCTTTTAAGGGGCGAGACAGCAGAATACCACTTGTTTTTAACCGGTGGTCCCATGGTTAAGGGCGGATTTGATGCAGCCTCAAGGTTCAGCACTTTAACTGCTACCGATCCAGGAACCCAGCTGCTTGCCGGTGAAATTACACACAACCAGCCAAGGATATTTTCAGGAGATACTGTCTCCTGGTATTTTGAATATACTGCGGCCGATTCAGTTGATTGGGATACACTTTACTCAGCTGCTAACAGTGTAAACGGTGACGGTATTCCTTCAAACCTGGATCATTGGAATTTTGGTGCTAATTTCCCTGTAAGAATACTTGAGATTGTTCCTGTAGAGTTTATATCCTTCAATGCAGCCGGCCATAATGGTGAAGTTCAGATAAGCTGGTCAACGGCTACAGAAACCAACAATAAGGGATTCCAGGTTGAACGAAAAGATAACTTCTCAGGAAAGTGGAACCCTGAAGGCTTTGTAGGCGGCAGCGGAACCTCAACAGAAAAGAAAGATTATGCATTTGCAGATAAAAATCCTTCTGCTGGAATAAATTATTACAGGCTGAAGCAAATCGATCTGAATGGAAGTTTTTCCTACTCAAAAGTCATTGAGGTAAATGTAGTTCCCGTGGATTTTGTGCTTAAACAAAATTACCCGAATCCATTCAACCCCTCCACAACAATTGAGTATTACACAGCTCAGCCCGGTAAAGTAAGCCTTAAGGTTTATGACATTACCGGTAAAGAAGCTGCCGATCTTGTAAATGAAAATCAAAAAGCCGGACAGCATTCCATTAAGTTTAATGCAGCCGGACTTGCAAGCGGTGTATATTTATATTCCCTTGAGGCAGGTAATTTCACTGCAACTAAAAAACTAATGCTCATCAAGTAAGACTGACGGGCCAATATTTATTAAGCGGTATTCCATGACATGATTTACTACAAAATTGTGTTTGTGACCGCCCTATTTGTTTTGAATACGGGTTTTATTTTACCGCAGCAGATACGATTTCAGCACCTGGGCGAAGAAGAGGGGTTATCTCACAGGGCAATAAATTGTATTTTAGAAGATCGTACTGGTTTTATCTGGTTCGGAACTGAGAATGGATTAAATCGTTTTGATAATTATAGTTTCAGATTATTTCAAAATGCTTCACAGGATTCTAATTCCCTCTCGGATAATAATGTATGGTCTCTTCTTGAAGACCACAAAGGTTTTATATGGGCGGGTACGCAGGATGGCATATTAAACTGTTACGATCCGGGTACTGAAACATTCAAACGGTATAAAATTACATACGAAAAGAATTTAAGTGGAAATAGTATAACCTGCCTTTGTGAAGGAAAGAATGGCATTCTATGGGTCGGGACTTATAAGGGCGGATTATATAGCCTGAATTTAACCTCAGGTAAGATTCTCTGCTGGCAAAGTAGCCCTGATGATTCAACATCCCTTAGCAATAATTTCGTCACTTCTCTGTATGAAGATCCTGAAGGAAATGTTTGGGTCGGTACTTATAATGGATTATGTGTACTAAATAAAAACAGGTCAGGATTCACACAATATTTTCATAATCATTTAAATGGTAATTCTCTCACTCATAATATCGTCTGGGAAATACAACCCTCAAGGTTCAGCCGTGATTACTTATGGATTGGAACCTATAGCGGTATAACCTTACTTGAACTAAAGAAAAGACAGTTCACTCAAATCATTCCGGATCAGAATAATCCTGATAAATTCAGCAGAAGTGTTAGTTCTATTTGTGAGGATTTTACTGAAAAGTCAAAAGTATTGTGGGTCGGCACCTACAAGGGCCTACTCAAAATTGATTTGAGTTCAATCCCCTATTTATTAAAAGAACAGCCTTACGGGACGAAAGTGCACCAACTTCCTTTTAAGCGATGGGTGAATAATTCCGATGATCCCTCAAGTCTTAATAACAATCAGATCAATAATCTTCTGCTTGACCGTTCAGGTGTTCTCTGGATAACAGGTGAGGACGGGGTCGATTTTTATCCCCGCCTTAAGGATAAATTCAGTTTTAATTTTGCTGATGATAATGAAAAAGCCGGCTACAAAGCTAAAATAGTAAAAAGAATCAGGAACGCCCAGGCCATATGCAAATACGGTCCCCAATCAGAATGGATTGGAACAAATTCAGGGTTGTATTTAATTGAGTATTCACAGGGCAAATATTTTCTCTCCAGTCATCCGGAGTTTGATAAGCTAAATATCTGGTCACTGTCGAGCGGCAGGAAAAATGACTTATGGATAGGCACTTACGGCAGCGGACTGATACATTTCGATCCAGCAAGTGGTAAGTTAAAATCCTGGAAAGGAAACTGGTTCGACCTGGACGATATCGCAAATTCTTATGTGCGGTCTGTTTTCCAGGATAAATCCGGTCTTGTATGGCTCGGGTTCTGGGGTGTTGGCTTGAACCGCCTTGATCCGGGAACCGGTAAAATAGAAAGATGGCATCATAATGATCAGGATTCCTTAAGCCTGAGTTATGATGATGTCTGGGTAATATTTCAGGACAAAAAGAACAGGATATGGATTGGAACGTACGGCGGAGGGCTCAACCTGTTCGAGCCTGATAACGGTGGAATATTTTTTAAGTGGGTTGTTGACGAACAAGGCAATAAAGGTTTAACAAATAATAACATTCTTTCAATCACTGAAGCAAGGAATGAAGCGGCCGGGAGCACAATCCTATGGATAGGAACAACACACGGATTAAATAAATTAATAATTGATGATGGAAATTTATACAGTCTTCGCCCTAGAGTGGAGGTTGTAGATTTTCCAGGTCATGACAGCCTGATAAGCCGGACAATTAATGATATCGTTGAGGATGATGAGAACTTCCTCTGGTTATCTACAATAAAAGGTCTTATTAAATTCAATCCTGCAGCAGGCTCTCTTGAAGAATTTTCATCATACGACGGGCTGCAGGCAAATCAATTCAATCCTAATGCAGCATACAGGTCAGCATCAGGAGAGGTTTTCCTTGGAAGTATAGGGGGCATAACCATATTCCATCCTGATAGCATAAAACTTTCTGAGTATAAAGCTCCCGTTGTTTTTACAGAATTTCTCGTCTTCAACCGTAAGGTTGATATAGGCCCAACTTCACCGCTAAGATCTTCTATCAGTACTTCCAAAGAAATCCTCTTATCATACGATCAAAATGTTTTCTCCATACAATTTGCAGCACTCGACTATAATGCCTCAAAGGTAAACGGGTATGCCTATATGATGGAAGGTTTCGATACTGACTGGATATTCAGCGGGACGCGGCATTTTGTTACATACACAAACCTTTTTCCGGGGACGTATCACTTTAAAGTGAAAGGTACAAACAGCGACGGTGTCTGGAATAGCTCACCCGCAAGTATTATCATAAAAATAGAACCGCCGTACTGGCAGACCTGGTGGTTCAGGGGATTTATTATTCTTCTGATCACAGGAGTTTTATATTTTTTATATCGGATCAGGGTGAAGAGGCTTCTCGATCTCGAAAAACTCCGTATAAAGATTGCCTCCGATCTTCATGATGATATTGGTTCTGCACTTTCGAGGATTTCATTAGAGAGCGAATTAATCAATACAAACATCAATCCTGACGGGCGGAGTGATGCCCTAAAAAGAATCGGGCAGATGAGCAGGGATATAGTATCCTCAATGAGCGATGTGATCTGGTCGGTCGACTCACGGAACGATACAATAGAAGATATGATAAATCGGATGAAAGATTTCTCCTTCTCTTTATTTGCCTTGAAGGATACAAATGTAAAATTTGAAACAAGTAACCTTGAGCTTCACAAAAAAATAAAAGTTGATATCCGGCAGAATATTTACCTCATTTTTAAGGAGGCAATCAACAATGCCGCTAAATACTCCACTTTAGAAAGTATTAAGATTTCATTAAGTAACTCTCAGGGAAGGTTCAGTATGATTATTGATGATCCGGCGGCAGAATTTAATCCTGCCAAATTAACCGGCCACGGGTTAAAGAATATGGAAATGAGGGCTGCCAGAATCGGAGGAACTATTGAGTTTGTCAGGACCAGTGGTCTAAGGATAATTCTAACCAGGAAAGAAATATGATACCTGCATCTTTATGCGGTTTAAGATGTCGACCCAATTAACTAGAATTAATTATGATACGAATAGGTATAGTTGAAGATGATGAAATAATCCGGGAGGGACTCTGTAATTTTCTGAACAACCAGGATAATTTTATCTGTGAAATTGCCAGCGGCAGCTTCGAGGAGTTTTTGCCCGGGTTAATAAAGAGTGGACCACTTGATGTTGTACTGGCTGATATCGGCCTCCCTGGAATTTCAGGCATAAACGGTATAAAAATATTAAGGAAAGAATACCCTGACTTAAATATTATAATGCTAACAGTTTATAACGACGCCACAAGGATTTTCAGTTCACTTTGTGCTGGTGCTACCGGGTACCTGCTTAAAAACACCCCGCTCGAAGAAATAAAGAGAGCCATTGAAGTTCTTGACAGCGGAGGCTCGCCTATGTCGCCTGAAATCGCAAGGAGAGTAGTTGAATATTTTAATCCTTCTAAACCGGAAGGATATAAATCAGGATTAACACAAAAAGAAAACGAAGTTGTGCAGGCACTTGTTGAAGGTTTAAGCTACAAACTTGCAGCAGATAAACTTAAGATTTCTATTGATACAATTCGTTTCCATATCCGAAACATCTACAGAAAACTTCACGTAAATTCAAAAGCCGAAGTAATAAGCAAATCGCTAAAAGGGGAAATCTAAACCCGCATCTTTATGCAGTTGTAACAAACCCGTCTGTTTAATAGAATCAATAAAGGATTCCACAAATTTTTTAAGATTTTATTCAGGAATGTTTAAAACTATTCCTGTCTTCATATGAACAAAACTTCAAATAAATTAACAGGTGAATTATGTTAGGCAAGGTTATATCTTTGTTCAGATGCGGGTTATTTAGTCTCATCCTCACCGCGGTTTCATATTCGCAATATGCTCCCGATCCAAATTTTGGGAACGACGGAATCACTACGGTTGATTTTGGTCCTAATTTCTCAGATTCTCCGAACGATATAATACTCTTACCGGATGATAAAATTTTAACTGCCGGGAAGAGTGAGAACTCATTTGATTACTTCATTTCAATGTCACAACTTCTCCCAAACGGCCATCCGGATACACTGGGTTTTGGTACCGGCGGAAAGGTCCTGCTTCATTTTGTGCTGAGAGATCAGGCTCGCGACATTGAACTCCAGACAGATGGAAAAATTGTTGCTGCGGGTACGGAAGCTGTGGGAAATGGAGGCAGTCAGATAATTCCCGCCTTATATCGTTTTGACCCCAATGGCGGTTTGGATACTTCCTTTGGAGATTCGGGAAAAATTGTATTGCGATACGATAATATATCAAGCGGAGAATTCTATGGGGTATCAGTTCAGAATGACGGTAAAATATTGGCTGCCGGAAGTTGTACAGGTAACATCAACGGGGGTGTATCGGGGTTTGGAGCAATGCGCTTCCTTCCAGGCGGGCAGATTGATACCAGCTTTGGTAATATGGGCAAAGCTAGAATAGTAGAGAGCTTAGCATTTCACCCTGTTGCTGTTTTGTTTTTACAGGATACTGGAATAGTCATGGCCAGCGTTACTTTAGTTAATGGAATAGAACAATTTGTCCTGGGTAAAATGGACAGCCTGGGTAACAGGGACAGCACTTTCGGAGGGACCGGATATATAGAAACCGGTATTCCTGCCCAGTATAACGGCACAGCAGGAGAATCATTGGCACTGACGGCTGAAGGAAAAATCTTAATGTCAGGGACAACGCTTGACGTTAATAATATATACCAGTTTTCGGTTTTCCGGTTTTTAACTGATGGTTCATTGGATTTATCATTCGGTATTAATGGCAGAACTGATATTAACTTCGGCACCGATGCTGTGGCATATAAACTGAAAGTCGATCTGAATGAAAAAATATTAATTGCCGGGAAGACCGGAAATCAGTGTGGCCTGGCAAGACTTAATCCGGACGGCTCACCTGATACATCTTTTGCCCCAGATGGAAAGATTATGCTCAACCTTAATAATAATGCCGGGACTCACTACCTGACTGATCTCATTCCTCTCCCGAACGGTGATATCATTGTTACAGGCAGAGATTTGACGCAAAATGCAGGCAATTTCATAATATCACGAATTACAAACCAGGCTACGGGAATAGTAGAACATTCTTCCCTGCAGCCGGACAGGATAGAGCTTTTTCAAAACTATCCAAACCCATTTAATCCATCCACCACAATTAGTTTTAATATAGGCCGAACATCATTTGTTTCACTAAAAATTTATGACGTGTTGGGTAATGAAATATCAACGCTTGCAAATAATATAATGCAGGCGGGCATTCATACGGTGAGTTTTAATGCATCATCTCTCAGCAGCGGTGTATATTTCTACCATTTAAAAAATGGAGAATTCAGCGAAGTGAAGAAAATGATTCTACTGAGATAGACCATCCTTAAGGCAGTCCGGATACCTTCCGGGCTGCACTCATTTCTTTTATCCTCCCTGTTTTTTTATATTAGTGTATAAGCCAGTTAAACTGAAAGCAGGATGGAATATGCTGCTCAAATTATTTTTGCTAATAACCAGTACTATTTTAATTATGACGACAAATACTGCCGGACAGAAGAAAGCATTTATAAACGGGATTATATATACCGTTAACGAGAAACAGCCTGAAGCAGAAGCGGTTTTAACAAATAACGGCAGGATAGTTTTTGTCGGGACTAATGAAGAGGTTAAAAACAGAATCGATGAGTCAACAGAAGTTATAGACCTGGGCGGAAAGTTTATGATGCCTGGTTTTAACGATGCACATCTCCACTTCCTCGGGGGAGGTTTTTACCTGATGGGGATTGACCTCCGTCCTGCGAAATCTATTGAAGAGTTCAGACAAATATTATCCGAGTATCTGAAAAATATTCTCCGGCAAATGGGTAACAGGCGGCAGGTGGGATCACGAAGCCTGGGACGTTCAGGAACTCCCTTCAAAAAATGACATCGATGATATTACCGGTGAAACCCCTGTTTTTGTCAGCCGCATGGACGGTCACCTCGGCCTTGCTAACTCAAAAGCTCTTGAACTGGCAGGTATAAACCGAAAAACTCCTGATCCTGAAGGCGGCAAAATAGATAAAGATCCCAATACAGGAGAACCAACAGGCATACTTAAAGATAATGCGATGAACCTGATGTTTGACGTTATACCTGATCATAGTGTTGATGACTTTTATGAAGCTGCTCTTACTTCCCTTAAAGAAGCACGCAGGTTCGGGATTACCAGCGTACAGGATATATTTTCACTTGAGGAAACACCCGCTTTTGAGGCTTATGAAAGACTTGAGTCAGAAAACAAACTAACGTGCAGGATTTCTATAAGATGGCCCATAGATGATTATCCTTACCTTGTTAAGAACGATATTAAAGCTGGTTCCGGAGATGACTTTCTTAAGCGGGGTGCGGTTAAAGCTTTTTCTGATGGATCTCTCGGCTCAAGTACGGCATGGTTTTTTGAACCATATGAAGGTGATATAACAAATACGGGACTTCCGAACGACATTATCCTTGACGGAGTACTTAAAAAATGGGCCTCAGACGCCGACCGGAATCATATTCAGGTATCAACTCACGCAATCGGAGACAGGGCAAATTCATATATGCTTGATTTGTACGGGAAAATAAAAGCTGAAAATCCCGAATGGGACAGAAGGTTCAGGATCGAACATGCCCAGCATATTAAACCTGCAGATATCCCACGGTTTGCTGATATAGGCGTAATTGCCAGCGTTCAGCCTACACATGCAATTGAAGATGGAGCCTGGGCGGTAAAACGGATCGGCAAAGACAGGACAAAATATACACACCCGTATAAATCTTTCCTTGAGAGCAAGGCAATGGTCTGTTTTGGAACCGACTGGCCGGTGGTAACAATTGATCCCTTCCTCACTTTGTATGCTGCTGTTACACGCAGGACGGTTGACGGAAAAAATCCCGACGGCTGGATTCCTGAACAGAAGATAAGTATCAGGGAAGCAATAAAATGCTATACTCTTAATAGTGCATATGCTGAGTTCACTGAAACGGAAAAGGGCAGTATTGAAACGGGTAAGTTTGCGGATTTTGTTGTTCTAAGCGACAACCTGCTTACTATTGATCCCGTAAAAATAAAAGATGTAAAAGCTTTGATGACCATTGTAGGCGGTAATATTGTCTACACAGAATAATGTTTCAGGATTTTACTAAACTAAGAGCTATCCAGTCGTCCAGCTTAATAGTTTCAAGGTGAGTAAATCCTTTTGAAGCATACTCCGAAAGTATTTCATCTTCATCATCAATTAGGAGTCCTGATAATAGTATTATACCCTTCTCCTTAATTCTGCCGGAAAATTCTCCGGAAAGTTTAAGAAGAATATTCTTCTGTATGTTCGCAAGGATCATATCGAAATTCTTTTCCGGAACAATGTCTATCTCCCCTATCCTTATATCTATCTCTTCTGATACATCATTTATTGCAGTGTTTTCTTTAGCATTTTCATAACACCATTCATCATTATCGAACGCAATTGCACCTGTAGCTCCAAGTTTTACAGCAGCAATTGCTAATATTCCGGTTCCTGTACCTGCATCAAGAATTCTCATACCATTTGTCACATACTTTTCAAGCAGCCTTGCCACTAATTTAGTTGTCTGGTGCTCTCCTGTCCCGAAAGACATTTTAGGATCGATTGTAATAATGATCTCATCATTCTTCTTCTCATAAGTTTTGGAGGAAGGCTTGATCACAAGTTTGTCAGAAACCTGGATAACGTTAAGGGACTTCTCCCATTCCTCGTTCCAGTTTTTTTCCTCAAGTACAGATTCTTCTACCTTAAATTCACGAAGGAGGTTTTCAGATTTTAATTTTTCAAGCTGTGAGTTTATTACTTCTGAATTCAGTTTGCTATCAATATCCGCAAATACACGCAGGCAATTAACATCTTCATTTATGCCGGTAATATCCAGTTCCCATAAATTGCCTGAAAGCAGTTCAGAGTTAAAAGGTTCAGCGGTTATTAAGAATTCTCTGTATTTTTTCATCTAGGTATTAAAGTGTATTGAATAAAGAAGGCTTACAAGCACGTTCCCTACCTGCTGTAATGTTTCAGCTGAAATATTCTCCATTGTATCTTTATCAGAATGCCAGTAATTCCGTCTCTCAACTGGAGTATCAGCTCCGACAAGTTCTGCATCAATAATATCAACGGACTTTATGCCCGCCTGGTTTAACGGTATATGGTCGTCATATATAGATGCTCCCCGCCTTGGGATGAACGCAGAAGCATTCACCTGTGAGGCTATATTCCAAATGGTGTTAACAACATCGGGAGCGAATTCTGCAGACGCAGCTTCCTTCATAAACACTGCATCTTTATCTCCTACCATGTCAAGGAGGATGGCAAATTGCGGATAAACTCCGTCGGGAAGGTTTACAGAATAGTATTTTGAACCCAGGCAATAATTATCCAGATCATTTTCTTTTCCATAATCCTCGCCATCAAGAAGTACGAAGTCAACACCCACATTTAATTTTTTCTCACCTAGTATCCGCGCAAGTTCAAGTATAACTCCGCAGCCGCTTGCCCCGTCATTAGCGCCTAAAACGGGCTGGCTGCGTTTTGTGCTGTCTTTTGAATGCTCTGACCTCGGACGTGTATCCCAATGAGCACAAATCATTATCCGGTTTTTATTATCTGGATTGTACCGGGCTATAATATTGGTAAGGTTTAACTGTTCATTATAACCGGGATAGGTAAAAGACTGCTGCTTTACTTCGTCTGCGTACCTGTTCAGTTCGTTAAGGAGGAATGATAAAGTCAGCGCATGTCCCGCAGATCCCGGGTTTCTTGGTCCGAAATCAACCTGGGCTTTTGTCATCGCATAAGCATTCGCTCCGTTAAATGAAGGAATACTATCGGTTTTCTGAATCTCAAAAGCGGGACGGGTAATATTATTATCCTCTTTCTTCTCACACCCTGAGATAAGCACAGCAGCAAAAAACAGCAGAAATATATATTTAAGCTTCATTATAAATGCAGACAAGAATTAAAAAAACTAAAGTAATAGAATTCGGGCAGGATATAAAACCATTTACTTATACTCAGCGAGAACCTGGCAAATTTTATCCTGTATAAACCTTGCGTAGGCTGTCTGGTCGAGGAAGTTCTGTTCCAGTATGGAGAAAGCCAGCAGATGATCATTTTTTGTTTTTACATAACCTGAAAGACAGCTCACTCCTCTCAGTGTTCCGGTTTTTGCATATACTTTCCCTGCTGCATCTGTATCATTCATTCTTTTTGACAGGGTCCCGTCAACTCCTGCCAGGGGAAGAGATTTTAGGAATATATTAAAAATATAGGGATCAGCAGAATACATATACTTTAACACACTCAGTATCTGTTCAGCACTAACAAGATTGTAGCGTGAAACACCCGAGCCGTCAGCAAGTATATAATTATTCTTTAATACACCTGAAATAGTCAGCAATGAATCAATTACATTAATTCCCTGCCGGGCAGTAACCGGGTAAATATTGAATGAGGCAGCAAGAGAATAGAGAACCATTTCCGCACTCAGGTTATCGCTTCGCTTATTCATATAAGGGATCACTGAATCATACTGTCTGCTGATAACTGAGAGCCATTTTGATGAAGCCGGCATTTTCTTAAGAATAATTTCTCCTGGAATTTTTATTCCGTTTTTTACAAGGTGTTCCTTAAAAAGGTTCAGGAAGTATAAATCGGGTCTATATATGTTAACACTGTTCTCAACCGTATCTTCACTTGTAAATTGCGGAGGGAGGATATAACCCGAAACGTATATGTCATTCTTCCTGTTCCGCCAGTCCCTGGTTATTCTTATTTTCTGAGGTTCAACGGAAGAAGTGACCGCCGTGTTAATGATATTTACGTATCCGGTCTCAGGGTCAGTTGTTACATGCGGTTTCTCACCCTGAACCGATCCTGTAACATAAACGTCCATTGAATTGCTGTTGATATTAAGGGCTGAAAGATAAGGTGCATCAGTTGAAGGATCATCATCCCACATCCAGCCCCATCCCCAGAATAATGAATCCTTTTTAGAAACATCCCCGTAAATATTCCCGCTTATTTCCTTAATACCGGATTTCCTTAAATCATTTAGAAATTTATTAAGGTCATCTGTACTGAAAACGGGGTCGAAACCGCCTACAACATACAGATCGCCATAAAGAATATGATTAACAATTTCTCCGGTATACTGAAGCGAAGTTACAAAGTTATAAGCCGGACCAAGAAAAACTAGTCCTGCAGCCGAAGTAAGCAGCTTCATATTTGAAGCGGGGTTAAGCAGTTTATGTTCGTTCGCCTGATAAATATATTCGCCGTCAGTAAGATCGTAAACGTCAACAGCAATTGTGGTAGTTTTGAAGAAATCATCGCTGAGGATCCCGTCAAGCTGACTAATAACCTGTTCCCTGTTCAGCTGAGGGAAAACGTCTGATGAAAAGAAGAGTAAACCGGTGACAAGTAAAAAGATTTTTGCCATTTTAGAAATAGGGACGTACTCTGAATTCTGCTCCGAACTTATTCTCAACTACTTCCTTTGCCTTATTTATTTCCACCTCGTCAATTGATACAACGCTCATAACAAGCTTGTCTGTATATTGTTTAACATTCTTAGCAAAATTGACCATCTCATTGAAGAACCTGGTATCAAGTTTCATTATCTTCGCATACTGCCTGGGTTCAACTGTATTTATACTTATTGAAACCGTATCAATCAGCCCTTTAAATTCAGGGGTTATATCCCTTTTATTTATAAAGCTGCCGTGTCCGTTTGTATTCAACCTGGTTCTTCCGCCATTATCCTTTACATATCTGGCAATCTTCTTCACTACATCCCACCTTATTGTAGGCTCGCCGTATCCGCAGAATACTATTTCCTCATAATCAGCAGGGTTTCCTATCTCCTGAATATACACTTCTGCCGGCGGTTCTTCATCCTTTGTCATCTTTAAATTATAACCGTGAAGCTGAGCATCGCCTTTCCGGCTGCAGAAAAAACAGTCGGCATTGCACCTGTTAGTAATATTGATATAGAGATTTTTTTCAATTGGATAAGTAAAGCTTATCTTATTTTTATTGCCTATCCCGAAAAATCTGAATGCATTAAACGAGGTGACCTTAGCAATATCTTCTACCTTAACATTATGAACTTCCGCCATTTTTTCAGCCACAAGTTTAACATTTGCAGGTTCATTCCTGTGACCACGGTGAGGTTCGGGTGTCATGAAAGGGGAATCTGTTTCAAGCAGAATTTTATCCAGACTTATCCCGGCAAGCACTTTACGCAGGTCGCCGCTTTTCTTAAATGAGATATTGCCTGTGAAAGAAACAATATGATTCATCTTAATATATTCAAGAGCATCTTCCAGCGAGGCATTGTAGCAATGGAACTGAGCCCGCAGGTCACTCCCGCAGTATGTTGATATAATTTGCATCATATCCTCGTCGGATTCCCTGCTATGAATAACTACTGGCAGTTTCAGCTTTACAGCAAGGTCAAGCTGGGCTCTGAAGGCCTCAACCTGTTTTTCTTTAGGGGAAAAATCGTAGTGGTAATCTAGTCCTATTTCACCTATCGCTATTACCTTAGGATGTTTCGCAAGCTCTTCAATTTCCTGAACCCAGGATGCTTCCCAATTTTTTGTATCGTGCGGATGCACTCCCACTGCTGCATAAATAAGATCATATTTATCAGCAAGCTGCAGGGTTTTCCTGGCCGATTCTATATCGGTAGCCGGAACTATGATGTAGTCTACCTTATTCTGCCGGGCGCGTTCAATGACCTCATCAAGATCATTCTCAAATTCCGGTAAAAATAAATGTGCGTGTGTATCTATAAACATTGATTTCCCCCCTTTCAGAAACTAAACTGGACACTAAACGAATAATTCCTGACAGGTTTTAAATTTCCGATTAATTCGACATAGTTATAATTTAAAACATTATTAGCATTAAGAAAAACAGAGGCAGGTATACCGAGCTGATTCAGATCATAAGAAGTCCTTAGATCCAGTACATATGCATCAACGCGGAGATCCCCGTCATTTATGATCCTTACAAGTTCATCATCAATTTCCTCCATACGGCTCCAGAACCTGAAATCTGCACCAAGGTTGAAACTTCCGAAATAGTAATCTACCGACCCTGTAAATGAATGGCGGGGTCTGTATTTTAGAGCCTTATCCTTATTTAGATCCCTCGTCCACAAATATGTATAGCTAAGTGATACCCCGATAGTTTTATTAAAAAGCTCAGAACTCACGTCTGTTTCAAATCCCTGGATCCTCGCACGGGTCAAATTACTAAATACAGCAAATCCGTCCGCAGGGTCAATCCTTGGTTCAATAAAATCATAATACTCGCTTTGAAATACGGCAGCGTCCAGAGTTAACCCATGTTCAAAAGGTTTATAGTCAGCACCGAATTCAAAGGTGAAATTTGTTTCTGACTTCAGATCAGGATTTGGTTTAATTACAATACCGCTGGCAGTAGTTGATGTAAAAGCTTCAGCAAGAGAAGGTGCCCTGAACCCTGTACCGGCGGAAGTCCTGAGGATGAAATTTTCTGTAACCTTATAATTTAGACCTGCTTTAGGCGACACAGCATTTTCACCCTTAAGAGTATCAAGTTTTGAATAATCGTACCTTACCCCTACAGATACTAAAAGAGGTGAAAACCATGAAATATCACCATGCACATACACTCCCCCGCTAACCATACCTGGATTGCCAAATAAATTTGAATTTACATTTGAGCTTAGCCCCTCAACACCGGATACTATTACAACGTCATCAGAAAAACTTTTATTCAGCTGTATTTCGCCCCGGTATATATTTGTAATCGATTTATCCATCGCCGGTGAGGTATCGCTCCAGTTAGTTCTGTAATAACTTGTTTTAACATTAAGCAGAAGGTCCTCACTTAAAACGTTTTTATAAATTGCTCCGAACAGGTACCTTGCCGTGGTAATTGTCTGTCCCTGCTGGTCATCTGTTGGAATGAGAGCCTGCCTTGAGTTCTTCCAGTAATAAAAATTACCCCCCTTCTTATTAAGAGTATTAGCCAGCAGAGTTATGGAACTTGCAGGTGTAATTTCAAAAGTACCTTTAAGGAAGCCAATATATTTATGGGAGAACCCGTTCTGCCTGTAGCTCATATCTTCCAGCCTGGTAAGGGAGAGTTCCAGTCCTGCCCTGCCGATCCTCCGGGCATGGGCCAGAGTTAAGCCATTAAAATACCTGTTCTCCGGCGACCATCTCCAGCCGGGGTACGACGGTTTATCATAAAGACCTATAAAAGACTTTACCAATGTTGAAGGCCGTTCCGGAATATCACTGGTAATAACGTTTACTACTCCACCTATCGCTGTAGACCCATACAGAGAACTGGCAGCACCTTTAATTATCTCAACTCTTTTAATTGCTGCAGTCGGTATCATTTCCCATATAGTTTCACCTGTATCACCGGTATAAAAAGGAATTCCGTCGAGAGCCAGCAAAACCCTGGAACCCGCTCCCCTGCTGTATCCGCTCGAGCCCCTGATGCTTATCTGATCTTCCGTCATACTTACGCCCGGTACATAACGCAGGGCATTCTCAAGGTTAGAGATATTCTTTTTAGAAAATTCATCTGAAGGAATAATATCAGCGCTTACAGGAAGATCCGAAAGGTACTGTTCCCTCTTGCCGGCTGTAAC
The DNA here is from genome assembly GCA_963800255.1 of uncultured Ignavibacteria bacterium. Classification (GTDB taxonomy): domain Bacteria; phylum Bacteroidota; class Ignavibacteria; order Ignavibacteriales; family Ignavibacteriaceae; genus DATFVA01. The sequence goes on along the minus strand of CAWDAK010000022.1, from coordinate 149,180 downwards.
AATAACCTGTGCTGATTCAACAGCCTTCTGTCTAAGAGTAACATCAATCACCTTCGATTTACCTTCAAGGGTAAAATCAATAGTTACCGGGGAATAACCTACGGCAGAATACCTGAGTGCGTATTTCCCGGCAGCAAGGTTTTCAATTTTATAATGACCCTCTTCATCAGTTGACGTCCCGGTACCGGTACCTGAGTCTATTATGTTTACCCCGATAACAGGCATTCCTGCAGTATCCGTAACAACACCGGATACTGAATACCTCTGTGCTGCAGCCTGGCCTGCAAAAAGCAGAATGATGATATATAAATAAAATAATCTCATCCGCCGCCGGTTGGTTGTGGTGGAGGATTATTAAAATCGCACCGGATATTAATATTTTTAACAAACGATTTCTCAGGAATTATTAGTTTCCCCGGATGAGTAGTATCTCCGTATGCATAATAAATACCCGCTACCGTCCAATCACTGGCTGTGAGGGAAATATTTTCTGTTTTCTGCTGAACAACAGCCACATAGGAGAAAGTACCGGGACTAATAGGCAAGAATGAACTATCCCTGGAATCAAAATCATATACAGAGATTCCATAAGGTATCTCGCCGCTAACGAACTTGAGGTTAAATATTGTAAAATCTTCAGGGGACTCAAGAAGACTGTCGAACACAACTATGTGGGTTCTTGTGATGCTGTCAGGCCAGGCACCGACAAACGTGATCCTTCCGCTGAATCCAGGGACCTCGTCAGCCGGTCTTGGTTCTATTCCTTTATCACATCCTCCGGTAATTAATATAATGATGAATAACACCGGAAGGGTTATACATTTAATAAGCTTCATATAAGAAGGTTAAATTACTTCGCCGATCTTTAAAGGATGTTCATTTATTTCATTGGAGAGAGAAATAATTCTGTTTTCATCAGCAGGATTTACAATAGCTATCATACCTATTCCAAGGTTAAAAACATTTCTCATTTCTTCAAGACTAATTTTTCCTGCCTGCTGAATTAACCTGAATACTGCAGGCATTTCCCATTCATCCCATTTGACATCAAGCTTTAGTCCCTCAGGCAATACTCTTTTAGTATTTCCTATTATACCTCCGCCTGTAATATGAGAGAACCCTTTAACCTTCATGTGATTATTCAAATGAGTTATTAGTTTCAGATATGATTTATGAATCCTGAGCAGTTCATCACCCAGGGTAGACCCAAGTTCATCTATTTTTTCATTTAGTTTGAACTTTGGAAGAAGCACTTTCCTTGCTAAAGAATATCCGTTTGTGTGGAGTCCGTTTGAAGAAAATCCCATCAGCACGTCACCTTTTTTGATGCTGCTGCCGTCTATTACGCCCGACTTATCAACAATACCGACTATAGTACCAGACATATCATATTCATCTTCTGCATAAAGACCGGGCATTTCCGCTGTTTCTCCGCCGATGAGGGCGCATTCATTTTCCCTGCATGCAATCGAAAAACCTTCAATTATCCTTGCAGCTCTATCGGGATTGAGTTTTCCGAAAGCCAGATAATCAAGGAAGAAAAGAGGTTTTGCTCCGCAAACGGAAATGTCATTTACGCAGTGGTTCACAAGATCCTGTCCCACCGTGTGATGCCTGTCAGCTGCAAAAGCAACTTTAAGCTTTGTTCCAACTCCGTCAACGCTTGAGACAAGCACAGGTTCTTTTAGTCCTGACAGGTCAGGCTGGTAAAATGCCCCGAACAGGCCGATATCCGATAGAACATTCTTGTTAAATGTAGATTTTGCGAAACCCTTAATTCTTTTTATTGTTTCATCGCCGGCTTCAATATCAACACCAGCTGCCTTATAAGTGGAATTTTCTGACATATTTTCTTCAAATTTCTGGTTAAAATTCAGGCAAAATTTACGATGAAATGAGCTAGGAAACAAAATGAGAATACTTTTAGTATCATTTATCCCTGATTATCCGGATTTATCACTCTCAATTACCGACTGCTAAAATCACTTTAAAATATTGCGATTTTTAATTATTTACGCACGTTTTTGGTTAACAATTTTTACTTATTTTTTTTATATTAGCGGTTCAAAATGAAAAAAGAACGATGGAACACGAAGAATTAAGCGACAGGGAAAAACTGATATTAAGATCGATAATACAGCAGTTTATCCTTACAGCATCGCCCGTAGGTTCAAGGTTCATTACTAAAAAATATGATATAGGTTTTTCGCCTGCTACGGTGAGGAATATTATGGCAGACCTTGAAGAGTCAGGTTTTATCGGCCATCCCCATACTTCCGCCGGAAGAATACCTACTGATAAGGGATACCGGTTCTATGTCGATTCCCTGATGGAAATCCAGAAGATCAGGAATGCTGAAAAAGGTATAATAAGTAAGGGTCTTGATGTTGAGCAGATTGAAACAGATGAAATACTGCGACTTACTACTTCCATACTTAGCAACATAACCAAACAGCTTGCCTGTGTAACCTATCCCCGGCTTGATTCGGGCATACTGGCCAGGCTTCAGCTTGTCTCCCTGTCATCCAGCCGTATATTGATAGTAATAAGTATAAAAGGCGGACTGGTAAAAACCATCACTATGGAAGTTGCCACGGAGATTAAAGCTGCCCAGATTGAATCAGTGCAGAACCTTCTGAATGAAAGACTTTGCGGACTTACCTTCAGGGAGATAAGAACAACTTTCACAGAGCGTTTCAAAGACATTGAGGAGGATCAACGACCGGTAATAAGACTTTTTGTTGATTCTGTAGATAAGATATTTAAAGATGTAGGCTCACGGGATAATGTTTTCCTTACCGGTGCGAGCAATATAATTAAGCAGCCCGAGTTTGAAGATCCCGGAAAGTTTCCCGGTATTGTAGAGCTGATTGAAAATAAAGATATTATTATTCATATACTCGATAAAGGAAGCGATGCCGCACTCGACAGGGTATTTATTTCTATCGGGAGCGAGAATGAAGATTCCAAACTTGATGAATATAGTTTTGTAAGCAAAGAATATTCGTTCGGTGGAACCTCAGGAACCCTTGGTATCATTGGTCCTAAACGAATGGAATATTCAAAGGTAGTCGCCATTGTAGATTATATGGCTAAAATGTTATCAGAAATATTAAAGAATGATTAATCAGCGGAGAAACGAAAATGAAAAAAGATAAAAAAAACAATGACCAGGAAGAAGAAGTAACCAATAATTCCGACGAGGTGCAGAATACACCGGAAATGGATGAAGAATTAATGAATAAAGCCAAACGGATTGAAGAACTTGAGAAGGAAACAGCCGATTTAAAAGACAAGCTTCTGCGAAGGGCTGCCGAGTTTGAAAATTATAAGAGAAGAACAGAGAACGATCAGTTGAATCTTCTGAAATATGCGGCTGAGTCATTCATCATAAAACTGCTCCCTGTTGTTGACGATTTTGAAAGATCACTTCAGCATATGGAAAATTCCAGTGATATTGAATCAATAAAAAAGGGATTATTGCTGATCTACGATAAGCTTATGAAAGTTCTTGATGACCAGGGGGTAACGAAAATTGATTCAGTAGGGCAGCCTTTTGATGTGAATTTCCATGAAGCACTTCTGCAGAGAAAAGATGATAATGTTGCCCCTCATACTGTTCTTGATGAGATAGAAAAAGGCTATATGTACAAAGACCGCGTTATAAGACATACTAAGGTGGTTGTAAGTGAAGACCAGGAAGAGCCGCGGGGAAATGATAATTCAAATAGTGAAAATAAAGAGGATTAATATTCTTATATGTCAAAAAGAGATTATTACGAAGTTCTGGGTGTAGAGAAGACAGCTTCAAAGGAAGAATTAAAAAAAGCTTACAGGAAACTCGCAATGCAGTATCATCCTGATAGAAATCCGGATGATAAAGATGCGGAAGAACGATTTAAAGAGGCGGCTGAAGCTTATGAAATTTTAAGTCACGATGAAAAACGGGCCAGTTATGACAGGTTCGGTCACGCCGGAATGAGAGGAGGACAGGAAGGATTCTCTGATATTAACGATATTTTCTCCCACTTCTCTGATATCTTTGGCGGAGGCGGATCCATATTCGATGACTTCTTCGGGGGAGGACAAAGGAGAACCAGGCGGCGTACCGGAGGAACTCCCGGTTCTGATCTGCGCGTTACGCTGCAGCTTACCCTGGAGGAAATTGCCGAAGGTACTACCAAGAAGCTTAAGTTTAAGAAGCAGGTTAAATGCGGAGAATGCGGCGGATCGGGTGCTGAGGCCGGGACATCAAAAAATACCTGTCCCGTTTGCCATGGATCCGGTGAAGTTAAATCAGTATCAAGATCGGTATTTGGTCAGTTTGTAAATATTACAACCTGCAGCAACTGCGGAGGTGAAGGCTCGGTAATAGATAAGCCATGCAAAAAGTGTTTGGGCGACGGCAGAGTGCAGGAAGATGTAAACATAAATATTGACGTTCCGGCAGGAGTAAGCAGCGGAAATTATATGACGATGAGGAATGACGGCAACGCCGGAAAACGCGGCGGACCTGCAGGAGATCTGATAGTTGTATTCAATGAAATCCAGCATGAGTACTTCACCCGTGAGGATGACGACATTCTTTATGACCTTTTCGTCAGTTTCCCTGAAGCTGCTCTAGGCGGTGAAGTGGAAGTTCCTACGCTTAACGGCAAAGCTAAATTAAAAATCGATTCCGGAACACCTTCGGGCAAACTGCTTAAGATGAGGGATAAAGGAATAAAGCATCTTAATCATTCCGGGCGGGGCGATCAGATTGTGAGAGTTAATATTGCTGTTCCAAAAAAACTGAATTCAAAAGAAAAAGAGCTGCTGAAGGAGCTTTTAAACAGTCCAAACGTAAAATCATCCTCCGGCTCCGAAGAGAAGAATTTCTTCAAACGATTCGGTCTTTGATTCACGCAACTCGTGGTATTCTTTTTCTTTTTATGTTATATTCAATATGATTTATTAGAATAATAATCGGGTTATGGGGGCGTTAGAAAAGCTATCCGGCAAGATCGGATTTACAGTAACAGAAATTAAGGTACTGTTATTCCTGGCTGTTGTCTTTACTGCCGGTTTACTTTACAAAGCATATAATACTGATGCAGGCAGCACAGATTATAAAAACTTTGATTATACGGCAGAAGAAAGACTTTTTGAACAGGCAGATTCCATTGAAAATGATGAAACTGCGGGTTTACAAGGTGATAAATATATTGACTCTAAGCAGGAAGTTTTAGATTTTAACACCAGTAATTTTCATAAAAAAGAAGCTTTAAGGCTTCCCGGCGAAAAGACAATCAATATTAATACCGCCGGCATAAAAGATCTGGTACTTCTACCCGGCATAGGCGAAAAAACCGCGCAGAAAATTATTGACCTGAGGAATAAAAAAGGCCGGTTCACAAACCTGAATGAACTGATGGAAGTTAGAGGAATCGGGAAAACCAGATTAAGTAACATTGAAAGATTTCTATATATTGATCAATCAAATTTTTTCAAAGCTCCGGAGGAAAAATGACTAAGCCAGAACCCTGGTATATTCACGCTATACTTTATTTCGTTATTGTAGTTTTAGTTGTAATTTTGGTTAAAGTTGCAATTATCGACCCCAAAGATGCGGTTGAAAAAGAAAAATATTACAAGCAGGAATCTCACCTCAGGATGAAAAATATCAAAGAAGCCGAAATACTATGGAATAAAAAGTATGGGCATTATACCGGAAATCTTGATAGTCTCATTAATTTTGTTAAAACCGATCCTATGGTTGACAGTGTAATGAATGCTTTTGATTCTCTCTCAAGAAGACCAGCCAATCCGTTCGTTCCATTAACATCAGGACAATTCACACCTGACAGCTTATACAGAACGCCCAGAAGTAATTCATTGTATGTCCTGCAGATTGATACCTCGGTTACTGCCGATACTATTTACGGAAGAAAGAATGAGATTAAACGAATTGATTCCAGCCAGGTAGTAGGCACCAGGTACTTCCTTAATGATCCTGACGGCTACGGTTCTATTGGAAGTCTTGAAAGCGACGCTCTTAAAAATACAGCTTCCTGGGAATAATTAAAGAAACTGATGACAGGATTTGAAAACCATGCCGGATTTACATTAACATCCTCCAGACTTCAGGTTGTAGAGATTGTTCAGAAAGAAGACCAGTTTGTTTTAGAAAATGTTGACGAAACTTTCCTGAACGAGACCCTGAACTTAGAACTTGATAAAGAAACTAAAATAAGCGCCCTCCTGCAGGGCGCTTTTGATGAGATCCTGGTTAGAAACCCCCTTAAAAGCAGCACGGCTTCGTTCTCCCTTCCTTCGGAATTATTCAACGTTGTACAGCTTCCCTATGATAATACCCTGCTCCACCAGGACCTGATTGAAGAATTCAGATGGGAGCTTTCGTTGATTTATCCCGGTATCAATCCTGCTGATCAGGTAATCCAGTATATTGAAATCGAGAAGAACAGGCTGATTGATCAGAATACTTCAATAATAATATCACTTTCAAGGAAGTATGTTCAGCTCATAAAGGAATTTTGTGAAAGGAACAGGCTTAAGTTAAAGTTTATTGATAATGTACACCTTGCTTCTGAGAGAGCTTTAACTGCCACAAATCCACTCTCGGAAAAAGGATTAACCCTTAGCGTTTTTCTTGCAAGGAAGCATCTTTCGGTTATTTTTTCCTACCAGGGAAAACCTGTTTACTTTAAGGTTCACTACCTTAATAATGCAGGAGAGATTGTTAAACATATAACTTCTGAGCTTGAGTCTGCCAGTCGCCCTAATATAAGCAGGCAGATGCTTGAATCAGCTTATATAAGCGGCGAAGAACTTTCCGGTTCTATGATTGATACTCTAAGAGAGAAGCTTGATATCCCTTTTATAAACTTTAATCCCTTCGCAAAAATAAAACCGAATCCAAGACTGTTTGAGAACAAGTATTTCTCTGAGAAATTCAACTCTTTCTCTTCTGCTGCAGGACTTGCGTTAAGATTAGCCTGATATCAGCCCATTAAAATTTTTATTATCCGTTTTACCAGCACAGATTATTTTATATATGTTTCAATAAGATTTCTGATTTACTTATATGAGAATGAGAATTATTTCCGGTGAATTCAAAGGCAGACTTATAAGGGTGCCGGATTCAAAGTTAATCAGACCCACTACAGACAGAGTAAGAGAAACATTCTTCAATCTTCTTAATAACCGTATCTCATTTGAAAACATAACTGTCCTCGATCTGTATTCCGGTTCAGGATCTCTCGGACTAGAATGTCTGAGCCGCGGTGCAGCCTCGGTAGACTTTGTGGAAAAAAATTTTGTTATTTATAAAAATCTGCAGGAAAATATTGACTCATTAAACCAGGGTGCAAAAAGCCGCATCTTTAAAATGGAAGCGTTAAAGTTCACTTCTCTTAATAGCCAAAATAAAAAATATGATTTAATACTTGCTGATCCCCCCTTCTTTAAAGACGATATCTATAAAGTGGTTGAAAATATTCTAACTAATAGATACCTTGCCGATGACAGTTTCTTATATATCGAGCGTTCAATACAAACAAAATCAAAGGATATAGATAATCTTAAAAGCGAACCTTTTAAGATCATCGGAGACACATGTCTCTACCAAATCGGTAATCAATGAAAATTTTTACATTTATTTTAGTCTTCAGCGGAATACTGTATTCACAGACATTTCTGCGTGAACTTAATTCTATTCCCTTCAGTGATCAGCAGGGTCCGCTTACGAATATTTTTTCCGGCGGCACTAATAACCCTGAGCCGCAGTTCATTGATATCGATAACGATGGTGATTATGACATTTTCTATCTTGACAGCGACGGAACATATGGATGGTACCGGAATGACGGCTCCCCTTCCAATGCGGTCTACATCCTGTCTTTTGATACAATCCCCGGATTATATTTTAACGACTGGTTCTACTTTACCGATATTGATGATGACGGCGATTTTGATTTGTTTACCGGTTCCACAGGCGCCTACATACAATTCCGCAGAAATACGGGAAGCCCTTCTTCTCCTTTCTTTACGCTTGAACAGGATACGTTAAAAGACAGCAACGGCGACCCCATATACAGTGAGTTCGGGTGCAATCCTGTTTTTGCTGATGTTGATAATGACGGCGATAAAGATTTTGTATCAGGCAATTCTGTAGGGACGTTAAACTATTATGAAAATATTGGAACACCCTCTGCTTTTAATCTGAAATTTATAACGAACCAGTGGCAGGGAATTTATATTATAAGCGGCAGTAAGCAGCAGGACGGCAGGCATGGTGCAAGCTCTCTGGATTTTGCTGATATAGATAATGACGGAGACCTTGATCTATTCTGGGGAGATTTTTTCAGCAGGAGTCTTTATTTCATCGAGAATCAGGGTAGTCCCGCTGTTCCTGATCTGCATGTAGTATTCAACCGGTATCCCCACAACCAGGATAGTGTTTTTACGAGCGGCTTTAATATGCCGAGGTTTACAGATATAGACGATGACGGAGACCTGGATCTGTTTGTTACAGTCCTTTATGATCCAACTGTTCCACAGTCGCTTATGTATTACCGGAATGACGGAAACGCTGAAGCGGATGATTTTCACAAGGTAACGGAAAATTATCTTAAGACACTTGATGGCGGAAATGACAGCGCTCCCTGCTTTGCCGACCTGGATAATGATGGAGATCAGGATTTGTTGTTAGGGTCAGCTCAAAATCCTGACGGAACTTTATTCTACTTTGAGAATACAGGTTCAGCTGCGCATCCTTCATTTCTATTAGTTGACTCTGTTTACTTCGGTATTAAAAACGAACTGTCAGTTAGTCCGGCTGTTTCAGATCTCGACGGCGATGGGGACCCTGACTTACTGATAGGCTGTTTTGACGGCACGATTTCAGTCTACACAAATACGGGAACTATTACTTCGCCCGACTTCAAACTTTCAGGTAAACTGAAAGACAGCGGAGGCGGGACTATCGACGTCGGTGTTTATGCCCGTCCCTTCCTTTTTGATTATGATGGAGACGGAGATCCCGACCTAGCAGCTGGAGCATTTAACGGAAAATTCTTTTTTTACCGGAATACCGGCACACCGCAGACATTTGAGTTTACGGCTGATACAAGCTTTATCCACAGACTTAATCCTCAGGATCCCGGATCGCCGGTTATAGATGTCGGGGATAACAGCGCTCCCTTTTTTGTGGATTATGACGGTGACGGCGATATAGACTTTTTTGCAGGAAACCGCAGCGGGTTCATTTTTTATTTCAGAAATGACGGCAATAATGTCCTCCCTTTATGGACATTGGTTACTAATAACTTTATAGGTCAGGATTTCGGAGTAGATGCATTCCCCTGCTTCATTGATATTGATCAGGACACGGACCCGGATTTTTTTGTTGGTAATTTGAAAGGAGGTCTGTATCTTTACAGGAATCAGACCGTGACAGGTTTAACAGATACAAAAAATAAAATCAGAGATTATTTCCTGATTTCTGCTTACCCCAATCCTTTTAATCCTTTAACCAGGATTAGTTTTGAGACCGGCAGGCAGGATCAGTATACTATTACCATTTTTGATCTCCTTGGTAGAGAAGTAAACACCGTTTATAACGGCGAGCTCTCTCCTGGTGTTCATCAATTTGCCTGGAACGGAAGAAACAATAACGGAATTCCCTCTGCTTCAGGTATTTACCTTTTATCAGCAAGGAATGAGGATATGGTAAAGACAGTCAAATTAATTCTACTCAAATAATCATCCGGAGAACTAATGAAAAAAGTCATTCTACTTCTTTTTCTCGTGTACATTGTAAGTCCTTTGCCTGCACAGGAATTAAACACAGATCTATTAAGCAATTTAAACCAATACCCTTCTGCAGGCTATAATGATATTTGGGGATATACCGATCAGAACGGAAGAGAGTATGCCCTCCTTGGTGTGAATACAGGAACATCAGTAGTAGATATAACCGATCCACTGAACCCTGTCGAGTCAGCATTTGTAACAGGTCCCTCCTCTATATGGCGGGATATGAAAACTCATGATCATTATATGTACATGGTTTCAGAAGGAGGAAGCGGTTTACAAATAGTTGACCTTGCAAACCTTCCCAACGGCGTGACTTTTATAGGAAATAATACCACCTACTTTTCAACCGCTCATAACATTTTTATTGCAGACGGTTACGCCTACGTAGTAGGCGCCAACAATGGAAGCGGAATACACATTCTTGATCTCTCAGATCCGGTTAACCCTGTACAGACAGCATATTATTCAACCAGCGGTTATGTACATGATGTGTATGTTTATGATGATACCATTTATGCATCCTCTGAAGATACTTATGATGTTGTGGATGTTACTGATAAATCGAATCCCCAGCTTGTTAGTCAGAGTGCTGCATTGCCCGGCATATATGCTCACAGCGGCTGGCTTACTGAAGATAAACGGTATTTTGTAGCGTGTGAAGAGTTCAATGTAAGAGACGTTACCGTGTGGGATCTGCAGGACAGAACGAGCTGGGACCTGGTTATCCCAACCTGGCAGATGCCTGAAAACACTCCCACGCATAATGTATTTATTCGCGGACAATACGCATATATGTCGTACTACAAAGACGGGTTTGTCTGTCTTGACGTATCAGACCCGACCAATCCCGTCTATGTTGGAAGATATGACACCTATCCTTCAACTGCCGGAACTTATGAGGGAGCATGGGGATGTTATCCATTCTTCCCTTCAGGAAATGTAATAATATCAGATATCAGCACTGGACTTTATGTTCTGGATTTCCTGCCTGATAACGTACCCGTAGAGCTAAACTCCTTTTCAGCAAAAATCTCCGGAGCATATGTTGAATTGAGCTGGAAAACGGCGACGGAAACGAATAACAAGGGCTTTGAAATACAGAGATCAGCTGACAAGCGAGAAGTGGGTAAGCATAGGATATTCAGAGGGTTATGGAACTTCTTCTGAACTGCATTCTTATAGATTTCTTGATAAAGATCCTATAAATGCAAAATCATATTACAGGTTAATCCAGCAGGATTTCGATGGAACCCAAAAGATTTATGACCCTGTTGAAATTACCTTTGATGCTCCGGTACAATTTGTTCTCGAGCAGAACTACCCTAATCCCTTTAATCCTGCCACAACAATTACATATAATCATAGGCAATGATTCACATGTTAGACTGAATATATTTAATTCCCTTGGTCAGAAGGTAAAAACGCTTGTTAATGATTACAAACCTGCAGGCCAATACCAGGTTAATTTCGACGCTTCAGGCATTGCTTCAGGAATTTACATAGCGAGGATAGAGGCTGGAGGATATACTAAAATGATTAAGATGAATCTTCTAAAGTAATAAAATTAAATAAGTTAGCATTTTTTAATTAAAGGCTGTCTTAGGTTTATTTAACCTGGAATGAGGCAGCCTTTTTATTTAATAAACTTATAGCCGGCCGTATGAACCGTAACAATATGTTCCGGGCACGACGGGTCATCTTCAATTTTCTTTCGGATTGCAAGAATGTAATTATCTACTGTCCTGGTAGTAGGAAAAGCATCATATCCCCAAACATCATCCAGAAATTTGTCCCGCGAAATCACTTCCCCTTCGTGCTCCACCAAATATCTAAGTATCTTATATTCAGTAGCTGATAATTTAATGGGAGCACCTTTTTTTTCTATCTCCATTTTCTTCATATTCATCGATATATTACCAAAAGAATACTCTTCCACACCTGGGACAGCTGGTTGTGCACGTCTTAAAAGTGCTTTTATTCTGGCCAGGAGTTCCTTCAGACTAAAAGGTTTCGTCATATAGTCATCTGCACCTATCTCAAACCCGAACACTTTATCAAATTCATCGTTCCTGCTTGTCAGCATCAGAATAGGCAGGTTTCTGCCTGCTTGTCTGAGATCCTTGCATACCTCAAATCCATCCTTAAAAGGAAGGATAAGATCAAGCAGTATCAGATCAAAGTCATCTTTCATCGCAAGTAAGAACCCTTTTTGGCCATCTTCAGCTTTTGTAACATCATACTTTTCACCGCATAAACTTTCAGACAATCCTGTCAGCAAGGCAGGATCATCTTCTATGATTAATATTTTTTTCATCTAATATTCTCCTCAGTTAAAGAAATGCTGATTAAACTTTGATCATCAAAATATGAACTTTCATATTTTTCTATCGGGAATTTCAGAATGAAGGCTGTCCCCTCTTCAGGAATACTCTGAACCTCAATTTTAGCTTTATGTGCATCCATTACATGTTTAATAATTGACAATCCTAATCCGGTTCCGCTGATTTTCATATTCCCGGCAATTTGCGATCGAAAAAACGGTTTAAAAAGGTTTTTAAGATCATCAGGATTGATCCCTATCCCTTTATCTCTCACTTCAACACATGAGAAATTTTCCAGTCTGTATGTTGAGATGGATACCTCTTTCTCTTTCAACGAAAATTTTATAGCATTTGCCACTACATTTATCAGTGCTTCCATAACCGCATCGGGATCGGCAGAAACCATCCAGTTAATAGGACTTATTTTTTTTTGTACGTTAAAGCCCTTCATCTTTAGCTGATAATTCAGGGCCTCCAATGTTTTCTCAACAATTGAGTTAAGGGAGATACTTTCAAACTTATACTGCCTGATTCCTTTCTCTATTCGTGCGAAACCGAGCACATTATTTATTAACCTTGTGAGGCGGTCTGCCTCACCCTCGATTATGTGCAGGTAATCCTTCTGTTTATCGGTGGCTTGCGTATCATTTTTCAGCATTTCAGAAAATACTTTGATCGAAGCAAGAGGCGTTTTAAGATCGTGAGATACAGTGGATACGAACATCGTCTTTTGTTTATTCAGTTCTTCAAGTTTTTCTGCTTCCAGGTTTTTCCTGATTAACTCTTCCTGGAGGTAAATCCTGGAAATTGTTGAAGCAGCGCTTGAAGCGACATTGTTAAGCAAATCGATATCTTCGATTGTGAATTTGCCTTCAGATTTTTTTTCACCAAGCACAAAGAAGGCATATACGGTTCCATCACCGGTTCTTACAGGGATTACAAGTTCAATTCCCCATCTTTTAAATAACGTGATATCCCCGGTTTCGAAGGTAATTCCAGCTTCAATTTTTGATGGATCAGCAAGAGGAAGATTTAATTCCGATTTAAACCCGGACGAATCAAAGGGCAGTCTATGATTCAGCAAAAGATCAAAATTAAAGTGCGCTTTCAGCATTAAATAATTATTGCTCAAAAGAAAAAAGCCGATTTTTTTGACAGGAATAAACTCCCGGGTTTTCTTTACCATCATTTCTGCCAGGTCGGGGACAGTATTTATTTCAGATATATTCCGGATAAAATTTTTGAGTGCTTCCCTGAAATCATACTGCAGCCTGAAGAACTTTTTATCTACATAAACCTGTGCTTTTCTTCTGATTGGTTCAAAAAGAAGTGCTATGAGAATAGCAGCTATTATTGAGGGTATTCTAAAATTAAGTATTGAAACCTGGCTGCTCAGGATAGAAATAGATGAAATATAGATGATGATAAGGAAAAATATTACAATAGAATAGACGATGCTTCGTCTAATCAGCAAATCAATATCCATCAAATGATACCTGACGATCGCTATTGTAAAAGTTATGGGAATAGAAAGCATCAAAAGAGGGATAAGTATTTCCGGCATCAAAGGTGCAGATACTATTAATTGAGGAATGTTCCACAATGCGATAAAGCTGAGAGGCCCTATAAGGAACCCGAACAGCAGCCATTTCAGTTTCTTTTTTTCAACTTCATTCTTCGTCCTAAAATAGGAAATAATAAAAATCAGAATAGAAGCCAGGATATTTATTATCGCCCATAGTCTGATCATAAAAAAAACGGACAGGTAATTCGCTATACTATTTTCATCAGGAGTGGGAAGCATCCGTCCGAAAAAATAAATATTAACCAGTGCCATTAAGATTGCTGTTGTATACAAACCTCCCAGGAATAATTTAAACCTCTGTTCCCTGTTTTTAGGGAATGTAAGTGCGAAATGGAAAAATAAAGCGGGAGTAAAAACATATGAAAAATGGAATACAGTACGGGTTATAAAACTTAATCCGGCAGGATCTGAATTATATTTTCCCCAGGTCGTGAGCAGCATAATAGCAATGCCTATACTCCCCCAATGAAAGATTTTTGCCGGCCTCAGGGTAGGACATTTAAGAAGAACGAAAATTCCGAATGCTATAAACAACAAACCGGCAAAAGCATTTGACACAATAAACGGGAAAGTATAATATTCAGTAAGGCGAACTTCTACTGACTGAATCCTTCCATTATGGGAATAAGCTATCGCAATACTATCTCCAATGGATTTGCTGTCCAGATACGTCTCAAGTTCCTCCCTCTCTCTAAAAGGCATTCCATCAAATGAGATAAGAGTATCACCGGCATGAATACTATTAACCGTACTGCCATTTTCGGAGGAATAAAAAAAACTGTTTTCATTATTGACAGAGAATGGTAAATCAGCCTTCTGACTCAGCTGGAAAATTCCGGTTATGCAGAAGAGGAAGAAGAATGCATCAAGGAGCAAAAACGAACGAACCTGCCTGCTTAACTTTCTCAAGTGTATCCCCCGATACAGATTCATAATTTTATTTGCTTTCAATTTAGCTCTTAAGTGGTCCATTAGCAATAAGTAATTTTGAAACGGATGCAATTCAGTCGTGTTTCCTGAGCTTGCGGTATAGAGATCACCTGAGCATCGTTTTATTTACAAACCTGTGAAAAAGGGGAAAGAGAATTGTCAAAAAAATGTCAATTCTTCTGGTGAGTTATAAAAAAAGCCATCGGTACACGATGGCTTAATAAAATTATTAGAAAGGTATTAAGAGTTTATCTCCAGTCAGGCATGAATCCATTATCTATAATCATGCGCCTGTCTGTTCCGTCGGTATCCATAATCCATATTTCGGGAGCTTTGGAACCGTCATTAGGAGCATTATTAAATATTATTTTTGCTCCATCGGGAGAAAACCTGGGGTTGGTATCATTCGTTCCGGCTGGTTTATTTACAGAAACATCGATTGAATCTCCGCTGTTAACCGGGTAAATAAAAATATGAGAATCAAGCTGCCTTCCGTCCAGGGACTGATATCCCGATACATCGTGTGTAAACATCACTCTATTCCCGTCGATGCTGAACGAGGGACGCTCGGTTATACCTGCTTCATTTCCGACAAACAATGTCATATTACTTCCGTCCGAATTCATCAGATAGATTTCGGAATTGTAAACTTCACTGCCTATTGTCAGAACAACTAGTTTATCACCCTGGGGTGACTGTTCAACCTCGCGGAAATTTCTTCCTGCAGGGGCTGTTGCAATAGTCGTTCTGCCTGAGCCATTTACATTTATCGAATAGAGCTTGTCATTATTTGCGTAGAAAAACTTTCCGTCATCGAAAGACCAGCAAAAACCAATGCCGTAGTTATGATACCCTGAAACTGGTAAATTAGTTACCCTGAAGATATTAGATCCGTCAGGATCCATAGTATAAATGTTAGCACCCACATTTTCATCTGAAGTAAAGGCAATTTTGCTGCGGCGTGAATTAAACCTTGGCCACCATTCCCTTGATACCATTTCTGTTAAACGTGCCATAGAGCCTGCAGAAGTATCATTTGAAAAAATTTCATAGTTATTATCGATCTTCTTTGCGTAAACAACAGGATTATCAGGAAAAGGCATTGTTGTAAAGGACCAGGTTTCACCATTCGAGGTAAGTCCGCTTGAGTCCTTTACAACAACCTGCCAGTAATAAGTTGTTCCATATTCAAGATTCTGGGCAACAACAGATGTGTCGCCAATTCCTTCAGCTATAGTCTCCTTGTTTATCGCCCCTGATTTATACAGGAAAACCGTATAAGTGAGAGAATCACTTGCATCAGGATCAGAAGCAGTCCAGCTAAGGGTAACGTTAATAGGTTGATCTGCAGCTTCATTGGAGGGAACCGGGTCAGAAGGAGGATTCGGGGCCGTATTCGTACCATTATCAACTTCCAGGAAAATAGTAGCCTGTGTTACTGCATTCTCTCTCACACTTACAGATACGCTTGACTTCTTATAGCCATTTTTCTGAGCTGTAATAGTATAATTGCCAACCGGGATATCCTGAATTGAGAACTTTCCATCACTGCCTGTCAGTATTGCACTGGTAGGAGGGCTGGTAGTGATGCTGGCACCTTCAAGAGCAGTAGAAGCATCCTGATCCATCACTATGCCTGATATTGACCCGTAGAGTTCAGGCGCAATTGTATCTTCCTTACACGAGGAAAGAAAGATGAGACTTAATATTATGAATATGTTTCTGAATAATCCGAACTTGCTTAACATTGTTTCTCCACAATAGAAATAATTAGTGCTTTTGAATTTCTGAACCTTTTAATTCCAGTTCTTTGTCAGCCAGTATAATTTTCCCACTCTGAACAACAAGGTGAATCTTGTATACAGCATCCTTTGAAAAATCTACCTTACTCTGTGAAAGTATCTTCTTACTTCCGGCAGGTATCTTTGCCTGTCCTGATTGAGCGGTCGATGAATTTCCTGCTTCATTTTGTTTATTTACAGTAAGTTGATAAGATATATCTGCTTCAGCAGAAGTATTATTGCTGTAAACTCCTTCAATATTAAGCTGATTACCCGTCACCCTGTATTCAATCTTAACATCAGAGTCTGATACCTGACAAAAAGAACTATTATTAAAAACAATAAAAACTATAGCTGCCGCAATAAACTGACCACAAAACTTTTCTATATTCAAAAGCACTTAATGAATTCCCCCGTTTATAATCGTTAATCTCATTCCATTGCCATTTTGATGGATCTGGATTGGAATTGATGTAGGCTGTGTCTGAACCTGGTTTATCAAATTGTCGTTGCCGATTTTGAAAAATGAGGAAGTGCAAATCATCCCCCATTAAATCCTGACTGACAGTATTACCATTTCCAACCTGTAAAACACCAGCAAGATTACGATTGCCTAAAACATTGATATCTGCAGAGTTATCCGAACCACGCTGCCCTATCAAAGTTAGGTTTGAATTTCCATTTTGGTTTGACGAAGCAAAATTATTATAGCCCTGCTGATTTATTTCGGCAACATTCGGCAGAATTCCCGAATTACCAGCCTGGTTAATATTCGCCTCATTAAAACTCCCCACCTGCTGTATCATCGCCGCATTATTCAGATTGAAATTGGAATTTATATTCTCAATATTCTGATGAATATTAAGTGAATCGATGGAGTTAATATTTTCTTGTGCATTCGCAGATGTTAACAAGCTAAAAAATATAAAAGACATTAGATATTTATTCATAACATATTTTTATCTAATTATTATGCGGCAGGGAATTGCATCCCTGCCTAAACATCAGTAGATTATTGATTAACTAATCTGCTGTAACATTGAATATTGCCATCACCTGATTGGTTGATAACACTTGATATTACCATCATCTACTTGTGATAACATATCAACTATGTTGGAATTCCCAGTTTGGTCTACATATGCTATAGTTTGAATCATCAGTTTGATATTGAATAGCACTATTACTATTTCCATTTTGACTAATTTATGCGATATTATTCATTACCTAACTGTATGATTATTCGCAACATTAGTTCCATCCCTCCTAAATACTGATAAGAATTATTTAGGTTGCCTTCTTGATATATATCACCAAGGTTTCCATTTCATTCCAGAATACTGTGTCGCATTATTTCCATCACCAACTTGTGTGGCATTTAATCTGGAACTATAGTCTGTACTCCAGTATAACCAAAGGTTTGAGTAGTGATTCATTTAATGTCACCTACTTGATGTAATGGTACCTTGATTTCCATTCCAACTCATGACCAGGCACAAAATATTCTGATCCAATATTCTGATTACCCTCCTGGTAAATTGTTCCTTTATGAGAATGATTGATCTCCAGCCATAATCTAAGATTGCTGGCATCATTCACATATTTCCAAGCTGGTGTTATCGTAGCTAATACCTGCCTGAATAGTGAACCATGTAACGGATTTGGTCAATATCAGCATTATTTTCATCACCAATTTGCGTAATGTTTGCAGTATGGTTGCTCGCATTATTGATCTATTGTCAGCTTCGTTGTGTATAGTACCAGATTGTGTTACATGTACCAGTATTCTGTGCCATCATGAAGCCGGCGAAGAATACAACTGTTAAAAGAGCAAATAACTTTCTCATTAGAGTTTCTCCTAATAAATTTTAGAAAATAGTTTATAAATGTCCCCCCGGACAATGGGTCTGATAAGTTTCATAAAAGCACAAAAACTCATCTTTCCCGGTTAAGCTGAACATTAAGGAGAAATCACCAATTTACATTTAACCGATTTTTTTGAATATTAACCCGTCAAATGTTTTATTGGTGGCGCCTGAGTTTGTCAGGGACTTCAATACACTTTGTGTAAAGAAGTACCGCTCTTGCGCCGCCTTATTGTTCAAACTTTTCCTCATTAAATTACCCCCGTGTTTTCTTTTTCTACCCCCTCCTTTCCATCGCTGTTTTATCCATAATATGACCTCAGTTATTATTAAATGATTAGTTTATTAGTTGTTTTGGTTATACAACCCACTCAAAATTTATCTTTACGAGATTCTGAAACAAGTTCAGAATGACATTGTCGAGTTCAGAATGACATTGTCGAGTTCAGAATGACATTGTAAATATTTCAAAGAACCTGGAAGAAGTTTTATCTTCCTATGTAATACCTTACTCCGAACAGGGCTTCCCAGTAATAATCGTTGTATTTGCCTCTGTCGATTTTGTCGAGATTGTCAGAGAGTGAATAATTGAATGTTAATCCCATATCAATCCCGGTCTTGCCTACCATATACTCTGCCCCGGCTCCTGCTTTCAAAGATGGATACCAATGGCTGTCGAATTCAAATAAATCATTATCCTGCACCATAAGTCCGACACCAGCAAGTATGAATGGCGAGAGCTTGTATTCCGGAAGCATAAAGTATTCAGCCTGCAGACTTATAGAATTTACTGTTGCTGAATAGAACCTATACCCTTCCAGCATTTCCCGGCCGAACGTAAGGGAAACTGCTAAATCGGGTTCTGGGAAATAAGAGGCGGAAATATTACCGCAGGCTTTTGTTAAAGGATTAGGATAATCACCGTTATACTGCGATGCACCAAAGCTCAGTCCCACTGAGAAGTTCTTCCTCGGTGCCATTGACTCCATTCCGAAATAATCTGTTCTTGCTGAAACTTCTTTTTCATTTTCATATTTCGCTATAACCGGTGAACTTATATCAGCAGGATTCTGAAGGGCCCACAGATTCTCTTTCACTCCTTCTATAACAAGACTCTGAACGGCTTTTTCTATTGCCTCAGTTACACACATTTCAGGAGGTTCATTATAGCTGTAGCCTGTTTCAACTTCCAGGAGTCTCTGGAAGTTAACGAACCGATACAATCCCACATCAACCATCTGCGAAAGAATGGTTTTTGTTGTATAGACTGTCTTTAATATTCTGCCGCTTTGGGTTGAAATTGCGCGAAGGTAGATAGTTACCCTGTCCTGCCTGTACTGTCCCGATGCGCCTACACCAAAATATTTAATACCCGTTCCGCCGGTTAGAATATTAGTGTCGTACGAAATGATCCCGCCTTCAAGGATCACTCCCGCGAATAGGAGCGGAGGCAGAAGCTGGGAATCTTCGCCGGTATCTCCCTGGTAATTCGCCCGGCTCGATCTTATTATCTTTCTTTCATTAAGCAGATCTGACAATCCTTCCCTTTCAATAACAACGAACCAGCCGGATTCTTCGAGGGCACGCAGCAGGATGGATGTAGCGCCCTGTGTAACAGCTGTTGAAAAAGTGGAACTTGTTGATGAACTTTTATATTGACCGGTCTGATCCCTGAATTTGTATACAGCGGCCACAATTTTATCTTTGGGTAATGGGAGCGAGCGCAAATCCTTGTTTACAGCTGAAGGTGTTCCAAGGGTAGCATCTTTTGTCTTGAGAGGCTGCATAAAGGTTGAACAGCCGAAGATGGATACCATCGATATCAAAATCAGGATATAACTTAAATATTTCACTTTATTCATTACTATACTTTCAGGCTTAGAAATATGGAAGAACTACTGTAGTCTGGTCACCTGTGCCGGTATCAAATATGTCAATGTGCACGCCATCGCTGCCAGGAGTAATATCTATTGAATAATCTCCCAGATCATAATGTCCCTCTGTCAGTCCAGCCTCGCCAAAGGTATTTGTGAGGAGCTGTCGTGAGAGCTGACTCAGTACCTGGCGGTTAAGGCTATTCTTAAAATCATCAAGCGGATTCTGTGAATAAGGGTTATACGAAGAGCTGGAACCTCCTGTAAAGCCGTTCTGTGCCTGGGCTTCACTTAATAATGTCTGTCCGTTAAAATAATATCCTCCGAATGACGGGTTAACAGGAGTATAGATAAGCTGCTGTGCAGAAACATCTGCGGCTGCAAATAAAATCATTATGAATCCTGTTACTAATATTTTTTTCATTCTTTCCTCACTCTTAAAAATATTCCAGAGCCCTTCAGGTCATCTCCTGCGAGCTGCTTTTGGATTGCTTCATAGTTCTGGATGTAATTAAAGGATAGTTCCACACCATACTGCGCCGTAGCCTCAATAACATCGTAGCGCGGCTGCAGTATCTGCTGGAAAATTTCATTATCGTTTATCTTGATGGTTACCTGTGTGCCGAGCTGCGGCAGAGGTTTTTCTTCTATTATTATTGTATAATCTCCGAAATTTTCCGGGGGCTGCCAGTTGGAGTAAAAGAGGTCGTAAAAATCGTGACCGATTTTTGTCTGTGTCTGATCTACTATCAAACCTTCAACCTCTATATCCTTGAAAGTTTTCTTGCTAATGTTTTCGGTAAAAACCTGAAGGGTGTCCTCACTAAACAGGGTACTGTCTTTCAGGATCTCCTGTACAAAATTGGGGTTACGAATCTGGAGTCTTTGAAATGGCACAATGATATCAGGATTAACGATCTCTCCCTTATTGTCATAAAAAATCCTTCTCCATTCATTCGGATCGTTGTAAACGCTTTTCTTCTTTGCTATGTCCCAGAGATTATCTCCCGGCTTCACGATGTAATCAATAGCAGGGTTTTCCATCTCCCATTTTCTTAATTTTCCGGGAAGAATATCGTATACTAATTTTTGAAATGCTGGTAATGAACTCATTTTTAATAACTGTAGTGAATCGACTATCCCTGAATAATATTTATAAGTGCTGTCCCTTGTGTCTATCTTCTCAACCAGTTTCTTTAAATATAACTGGTAAGCCATATAGCTTGAGTCAGATATATTCTGAGATTTTATGAAAGAGCTGCATAGCAGGATTAAAATTCCTGCCAATATAATTTTCCTCATTGGCTGATCATCAATCTTCTATTATTAGAAGAACCCTCGTATTAGAAAGGAATTGAAATCCCTCAATTCCAAAGCCTGTATCTATTGTCTCAAAGTATATGCCAGTTTGAATTCTTCTTTTTTTGCACTATTTATCACATATGTGAGACAAATTTCGTAAAATAATTTTACCCTGAGGTAAAGTAATTTGACTTAATAAACAGCAATGCTGCCAACATCCTTTGCTATCCTGCCGTAATCAGGGAAATAAAATCTTTTTCCCTGTATGCTCATTATATATGAGATATACTCACCATCAGTTGAGAATTCCATCTCGACAGATTCTTCTATAAATATTTTATCAAGTGAAATTATTTCCAGGACCTTATCAACAAAGAATGAAAACTTCTGCCCGAAGACCTCAAGGAAAAGTACACGGCACGAATCCAGTTTCTTATCCGGTTTTAATGAATAGTATCCTGCAAAGTCTACTGTCATATATCTCCGTTCGGAAAATTCATGCGTAAGCCTGTTCCCCAGTCGGTCTGTTTTTACTTCACCTTGTTTCATTATGGCTGAGATTAGCTTAAGATCTGTACAGAATTCCATATCGCCCAGCTGAAAGATCAGCAGGCCGGAGATATTTTCTATAGAGGCAGAAGAAGGCATATTTAGAGGAATTAAATCCTGGTATAATTAATTGTGATATTCCCTCACAATCTTTTTAACAATTTATATACCATAAGAAATAAATTGATTTTAGGGGCAAAATAAGGGAAATGGAAAGCACAGAGGTTAAGTTATATTACCACGGGTAAAAGGAATTTACTCATTAGGATGAGGGGATGATTAATTTCTTATAATGTTATATTCCCTTATCTTATGGTTCAAGGTGGGCTTTGAGATTCCCAGGATAGTATAAGCTTTCTTTTTATTCCAGTTGACGGAACTAAGGACTTCAATTATATGCTCTTTTTCCACTTCTGCCAGCGAAAGATTGCGTCTTTCACATACCAGGTTTTTACCGGGATTATCCTGCAGCAGAATATTTTCTTTTTCAAGCACGTCTCCTTTGGAAAGCACTACAGCCTGCAGTAGAATGTTTTCCAGTTCCCTTACATTTCCGATCCAGGGATAATTCTGGAGCATCTCCATAACCTCGAAGGGTATCTTCCGGACTTTTTTATGAAGTTCATTATTTATTTTTTTCAGAAAATGTACCACAAGCTCAGGAATGTCTTCCCTGCGCTCACGCAGCGGCGGGACATTTATGGATAGGACTTTCAGCCGGTAATAAAGATCTTCCCGGAACTTCCCCTGACTCACTAATTCTTCAAGGTTCCTGTTGGTTGCAGTTATTATCCTTGCTCTCATGGGAAGGCTTACTTCACCGCCGACTTTTTCAAACTCTCTTTCCTGGATTACCCTGAGGAGCTTTACCTGCAGATCAGCCGATATTTCGGATATTTCATCAAGAAATATAGTTCCTTCTCCGGCAAGTTCGAATTTCCCTTTTTTGTCTTTAATGGCTCCTGTGAATGATCCCCTTACATGACCGAACAGCTCGCTTTCAAGAAGCGATTCGGATAAAGCCGTACAGTTTACAGGAATGAACGGCAAGTCTTTGGTAATGCCTGAATAATGTATTACCCTTGAGATCAGTTCTTTACCAGTTCCGCTTTCTCCCTGTACGAGCACTATTACCCTATTCATTGAAACCTGTCCCACCAGCTTAAATATCTCCCTCATCTGGCGTGATTTGCCGATGGACTTATTTTTAATATCATATTTTTCAAAGTCTTCTTCGATGGCTACAGCGAGTCTTTCGCTAAGACTCTTACTTTCAAGTGAACGCTTAATCAGCGCTTTAAATCTTGGGGTATCTATGGGTTTTTCAATATAATCATAGGCGCCAAGCTGCATAGCCTTAATGGTTGAATCTATATCTTCATAGGCTGTCATTATGATGCAGGGGATATTTTCATCTATCGCCTTAATTTTTTCAAGAACTTCAAGTCCGTCCAGCTCAGGCATCTTCAGATCCGTAATTACAAGATCAGGATGCTCATTATGAACGTATTGAAGCCCTTCCATACCGTTTGAAGCTGTGGCAACTTTATAGTTCATTGTCGATAAGAAAATCTTCAATGACTCAAGGATAGATGATTCATCATCAATTAAGAGTATTTTTTCCATAAGTCAGGCCAGTGGTATAGAAACCTGAAAAATAGTATTCCCAGGTTCGGAATAAATTAACGAAATGGTACCATTATGCTTTTCAATTATCTGCTGCACTATAGATAGTCCCAACCCGGTACCTGTTTGTTTTGAAGTGTAAAATGGTTCGAATATTCTTTTTGAGGAAGTTATACCACAGCCGGTATCACGCATAAATATCCTGTGCATCTTTCGGTTAACATCAAGTACTGAAAGGAATTCAATTTCACCTTCTGAACCAATTGCATCAATACTGTTTTCAATTAGCTGATGAAACAGCGTTTTAAGTTCTCCGGGATCTCCTTTAACCGGATCCGGACTTAACTGGTTGATAATTTTAATATTCTTTGATTCGAGAACAGGATTAAGAAGAGAAACTACCTGCCTGAGTATTTCATCAGGAGATACTTTTTGAAAAATTGTTTCACGCTGTTTAGAAAACTGAAGAACGTCTTTTAGAAGACTTTCAAGGCGCTTTATCTCCTTGTTAATAATTTCGAAAGACCTTGAGGTTTCATGTTCACTTTTCATCCGCTCCATTAAGACTTCAATATTCAGTTTTATTGCGGTCAGAGGAGATTTGATCTCATGAGATAAATAACTCGTCATTCTCCCTAGTGAGGCGAGGGTTTCAGAGCGTCTTAACTTTTCTTCGGCTTCTTTTTTGGCAGTTATATCTTCTTTTACACCAACGAAATGAGTTATTTCCCCTTCTGAATTTTTGATCGGCGAAATAATAGCGTACTCCTGGAAAAATGTACCATCCTTCTTTTTATTTGTAAATTCACCTTTCCATTCATTACCGGCTAATATAGTTGACCAAAGTTCAGCGTACTCCTCAGGAGATTTACTGCCGGATTTAAGTATAGCCGGAGTATTGCCTATCATTTCTTCGGATGTGTATCCGGTAACTTCAATGAACCTCGGATTTACATATTCTGTATATCCATGTTTATCTGTTATAATTATTGCGGCAGGGTTTTGTTCTACAGCTTTAGAAAGCTTCCTTAGATTTTCTTCTGCCTTCAGTTTTTCAGTAATATCCCTCGCTACTCCGATATTGCCTATAGCTTCTCCGCGGATGTCTCTAACAACGGAGGTCTCAAGTTTAATATGAAGCTTTTCTCCTGCCTTTGTGACATTAACCAGTTGGCCTTTCCACCTTGAACCTCCCTTGATATAGGGACAGGGATTATCCGGAGTGGGGCTTAAAACAGCGGGAGTTTTTCCCAGGATCTCTCTTTCGGTATAACCGTATTTATCAAGAAAAGCCTGGTTCACAAAGATAAACCTGTCTTCTTTATCTGTAATGCTGACCATTTCAGAGATACTGTCAATCGAATGTCCAAGCAGTCTTAATCTTTCATTCTGTTCTTCCTCAACTGATAGATCCTGAACCATCAGAATAGAGTAAATAAGTTTGCCTTCCTCGTTTCTAACAGCCGTAGAATGAATGTGAACAGGGACGAGTTCCCCGGTGGATTTCATATAACTTTTTTTAATCTCATAAGTATCCATTTCCCCGTTCTGCACCTTATTCATCATTTGAAAAGTGGAGCCGAGGTCCCTGGAGCAGGTTATCTGCCTTATATCCTTCCCGGTAATATCAAGAATTGAATATTCTAAAATTTCACACAGTTTCTGATTTGCGTCGATTATCTTCCAAAAGGGATCGATAACAGCAATGCCTAACGGAGCATGTTCGAAAACAAGTTTAAATTTTTCTTCGTATTCAAAAGGAAATGCAGATGAAGTATTTATAGAGTAGAGATTATCTTTGTATGTGTTCACGTACTCAAATGAGCTGCCTGTACCGCTGACTTTTCCGTTCATCAGGTTACCCCTTTAGCTATATTTTAGAAATTTTAGAATACCCACTATGCCCTTATCCAGTGTTTTAATAAAAAGCTCTCACTGTAATTGAATGTGAACATAATCATTTCTGTTCATTAATTCTATAAAAACCCGTGCCATAAGGTTAATTTTTTTTACCCTAAAAATATCAGGCCTTATAAGTCATAAAACAAGTATTCAGGTAAATGAAAACGATTACCTAAAATAATTCGTCTCGTAATGATACCTTTCAATGTCCCCCTTTCTCAAAATGTATACATTGATTCGGTAAAAGATCTGCTGGAGCGGAAAGTTTTACAGAAGTGTTTTTGTATGCGAGAAATTTTCTTGAAAAATGACTTCCTTTTTTATTAAGAATATCCTTAACTTAATTTATACTAATCGAGTACTAATTAAATATATAATTCTGATTCACAGGAGAACTATGCGATATCTATATACTCTTCTCTCCGGGCTGCTCATTGTGTTTTTATTCGCAGCAGGATGCAAAGATAAAGTAACAGAACAGCCCCCGGCGGTTGATGAAAACAATAACGGATTTGAAACTTATAAGGTTGCGTCTATTTTTGCTGATAACTGCGCAGTGGACGGCTGCCATAAAACCGTGAATGCTCAACATAATCTTTCACTTCAATCTTATTCGGACATGATGAAGGGCTCTATCGGAAGACCTTTTAACGACTCAACACATACTCACACTCATAAAGCCGGATTTGCCGAAGAGGTTAATGTTTACGGTGGAGAGGCTGTTATACCATATCACCCTGAGCAGAGTCTGCTCTACAACCTTATAACCGGCAATGTGGTTGATTCATCTCTCAGGATGCCGTATCAGAAACCGCCGTTGAGCCAGGAGGATATACAGACAATCAAAGAATGGATCCAGAACGGGGCAAAGGATGTTAACGGTAATGTTCCTTTCTCCGGCAGCAGCAATAAAGTTTATTCGTGCAACCAGGGAAGCGACCAGGTTTATATTATAGATACAGATGCAAAACTTGTATCAGGAATCCTTGACGCAGATTTTAATTCTACCATCATCGATGCTCCGCATAATGTCCAGATTTCAAACGGGTATTATTATTTTACAGAAGTAGCGGGCCAGAAATTTATTAAGGTGGATGCAGGAACGAATACAATTATGGGGACGGTTGAAGGGATTGAGAAAGCAGGTATGATCCAGATTACTGCCGATGGCAGCAAGGCTTTCGTCTCACGTTCTTCGACAAGTGCTCCCATTTATAATATTATTTATTCAGTTAACACTTCAAATATGCAGGTTGAGAATGAGATAAACCTTCCGGTTACAGGTGTTCCTCATGCCCTGGCTTTAAGTCACGATGGAAGGTTTCTTTATGTTGCCAATATGAGTAAGGACAGGATTTCTATTGTTGATGCCCAAAATGACGAATTTGTTGAAGACATAGTACTCCAGCATACTTTCCCCACTCCATATTATGAACCGATGCATATGTATATCTCGCCCGATGATAAATATTTATATGTGAATTGCAGGACGTCCAGTTCTATAGTTATTGTGGATCTGCAGACAAAAATGATAGTGAAGGAATTCTCTGTGCCTGATCATCCGATGCAGGGAGTTGTTTCAGCCGATGGAAGTAAATATTATGCTGTTTCGCACCATGAACCATTTCTTTCTGAAATTACGAAAACCGGCAGCGATTGGACGATACAGGAGTATCAGGTTGATGCGTTTCAGCATGCTTACGGCGCCGACTTAACTCCCGACGGCAGGTATCTCTACATCGGCTGTTCTAATGATGAGAATGATTTCAAACCGTATTTTCAGATTCCCGGAAAAGACCGGCCTTCTATTATGTGTGTGTACGACGTACAGACCCATGAACTTGTAAAGGTTATGGATATTGGCAGTTATGCAACAGGTATTGCGGCCAGGTAGAGGCTGGCGGATTAGAGGTTGCCCTGATAAGGTGATCTCGAATTCCAGGTTCAGGTCAGAGACAGATTATATTTTTCGAATAATTGTAAAAAACCATATTTTACACTTACTAATTTCAAATGTTTACTTCTGAGGGAGCTTAATGAAGAAAGTAATCTATCCCGGTACCTTTGATCCTGTTACCTATGGGCATATTGATATAATTAAGAGAGCAAGAGAACTATTCGATGCAGTAGTGGTTACGGTTGCTGTTAATACCGGCAAGACCCCCCTATTCTCACTCGATGAAAGGGTGTTTATGCTGAAAGAAAGTTTAAAGGAATACGATAATATAATAGTCGATTCGTTCGACGGACTGGTGGTTGATCATGCCCACCAGGTTGGCGCGATAGGGATTATCAGGGGATTGCGCGCTGTAAGCGACTTTGAATATGAATTCCAGATGGCCCTGATGAACAGGAAACTGGCAAAGGACATCGCAACTATTTTCCTTATGCCCGGTGAAAAGTATACCTACCTTAATTCATCTATTGTACGTGATCTTGCCGCACTGCATAGCGACATAAGTGAGTTTGTACCTCCTGTGGTTGCAGCAAAATTTAAAGAAAAAGTAAAATAAGAGTTTATTTCATTTTGCAATTTTCAGTAATAATACCGACATATAACAGAGGCTGGCTTATAAAAGAATCAGTAGATTCTGTTCTTAACCAGGAATTCAAAGATTTTGAACTTATTGTTGTAGATGACGGATCTACTGACAATACACTTGAGGTTCTGCGTTCTTACGGCAGTAGAATTAAGCTTCTCACCCAGAAGAACTCAGGCGGACCAACAGCCAGAAATCTCGGAGCCCAGAATGCCTCAGGTAAATATCTTCTCTTCCTGGATGACGATGACCTCTTCTTTCCTTACACGCTTAAGGTTTACAATCAGGTTATAATGAGGAATGATTCCCCTCCTTTCCTGATGGGACAGCCGGTTTTCTTTACTCCTCCCGCTCAGTGTGAATATAAAAAACAGCCTGAAGAAATAACTTTTACTTCATACAGGGACTTTTATTCGAAAGACAGAGCCACTTTTACTTCCTGCAGTATGATAGTTGTACGGAAAGATATTTTTAACGAGATCGGTGGCTTCTTCGATCTGCATGAAAAGGGAGTCACGCATTTTCATGATGATTTTGCCTTCCTGCTGAAAATAGGTGCCTACTCTCCTTCTGTAGTTGTCTTTACTCCCGAACTTTTTGGATACCGTGTGCACTCAACTAATAGCGTAAGAAATATCCAGAGGGTTCTGAAAAGTATTCTTTACCTTGCAGAACATGAAAAGAAGGGATCGTTTAAAAGTTACAAGGGGTTGAAGTCAGGAAGGTATCTCATAATAGGCAGTACCGCATTATTCTGGATAAAAAAATCCATTAAGAATAAATCTTACGAAAGCATATCCCCTCTGCTCTTCAAATCATTCCTGATGATAGCTGCTGCGGTATACCAGAAGGTTCTACTTAAATCGAAGGGGAAAAAACCTTATGAAAAAATTAATCTCCATTCTTAAATGGTATTATTCTAACTGAGTTTTCCGATTCATTCACGGGTATTCCCGAAATTGTCCGTAATAAGTAAATAACCTTTTCCGTAAATGATTTCTTTTTATGTTTAACAAGGAAGCTATTACTGCAGGCATTCATCAATGCATAGTCGCCTTCGCTGTCGCCGTAACATATGCTCTGTTCTTCCCTCATTAAATGAGTGACATCCTTAAGCTTATTCTCGCCGGTGCATATTTGACCTGATATTTTTCCCGTATATACATTTTCTTTTCTTTCTGCTTCCGTAGCATACATTCCATCAATAGGTATAATCCCTTTTAAAGGTTCAAGCAGAAATCTGAAATTGGAAGAAACTATATATACTTTATCCCCCTGTGTGCTATGGTCTTTCAGTATTTCTATTAATTCGTGATTAAAAAAATTGTCGGGATGAATTTAAAGCAAAAAAGCCTGATGAGATTTTATAAACTTCCTCATCCTTGAGCCCATTTACCATATAGTTACAGAGTTTCTCTTTGAACTTATGCTCTGAAATTATTTTTAATCTGAAAGAGATGAATGATGCAGCAGCAAAGGGAATGCGGAATCTTCTCTTCCTCCATTTAAGAAAATAGAAGGCCGCTGAAAGAATCGTATCTTCATAGGTTAGGGTTTTGTCAAAATCAAAAAAAATAACTTTACCTGGCAATATAATTTCTCAGGTTTCTTTTAACATAAAGCGGGATGCTTACAAGAAAGGGAACTACATCATCTTTGTAATAATCATCAAAACCGTCAACCTTTTCCAGACAGGATTTAAATAATGATATATTACCTGTGGTTATAACCTGTTTGAAGAGAGCTATACTATCTCCTAACAGCCATTTATATTTGAAATCCATTTTGTAATCAAGAACCGGAGTAAAGTCTTCACCTTTCGCCATTCTGTAAAGCAGGTAGGGAAAATCGACTCCTGAATTTATTGCCAGTCCCAGTGAACCCCAGAACCTTGGATTTACTTCCAGAAAATAGCCGGAACCCGTACCCGCATCATATTTAAACTCAATCATAGCAACCCCTGTAAACCCGACTGACCGAAGAAGATTTTCAGCATAAGTTTCGAGTAATTCATTTTTGGTACTTACCCTTATGGTGCTGGGACCTCCTCCCAACTGCAATTCCCTAAGCCTTTTATGCGTGAACCTGGCTCTTAGTTCACCCTCCTTCATCAGCATAGAAACTCCATAGCCTTCTCCTTTAACATACTGCTGAAGAATGAATTCCCCGTATAGAAAATTATTCTTATAAAGAAATTCACCAAGGTGATTCCCTAATTCATCGCGTGATAAATACATTGTTCCCTTAGAAGAGGATGAAAATATTTTTTTAATAACGACGGGTGCTCCGAACTGCAGTGCAAATTTTCTAATGTCATCCTCATTAGCGGGAAGTATTGTTTCAGGAACGGGTATGTTTAATGATTTAGCCAGTAAGTGTGATTCTTTTTTGCTGTGCAGGTTCATAAGTGTTTTATAAGATGAAACCGGTATCTTTAATCGTTTAGTGTCGAACCTGTCAATGTTTTTTGCTATTGAGAATATTTCTTCTCCAGTAGGCATATAAATATCACATTTGGCCGTAAGTTGAACCATATAATCAATGAACTTTTCTTCTTCATCGATGTATGAGGGATGTACAAAGTTACAATGCTCCAGCCTGGAAAATCTTCCTATTCCTGAATTTCTGTCGACCCCGAAACCTACACTAATATCCTTATGAACCAGGCTTCTCAGAATGTTATAGGATATTCTGTCCCAGCCGTTCGTAAGTAGGACTTCACAGTGTTCAATTTTATTCATTGATATGGGTGAGTAGAATTTTAATAGGTATATGAATTAGTTATATAAAGAGAGAAATGAAATGTAAAATTTCGGTAAAATCTTATCATTAGTTGTGATTCACATCTCATCACATATAAGCTATAAACCGGTTTGCAAATCATGATATTAAATATAAAATAGTTTAATGAAATTAGTTATACAAACCGGACAGGGGGAATGAATTTTTTTAAGTGCTGTTAATCATTCTTTTATACCGGTCACGTCATTATAGCCTGATTTTTTAAATCTTACAGAGGTGGAAGAAAAATCGAAAAAGGTTATAATCATAGCCCTCCTGGGTAACTTCGCTATAGCAGTAAGCAAGTTCGTGGCCGCGACAATAACAGGAAGTTCGGCAATCCTGTCTGAAGGAATTCACTCTGTTATTGATACGGGGAATGAAGGATTAATGCTTTTGGGACTGCACATGGCACGGAAGCCTGCAGATGAACTCCACCCTTTCGGCCACGGTAAAGAAGTGTACTTCTGGAGCTTTGTTGTTGCTATCATGATATTCGCGGTGGGTAGCGGTGTATCAGTATACGAAGGCATCCACAACTTTCTTCATCCCGCGGAAATTAAAAATCCTCTTGTTAATTATATAGTTATAGGAATCGCATTTCTTTTTGAAGGCACATCGTGGGCTTATGCGTTAATAAATTATAATAAGAACCGCGGCAAACAGGGATTTTTTCAAGCGGCCCATACAGCTAAAGATCCAACAATCTTCATAGTCTTGTTTGAAGACAGCGCAGCTTTAATAGGCTTATTTGCTGCGGGATTGGGTATTTTCCTTGAACAAATTACAGGTAATACTCTGTATGATTCGCTTGCTTCAATTGTTATAGGATTAGTACTTGCAGTTACGGCAGCCTGGCTCGCCTATGAAACTAAAGGCTTGCTTATTGGTGAAAGCGCATCCAGTGAAATAATTAAAGAAATTAAATCAGTTTTGAACGGCTTCGATGGCATTGAACATATAAATGAGGTACTTACAATGCATATGGGCCCTCATTACATACTCGTGAACCTCAGTATTGATTTTAAAGATTCTGTTTCTGCGGGAGAAGTCGAGAGCAAGATTGAGGAAATGGATAAAAAATTAAAAGGGAAGAACAGTGATATAAAAAGAATCTTTATTGAATCAGAGACTTACTCAAAAAAACAAAAAAGTGCTTAGTTGATAATGCACAATTCTTAATCTTTGCATTCTGAATTTCTTATCGTATATTTCACCCGGTTTAGGAAACACACACTATAATTTTATTCCGGCTCAATTAACAATTATTTCTTTGAGAAAGGAGCGTAACATTGTTATCGGAGAGAGTCAACAGGATAATTGCGTCCCCTACTATGAAAGTTGCGGCTGAGGCAAAGAGATTAAAGGCAGAGGGGATAAATGTAATTGACTTAAGCGTAGGCGAGCCTGACTTCCCCACCCCGTCAAATATCAAAGAGGCTGCCAAAAGAGCTATAGATGAGAATCATACTAAGTATACAATAAATGCTGGTACTGTTGAACTCCGTAAAGCCATAGCGGATAAATTTAAAAAGGATAACAACCTCGATTATAAACTTAGTGAAATAATTGTGTCAAGCGGTGCCAAGCAGAGTATTTTTAATGCAATCCTCTCAACTGTGTCCAGAGGCGATGAGGTAATAGTACCGGCTCCCTACTGGGTATCTTATCCTGAAATGATTTCCCTTGCCGAAGGTAAAACAGTTGTTATTGAAACAAAGGAGGAAAACGGCTTTAGGATTACTCCGGAACAGCTTGAAGAAGCAATCACTCCTAATACCAAATTATTTATTCTCTGCAATCCATCCAATCCTACGGGTTCAGCTTACAACAGGAAACAGCTTGAAGAAATTGCTGAGGTAGTAAGCAGGCATAATTTCCTTGTAATCTCAGATGAGATTTATGAGAAACTTCTTTATGATAACTTTCAGTTTATCAGTTTTGCTTCGTTGAGCGAAGAGATGAAAAAACGTACGATACTAGTTAACGGAGTAAGTAAAACATATTCAATGACGGGCTGGAGAATAGGTTATACCGCAGGTCCCGAAGAAGTTATAAAAGCAATGGACAAGATCCAAAGCCACAGTACGTCTCACGCGTCGTCTATATCCCAGCAGGCTACGATCGAATCCCTTAACGGACCGCATGAATATCTTAAACAGATGCAGATTGAGTTTCACAAAAGAAGGGATTTTCTGTACGAACGGCTCATGTCGGTGGCAGGTATTTCCTGCTATAAACCGGAAGGAGCTTTTTATCTTTTCCCGAATTTTTCAGCTTATATGAATAAATCTTTCAATGGAACTGCCATTAACAACAGCCTGGATCTTGCAATGTATCTCCTTAATGAGGCAAGGATTGCGCTGGTTCCTGGAAGCGCCTTCGGAGCGGAAGGGTTTATGAGATTTTCTTACGCTACTTCTATGGAAAATCTGGCAAGTGTATCGGAAAGATTAAATAAGGCACTCGGTAAGCTGAGCTGATCACCCCTCTATCATCATTTCAACTGATCTGGTAAGTTCAGGGTACAGGCATTGTTTCCCCGGTCCAGAGCTGGAAAGCTTTTGATGCCTGGTTCACTAGCATTTCAATTCCATTTATGACGTGGGCTCCCTGCTTTGAGGCTATATCCAGAAGTTTTGTCTTTGCAGGATTATAAACCAGGTCGAAGACCACCTGATCCCGGGTGAAATAATCCGGCTGTGATACGGCTGATTCATCGGTTTCAGGATACATACCAACAGGCGTTGCATTCACGATTAACTTTGAATTCCTGAAAACTTCACCAAGGTTATCGGGAAAAATCTCAAAGCATTTGATCGCATCAAACTTCATTTTCTCAGAAAAATATTTTTTAAGAGCTTCAGCTTTTTGTTCAGTCCTGTTCACAATGTTTATGTGTGAAGGTTTGAAATATTTAATGATAGTATAAACTACGGCCCGCGCACTCCCGCCTGCCCCGATAATTGTTACCTCTTTTCCGGCAAGGCTGGCTTTATACTTATCGAGCGACTTCAGTACGCCGAAGACGTCAGTGTTATAGCCTGTAAGAGTTCCGAGATCGTTTACTACTGTATTTACAGCTCCGACTCCGGCTGCTTCGTCGGACACATTATTCAGATAGCTGCATTATATTTACTTTGTGGGGAATAGTGACATTGAAACCTTTAATACCCAATGCAACCATACCTTTCAAAGCGTTGCCCAGATTAGCTGCAGGCACATCAAACGGAAGATATAGAAAATCAAGTTTCTTAATTTCGAAAGCAACGTTATGAATGAAAGGAGAATAAGTATGCTTGATCGGGTGACCGATCAATCCCACAAGCATAGTATCCATGTGGAGAGTATTTTTCATAAATCTTTGTCAGGATAAAATGTTAAAGTACTGTCAGCCCGGAAATGACAAACCGGGGTCGACGGATCAGAGTTCCCCTAACAATTTCTTAAAAAGCTTGGAGGATTTAATCTCAGGGTATTCCTTTGCAAACTCTGATTTAATCTCAGGATCGATAACAAAAGCTTTCTTCAGACATTCAACTGCTTCCTGGGTTCTGCTGAGAATAAAGTTAATTTTTGCCTTCCCGTAATAGGATGAAGCATCATTTGGAGTAATCTTAATGCATTCATCAAAAGCCTTCTGCGCCTCGAGCCAGTCTCCCATTTCAAAGAGAGTTTCAGCAAGATTAAACCAGATCTCAAAGCTTCCGGGTTCAATTTTAGCTGCTTTCCTGTAGCTCCTTATAGCCTCCTGCATTTTACCAAGGGAATATTCAAGATCTGCTTTAGCATACCATGCATCTGCTCTGTCCTGGTATAACGATATAGCCTTATTAAAATCCTTTAACGCCAGCTGGAATTTTCCTGCGGTATCGTAGCAAAATCCCCGGGCAAGGTAGGCTTCATAATATTTCTCATTAATATTTATAGCCCTGGAGTAATAATCGATCGCCTTGTTAGTCTCACCAAGTTCCTCATATATATTAGCGATGTTGTAGCAGGATGCTTCATCAAACTTATCGATCTTAAAAGCCTCACGGAAACAGTCAATAGCCTGCTGATAACGTTCAAGATCAGCGAGCAGGTTGCCTTTGTTGAACCATGCACCGGCAAAGTCATCTTTAATTGCGATTGCCAGCTCATAGCTGTTAATTGCCTGTTCAAGTCTGCCCAGTTTTGTCAGTACCACACCGCGGTTATACCATCCATTGGAACTATAAGGTTCAGCATCTATAAATTTATCGTAGGCGTCAAGCGCCCGCTCATTATAGTCTAAATTTTCAAAACAGAAGCCAAGCTCAAAATAGGCATCTGAGAAGCCAGGATCATTTTGTATGGCTCGGGTGAAAAATTCGGAGGCCACCTCAAAGTTACCGCCTTTCTGGTATAGAAGTCCCAGGTTGTAAAGCGATTCCTCGTTATTAGGTTCCTGTCTCAGTGCAGTTTCAAGCGATTCTTTTGCGTCTTCCATTAAACCAAGATTCTCCTCAGCCGCCGCCCTGTCGATAAGCGCATCGGGATCACCGGGATTCAAAGAAAGGGCTTTATTATAGCAGATAATAGCTTCACCGAACCTGTACAGTCCGTTGAGCAGAGCACCTTTTTTAACCCAGTATTCTGAATTGTAGGGAGAGACTTCAAGGAGTTTTTCAACAAGGTAAATACCATCTTCATATAAGGAGTGATCAATACATGTCTGGATAATATCTTCAACAGTTTCCAAACAGCTGTAAATTCCGTATTCATCTACCAGCTGCCTGCATCTTTCTATTTCTTTGGATAGTTCGCTATTCATATTGGCATTGTCATCATAGTTATAGTCGCGTTCGAAAAATGACATTCAGCATTCTCC
This sequence comes from uncultured Ignavibacteria bacterium, assembly GCA_963800255.1. GTDB lineage: Bacteria > Bacteroidota > Ignavibacteria > Ignavibacteriales > Ignavibacteriaceae > DATFVA01. The sequence continues at coordinate 113,456 of CAWDAK010000022.1, read as the reverse complement.
AAATAATTAAAAATTCGGAAAAAATGTATTACTAATAAAACCTAAAATCAAGATGATTTTAATCAACCTTATGTGTATAATATAAACCCTGTTTATAAAATTTCAGGCCAAAGAGAAAAGCTGAAAATCGATTGATTTTCAGCTTTTTTTAAGAAAGGATTACCTGGAAAGGACAGAAGTTACCTTCTCAGCGGCATCTTTTAGACTGCCGGCCACCTCAAAATTCAATCCTGATTCACTCAGTAATGTACCGGCTTCACCGGCGTTTGTTCCTTCAAGGCGAACAACTATCGGCACGTTAATATCCATCTCTTTAGCGGCATCAATTACACCCTGTGCAACTCTATCGCACCTTACAATTCCGCCGAAAATGTTAATAAGTATGGCTTTAACGTTGGGATCCGATAATATTATCTTAAATCCGTTAGCAACGGTGGTTTTGTTGGCTCCGCCGCCAACATCCAGGAAATTGGCAGGTTCTCCGCCAGCCAGTTTAATAATGTCCATTGTGGCCATTGCCAATCCGGCACCATTAACCATACAGCCGACGTTTCCATCCAGTTTGATATAATTCAGACTGAATTTAGAGGCTTCAATCTCAAGCGGATCCTCCTCGTCGAGATCGCGGTATTCAAGGATATCTTTATGTCTTTCGAGGGCGTTATCGTCGAAATTCATTTTGGCATCGAGGGCAATAACATCACCGTCTCCGGTAACAACAAGAGGGTTGATTTCCGCAAGTGATGCATCAGTTTCAACGTAAGCTTTATATAAACCCGAAAGAAATTTAACAGCATTCTTATTCTGAGCGCCTTCCAGTCCAAGTGCATATGCGAGTTTTCTTGCCTGGTATCCCTGCAGACCAACAGAAGGATCAACAGTTTCTTTGATGATCTTTTCAGGAGATTCAGCAGCAACTTTCTCTATCTCCATACCGCCTTCGGTGGAAACCATTATTACATTTTTAGAACTTGCCCTGTCCAGCGTTATACCCACGTATAATTCCCTGGCTATATTTATGCCCTGTTCAATTAAAAGTCGCTTCACTACCCTTCCCTCCGGTCCGGTCTGGTGAGTTACCAGGGTCATTCCAAGTATCTGGTTGGCAAATTCCCTTACCTCATCAAGACTCTTAGCTACCTTCACACCGCCGCCTTTCCCTCTGCCTCCGGCATGTATCTGGGCCTTTACCACCCAAACATTTCCGCCTAATTCCTCCTGTGCAATCCTGACAGCTTCATCAGCACTAAAAGCAACCTTTCCATTGGGAACGGCAACATTATACTTACGCAGTATCTCTTTTGCCTGGTATTCGTGTATTTTCATTTGTATCCCTGAAGTTAATTTTTGAAAAACGAAGGCTGCCTGTTTTTGTTTGAGAGGCAGCCTCTCTAAATTTCCTTATTTATTCAGCTTCTTAAGGAAAACTTCCAAAGAAGAATACAAAAATTACAGTTTTTAAGATAGATAATCAATTTAAAGACCCTTCGTAATTCTTCAGAGATAAGATGACCTGCCAATAAAAAAAATAGCTCTCTCATAAGTCATTGCGAATTTATTTCGGAATCTAATTATTCGTTTCAGATCGGAATTAAACCTGATACCAGCTATGTTAACAATATCAGATGTCAGTAGTGGCATACAGAGCCCATCAATATCTGAGGCCATTCCATTATTAGCATTGATAAAATCGATGATCCAGGTAGAATGTGAGCTTTACCTTTACTACCAATTCGATTAATTTTAGATAAAGCAGGAGCTGCAAAATATTATGAGCAAAATTCAGTTATTTACCATCGGTGTATACGGATCGACCGCTGATTCTTTCTTTGGCAAACTCAGAGAGAACAATATAGATACTTTCTGCGATATCAGAAGAAGGCGGGGGGTAAGAGGATCTGAGTATTCATACGTCAACAGCAAGAGGCTGCAGGATAAATTATCTGAGCTTAATATCAATTACCTTCATATCCTGGATTTATCTCCTACTGATGAAATACGTCATATCCAGAATGCTTACGATAAAGAGGAGCATACTTCTCAGCGAAAAAGAGAGTCATTATCCGATGGTTTTAAAGCTGTATATGAAAAGGAAATACTAAGTAAATTTGATTTTGAAGACCTCATCGGCCGGCTGGAATTATTGAATTCCAGGAGGGTTGTGCTCTTTTGTGTTGAAAAAAATCCGGCTGCCTGTCATCGTTCCCTGGCTGCAGAACATCTTAGCCGAAGATATGGAATGCGGGTTAAAAACCTTTAGCAGCGCTGGATCGGGCGTAAAAACTAACAACACCAGGAAAGTATTTTTTATACCTTACAAGAGCAGAAGTCGTAAAACAAAATTCATAATGCACTGTACTTATATCCAAAAAAAACTGTTGGAAAATTCTACAGGTATGACAAAATGGCAGACCAGGTAGTTGTGCCGGATTTGGGAGCCTTTTATGCGCCTGTTGCATGCCTGGTGGACTCAAAATGAGACAATGCGAAAACAGTGAAAAAACGCAATTTTCGGTTGTTGAAAATTTCCATAGTATGACAAAAATGGTAACCCGGAAAAAGGGTAATATTATGTAAGAATTTCCCGAAAGATGAGTCGACTCTTCGACGGTATCCGGTAATTTATTTATCTCCATTGATCCTTCAAATTGCTTACAACAAAGTATCTGAAGAAGAACAGGATGTATCAGCCCCCGGTAGCGAAACCCGGGTAGAGGGTCATTCCGCCGTCGACGAATATACTGGTACCATTTATATAGTCTGCCTGGTCTGATGCAAGCCACGCAGCGACCCTGCCGATATCATCTACATCCCCGATTCTTTTGTATGGAATAAGATTCATCAGCTTGTTCAGGCCGCTTTCTGAGCTCCAGACCGACTGGTTAATAGGAGTTTTGATTGCCCCGGGACAAATACTGTTCACCCTGATTCTGAAAGGGGCAGTTTCCTGGGCAATGGTTTTCATCAGCATCATTATCCCGCCCTTTGACGCGGCATAGTTTGCATGACCTGCCCAGGGAATTACTTCGTGAACGGAACTTATGTGAATAATCTTTCCGGCAGCAATAGAAACCTCTTTTTTCACTCCCCTCCTTTTGAATTCTTTTACGGCTTCCCGGGAACAAAGGAATTGACCGGTAAGATTCACACTTATTACCTTATTCCACTGGTCGAGTGTCATCTCTTCAAACTTAGAATCCCTCTGAAGTCCGGCATTATTTACAAGAATATCTAAGGTGCCGAATTCTTTAAATGTTTCTTCAAACATTTTTATAACCTCGGATTCACTGCTGACGTCAGCTTTATACGCAAATGACCTTACCCCTTCAGCCTTAAGTTCTTCCACAAGTTTTTCTGCACCATCGGAATTCTCAACATAATTAATAACGACATCAGCCCCTGCTTTGGCCAGTTCCTTAGCTATCCCCATTCCTATTCCTGAATTTGCTCCAGTTACCAGGGCTTTCTGTCCCGGTAAAAACCGCGGGGTATTAATGTCCGGTTTTTCCACTTCAATAGTTCTGCTATTCCCGGTATTTGCCATAAATAACCTCAAATAAAATTAGTGAATCAGATAATCTAATAGTTTAAGAACTTACCTAACTATATATGAGTCACACCTTACCCGGAATGACATTGACTTATTTGAAATTTCTTCCTCTCCCCTATTGATAATTTTTGCCGGCGGTCATATTTTCATGTTCAAATTTGACGGAGTATTGATGTCATTGTTAAGGCCCAATAAAACGATCCCTGAACTTTATACTTTCCTTACAGAAGAATACGGGAAGGATCTGGCTCGACCCATTATGATGAGGAAGGTCGACGGTGTGTATAAAGGAATTTCCTATTCAGAATTTAAAGAACAGACAGATAATTTTGCTTACGGACTTACAGCGCTGGGTATAAAAAAGGGTGATAAGATCGCCATCATTTCCGAGAACAGGCCTGAATGGGTATACTCTGATATGGGTATACTTGCGCTAGGTGCGGCTGATGTTCCTCTGTACCCGTCATTAACTGCCGCTTCTGTTGAGTTCATTCTTAATAATTCCGAATCAAGGGGTGTAATAGTATCAAACAAGTTCCAGCTTAATAAAATAATGAAATACAGGGAGTCACTCAGACACCTTGATTTTATTATCGTGATGAACGAGAAGGATATGCAGCCCGACGTACAGTCGCTATACTCTTTCAAAGATGTACAGGATATGGGTAAAATTTATAAGAACAATCACCCGGGGTACCTGAGAGAATGCAAAAAAAATGTGCACGAAGATGATCTCTGTACAATCATCTATACTTCCGGAACAACAGGCGAACCTAAAGGGGTGATGCTTAGCCACAAGAACATACTGTCAAATGTAAATTCAGCGCTTGAGAACTTCCCGATCTCAAAGGATGATATTTTCCTGTCATTTCTCCCTTTGTGCCATATTTTTGAAAGGATGGGCGGATACTACACAGGATTCTCATCCGGAGGGATGATCTGTTATGCCGAAAGTATAGAAACCGTTGCGCAGAATTTTCTTGAAACAAAGCCTACCATTCTTACCAGTGTTCCAAGACTTTTTGAAAGAATGCATTCGAAGATTATTAAGAATATTGAGTCGCAGCCGCCTGCGAAACAAAAAATATTTTTCTGGGCAATCGAAATTGGCAAACAAGCCGCTAAAGCCAGAAAGAAAGGCAAGCTTAATCCTGTTCTAGCCGCAAAATATAAAATGGCAGAGAAGCTTGTCTTCCATAAGCTCAGGGAAAAAATGGGCGGAAAACTAAGATTCTTTATTTCAGGAGGAGCTGCCCTTTCACCCGATCTGGGAGAATTTTTTGAAGCAGCCGGGATTAAAATAATTGAAGGGTATGGTTTAACAGAATCCTCCCCTGTTATCGCAGCCAACCGTGTGGACGATTATAAATTCGGAACAGTAGGTAAAGTTTTCCCGGGAGTAGAAATTAAACTTGCCCCTGATGGTGAGATCCTTGCACGGGGGCCAAACATAATGAAGGGTTATTACAAAAATAAAAAAGAAACCGAGGAGGTGCTGAAGAACGGCTGGCTCCATACGGGAGACATAGGGGTATTTGATAACGAAGGATTTCTCAGGATAACAGACAGGAAGAAACACCTGTTTAAAACTACTGCTGGGAAATATATAGCACCTACGCCGATTGAAAACCTTTTCCTTTCGAGCAAGTACATAGATCAGTTTGTGCTTATCGGCGACAGGCGGATGTTCCTTAGTGCTCTTATTGTACCCGACTTTGAAGCAATTCAGGAATATGCCGACTCACATAAAATTAAATATTCAAGTGTAGAAGAGTTATCTGAAAGAAAAGAAATAAGAGAGCTTATGGAAAAAGAGTTAAGCAAGATTCAGAAAAACCTTGCGAACTATGAGAAAGTAAGGAAGTTCACCCTCCTTGAGAAGGCATTCTCACTTGAGACAGGTGAAATTACTCCCAGCCTGAAGATAAAACGTAAAGTAGTAGAAGAACGCTACAACGATAAAATCGAAAAGATGTATACAGGACTCTGAACGGGAGGAACCAAATAACTTTTTTCCGCTGCGCCCGTTATTTACTAAGGAACTCTTTCATCCTGTCGTGAATATGACCGTTGGTTGCAAGAATCCTTTTTGTATAGATATCAATTTCTTCTCCATTAAATCCGGTAACCATTCCGCCTGCCTCTTCAACTAATAGTATACCGGCACAAATATCCCAGGGATGAAGATAAACTTCCCAGAAACCGTCGAATACTCCATTCGCTACATAGCAAAAGTCGATGGCTGCTGAACCAAGACGCCGTATACCACGTGATGCTTTCGTAAGTGCTGCAAATTTTTCAAGTGCATTCTCCGGGTTATCGGATATGTTATAAGGAAAACCCGTCACCAGTACACTGCGGGCCAGCTTATCATTTCCACTAACTTTTATTTTCTTAGAGTTTGCATAAGCACCACCGCCCTTTTCAGCCGAATATGTAATATCCTGCATAACATCATAAACGACACCGGCAATAGTTTTGCCGTTCCGCTGGAGTCCTATCGAAATCGAAAAAATCGGTAGTCCGTGTGCAAAATTAGTTGTACCATCTATCGGATCAACAACCCATAAATATTCGGAATCGTTATTGGTTTCCCCTCCCTCCTCAGCCAGTATACTATGCGAAGGGTATTTTTTCGCAATAAATTCTTTTATGTGTTTCTCCGAAGCCTTATCGATATCAGTAACAAGGTTTGATTCATTGGTTTTATACTCTATGTTGAAGTTTTTGCCGAAACCTTCTCTAACTATTTCCCCGGCTTCATGAGAAATCTGTATTATATCCTTTAACATTTTATCCTTTTTTTTAAGCAAATATATAAAAATGAGCAGGTATTTACTGTGTTGCTACCTCAATTAACCGTTTCCGCGTATTCACCTGATTGCAGGAGATCTTATTCTGCTGTATTATGGCTTAGCTTAGCTTGGCTGGATAATCTTATTAGCGTCAGAGAAAACGGGAATTCGGGAAGTAATCACACAAATGTCATTTTAAGTTCCTTGATAGGCCATCTCCATTTTGGTATATTATTCTCCTTGAATTGAATTTGAAAAGAAGGAGTTTACCTTGAAGAAAATGGATCAGATTGAAATTTCTGAATCAGGAGATCATTCGATTGTAGAAAGTATGCCGGAGATTCTGCCCGTTCTACCTTTGAGAGATATAGTAATATTTCCATATATGATATTTCCGGTCCTCGTGGGACGGGAACAATCAATACGTGCTGCCAATTTTGCGCTCGAAAATACTAAATATATTTTCCTTGCTACTCAGAAAAAATCAAATATAGAAGACCCTAAAAAGGAGGATATTTACAGGGAAGGAACAATAGCTAAGATTGTTCAGATATTGAAGCTTCCCAATGGACTGATGAAGATACTTGTTGACGGATTGCTGCAGGGAAAGATCAAAGAATTTACCAATAATCAGAACTTTTTTGAAGCGAAGATTGAGGTTATTATTCCTATTGTGCATAATGACCATGAAATGAATGCGCTGGTAAGGCAGATGTCGCAATTGTTCAAGGAGTATGTAAAAATAAGTCGTAATATTCCGAATGAGACGGTAACAGCTTTTGAAAATATTGAAGAACCTGACAGAAAACTGTTTTACGTAGCAGCCAATATTAACCAGGCTATGGATGTTAAACAGTCAGTTATCCAGAAGTTTACGCTTAAAGAACAGTTTTACGAAGTAATAAAAATCCTCAACTCAGAGATTGATATACTGAAAATTGAAAAGGAAATCGACAGCAAGGTTCAGGAGAATATAGCCAAGACCCAGAGAAAGTTTATCATCCAGGAACAGATTAAGATCCTGCAGGATGAGCTAGGCGAAGATGAAGATACCTCTCCTGAAATTGCGAAGCTGCGGAAACAGATCAAAAAAGCAAAGATGACCAAGGAAGCGGAGACGAAAGCTATTGAGGAACTAACTAAACTTAGGAAAACTCCCCCGATGTCGCCTGAATCCACAGTTATAAGAAATTATCTCGAGTGGCTTTCCGAGGTTCCATGGACCAAGAGAACAAAAGATAAGCTTGACATCAAGCACGTTAGAAAAATTCTGGATGTAGATCATTTTGCTCTTGAAAAACCCAAGGAAAGAATAATAGAACATATTGCTGTACTCAACCTTGTTAAGCATATGCGAGGTCAGATTCTTTGTTTTGTAGGACCTCCGGGAGTAGGAAAAACTTCACTGGGCAAGTCTATTGCAAGAGCGTTGGGAAGGAAGTTCGTAAGGATAAGTCTCGGAGGCATCAGGGATGAAGCCGAAATCAGAGGCCACAGGAGAACCTATATCGGTTCTATGCCCGGTAAGATCGTTCAGTCGATGAAGAAAGCAGGAACAATAAATCCTGTAATGCTTCTGGATGAAATTGATAAGATGAGTATGGATTTCCGCGGCGACCCTTCTTCAGCTATGCTGGAGGTTCTCGATCCCGAACAGAACCATACGTTTAATGATCACTATCTTGAAGTGGATTATGATCTTTCTCAGGTAATGTTTATTACTACTGCTAACGTCAGGTATAACATTCCCCTGCCCCTGCAGGACAGAATGGAGATAATAGAACTCCCGGGTTACCTTGAGCACGATAAGGTTGAAATTGCTAAAAGGCATATTCTCCCTAAACAACTTGAAGCGCATGGACTGGTAAACAAACATGTAGAGTTCAAAGATGAAGCTATTCATAAAATTATTACGGAGTATACACGCGAAGCGGGAGTGAGAAACCTTGAAAGAGAAATTGCTTCGGTATGCCGTAAGCTTGCGCGGGATATAGTATTGAGCGAATCGTCAAACGGCAAGGCTAAATCCCAGAAGCCAAGCTTCATTGTAGATGAGAATAAAGTAGAAGATTACCTGAAAGTTCCCCGCTACAGGCATCAGAAGCATATTTCTGAGAAAAGAATTGGCAGCGTAACCGGTCTGGCATGGACAAGCGTAGGCGGCGAACTTCTGAGCGTTGACGTTACGATAATGAAAGGCGCAGAACGACTTACACTTACAGGGCAGCTTGGAAACGTAATGAAAGAATCTGCCCAGGCCGCTTTAAGTTATATCCGTTCAAATGCAAAGAAGCTTGGTCTTAATCCCGACTTTTTTAAAGGTAAAGAAGTTCACATTCATCTGCCTGAAGGAGCAATTCCAAAAGACGGCCCTTCAGCGGGTATTACAATGTCCATGGCTCTTTTATCAGCTGTAAGCGGTAAACCAGCAACTAACGCAGTTGCGATGACAGGCGAAATTACTCTTCGTGGAAATGTACTGCCAATTGGAGGTTTGAACGAGAAGCTTCTTGCTGCAAAGAGAAATAATATTAAAAGAGTTCTAATTCCCAAGGATAATGAAATTGATCTTAAAGAGATCCCCAATGAAGTTAAAGAGGGACTGGAGATAATTACTCTCGAACACATTGAGGATGCTATACCTTACGTATTCCCGGATATAAAAAAGCCGGCGAAAAAAACAGAAAAGAAGAAAACTACCCGTGCATCAGCTAAAAAGAAGAGATAATGTCAGAAACACTGGTTATAAATAATGAACTCTCTATAGAAGAAAAGTACCGGCTACTAAGTAAACAGCTGAAAGCACTGCTGAATAAGGAAGAAAATATTTTATCTAACCTCTCGAATTTTACCGCAGCTCTGAAACAGACTTTCGATAGAATAAGCTGGGTAGGTTTTTATCTCTACGACGGGAAAAAATTGTATCTCGGTCCCTTCCAGGGAAAGGTTGCATGCACGGTTATTGAGTTAGGCAAAGGGGTATGCGGTACAGCCGCGGAAACCAGAGAGACTTTAATAGTTGAAGATGTAGACCTGTTTCCGGGACATATAGCATGCGATCCTGAATCCAGATCAGAGATTGTTATTCCGATTTTAAAAGGAAATGAATTGTACGGTGTTCTTGATCTTGACAGCAGGAACACCGGATCATTTAACAAATTAGATCAGAAATATTTAGAAGAATATTGCAGTTTTCTTTCCTCTGAAATAATTTAGAATCATAATTAAATAACTTTATCACCCTGATGGCTTATATAGTAACAGCAAGAAAATGGCGACCCCAAAAATTCAGTGAAGTTGTAGGACAGGAACATATAACTGCGACACTGAAAAATGCAATCAGGATGAACCGTATTGCACACGCCTACCTGTTTACAGGTCCCCGCGGCGTAGGCAAAACTACAACAGCACGTATACTTGCAAAAACCCTCAACTGCCAGAACCCGAAGGAAGATGGACCATGCAACGAATGTGAAATGTGCAGATCAATCCTCAATTCACAATCGCTGGATATTATTGAGATCGACGGTGCTACCAACAGGGGGATTGATGAGATCAGAACTTTAAGAGAATCAGTAAAGTATGCCCCTACCAGGGGAAAGTACAAAGTCTATATCATAGATGAAGTGCACATGCTTACCCGCGAATCTTTTAATGCGTTTCTTAAGACGCTGGAAGAGCCCCCGGGACATACGATATTCATCTTCGCTACCACTGACGTACATAAGGTTCCTCTCACTATTATTTCAAGGTGTCAGAGGTTTGATTTCAGAAGAATCCAGATGAACACCATCAAAGAACTGCTAGGCAGAATAGCAAAAGAGGAAGAGATAGAGATTGATGATAAAACTCTTACCATAATAGCCCGTAAAGCTGACGGTGCATTGAGGGACGCGGAAAGCTATTTCGACCAGGTGGTTTCATTCTGCGGGAATAAGATAGATGCCGTAACTGTATCTCATATGTTGAACCTTGTTGATGACGAATTGTTCTTTATGATATCTGATGCAGTGCTTGAGAAAAATTTCAGAACAGTTTTTGAAGTTACCAGGATACTTTATGAAAACGGCTGGGACTTTGTAGATTTTATTGATGGTCTTACTGAACATTTCAGGAATATCCTAACTGTAATCCTTACAGGGAGAACTGAACTTATTGAAACAGCTGAAGTATACCGGAAGAAGTATATTAACTATCTGGACAGTTTTTCAGAAGGAGATATGCTGAGACTTTTGAACTTCCTTAATAAAACAAGGCAGGAGCTAAGGTATTCTCAGAACCAGAAGCTTAAAGTTGAGATATCGCTGAGCCATCTTATAGGGCTGGAAAAATCTGCTACAATTTCCGGATTAATAAACGGACTGGGTGAAAAAAAAAGTCCTGAAGTAAAGAACACAGAATCCCCCACCCTCAAAATCGATTATCCTGAAAAATCAGCCTCTGCCGTCCGGAATACAACTGTCAGACACACTGCGAAGCAGCCGTTAACCGTGAAAAATTTACCCCAGACTGAATCCCCTTCAACTTTAACGCTTGAATTTATCAAATCTAAATGGGATGGGTTTATTGATTTGGTTATGACGGAAAAAGCCCTGATTTTCGGACCTTTCCTTAACACTGTAGAAGTATCTGATCTCCAGGGAAATAATCTCGAAATTATTTCATCAAATTCTCATGCTCCAGGCATAGTTGAAAATGACAAACCCTATATTGCGAAAAAAACCCTGGAATATTTTGGAAAAAAACTGAACTTTGTGGTGAAGCCCGGGTTAGATACAGGTAAAGAAGAAAAGCATTTGAAAATTACGAAAGAGATTGATAGAAGCGATGACCCCTATGTTAATGCAATTATAACCGGATTGGGAGGTGAAATCTTAGAGTAAACCATCCAAAACAAGCCGAATTCATCATTTCTTCTCTTATTTCCTGCTTTATCTTTTTTGATAAATATTATGATTATTTGTATTTTAGTAAATGGCCAAAAATTTAATTGTCGCAATAGATGGTCCCGCAGGAAGTGGTAAAAGCACTTCTGCCAGGCTTGTTGCACAGAAGCTTGGCTACTTATACATAGACACAGGAGCTATGTACAGAGCTGTTACTTTTTTGTCTCTAAAAAAAAAATTGGAATCTGAAGAAGATATTACCAGGCTTGCTGAATCAATTGATATAAAGCTGGATTTTGAAGATGGATTTACCAGGGTTATTGCAGACGGAACAGATATAACCGAAGAAATAAGATCGTATGAGGTAAATTCCAAAGTTAGTAATGTAAGCAAGATTAAAGGTGTAAGAAAAGCGCTGGTAAATAAGCAGAAAGAATATGCGGCCAGCAACAGAGGAATAGTAATGGAAGGCCGGGACATAGGTACAATTGTTTTTCCGGATGCCGATGTAAAAATATTTTTAACCGCTACCATAGATCAGCGGGTTGACAGAAGAACAAAAGAGTATATGAGCAGCGGGAAAGATATTCCTATTGAAAATATAAGAGAGAACCTGGAACAGCGTGACAGGATTGATTCCACCAGGGAGGTTAGTCCCCTCCTTAAAGCCGCAGATGCCGTTGAAATAGACACTTCGGCTGTAACGATTGAAGAACAGGTTCAGCTTATTCTTGAAGAAGTTAAGAAGAAGAAAGAAAATTTTTTTAAGTCATCATAATCAAATTATGTTAAATTAAATATTTGCAGACGTGTTCATTCAGATGACTTGGAACATTCAGCTGCAGAAAATTATTTATTTCAGGAGGATTAATGTCCGAGGAGACAAAAGAGAAGACCAGAGGAATGGTAACGGCTGAAGATTACGAAAAATCAAAAAGAAATTTTGAGAATGAAGAATATTCTCAGGAAGAATTTCTTTCTCTTGCCAGGCTTTATGCAGACTCTTTCAGAGATGTTAAAGAAGGTGAACTTGTTAAAGGTAAGATCGTAAGAGTTCAGGGTGATCATGTTATTATCGATGTCGGCTTCAAATCTGAAGGTTCCATACCTAAGAATGAATTCCGTGAAGATGAAGAGATCAAGATAGGCAAAGAGGTTGAAGTTGTGCTTGAAAGTGTTGAAGACCAGGAAGGAAACCTTGTCTTAAGCAAGCAGAGAGCAGACTTCCTAAGGATATGGGAGAAGGTTGTAAATGCTCACGAAACAGGTGAAATCCTGCAGGGTAAGATTATAAAACGTATTAAGGGCGGTATGGTTGTAGATCTTATGGGAATGGAAGCATTCCTGCCGGGTTCACAGATCGACATTCGTCCAATCAGAGATTTTGATGCTTTCGTCGGACAGACAATGGACTTCAAGGTTGTGAAGGTAAATATCCCTACAGAAAACGTTGTTGTTTCACACAAAGTACTTGTTGAAGAAGAAATTGCAGACCAGAGGAATGCCATCCTCGAGAGCCTTGAAAGAGGCCAGATACTTGAAGGTACCGCTAAAGCAATTACCGACTTTGGTGTATTCGTTGATCTTGGCGGCGTTGACGGTTTAATTCATATAACCGATCTCAGCTGGGGCAGAATCAATCATCCTAATGAAGTTGTTAAACTTGATCAGACTATTAAGGTGGTTGTTACCGACTTTGATGAAGAGAAAAAGAGAATATCCTTAAGTCTTAAGAAACTTCTTCCCCATCCATGGGAAAATATTGAAGAAAAATATAAAGTCGGCGACAAGGTTTCTGGAAGAGTTGTTTCTCTTACAGATTACGGCGCTTTCATTGAGATTGAAAAAGGAATTGAAGGTTTAATTCATAACTCAGAAATGAGCTGGACACAGCACATAAAGCATCCTTCACAGGTTGTAGCTATGGGACAGATCATTGAAGCTGTTATCCTTAGTCTCGATAAAGAAGAAAAGAAAATTTCTCTCGGCATTAAGCAGCTTGAGCCGGATCCATGGGAATCTCTTATGCAGAAATATCCTGTAGGCTCACAGCATTCAGGTATTGCCAGAAACCTGACAAACTTCGGAGTATTTGTTGAGCTTGAGCCCGGAGTTGACGGACTGGTTCATATTTCAGACTTGAGCTGGACTAAAAAAATACGCCACCCCGGTGAAGTTGTTAAAAAAGGCGAAAGGCTTGATGTAATAGTTCTTGGAGTTGATGTTGATCAGCGGAAAATATCTCTTGGTCACAAACAAGTCGAAGAGAATCCATGGAACAATTTCGAAAAAGTCTACAACGTCGGAACCATCACCATGGGTAAAGTTGTAAGAATTATTGAAAAAGGCCTTATAGCTGAACTGCCGGAAAAAGTTGACGGTTTTGTACCGACAAATCAACTGGCAACTAATAAAATAAAAAATATTGCTAATCACTTCCCTGTCGACGATGACATTCCTTTGAAGGTTATTGAATTTGATAAAGAGAATAAGAAAATTGTTCTCAGTGCAATTGCCGCGTTGAAGGAAAAATCAGAACAGGAAATAAGAGAATACCTTGATAAGCATAAACTTGAAAGAGTTTCTGTTGAAGAGGTGATGAATGCTGAAACCGGTGCCATTGACACCTCCGATTTCCCGATCTTTGAGCTTCCTGACGATCAGCGTTCGAATCAGCAGGGAAATTCCTAAACAGAATTCCCGGATTATTAAAGAGCGGGATTAACCTCCCGCTCTTTTAATTTTAAACAAAGCAAAGTGAATGTGAAAAAAGCAGCCTTACATACCCTGGGATGTAAATTAAATTTTTCTGAAACATCCACCATAGGGAACCAGTTCCTATCAAAAGGCTTCAGTATAGTAGATTACAAGGAACAGGCTGATGTATATGTTTTCAATACCTGTACAGTTACCGAAAATGCAGAAAAGGAATGCCGCCAGCTTGTAAGGAGAGTGCTCCGTCAGAACCCTGAAGCTTTTATAGTTGTTACAGGATGTTATGCACAGCTTCGGCCTGAAGAGATTTCCGCAATAGAAGGTGTTGATGCTGTACTGGGCACCCGGGAGAAATTCAAATTATTTGAGACTCCTGGATGGATTTGAAAAGAAGGATCTTGCATGCATTTTTGTGTCACCCAATGATGAGATCAATGAATTTGGTCCTGCTCATTCCACTGATGCAGACAGCAGAACAAGAGCTTATTTTAAGATTCAGGATGGATGTGATTATAAGTGTTCTTTCTGCACTATACCCAAAGCCCGAGGGTTAAGCAGGAGTATGGAACCTGACCTGGTTATTAAAGACTTCAAGAGCCTGCTTGACCGAGGGTATAAGGAGATTATTCTTACAGGAGTAAATGTAGGTGACTATGGAAAACAATACGATACCGGGTTATTTCAACTGCTGCTCAGGATGACGGAAATTCCCGGTGAATTCAGGATAAGGATCAGCTCCATAGAACCCAACCTGCTGAGTGATGAGATCATTCAACTTACCGCTTCCAATGAAAAAATGTGCCGTCATTTCCATATCCCGCTTCAGAGCGGAAATTCCCGCATACTAAGGCAGATGAAGCGGCGGTATAAAACTGAGGATTATAAAAGGCTCATCGATAAACTGAATAATGCTCTTCCTGGTGTAGGAATAGGTGTTGATGTTATAGTAGGTTTTCCGGGGGAAAGTGAAGAAGAGTTCATGACAACTTATAATTTTTTAAGGGACCTTGATATCTCTTACCTGCATGTATTTACTTATTCTGAAAGACCCGGTACATTAGCCAGCGATATGCCTGAACAGGTTGATGTGTTTGAAAGGAAAAAAAGAAACAGCATCCTCCGGAGCCTTAGCACAAGAAAGAAAAATCTTTTCTATAATAATAATATCGGGAAGGTATCTCAGGTTCTCTTTGAAACAGAAAATCACGATGGTATGATGAAAGGATTTTCATCAAACTATGTAAGAGTATCGGTTCCCTACAATGCGGAACTAGTCAACACATTATCATCTGTAGAAATCACTGAATCAGCCGGTTCATTCTGTTCAGGTAAAATAACAGCGATAAAAAAATCAGTTGACTCATTAGCATCTTAATTATAAAATTAAAATTAAAAAATTATGAAATATTCTCTTTTAGCCCTTCTTTTCATTACATCATTAACTTTTGCACAGGTATCTGCCCCAAAATCATCTCTTGAATTAAAGAATATAGTTAAAGAAAACCTTAAACAACAGCCGACTGACATCAGTATACCGGCTGAAAGAACAAAAAAGAATCCGGGATTAGCAATTATCTATTCCCTGCTGCTGCCGGGAATGGGTGAATTATATGCAGATGGATATTCGAGCGGTAAATATTTTACTATTGCTGAAGGAACATTGTGGGGACTGTTTATAGGAATGAATACCTATGCTAACTGGCAGAAAGACAGGTACGAATCATATGCTGTTGCGAACGGCGGAGTGAACTCGTCCGGTAAGAACTCTCAATTTTATGCAACTATTGGAGATTATTCCAGCGTTGAACAGTTTAACGAAGAAAAGGCGCTTAACCGTGACTTTAGTGAAATGTACGACGCAAAGACGAATTTCTGGAATTGGCAGACTACCGAGCAGAGGAAAACTTACCGGGGAATGTGGACTTCCAGTGAGCAGACTTTTAATGATATAAGATTCGTGGTCGGGGCCCTCATTGTAAACCGTATTGCCAGTGCGATAAATGCTGTACGGCTTGTATCAGCTTATAACAAAAATCTTGATACTGACCTGAGCTGGGATGTTTCAGTCGGCCTTCAGAACAGAGCGGAACTCCCTACCTCGCTGGTTTTGAATTTTAAGACTTCTTTGTAATATATTGAATTTGTGGATCCTCTACGAGGATCTTTCGTATACATTTTCATCAGGGCTACAATAATAAACCCTATCCGTAACAACCTCGTAGAGGTTAAATTATTGTAGAAACATCCATTCCCACAAATACACGATCCTCGTAGAGGATCAATTATTTTTCGTTGTCCTTTTGTACCCAATCAACCTCGTAGAGGTTAAATTATTATAGAAACAACCATTCCACAAAATTCCCGATCCTCGTAGAAATTTGGGAGTATATAAAAAAAGGCTGCTCATTCGAGACAGCCTTTTCTATGCTTGATACCTCTAAGAGGTTTTATACTTACTTGAGAAGAATTAACTTCTTTGTTGAAGTAAAATTGCCCGTAGTTAGAGTATAATAATAAATACCGCTTGCCAGGTTTGATGCGTTGAATATCACCTTGTGGTTAGTCGATTCCATCCATCCGTTAACCAGTGAAGCCACTTCGTTGCCAAGTACATCATATACCTTAAGAGATACATGACTTCTTTCCGGAGTGGAGAACTCAATAGTTGTGGTCGGGTTAAATGGATTCGGGTAATTCTGGCTTAGATAATACCTGTTAGGTTTATTGACGTTAATTTCAGCAACAGGTGAATAAGCATACCTGCCGTCAAAGTCTATTTGTTTCAGCCTGTATGAATAGTAACCAGGTTTAACAATATTCTCATCAGTAAACGAATATGCATGGGATTCAGTACTGCTTCCATTACCCTGGATAAAGCCTATTTTTTCCCAGGCAGCTTTCTCATTTTCTGATTTAAGGCTTCTCTGAACCTCAAATCCGCTATTATTTATTTCGGTTGCAGTAACCCAGCTTAACATAACATCATTATTGTGCATATTAGCAGTAAATGAAGTCATCTCAACAGGAACATTATCAATAACCTCCAAGGTTACTTCTCTTCTGTGAACCGGAATACCTGATATTCCTTCACCCTGAACAGTTATGGTATAGTTTCCGTTTGGAACTGTACCTACTGTATGTACCGTCATTGTAATGCTGCCGGGAAAGGATGTAATGGTATTTCCGGGATCAAAGGTAATATCGAAAGATCCGGTTGCAGGAACAGGATCGATGGTAGCAGTAAACATTGCTTCACCGTCAAAAAGAGTAACTTCCGGTATTTCGATTGTGTAGTCTGTGGTTTCGTTAGTGTTCCCTATCGTATTATTCAGAGGAGAAACCTGCATTGCAAAATCAGGGAAATAGCCTGTATAACTTCCGAAGTTTCCGCTCCTGAAGTCAGTCCACACCATCATAGATATATTACCTGCAGAGGTTATAGCATCATAATCACCCTGGTACCTGGGAGTACCGCCGCCGCCGCAAGTTGAACAGTTGATTTTCATTTTTGCGTTGGAAACTCTCTGGTTCTCGGCGAACGTTAATCCTCCGTCATCAGAATAGCTGGCATAAATATATGCACTGTCGGATGTAGGGGTGTCACGTGTATCCATCCATTTTACGAATAGTCGTCCGGTTTCTTTGTCGCACCATGCAGACGGATGCCATTGATGGTGAGTGGCTGAGTTTGCATCATCATTAACTGTGATTGCAGACGACCATGTAACTGCCTGGTCGTCTGAATAACGGCAGAAAATATCAGGTTTATTACCATTTCCTGCAGGAGCGTTTGAAGTATAAACCAGGTAGAGCCTTCCCCTGTAAGGACCGTAGCTATTATCTGCTGTAATAAAAGGATAAGGCCTTGTTCTCATATTTTCTACTGAATTTCTTCCGTTAACATTGCTGCCAACGTAACCTGCGAAATTCTGCGATGACATTAATGAAAATGTTGCACCGCCGTCTGTAGAACGAAAAAATCTGTAGGTGGCAGCAAAAGAATTGCCTTCATTTGTAACAAAGTAAACACATCCGCCGGGTACGTCTCCGCCAATTACATTAGGTCCAACAGCCGGCATAGCCCCGGGTAGTGTAGAAGCGCTGGTTGAGAAGGTCTGGGAGAAGGTTGCTCCGTGATCAGTACTTCTTGCAAAATTATGCCCGGTGAAACTAGTGTTGGTCATTGTGGCATAAACATAATTTGCATAAGGTCCGCTTGTCTGATCTGCTGCCATCCAGCATTTATCACCGCCGCTTACTGCGGTAACTGCAGGGGTCCATGTCTGTCCATTATCGGTTGACCGGATAACTTTTGCTCCTGCAATGTTGCCATACATCTGCATGTAGAACAAGTTGCCGAGACTATCATAAGCTGTTACAGGATCTCCCTGTACCGATGTTCCGAAAGAGGGAGTAGAAGCCAGCCAGTCGTGTCCGTCATACGTCCTGTGAGCACCGTTAATATTAAAAGCATTAAAATATTCAAGGGGATCCATAGGATTAGCCGACATATGAGGCTCTCCAAAATCCACCCCAAGATTAAAGTTATCATAACCATCGATGGTGATGACGTCAGTTGTATAAACTTCCGGGACATAAGATTCGATTACATCTTTTGGAAGACGGTCAACCCTTGGATTATCTCCCCCCTGGGAATAGGAACTTGTTGTAAAGAACAACAATATGGGCAGAATGAAAAGAAATGTGGATTTTCTGTATACTTCACGATACATAACACCTCGCGATTTTAGTTTGATATGACTGGTTAATTAATTGATTATCGGTCAATATATGATACGTTATCAGGTGAGATTCTTTTTGTGTCCAAGCAGCTGCCTCCAATCCTGTGAGTTTGTGTTTGAAGATAAATAATAAATTTCAAAAAGGGAATAAAAAAAGGATTAATGGTCAAATTATTTTTTTACATTAAATATTTTTTTGAATTCTTCAACACTATTCATTGCCCGGATGCGCTGTTCTTCTTCATCTTTGTCATTCCTTTTGCTGAGCTCGGAGGCAAAGTCTTCCGAAGAGATAACCGATGCGCTGCAGACCCTGGCAAATTCCTTCAAGTTGTTATCAGAAGTAACAACGGTTATCAGTTTTGGATTTTTCGCTGCCGATATTTCAGCTTTAATTCTGTCATCGGCTGTTTTGTTTTCAGAGTAAATTATTTTTGCTGAAGCCATTTTGATCGGAATATTCTGATATCCATCAAAATGAAGTGATACCCTGGCTTTCTTTTCACGGAAATAGCTCTCTAACAGGAAAGCAAGTTTTTCACGCGAAGCCTGTTTATCACTGCTTTGAAGCTGTTGAAGAGACTTTATTTTGCCAATCAGGTTATTTCCGTCAATAATGTACTTCCTCATGTTTAATACCCTCTTCCGCTGTAGAATTGATCCTGCTTGGTAACCTTCAGGTCCTGCAGCTGAGGTGCTTTTACCCTTATCTCAAACCTGTATCCACGGTAGGTTCCTACAGGGTTCCATGTAAAATTCATCAGCCAGCAATGCAGATCCCTTGAAATACGGATCTGGGGAGCAGCAAATTGATGCTGTTGAAAATCGTAACTACCGGTAAATGTGAACTTCCAGTTCGGTGTAAGGTTAAAGTTTATTCCCCCGCTCAGGTTTGAAAACTCAGTTTTTTGAGATGGAACGGGCTTATTCAGTGTGTAATTATAAGTAAGACTTAAATCCCATGGAATAGTAAAATCAGGTTCTTTTTCGGAGTAAATTCCTTTATACACGTTATCGCCGTTTTGAAGCTCATACTCCCCTTCGGGCGGAGGGGGTGTGTTTCCCGCAGATTTTAACTTCTCACCGGAGAGACTGGTAGAAATTGAGAAGCTGAAGCTGGTCAATCTGAGCAAACCTTTTCCCTCATTAACGAGGAGCTTGTTGATCCTGGATTTATTAGCAGAATAATCATATGGGGTAAAATTTGAGCTGCCGGAAAAGTTGAACCAGTCTCCTATCTGCGTCCGGTACTGAAGACCCAGATCTGATAATCTCATACTATCCGCAGCAAAGTTATAACTCATTGCCGCTGATAAATTCAGAAGTTGTATCTTCTTCTCCTTCGATGTAGTATCTGAAAGGTCCGGCTGTGTTTTCATCTCAAAGATATTTCCAAGCGAGAAAGTGATCCTTTGAGATTCGCTGGAAGGAACACCACCGAATACCTCTCTCTGGAATTTGTCGTAACGCTGTACCTGACCATTAGTATCCACATAGGAATCATAATATCCCCAGAAAGGTTTTGAGAAATCGGGGTTATAATTATAAGAAATACTTGGGTTTACAGTATGCCTTATGGCGTTTACCCCGAAGCTGTTAACAGGAAAAATCCCATAAAACTTTGTAGAAGCCGTTACTCCCAGCCCGAAGGTTCTTACAAAATTAAGCTCGTGTGCGTCATTTATAAAAGTTGTATCATTACCGGTTTTCGGAGAAAGACCATTTTCATACACAACCCTTTTATTGTACCATTTTTCCTGGTACCTTGCTGATGGAGCAATGCTTATGTAGCCTAATTTGGGAGAAAGTCCGGCTGAGATCTGATGATTAAAACCGCCCCTAATATTGAGGTGATCACCCACCTTATCCCTGTCATTTTGAAACTGCCCGGAATAATTATAGCCGAAAAGCTCATACCACTTTTGTTCACCCACTCCATTTCCCCGGAAAGGGTAGCTCTGGGATTTAGTAAAAGTAAGGCTTGGAAGAATTTCGTGTATGCTGCCTGACTGCAGGTCCTGGTTCCTTGTATAACTGGCAGATAGGTTGTTGCCTGATTCATCCCAGGTCTTTGAAAATGTAGCGTTTGAAACAATCTGGTTTCTCAAAAGCTGGTTAAAGTCGGTTATGTTGCTATAGATATCATTGCCGGAAGTAAACTCAAGGTTGGCATCAAATCTCATAGTTGGTGTGATTGACTGGTTATGGCTCCATTTGAGCGACCAGAAGATATTTTCATTTCTTTCAATATCTGACGATAGACCGGATATTTTATCGGAATAGTTTCCCTGGAGAGTTCCTGTATAATTATAGCGCTTAGCGTAACGGAAACGTGAAGCCGCTGAATAACTACCCCTGGTATAATAGGTACCGGTCAGATTCCAATCCATATAATCACTGATAGCCCAGAAATAACCGAACCTTGAAAAATATTTTCCATAAGTACCATCGTCACCGAATACCGGAGGAATGATACCGGATCTTCTTCCCGATTCAAGGGGGAAGACCGCGAAAGGAAGAGGGACAGGAAAAGGAACATCGCCCACAAATAACCATATCCATTCGGCCATAACTTCCTGTTTTTGAACGACTTTCATTTTAGGTGAATAAAAGAAGTAATCCGGATCAGTCTTATCGCAGGTGGTATAAATACCATCCTTAATAAAATATGTATTCTTATCTACCTTCTTAATTTTCGATCCCGTATAATACGCACCTTCATTTTCTGTTTCTGCCGCAGCGATAAACCCCCGCTGATTTTTAAAATTAAACCTCATCCTGAAACCTTCAAACTTCTCCCCTTTATCCGTCATTACAGGAGTACCTGCATATTCTTCCGAAGTATCCGTAGGAACGCCCTCCGCTTCTACCCCCCCTGTTCCGAAATCTACCATAATATTCGCAGCTTTAAGGTCGGTCTGCTTATATTGAATCTCGCTTGTGCCGTAAAGGTACATTTCCTTTTTGCCTATCACGAAGATCAATGAATCAGACGAGCTTGCATTAATAACGGTATCAATATCGCCCGATTTCGTTTCTACTGAATCAGTTGTCAGAAGAGAATCGATTACGGGAGAACTAATTGAATCTGGTGGAACCATTCCTGTAGAATCAGTTTGCTGAGCAAATTCCTGTGCAGATAATAATATTAATATCAGTAAGAAATTTCTCATTTCAGAATTGATATGAAGAATATTTCAAAAATAAGCCCGTCCTCAGGATTTATAAAACACTAAAGCAGATGCCCCTTTTATCCCGGCATCGTTTTTTAATTTTGCCGGGTGAACCTCGATTCTGTCACGTAAAGGTGTCAATACCCGTGAAGAAGCTGTTTCCTTTATTGAATCGAACAAAGGTTTGCCGAATCCTGAAACCCCTCCCCCGATTATAAATGTACTTACATCAAGCAGGTTGCTTACAGATGCCAGGGCGCAGCCGATATAATAGCCCATCTGTTTAACAATTGACTGAGCGTAGCCGTCTCCCTCTTCGGAAGCGGCATCTATAATCCTGGGTGTTAGCTCTTCAAGATTGTTGTCCATAAGTTCCCATATCTTCGAATCAGGATGGTCAGGCATTTCTTTCTTTATCCTGCTTACAAGGTAATGGTTGCCGACATATGCCTCAATGCAGCCGAATGAACCGCAATTACATTTTGGACCCTTATGGTCAATAGTTACATGTCCTATTTCACCGGCAGCACCGAATTCCCCGCGGTAAATTTTATTTTTAATAATAATTCCGCCGCCTACCCCGGTTCCAAGGGTAATCATTATGAACGAATCATACTTTTTCCCTGCGCCGAATATCAATTCTCCTATCGCTGCAGCATTCGCATCATTTTCCACGAATACACTCGTATTAAATTCCTTTTCAATCAATTTACCAAGGTTTACCTTTTGCCAGCCCGGAAAGTTAGGAGGATTCTCCACTGTTCCCCTTTTTACAGAAACCACCCCTGGAGCACCTATACCTATTCCGTAGATTTTCTTCTTTGTTTTACCGAGAATTTCGTGAATTCCTTTTTTTATCTGTTCCACGACGGCATCGGGGCCGTCTGCAGCATGTGTCTCCACTGAAATCTTCTTACTGATCTTCCCTTTTTCTGAAACTATGCCGATCTTTACACTTGTACCCCCTAGATCAACGCCCAGGGTATATCTATCTGTTTTAGCCATATCTTATCTGTATTTTTTGGAAATATTATAAAGTTATCATAGCAAACAATAAAATACTGAATTACGATAAACAAATATAAATTTATTAAGGATTTTTATTTCAAAAAGGGGGGAAAATTTTGAAAAATGTAAGCTTTATTACATTTAGTCAGAAAGGTGCGAAAATAAGCATGAGATGCTCGCGTGGTTCAGCCCCTGAAATCGTCTATTCTTCTTTTGTTAATTCCCTTTCAGCATTTCGCCGGCAATAACCATCCTCTGCATTTCGGAGGTTCCGTCCCCTATCTCCGTTAACTTCGCATCTCTGAAATACCTTTCAAGCGGGAATTCACGCATATAACCGTAGCCCCCGAAGATCTGGATAGCATTTTTTGTAACCTGCATAGACATTTCAGAGGAGAACAGTTTTACCTCAGAGGCAGTTTTCGTTATATCCTTTCCAGCATCCTTGGCAGCAGAGGCATGGATAAAGCATAAGGTTGGCGGCTTTGATATTAACTTCCATATCTGCCAGCATATTCCTGATTGACTGATGCTGCGAGAGGCTCTTGCCGAACTGCTTTCTCTGTTTTACATAAATTAGGCACTTATTGCGGGCCGCTTCTGAGATCCCGATGGCAATAGCCGCCATTCCAAGACGTGCAGTTATCAATGTGTCATGCAGCATTTTCAATCCAAAGTTCTTCCTGCCTAGCAGGTTTTCTTCAGGCACAACAGCATCTTCAAAAACCAATTCTCCGGTGTCCGAAGCCCT
Organism: uncultured Ignavibacteria bacterium; assembly: GCA_963800255.1. Lineage (GTDB taxonomy): Bacteria > Bacteroidota > Ignavibacteria > Ignavibacteriales > Ignavibacteriaceae > DATFVA01. The sequence continues at coordinate 89,836 of CAWDAK010000022.1, read as the reverse complement.
CATACCTAGCTTCCTCTCCTTCTTACCGGAAGTCCGGAACCCCGGCATACCTTTTTCTACAATAAACAAGCTCATCCCCATCATCCCTTTATCGGGAGTAGTCTTTGCGGCCACCATAAATATATCGGCATAGTTTGCATTGGTTATGAATATCTTACTTCCATTCATATAGATAACTGCCGTCTGTAAAGATCGCTTTAGTTTCTGCTCCTGCAAAATCAGAACCCGCGTTAGGCTCTGTAAGTCCGAAGGCCCCGATTTTTTCACCCGAGAACAATGGAGCCAGGTATTTTTCTTTCTGGCAGTCATTCCCAAAAGCGGCAATCGGGTAGCCGGTTAATGTTGTATGAGCAACAACCGTCATAGCCGTAGATGCACAGGCTTTTGCAATTTCTTTGATAACAGCTGTATAAGCAATATAGTCCAATCCGCCCCCGCCGTATTTTTCAGGAAACGGTATTCCCAGCAGACCTAAACGGCCCAATTCTTTCACTACTTCAATGGGAAATTTTTCCTGTTCATCCATCTGTGAAGCAATGGGTTCAATTTTCTGTTTAACAAAATTTGCAGCCATATCAATGGCGGTTTTTTGATTTTCGGTATACTCTATCATTTATACTCCAAAAGCTTTATGCCACTGCTCAAGGGCAATAATGGCATAGGATGTTCTGAAAATTGCTAGATTATCTATGTTCCGGTAGCGATCCTTTTTTCTGAAAAAGTCTACAGTTTTCTTCTTATCAAAATAAGCTGACACACTTGAACCGGGGGATTCAATAAGTCCTATTGCCGTGTTTCTTTGTGTCATTACCGACTTCGGATCCACAGGAAAAGGAAAAGGTTTCTTTTTACGATCAATAATTTCATCGGGAAGGAAATTTCTGAAACTTTCTTTTAGTATATGTTTCTCAATATCACCTTTTATTTTGTATCTGGAGGGAATATTAACAACGTATTCAACCAGGCGGTGATCAAGGAATGGAACCCGGGTCTCTATTCCCCAGGCCATGCTTGTTTTATCCTGTCTTTCAAGCATTTCAAGGAGATAAATCTTCAGGAATAGATACAGCACCTTGTTAATAAAATCATCAGACGGGAACTTATTTATCATCTTCTCAAGCGAGCAGTTTATGTTTTCTATGAATCCTGTTTCCTTTTTGATATCCTCATTCACAAGGTCTGAAACATCTGCAAAATATGGAGCCCATGGAAATTCGGTCAGCCTGCTGGTATGAGCTTCCTTAAGGAAGAAGAAATATCCCCCGAAAAGTTCATCAGCACCTTCTCCCGAAAGTACTACGGTGATGTAATCTTTAAGATTCTTATGCAGAAGGTACAGCGAAGGCGTAGTCAGCTCAACAGGTTTCTCCATCTGCCATGTAACCAGCTGATGGATCTCATTATACTCGTCACGTGGAAGAATAAACTCCCTGTGGTTCGTTTTAAAATGTTCTGACATTAGTCTTGCAAACTTTGTATCGGAAGATTCAAAGTTCATCTTAACATTATCAGCGAACTCAATTGAGAAAGTCTGCAGAGGGCGGTCAATATGCCGGGTTGCAAGTGCAGAACTGATACTTGAGTCAAGTCCCCCGCTAAGAAGCGCTCCATAAGGAACGTCGCTCATCAGCCGCTTCTCTACTGAATCATCAAGCAGGTTAAATATATCCTCCTGGTATTTTTTGATGGAGGTTGTATCATCACTGTTGTCTCTCAGGTTTATATCCCAGTATTCACTTACTTGATGTGATTTGGCTGAAACCATCATAGTATGTCCCGGCGGGATCGTTCTAATATTTCGGAACATCGTCTTTGCATCCAGTATAGCTGTGCAGAAAAGATATTCAGGCACCGAGTTAATATCAACTTCAGCTTTAACGAATGGGTGTTCGAAAAGAGATTTAATTTCAGAACTAAAAAGAAAAGTATTTTTAACCAGGGTATAGTACAGCGGCTTTATTCCCATCCGGTCCCTTGCAAGGAACAATGTTTTATCCTGGTTATCCCAGATCCCGAAGGCGAACATTCCGTTAAATTTATAGACACATTCAGGACCGTATTCTTCAAAGGCATGGACAATAACTTCGGTATCACAGTCAGTTTTAAACTTATGTCCCTTTTGAGAAAGAATAGATTTGATGTCGCGGTGATTATAAAGCTCCCCGTTGTAAGTAATCCAGTATCTGCCATTTTCGTTAGACATAGGCTGATGACCGCTGCTGAGATCAATAATCGACAGACGCCTGTGTCCCAAACCAAGGTACTGGTTCTCATATGTACCCATATCGTCAGGTCCCCGGTGTGCAAGGGCGTTAGTCATCCGCACCAATACATCTTTATTTAACGGAGTCTGCCTGTCGAGATTGTAAATGCCGCATATCCCGCACATAAATTATTTATTCTCTGAATTTCTGATATCAATACTTCTTATGCCAGTTTCCGTTCAACATTTACAGCCAGTTTGTAGGAAAGCTCAGTTGAATCTTCTATCCTGGTAATTGCTTCCTCCCTTGTAAGGGTTCCAAGGCGCACAGCGGAGCTGAGCTCGTACTCATAAGGGTGATAGTTGTGTTTCTGGCAATGCTTAACTATACCGTAAGAATTAAGCTGGCAATTAGTAGAGCATGAATCAACATCCTGGGGACGTTTCCAGCCGAGTGTTTCTATCGTCCTGTAGATTTCTTTTTCATCATACCCGATGATGGGGAAAGGACTCATTGTGTACGGGAACGGTTTGGTATGATAATCTTCTTTGTCAAGCATAAGGTATGGATATACCTCCGCTCCCACTTTATCACCCAGTGGTTTGAAGAGACTTTTCTTCAGTTCGTATGGAATCTTATTATCCTGGTACATTATCTCGCTTTCGGACTGAATGATCTGTCCCGGACTATTACCGAGCATAATCATCGGTATCTTTTTTTCGATGGCAAACTTCAAGGAAATATTGGTTACCATACGTATACAGGAAATACATACAGAACTTCCGACCTTAAGAAGAGATGTAGGGTAGATATCATTATTGGCGCTGGTAGTAAAAATTCTTTTTGCTACATCGAAGCCTGGCTTAAAAACAATATGATCAACATTCATCTGGTCAACTATAGTTCTGATGTTATCAAAAGTTTTTCTCGTTATAAACCCGTTATCCATTGTTACAGCAAGCAGACGCAGGTTGTATTCATTTTTCATTTTCCAGATCAGGTAGGTACTGTCCTTTCCCCCGCTGTAAGCAACAAGGGCATCATACTGTCCTGCTCTTTTTTTACCGTCTTCCAATATTTCGTTGAACTTATTTCTCAGTATCCCCATAGCTACGCCTTTATTGTCACGGCGTTCATATTCCTGGCATATAGAACATACACCTTCTTCGTTGAACGATATATCCGGGAAAGTTTCCGGAAGAATACATCTTATACATCTTTTCATTTGCGGTCCTCGTTTTTTTATATTAATTCCATTTTGTTGACCTTATTGCTGGCCGTCCGCGGCAGATATTCGCGAAACTCGATAACCGAAGGCACCATGTAGTTCGGCAGTTTATTTCTACAATGTCTTATAATTTCTTTTTCTGACAACAGGTTTTTATCCCTGCTTACAATGACTGCTTTAATTTTCCTGTCAAGATTCTCACCCGGAATACTTATTACAACAGCTTCAACCACATCCTCTATTTCATGAAGACAGTCTTCTATCTCTCCGGGACTAACCCTGAAGCCCTGAATTTTCATCATCCCATCTTTCCTCCCTATGAAGTAAAGATAGCCGTCCTCATCCATCCTACCAAGATCTCCGGTATGAAGTCCGTCGGGTCTGAATCGTTCAATAGTCTGCCCGGAAAGATTCCAGTAACCCGGTGAAACAAAATTTCCCTTATGAACTATTTCACCGATCTCCCCGGGTTCGCACAAAATATTATTCTCATCCACAATAGATATTTCTACTCCCGGGAAAGGAATGCCTACGCTGCCGGGTTTTCTATTAAGATCCTCCGGGGGAAGCCAGGTAGAGCGGAAAGCCTCGGTGGTACCGTACATTTTATAGATTTTAGTTTCCTTTAAGGTATTCTGAATAATTTTCAAATATTTATCGGGTAAACTTTCACCTATTATCGAGATGTACCTGAGGTCAGGGTAACTATAATTTGTAAAGGGTGAATGTTTCTGCAAGAGTAAATTCCAGAGTGAGGGCATTGCATGGAAGCCTGTTATTTTTTCTGTAAGGAGTGTTTCTACGATATCCTTTGGAAAACTGGATCTTTGCTGAACCAGGGACCCTCCGGTCATAAGCATCGTAAAAAGCTGACTAAGGGCACCGTCGAAAGAGAACGGGGTAACACTGATCAGCCTGTCATTCTCATCGTTCTTAAGCACCTCTATTGAAGAATAAGAGGAATCAAAGAATATTTTATGGGTAACTATAATGCCTTTTGACTTTCCGGTTGAACCTGATGTATAGATTATGGATGCCGGATCGTTATCCCCGGTATCTTCAAATAGAGCCGGAATGGTTTGTTTGCTTAGAATTTCCTGCAGGCTGTGTGAAATCCCTGCGTCGTACTCACCTGAAGGCAGGTCAGGTGTAAGAGATATAAGTAAGCTAAAGGGATACTCTGAAGGGTACGCCTTTTTTAGTATTCTTAATTTAGCCTGATCAACGAACATCACGTTTATATGACAGTCATTCACTACATGGAATATCTGATCTTCTCTGAACTGAGGATTCAAATAGATGAAAACTGCGCCTATCTTTAACGCTGCAAGGATAATGATTACCTCATCGACATCCTTATTACAGAAAATGCCTATCCTGTCGCCTTTCTTTACTCCGGATGACACTAAAAATCCGGCAAGACGAAGGGATGCGGCCTTAAGCTCAGAAAACGTAATTTTTCGTCCACCGCATACAACAGCCTCCCGGTCAGGGTGATTTGCTGAACTTTTTTCTATAAGGGTGTTAAAAAAATTCATTCAACTAAGCGGCAGAATTTTTTAGCCTATCAATCATAGATACCATATTATTTATGTTCCCCAGGTTTTCCATTGTCATATCGTCTTCAGACAGGGTAACATTAAATTTGGTTTCTATGAAGCTGATTAAATCAAGCACATCAAGGGATGACAAGAAGCCGCCTTCAAATAAATTTGTTGAGGGCTCTATCCCTGTTTCATTTGTTAATTCAGCTATATAGGTTTCCAGTTCGGTTGCTGCTGCCATTTTTGATTATACTCCGATATTGTTTTTATTATTCTTGTCCAAGGGTTTATAGTTAAACGCCTTTTAATTAAAAAAAGAAATTCGTATTTATCTATTCGTAACAGGAATCATTAAACGGTTACTAAAATGTCAGTCTACCGGTATTTAGTTTTTTCTCCACAAAAAGCCGAATAATCTATATTCCTTAACCAGTTTATTTACTCTAAAACCAATACTCATCATATCATTCAATGAAGTTATACGGTCGCGCATAGAATAAATAATGGCTGATGCATTCTTATAACCCTGTTCTTTGGCCAGCGAAAGGAGCTCCGTTGTAATAGCCGGGGAAAAACCAAAACCTCTGAATTTCGGCATTGTGAAGACATTTTCCAGAAGAACTTCATTTTCCTTGAGCTTAAACAGATCTGAATTGAAATATTTAGTGAGTTTATCGTTTTCAGATGGATAAACAATCCACAGCATGGATGTTATTTCTTTATTTTTATTCCTAAGCACATAGCAGTTATGGAAACCGGCCCGATAGAAAAAAATCCGTCTTAAAAGTTCTCTTTTCGTGGGTATGTCAACCGAAGCAAGGCTTTGAGAAATAACATCCCAGTCACCAGCCTGCAATTTCTCCAGTGAATATGAAATCCTGAGGTTTATCTCCTTGAGCGGCTTTCTAAGGTTAACGTTAAGGAAATAGAACTGTTCAAGAGAGTAGAGTCTTTGAAACAGGAAAGGCAGACAGTTTTTGAAACCCAGTGTTTTAAGAATTACCAGGTATTTGTTCAGTTTGCCTTCTGATATCTCCATATTTTCTACATTTACAAAACTAACCAATATTAATACCTCAGATGCAGGCTCAATAATAAATTTGAATAGGAATAACGTATAATACAAAAATTAACCCGAAACTAGCAAAAATTTATTAAAGAACCTTCAATAAAAATTACCGCTGATTTTTTGAGTTCGAAATTTGCTTATTTAGAATAGTTCAATATTGATACCAGCGAATACTTGCTTATTATGAATGTTTTTAGCCGAAATGAGCAAATAAGTGTTGCATTATTAGACTAATGGTTTCATAATGATAGAAACTCGTATAATATTGAGAGAGAAGCTGTGATGTTCATCTATTTATTTGTAAAGCTGACGTTAACTATCCTCAACTCCTGGGGATATTGTATCGGACCAATAGAGGTTGATACTGTAGGACGGGCATAAAGCGTCAGATTTGATGAAGAGCCGCTGCTGCCCCCGATGGCCAGCGCAAGGTTTATTAAATCTTCATACCCCTTATTCTGAAAGAATTTTACAAGGTCGAGACTCATTTGTATGGGAATGACGCTTACTTCACCGGTACCGGGAATTGTTACATCGTTTTTCAGACCGCCGGATATCGTTTCGTTTCCATTTATAATTAGTCTCCACGGAAAATCTGTAATTGTTGCCTTCGTATTGGGATATCCCCCTGTACCGTCGTTAGGATTTTTAGCCTGTACATTCAAAACGAAAGAAACAGGAAGAGATCCGCTTGCTACAGCCTGGGAGATCCTTAAAAGTTCTATTGAACTGAAATCTGATAATTTCGATTTGCCGGAAAGACTTACTCCATTGAGCGCAAAACCATTAACGTTGCCCAGCTTAAACTGCAGACGCGATAAATTCACCAGTGATTTATAAACGCTGCATCCGCTAACGGTAAAAACAATTATAAGAGCATATAAACTTAATTTTTTCATATTCTTCACCTTCATCAGGAATTGGACAGGATAAGCTTCTGAGATTCTTCTATTTTCTGAAGTATCTGTTCTGCAACTCTCAGAGCACGCAGTCCGTCCTCCCCGGAAACTACCGGTTTAGTTTTATTTAGTATTGAATCAACGAACAGCTGAAGTTCATACTGAAGTGCATTCTGTTCTTTAATTTCAGGCTGCTCATATATAACTCTTTTTTTCTTTTCGCCCACTCCCATTTCACCGAATGATATCGTTGTAATGCCTGTATCCTGATCCATCGGCACAAGCCTGTATACTTCTGAAAGTCCGGTTATAAAATCCAGGGAGATATAATTATCTCTCTGAAAGATTCTCATCTTCCTCATCTTTTTCTGTGATATACGGCTGGCAGTTACATTCGCAACAGCACCGTTTTCAAATTGAATCCTGGCATTAGCAATATCAATTGAATCTGAAACCACTGCTACGCCTGATGCATCTATCTGCTGCACATTACTTTTGATAAGGCTAAGAATTATATCAATGTCATGGATCATTAAATCCAGCACTACTGCAACGTCAGTACCGCGGGGATTAAACTGGGCAAGCCTGTCGGTCTGGATAAACTTAGGCTCAAGTATATATTGCTCAAGCGATACCAGGGCGGGATTGAATCTCTCAATATGGCCCACCTGAAGGTTAAGATTTTTATCTGCTGCCAGTTTAACAAGCTCTTCAGCCTGCGGGATTGTAGCTGTTATAGGCTTTTCTAAAAAAATAGGCTTGCCTGCGTTCAGGCATTCTTTTGCAATATCATAATGGGCTCTGGTGGTAGCAGCGATTGAAACGGCATCAACTTCTTTCAGCAGGCTGTTTAAGTTTTCATAAACTTCGGTACCGAATTCCTCGCTGACTTTTTTCGATTGAATCACCGTCAATATCATAAACACCTGTTAATTTACAATTGGGAATAGCTGTGAACATTTTAGCATGTAGTTTTCCAAGATGTCCTGTTCCGGCTATGCCGATTTTTAATCGTTCCATTTTGTTCCGCTATGATTTACTGAAAATTTTAGCATACCCGATTATGTGGTCATATCCGCCCAAATCGGGATCATTATAATACAAAAATACATAATAATAATTTGAAGTATCCCAGCTGTTTCCTTCCAGAGTGTACCAGTCAATATCCGTAACTGTAACCCCTGAGATCTCTCCGATAACATACTGGTAATCGTATACTCCTCGTTTAAGAGGGACAGTCAGGCTGTAAACCCCTCCCTGTTCATTCATCTTATAAGCAGGTTCAACAACCCAGTTATTAAATGCACCAACCAGGAAGATACTGCTGTATACCGGATCAGGAGGCCTTATAGAGAATACTACATTTTTATAAGTTGCGTAATCATTCTTATAGTTAAGCAGGATCTCTCCTCCATTAAGATCAGGGGTACCTTCTTCAAAGAATCTTGAATATTCCAGTCCCTCAAACTGAGCCTTAACTGTTTCACCCGTATACTTATTATAATTTCTTATATCAGTCTGACGGTATTCGTTACCCGGCCGGATATCGCGGATAGTAAAAGTAAACTTCCTGTCACCATCCCAGTAGAACTGCCTCTGGTTTGTATTGAAGGAGCGGTCAACTATATAAGGATACTCTGTTTTCTGGTTTTCAATAATTTCAAGATGATCCACAAACATAGGATGATATTTCTGCGGCAGGTTGATTTCTGAAGTAATATTAAAGATATAAGCAAGCTGCGTCGGGAAGTAAGTTTTATCCTCAAGTTTCTCCCTGGTTAAACTTACATTCAAATTTAATGCTCCCTGAATTACCACGAACTTTCCCGAAGCATACACTTTTGAGGTATCATAAGTATCCGTTATATAATACCGCCACTTTCCCGACCAGGGGAAAGTTATCTGTCCGTTTCTATCAGGGAAGGATTCTTTATAGTGATACTTTGCCTCCTTCACCGTTACCGGCAGAACATCATAATCCAGGTTATTAAAAATATTATGTCCATGATTGGCAAGGAATAGATTGCCTGCAGGAGTCCAGTTTTTATCACAAAAGCGAAAAACAAAACTAAGCTGTGGAAGATCCCGTGCCTGAACATCAAACTCAATAGTAAGCATGTCATCCGTAATTACAGGAAGCGCGGCGGCATTATCACCGGGATAAGCGACTAAAGATTTAATTGAGATATTATCCTGCGCAGTAATTACCGCGGGCAGAAGGACAGCCAGAAAAAATAATATTTTATACAAGGTTTCCCCTAAATGTTAAAGATTTCCACGCATTTAATAGCCTGGTATGGAACATAAATTCTAACCTGCTCAGTCTCCCTGGAGGTTTCGAGCAAAAGTCCGTCATCATATGCTTCAGTTAATTTACCTGATTTGAAAACTATCTCATAGATTGGTGTATCCGAGTTAGGATCAATTGTGAGTCCATAATTTTCATACAAAGTTATATGCAGTGTCTTACCTACAAATTTTTTCCATTCCATCTTCATTGAGTATCTCCCTCGTTAAGAATCTGGTTAATACTTTTAAGAAAATCATCAATGTCAGCGCATAAATAATACTTTTTTATGAACTGCGAAGCAATGGAAACTTCTCCCGCATTGATATAGTTAGCATACCCTGCAGCAATTGCTGATTTATTAGCACGGCTCATATCGCAGGTATACTCTCCTGATTCAGTGAAAGAATCCAGGTAGTCAATAATTTCCTCATTCTCCTGAATAAAAAGGTCATATATATCCGCGTTGATTACATATATCTGTCCGCTGTCATATTTCCAGCAGCTTATCGGAAGGAAAATATCGGAATCGTCATTGTCGCTGTTGAAGTATTCAAAATCAGGGTTGCCGGTAACGATAATTTCACCCCCCTCTTCGTTGGAGAAGATATCATACGGTTCAGTCGTCCCGCTCCGTATTGAATCAGCCAGGGAGAATTCATCCAGTGTATTGAAAATATAAATTGTGTATTCAGGCAGGTCGCCACTGGCTGTTGAATCGATAACGATATATTCATCCACACTATCGCCGTCAAGGTCGATTGTGTAATCGCGAGGATTGCTGAAAGTCATCTCAAATATTATATTTTTGGTTTCATTATCAGTAACGGTAAGAAGTGAATCGTGCAGCTCAGCTGAAAAAAGATCGAATGTGTATGTCTGCTGCGCTAATGCAGCGCCTGTGGAAATAATAAATAAAAATAGAAAGAAAAGTTTCTTCATAAAACCCGGATAATTTTTCTTGACCTAATATACTTTAAATGAAATAATATTACAGTTCAATTTAAAATAAAAACTCCCGGGGGAGCCGGGAGTCTGATTAAGGAAAGAGCGAACCTTTACAGGTTCTTTATTTCGTTGGTCAATTTGGTCATTGCTTCTTTTGCGTCGCCGAAATACATCAGGGCGTTGGGATAGAAGAACAGCTCATTATCAATTCCTGCATAACCTACGTTAAGCGAACGCTTATTTATGACTACAGTTTTTGCATAATCCACGTTCAGGATAGGCATACCGTAGATAGGACTGCTCTGATCGTGGCGGGCAGCAGGGTTTACAACATCATTCGCCCCTATAACAATAACCACATCAGTATTAGAAAAATCATCATTGATATCTTCCATCGCGAAGAGTTTATCGTACGGTACCTGAGCTTCAGCAAGCAGCACATTCATATGACCAGGCATTCTGCCTGCGACAGGATGAATAGCAAACCTTACATTCACACCCTTCTTTTCAAGAACGTTCATTAAATCGCGCACAGCATGCTGCGCCTGTGCAACAGCCATTCCGTAACCGGGAACTATAATAACGCTGCTTACAGCATCGAGCAGCATTGCAAGTTCTTCGGAATCAATTGATTTAACGTCTCCTTTGGGTGAGGTTGTACCAGTTGATTCGCCCGTGGTACCTGCCGAGGCCCAGCCTCCGAGAAGTACGTTCATAAGCGACCTGTTCATACCGCGGCACATTATAAGTGTAAGAATTATTCCTGAGGCGCCAACCAGCGCACCAGCAATTATAAGTTCATTATTTCCGAGTACAAAACCCGTGGCTGAACCCGCTATGCCTGAATAGGAATTCAGGAGAGATACAGCTACGGGCATATCTGCTCCGCCGATGGGAAGAACAAGCAGAACTCCCAGTACAAGGGAAACCAGGGTTATAATTAATATTAATGAAATTGAACCCGGATTAATGATTAAGTAAACACCAGCTCCGAGAACAGCCAGCACCAGCAGAAGGTTAATGGGATGCTGAAGAGGATATTTAACAACCTTACCGGTTACAATCCCCTGAAGCTTCCCGAAGGCAATCATTGATCCTGTGAAAGTTACACCGCCTATAAGGAGACTGAGTATTATAGCCACACCCTGGTCAACGGGAAGGTTGAACGGGAGTCCATGCTCAACCGGGTAATTGGGATTAAGCTTATAGTATTCAGCAAGAGCAACGAGAGTTGAAGCTCCGCCGCCGAAACCATTCAGCATACCCACCATCTGGGGCATCCCCGTCATTGGCACCTTGATAGCAAGTACTGCCCCGATGAGCGATCCTACTATTACTCCGATGAGGATCCATTCAAAGGTAAGCACATGCTGATCGAACAGTGTTATGATTATTGCCATTGCCATACCGATTGAGGCAAAAAGATTACCTTTCCGGGCTGTCTTCGGTGAGCCGAGATACTTAATTCCGAAGATGAAAAAGATTGAGGATACCAGGTAAGTTATTTCAATTACTACGCTCATTTTTTATCCTCACTTTTTCTTTTAAACATTTTTAACATTCTGTCAGTAACCAGGAACCCGCCCACAACATTTATCATCGCAAAAATAACTGCTATCATTCCAAGGATTGTGCTTATTGTAAACTGTTCCATTCCTGCACTTAACAAAGCACCGACGATGGTTATCCCCGAGATGGCATTTGAACCCGACATGAGCGGAGTATGCAGTGTTGGAGGTACCTTTGTTATCAGTTCAAAACCGACGAATATAGCCAGCACAAACACATATATGTGCATTAAAAAAGTTAAATCCACCATAAATTTTTTCCTTCCTTATATTTACCTGAGGTGTTTGCAAACTACTTTAATAAATCTTTTACTCTAGGGTTAATCACTTCCTTGTTATGCGTGATGAGACTTCCTTTAACTATTTCATCCTCAAGGTTCAACGTAACATTGCCCTCTTTTCCGATATGGGTAATAAGGCTGAGAAGATTCTTTGAGTACATTTCACTGGAATGGGTTGGAACAAGACTAGGAAGGTTTGGTTCACCAATAATATTTACTCCGTATTTCTTAACCATCTTCCCTTTTTCACTCACCTCGCAATTTCCTCCGAATTCCACAGCCATATCGAGAATAACGCTGCCTGGCCGCATATTTTTTACCATCTCTTCTGTAACTAACACAGGTGCTTTTCTGCCAGGCACCAGTGCTGTTGTAATCACAATGTCTGCTTCGGTAATGTGCTTGAAGATCAGTTCCTTCTGCTTTTTCAGGAATTCCTCTGATGCTTCTTTTGCATAGCCTCCGGCATCCTGCATATTCTCATCAGCCTCAACTTCAATAAACCTTCCGCCAAGAGACTGAACTTCCTCTTTAACTGCAGGACGAATATCAGACACTTCTACAACTGCTCCTAATCTTTTAGCGGTTCCAAGTGCCTGTAGCCCGGCAACTCCTGCTCCCATTATAACCACTTTAGCTGGAGAAATTGTTCCGGCTGCGGTCATCATCAAAGGAAAGATTTTGCCAAGAGTATCCGCACACATTATAACACTCTTATACCCTGCTATGTTAGCCTGGGAACTAAGAGCATCCATTTTCTGGGCTAGGGTTGTCCGGGGAATCATATCCATTGAGATGACATTTATTCCCTTTTCGGCGCACTTCCTGGCTATATCGGGGTAGTTAAGAGGATAAAGGAAAGTGACAAGCAGCGTTCCTTCTTTCATCAGATCGAGTTCATGTTTGCTCTGTTCCGGATGCTCCATGGGTCTCTGAACTTTAAACACTATATCTGCAGCCGAATATAACTCCTGCAGGCTGTCGACTATCTTTGCTCCTGCAGCTTTATATTTTTCATCGGTAAACCCGGCGTTAATACCCGCATTTTTTTCTATATGTATTTCAAATCCTGCTTTTATAAGCTTAGGAACAACATCAGGTACAGTTGCTACCCTGTTCTCTCCTGCCAGGATTTCTTTTGGGACAGCTATTATCAAGGTGGTCCTCCTCCTTTAAGTTCAATTTTTAATGAGTAAAACTAAGAGGTTTGCTGACTAAATTCAAACAAAGTGAAATGTTTTAGTTTTGACAATAATTAGTACTGATTACTGGACAGAAGTGACAAACTGAAATAACCTTAAGCCGGCTGTTCGTGGGTAAGGCAGTGAAGAGTACCTAATCCCCATACAAGATCAACTGCATGAATACCTATTACAGGACGATCGGTAATGAGTTCTGATAAAATTCCCAGGGCGGTTTTATCATTTGGATCATTGAAAGTAGGAACAAGCAGAGCAAAATTTGAAAAATAGAAATTCGCATAACTTGCTGGCAGACGCTCTCCCTTAAACAATACCGGTGAGGGCATCGGAAGGTCAATAATATTAAGTATGTTTCCATTCTGAAGTTTAATTCCTTCAAGTCTTTCACGGTTTTCATTCAACTGTCTATAGTTGGGATCCTTGGAATCTTTTTCCCGTACAAGCACTACAGTATCGCTATTTATGAACCTGCAGAGATCATCTACATGTCCATGCGTATCATCCCCTGCTATCCCCTTGCCAAGCCAGATAGTCTGCTTAATACCAAGATAGTTTTTGAACACGGTTTCGTAATCCTTCTTTGTAAAACCCGGATTCCTCACCTGGGTGGCGGGATCCATCAGGCACTCCTCCGTTGTTATTAAAGTACCGCTGCCGTTCGTATCTATGCTGCCGCCTTCAAGTACTACATGCCTTTTGTTATGGATGGCCGTAACTTTTTCGAATCCGAATTTCCCTGCAATAAACGAGGGAAGCTTTTCATCTTTTTTGAAGTTATCATATTTAGCCCAGCCATTGAAACGGAAATTAACAGCGGCTATTAGGGGATTCTTTTTTTTCTTCAGGAAAGCGGGTCCGGAATCTCTCATCCATCCTCTGTTTGTAGGAAGCTTATAAAACTCAATATTTTCCATATTAACATCGACAGCTTTAAGGACACCAAGAGCTTTCTTCTGATGAGTTTCATCCTCGACAATAATCCTTACCTTTTCGCTGCGGGAAATATATCTAACAATTTCAGCATAAACCCAGGGTATGGGAGCAAATTTCCCGGGCCAGTCCTGCTTATTGTGCGGCCAGCCGAGCCAGGTAGCTTCATGCTTATCCCATTCAGGAGGAAGGTAATAATCCTTAATATTAATTCCGGTTTCTGAAGGCTTTAATTCAGACATTTAATCAATAAATCTCTTATCAATTCCCACATAAGAATCTATTCTACGGTCTCTAAGGAACGGCCAGTTTCTTCTTATATATTCAATACGTGCTGTATCGACTTCGGCCAGAAGGATCTCCTCTTTTTTGGGAGAAGCTTCTGCTATAACAATACCCTGAGGATCAGCAACGAATGAAGAGCCCCAAAATTCTATGCCTGCAGATGACTTATCCGGTTTTTCCACTCCTACCCTGTTAACTGCAGCAACGTAAACACCATTCGCTATGGCATGACCTCTCTGAATGGTTCTCCAGGAATCAAACTGAGGCTTGCCGTGTTCCTTTTTTTCGTGAGGATGCCAGCCGATAGCCGTGGGATAAAAAATAACGCTGGCACCTTTAAGCGCGGTTATCCTTGCGCTTTCCGGATACCACTGGTCCCAGCAGACGAGCGTACCAACATTACCGAATTCCGTCTTAAACGACTTATAACCCAGATCGCCCGGGGTGAAATAAAATTTCTCGTAGTAGGCAGGGTCATCGGGGATGTGCATCTTCCTGTATAAACCCGAAACCTCTCCTGCTGTATTGATCATCGCGATGGTATTATGGTAGATTCCCTGCGCCCTCTTTTCAAATAAGGAGGCAGTAATTACAACGTTGTATTTGCGGGCAACCTCGCCAAGAACTTCTGTAGAAGGACCTGGAATCGTTTCCGCCAGGTTGAAGTTTTCGATATCCTCTTTCTGGCAGAAGTACTGTGATCTGAAAAGCTCAGGAAGGCAGATTACGCTGGCTCCTTTTTTCGCGGCTTTACCTATACGATCGACAGCCTTTTTCAGGTTATCTTCAGGATCAGTCGACATTGCCATCTGGATGAGGCCGATTGTAAATTTATCGGGGGTTGAGTCCATTTTCATAATTCTTTTAAGTTAATAAATAAAAACTGCATCCCGGATTTCTGTATACCGCCCTGGCATTCGGGGTTCGACTCATTCTTTAACTTCAATATTCTTCTCAGTTACGAGCTTGCCATCTTGCGAAAATTCCTTGCTTTTTTGCAGCTTGCCATCTTCGTAAGTCTCAATATACCATAATGTTCCGTTATTGCGGTAAATCTTAGTATCACCGTTAAGTTTGTTTTCTTCATAATTCTGCTCTGACCAGATGCCGCCATCCTCATAATATGATTTGGTCACTCCGTCTCTCATCCCCTCTCCATATTTGCTTTCAGATTTAATATTTCCGTTCTCATAATACATTTTAACCGTACCGATCAGCTGAGAAAACTCAAAATTCTTTTCAGACATCAGTTTACCGTCGGGGTAATATTCTTTAACAGGACCTTCAATATTTCCGCCCGAATAATTATATGAACCTTTTAAAACACCGTTATCGTAGTACCAGTCGGTTTTACCGTCCTGAACATCATTTACATACATCGCCGAAACTTTCATTATGCCGTTCGGAAAATATTCAAATGCCTTTCCTTCGCGGAGTCCGTTCTTATAGAAATAAACCGAACTTAATCCACCGTTGTTGTAAAAAGTCTTTATCGTATCATCAAAAACACCATCCTTATAATTTCCGGTTTCTTTAAGAATGCCTTCCGGGTAATATGTCAGATATTTTCCGTCGAGTTTATTATTATTAAAATTTTGACTTTCTTTCAGTATCCCGGAATCATAGTAACCGCGGGTGAGGCCTTCTTTTTTCCCGTTATTATAATTTATTACACCTTCCAGCACTCCGGTCTCGTAATAATAGCGGCATTCACCATTTAATCTTCCATTGGAATAATTTTCTATTTGTTTAATTGTGCCGTCAGGATAGGTCTGTTTAACCAACCCATCCTGAGAAAAAATGAGAATGTTTCCCGTTAGAAAAAACAAAACGAAAAACAGCTTAGCTTCCGATAGATGAAACAAGTTTTCCTCCCTCGTCATATATTTTACTTGTTTGAAGAACACCGCCTTTATAAAATTCTTCTTTCTTAATAAGACCGTTTTCAAAATAATCTCTTACAAAACCATTCAACTCATCAGATGAATAGTTTTCCTCTTTTTTCAATGTGCCGTTTTCATAATAGTAATATTTATGCCCGTCAGGTTTACCATTAATGAATATGCACTCTGATTCGAGAGTTCCCTTTTCATAGAACGTTTTATACTCACCAGTTTTAATATCATCATTATAATGCTCTACATACTTAATATTTCCGTTTTTAAAATAGGCAAGATAAATACCGTCTTTGACACTATTATTATAATTAACCTCAGATTCGATTAAACCTTCAGGGTAGTAATTCCTGGTAATCCCTCTGCGAACTCCATGAACGTAATCGATGGAGGATTTCATCACTCCGTTCTCATAGTAAGTAAATGAACGGTCATTAAGCGTATCGTTTTCGTAGTGGTATTCTTCCTTAAGAAAACCACTGTCATAATAATATTTCGCAAAATTTTCTTTCTTGCCGTCCTTGTAGTAAACTTCGCTCTTAATAGATCCGTTGTCGTAATACTCCCTGTCCGTATTTTCCTTTGCCTCTATCTTCCCAAGGTAATCGTAGCGGACACGGTTCTTCAATTCACCATTTTCATACAAGTCAACCACCCTTATTTCACCTGCAGAATCATAAATTTTTACTTCACCTACTATTTTATCAGCTTTAAAGTAGGCATCAACGGCTACTTTGCCGTTCTCATGGTATACTTTGGTGGGACCTTCCATTACTCCATTGTTGAAGTTTTTTTCTACCTCTACTGCACCCGACTTATAAAATGTTCTTGAAATACCCTGGAGAAGTCCTATAGAGAAGTTCCACTCGCCCTGAAGCTCTCCAGTTTTGTAATACGTATAAGTAATACCGTCAAGTACACCCTGGTAGTAATTCTGTTTTGCCCAGAGTTCTCCCGTTTCATAATACCAGAAGGAAGTATCCTGCTTTACACCATTTCTATAATTCCATTCAGTACTGACAATTCCATCCTCGAAATACCACGTCTGTATCCCTTCCTCTTTACCCTCGAAGTAATGCCATTTTTTCCATACATTACCATTAGGGTAGTATTCATAATACTCGCCATGAAGCTGTCCTTTCCAGTATGTACCGGAGGTTTTAACATTACCGTTAGGGTAATAAGTTTTCTTTACATTCCCCGTGGTATCATTATCCTGTGCCAAAATAATTGATGTTAGGGAAATAAAGAAAAGAATGCCGAAAAGAATAAATCTGATTTTTTTCTGAGTCAACCGGGGACTAATCCTTTTAATCTTAATACATTACGTAAAGTTAAAATTATTCCGGTATAAGAAAAACAGATAAAGGAGTACATAAAATAAGTATACAGCAGAATAGTGGTCAATATTTTAACGTCCGCATCAAGAACAATAGCGCATACATTAGAAGAGCTTGATTATGCACCTCAACTAATATTGGCTGATTTATATCCAATTAGTAAAAATATCGGATACTCCCCATGGGGTTTTCGCGCAAGGCTTGCTGACATAATTTCAAGATTCTTAAACCCGGCTTGTTTGGCAAAATTCACAAATTCTTCCCTTTCAAATCCATGGTGGTATACACCGGTATCTTCTGTATGAAAACTGCCATCCTCAAGATCCAGATCCGATATTGCAATAAATCCATTTTCATCAAGCATCTCATAAAAATTATGAAACATTGCGCTTATGTCATTTATATGATGCATAGTCATGGATGATATTATTCCATCAAACTTTTTTTCCGGCTTAGACTCTGAAAGATCCATTTGCAATATTTCAAGTTCACAATCAATGGTTTCACGCTTAGCTGCCAGTTCTGTATTCATTGATTTTGAAATGTCAACTGCTGTAATTTTTCCGACTAAAGGAGCTATTTTCTCTAATAATAATCCTGTACCGGAGCCGAAATCCATGATGTGCATTGTCTTCTCAAACTCAATATTTCGCTTTATAGCATTAGCAATATTTGCAACATTATTAACCCTGTTCCTATCCTTCTCATAGTCTTTTGATTTATGCTTAAAATAATCTTTACTCATATTTTTCCTTTATGATTACATTCTTGCACGCGATCCGGTCGGGATGAGCTTAAAACCGGTTTCCTGAGCCAGTGCCAATACTTCTTCCGGTATGAAAAAACAAATCATTGGTGTTTCAGATTCCCTCGCTCCCTAATCTTTGTTATTATTTAATAATCCTGCTGTTACTGGTTTTTGCGCTGCCCATGCGCCAAATAATTGCAGCTGATAGATTTGTTCTACATTTATAAATCCAACGTTCTCCATAATTTCTACAATGCGTTTTTCCGGAATTAAAGAGTCTTCAATTGTTGCCCGGCGTCGGACGTTTTCCTGAACTTCTTTCGGTTTGCCTTGCAAGGAAACATACTCAAGCCAAGTTTTCAAACGTTTTTTAGCCCACTCTGTTTCAAGATCGCCGTAAATTCCGGCATGTATTAACCATCCGCCATTTGCCAGATTGTTAAAAATCCCTTCGATTAGATGATGCTTGCTTCCATCATCCGGAAGCAAATGTTCAACAAATACGCATGTGGCTAAATCGAATTTGATTTCTTTAGGGATGGCGTCCACAGTTCCTTTGATAAAAGCAACACGCTTTTGAGCATTAATACTGTTCACTTTGTTTTTCGCCCAACTCAACATCGATTCTTCCGGATCTACGCCAACAAATGTCCAATATGGCCGGTGAGTAGCAAATGTTACAATGTTTGTCCCGGTACCGCAGCCAACATCAAGCAGCTTTGCGTTGCTGCCCGCTAGTATGCTGAGATGCGATAACAATATTTTAGGCAACTGTGAATAAATGGGTATTACTGAGGATACAAAAGCTTCATACTGAGAAGCTTGTTCAAATCTGTTCTGAATCTCCTCTTCCATGTACTTCCACTTTCAATATTTACCTTATTAATTTTTTCACCAAAGTTTACGTTAAAATAAATAATATTATTGTGACTGACACCTAAACAGAGAGTCCAAAAAGGAATTTCAGGGATGACTTGATTAATCCTGCAGATTTTATATCCCCTCCATTTCTAATTAAATTGATATTCTAGCTCGTTTAAGATATTTTAATTTTTTAATTTAAATGCAGTATGCAGCAGCAAACCCCTTTAATGACTCAGTATTATAAGGTCAAGGAAGCTAATCCTGATACGATTTTGCTATTCAGGATCGGGGATTTCTTTGAGACGTTCGACGAGGATGCAAAGACTGCTTCCAAAGTCCTGGGAATTACCCTTACCAAACGGGCGAATGGGGCTGCCGAGGATGTTCCTCTTGCCGGATTCCCCCATCATGCAATCGACACCTATCTGCCCAAGCTTGTCCGCGCAGGCTATAGGGTAGCTGTGTGCGAACAGGTTGAAAATCCTAAATTCGCTAAAGGAATTGTAAAACGCGAGGTTATTGAAGTTATTACCCCGGGCGTAACACTATCAGATAAATTACTTGACCATAAGAAAAACAATTACCTTCTCGCGATATATAAAAAAGATGATTTTGCAGGAATTTCCTTCTGTGATATATCAACGGGCGAGTTTTATACATTTGAGATAGCTTCTTCTTTAATAGGCCAACAGGTTGAATCGATCTCCCCTGCCGAAATACTTGTCCAGAAAAAAGATAAAGACGAGATCACAAAACAGGTTCATAAAATTAATCCTTCCATCAGGATTACAAAACTGGATGACTGGATATTCAATTTTGAGTACGCAAAAGATCTCCTGCTTATGCAATTTAAGACTGTAAATCTTAAAGGTTTTGGAGTTGAGAGACTCACTGCCGGAATAATTTCCTGCGGCGCAGTCCTGAATTACCTGCAGGAAACCCAGAAGGCAAATCTATCCCACCTGAATAAGGTTTCAGTTTATAATCCTTCCGAGTATATGGCACTGGATTATTCCACTAAAAGAAATCTTGAGATCACCTATTCGATGCAGGATGGAGGACGCGAGGGTTCTTTAATTGAAATATTAGATAAAACTGAAACTGCAATGGGCGGAAGACTCCTGAAAAAATGGATAACTGCTCCCTTAATTCAGCTTGAACCCGTGCTGAAAAGGCAGGAAAGTGTAGAGGAGCTGCTCAAGAAAAAGACACTCAGGAAAAAACTTTTCGGTGAACTTAAAGAGATAGGCGACCTTGAAAGGTTGATATCTAAAGTCTGTACGGGCCGTGCAAATCCACGGGAAATTGTTGCTCTTAAATCTTCGCTTAAAAAAGTTCCGCGGTTGAAGGTACTACTGGATGAGGCAAAAGTTGATACTCTTGTCCAACTGACCGAGAAACTACTTCCTCTCGAGAAGCTTATTCAAACTATAGATAAATCAATTGTTGATTCCCCTCCGCTAAGTATTGCAGACGGCGGGGTTATAAAAGCCGGGTTCAGTATTGAGCTTGATGATCTGAGAGATATATCGCTCCACGGGAAGGATTGGATTGCCAGACTTCAGAAGAGCGAACGGGAAAGAACTGGAATATCTTCTCTTAAGGTTAACTATAACAGAGTGTTCGGGTATTATATTGAAGTAAGCAATGCACATAAGGAGAAGATCCCCGATAATTATATAAGAAAGCAAACTCTCGTAAATTCTGAAAGATATATTACTCCTGAACTGAAGAACTATGAAGATAAGATCCTGAATGCCGAGGAGAAGATATACGAGCTTGAGTCACAGCTATTCAATGAAATTCGATTAATCACCTCTGACGAAGCCGAGAATATTCAGCAGAACGCACGGATGATTGCGATGCTCGACTGCTTTCTTTCTTTCGCCCAATGCGCTGATGAATACAACTATGTAAAACCCCTCCTTGATGAGGGAAATAAAATAGAAATTACCGATGGACGCCACCCCGTTGTTGAGAGGATTCTGCCTCCCGGAGAAAAGTATACTCCTAATTCCTGCAGGATTGATAATGAGACTGACCAGATCATTATTCTTACGGGACCTAATATGGCGGGTAAATCGGTTTACCTGCGTCAGCTGGGACTTATAGTCCTTCTTGCGCAGATCGGTTCTTTCGTTCCCGCAAAGGAAGCTCACATAGGACTAATCGACCGGATATTCACCCGGGTAGGTGCAAGCGATAATATCTCGGCCGGAGAAAGTACCTTTCTTGTTGAGATGCAGGAAGCCGCTAATATTCTAAACAATGCTACTTCCCGGAGTATGATCCTTCTGGATGAAATTGGAAGAGGTACAAGTACCTTTGATGGAATCTCAATAGCCTGGGCTATAACAGAATACCTTCACGAAAACCCTCAGCTCTCGGCCAAAACATTATTTGCTACTCATTACCATGAGCTGAATGAAATGGCGGAGTTATATCCCCGTATTAAAAATTATAAGGTTGAGGTAAGGGAGTTCGACGACAAAGTTATCTTCCTTCATAAAGTCAATCCCGGCAGAGCCGATCATAGCTATGGTATACAGGTGGCTCAGATGGCAGGACTCCCGGTTTACGTAACCAACCGGGCAAAGGAAGTTC
The DNA here is from genome assembly GCA_963800255.1 of uncultured Ignavibacteria bacterium. Taxonomy (GTDB): domain Bacteria; phylum Bacteroidota; class Ignavibacteria; order Ignavibacteriales; family Ignavibacteriaceae; genus DATFVA01. The sequence goes on along the minus strand of CAWDAK010000022.1, from coordinate 67,940 downwards.
TGCAGAACCTTGAGAGCAAAGAGCTCACTCCTTATGAGGAGAAAAAAGAAAAATTAAAGAAGCTGAAGCAGAAGGATGACCTTCAGATTAGTTTGTTTGAACTTAAGGAAGATAAAATAAGGACGGAAATCGAAGATATTGAAATAAATAATCTTACCCCGCTTGAAGCATTAAATAAGCTAAGCGAATTAAAGAAAAAAGTTAAAGAGAAAATGCAATGAAATCACTAATCTTATTGGCAACAATTTCCATTGCCGTATTGTTTTTTTCGTGCGGAGAAAAAAAGTCTCCTGAGGAGAAACAGTATTTTAATGAAATTGAGCAGTATAGAAATGAAAAAAATGATTACATGAAAAATAATCCTGAGTCGCCCTTCACTCAGGATACAACCATTCGATTTGAACCTCTCAATTATTTTGATGTGGACCCCGGATTTGTTTTCAAGAGCAGGCTGTTTGAATACCCTAAGAAAGATACCATTACGGTATTTGGGACAAAAGGAGAGGAAAGGAAAGTGGTTCGTTATGGTTATACCGTTTTCGACTACAAGAACCAGCCTTACAAAGTTAATGTGTACAAAGGGACAACTTCCGGCGGAGAGGAATATTATAGTATATGGTTCACGGATAAAACAACCGGCAATGAAAGTTACGGTGTCGGCCGTTACATAGATTTTGATATAAACCCCGATAGTAACTATGTTTACACCGTCGATTTTAACCTGGCTTACAATCCCTATTGTGCATACAGCGCTAAGTATTCGTGTGCCATTCCTACCAAAGAGGATCATCTTGACCTTGCGGTAACTGCCGGGGAGAAAAAATTTCATTAAGCTGATTTCGGAGTAACAATTGGTTGTAGTACTGGAAAAAAATATCACAGATTCCCAGCTGGAAAATGTTATAAAACACCTTGAAGGTTTCGGGTTTTCTATCCACAAATCTACTGGTGAGGAACAGATCGTACTGGGTGCTATTGGTGTGAGGCCTGAGTTTGATATCAGGAAAGTTAAGATACTAGACGGCGTAGCCGATGTTTTCCGTATTACCGAACCGTTTAAACTTGCAGGAAGAGCATATAAAAAAGAGGACACTATTCTTAAAGTAAAAGATGTTGAAATCGGCGGGAATGAAGTTATCGTGATGGCGGGTCCCTGCTCAATTGAAAATGAAGATCAGATCTTCAGGCTGGCAGAAATTGTATCAAAAGCCGGTGCAAAAGTATTAAGAGGCGGCGCATTCAAACCGAGAACATCTCCTTACTCCTTCCAGGGACTTGGGGAGGAAGGATTGAAGTTAATGCGTAAAGCTTCTGATGAAAATAATCTTGTAATGATCACAGAAGTTCTTGAGATCAACCATATTCCCCTGGTGGAAAAATACACGGATATTTTCCAGGTTGGAGCCAGGAATATGCAAAACTTCTCCCTGTTGAGGGAAATAGGAAAAACTTCAAAACCGGTAATGCTTAAAAGAGGACTTGCCGCAACGATTGATGATTTGCTGATGTCAGCTGAATACATCCTTGCTAATGGAAACGAGCAGGTTATGCTGTGTGAAAGAGGAATAAGAACATTTGAAACCAATACAAGGAATACCTTCGACCTTTCCGCTATTCCGGTTATTCATAAGAGGAGTCACCTCCCTGTTGCTGCAGATCCCTCGCACGCTACAGGAATGCGGGATAAAGTGCTACCGATGGCCCGGGCTGCAGTTGCTGCCGGATGTGATGCTCTTATGATTGAAGTCCATCATGACCCTGAAAATGCTTTATCTGACGGCCCGCAAGCGCTTCTTCCAGAAGACTTTACCATGCTTATGCAGCAGGTCAGTGCTATAGCTGAGGTTATAGGACGCAAAATCTGCTGAGCAGTGCGATTAAATTTCACCTCCAGGTTAGCTTCCCGGCTGGTTCTCCTGCCGAAGATTTTGTATTTTTGCTTTAACTTTATTGTGCCTTTGTTCAGGATAGAGACCTGGAACTATCTTTAGACTAACGGCTTACTTATCTGTGTTAAAAAGTTCTACATCTGTTCAACATTTCAACATTAAAACCCCCAAAAAAGTGAGATGAATCGTCTTTGAGCCGTCTTTAGACCGAGCAAACTACGGGGAAACAACGTTATAAAGGGCGGGCAGGGTATATTGTGACACTGCTCAATTTCCTGCAGATTTCACATCAAAAAATTGGATTTGTCATTCCCGTAAGTATTTTATAAACATAACATTAAGAAAATAATCGGACGACAAATGGCAAACTTAGACAGAAATGAAGCTAGCCTTGAAGAATATGAACAATATATAGGGTCTAAGGCAATTGACAGGATACTTAACAAGGCCAGACCTTTAATGGACCGGCACATTGTCTGTATAAATTCAACTTTTTATGGAGGAGGAGTAGCGCAGCTTCTCTCGTCGCTCGTGCTCCTGTTTAATAATGTGGGTATAGAAACCGGCTGGCGGACGATACAAGGAACCCCCGATTTCTTCAGTATCACAAAAAAAATGCATAATGCACTTCAGGGGGCAAAAATAAATCTTTCAAAGACAAAGAAAGAAATTTATGAACAGGTAATCGCAGAAAACGCTATAAGAAATCATCTTAAGCATGATGTTGTAATTATTCACGACCCCCAGCCGCTGCCTATGATAGAACATTACACAAAACGGGGTCCGTGGATATGGCGCTGTCATATTGATCTTACGGAGCCTAATACTGAACTCTGGGATTACCTGAAAAACTTTATAGAAAAGTATGATGCAGTAATATATACTCTTAATGATTACAAACAGAAACTCAAATACTCCACAGGTATTTTTTCAGCCCGCAATAAATCCTTTCTCCTTGACAAACAAAGAAATGAGCGATGATGAGGTAAACGAAAGGCTGGCACACTACGATATCCCCACCGATCTGCCTATTGTAGCACAGGTTTCCAGGTTTGATAAATGGAAGGATCCTGAAGGGGTGATAAAGGCATTCAAAAAAGCAAGGAATGAGGTTGATGCAACCCTTGTACTTTTGGGTAACGTAGCTACTGACGATCCTGAGGGAGAGGAAGTCTACCAGTCCATGCTGAAGCATCGGGAGGACAGGATAATAATTTTAAGTAAGCAGGATACTGCCCTGGTAAATGCTCTTCAGAGAAAATCAGAAATAATACTGCAAAAATCTTTACGTGAGGGATTCGGGTTAACGGTGACTGAAGCAATGTGGAAAGGAACCCCGGTAATCGGCGGCAATGTAGGAGGGATACGCTACCAGATAAAGGATGGGGAAAATGGCTGCCTTGTATCATCCATAGAAGAAACCGCAGAGAAGATGGTAAAATTGCTGAAAGATAAAAAGTTAAGGATGAGTATGGGAAAAAAGGCCAGAGAATCTGTAAAGAAGAACTACCTGCTGCCTAATTATCTTGAAAAATATCTTGATTTGATAAATTCATTTGAAACCAATTTTAAGCTTAAAAAATAAGTCGTTTTTGTACTTTCCCCGTTAATCCGGGTTGCTTTCAAATCTATATTTCATATATTTGCAGCCAATAATCACAGCATCAAACACTGACTGAAGCGGACGCAAAAGATATTTGAAAGAAGCATATCATAAATGGTATACTAATTACCTGAGCCGCGAATTCGAGCTGCTGGAATTCGGTCATTCAGGCTACCCGGTAATAGCTTTTCCTACCTCCCATGCCAGATATTATGAACTTAAGGATTTTGGTCTGATTGACTCCGTTTCCCACCTGATAGAATCGGGTCACGTCAAGATTTACTGTCCCGATAGCATTGATGCAGACAGCTGGTATAATTATTCCATCCATCCTGCCGACAGGGTCAAAACCCACAACGGCTATGAGAACGTGATTCTTAATGACATAATAGAATACGCCCGGCATGACTCCGGCTTCAGCAAGGTTGCACTTGCCGGAGCAAGTTTCGGAGCCTACCACGCTGCCAATATTGCGTTCCGCCATCCGGACCTTGTAAGCTACCTGTTCTGTATGGGAGGTGCTTTTGATATCAAGCAATTCATTATGGGATACTACGATGATAACTGCTACCTGAATAATCCTCCTGATTATCTGCCGAACCTCAATGATGAATGGTATCTGAGTAAAATCAGGAACATGGGCATTGCACTAGGAACAGGCGACCAGGATATGTGCCTCCAGGAAAACGTGAATCTCTCAAATATCCTCAATCGTAAAGGAATAAAACACTGGCTTGATATAAGACAGGGTGCGGGGCACGACTGGCAATGGTGGAAGGAGATGTTCCCTGCTTACCTTTCACAAATTCACGTTACTGAATTTCAATAACAGGGAATTGTAATTCAATTTTAGAATAGTTACCTTAATTTCAGTTTTAGAACATTTCAATATTTTTCACCCTAACCAACAGGCAAATTTCTATGAAGAAAATAGGAATTCTTTTCGGCCAGGAAAATACCTACCCCCCTGCTTTCGTCGAAAGAGTAAACTCTAAACATGAAGACGGTATTCAGGCCGAATTTGTTAAAATTGATAAAGTTGAACAGGGAGAGAATTGCGGATATGATGTAATAATCGACCGGATCTCTCAGGACGTTCCTTTCTACCGTGCATACCTTAAAAATGCTGCACTGTCAGGAGCGGCTGTTATAAACAATCCTTTCTGGTGGACTGCCGATGATAAATTTTTCAATAATGCCCTGATGACCAAACTTAATGTGGCTGTTCCGAAAACTGTCCTTCTCCCCTCCAATCAACATCCTCCTGATACTAATGAATATTCATTCCGCAATCTGGCATATCCCCTCAACTGGGAAAGTATGTTTGAGTATGTGGGCTTTCCTGCCTACTTCAAGCCTTTTGCAGGCGGCGGCTGGAAGAATGTTTATAAGCTTAATAATTCAGATGATTTCTTCAAAGCTTATAACGAAACAGGTCAGCTGGTTATGATGCTTCAGGAGGAAATAGTATTTGATACTTATTACAGGTGCTACTGTCTCGACAGAAAAGATGTGCATATTATGCAGTACGACCCTAGGCAGCCTCATCATCTTCGCTATGTTAAAGGTAAAATGAAAGAGGAAAAGAAGCTGCTTAACCAGCTTGAAGAAGCAGTGCTGAGTATAAACAGGGCTCTCGGCTACGATTTTAATACTGTTGAATTAGCAATGAGGAACGGTGTACCCTATGCTATCGATTTCTGCAATCCGGCACCGGATGCGGATATAAATTCTGTGGGTGAGGAAAATTTTGAGTGGATAGTAGAAGCTTCTGCTAATATGGCGATAAGGAAAGCTAAAGAACATAAACCGGGAAAGAATAATCTTACCTGGGGCAGTTTTATGGATTCGTTTGTGAATGATAAAGATCTGAAATGACATTAATAAATATTAAAATAATATGACTGAGCCGGGATTATTTACGTTAGGAATTGAAGAGGAATTCCAGATAATCGACCCCGAATCGCGGGAGCTTCGCTCGCATATTCAGCAGATACTTGAAGACGGCAAAATGATCCTTGCTGAAAATGTTAAGCCGGAAATGCATCAATCGGTTGTTGAAGTCGGTACAAATATCTGTAAAGATATCCATGATGCACGGCAGCAGGTTACAAGGCTGAGAAGCGACCTAGCCAAACTGGCAATGAACAAAAGCTTAAGGATAGCTGCAGCCGGTACGCATCCCTTTTCACACTGGAAGGATCAGAAAATAACTTCACACCCGAGGTATAAAACAATTGTTACAGATATGCAGCAGGTTGCCAGGGCTAACCTGATTTTCGGACTGCATGTACATGTGGGCGTGGACGACCGTGAAACAGCTCTGCACATTATGAATGCCGCACGATATTTTCTACCCCATATCTTCGCATTGTCAACCAACTCACCTTTCTGGCTCGGAAGGAATACCGGGTTCAAATCTTATCGTAGCAAGGTATTCGACCGCTTCCCCAGGACAGGCATTCCCGATTATTTTAATAGTCTTGCCGAATATGATAACTTCATCCGGCTGCTCATAAAAACTAACTGTATTGACGACGCAAAAAAGATCTGGTGGGATATACGCGCTCACCCGATTTTTGAAACCCTCGAATTCAGGGTATGCGATCTCCCTATGCGTGTTGATGAAACGATCGCACTAGCTGCCCTTATGCAGGCTGTTGTTGCAAAGCTTCATAAACTAGTTAAGCAGAATCTCGGGTTCAGACTTTACCGGAGAGCTTTGATTGCAGAAAATAAATGGCGTGCAGCCCGGTATGGAATACAGGGTAAGCTTATTGATTTCGGGAAACAGGCTGAGGTACCGACTATTCAGTTAATTGATGAGCTGCTTGAATTTGTGGATGATGTTGTTGATGATCTCGATTCACGTAAAGAAATAAATTATATAAAGACAATATGCGAAAACGGAACAGGTGCAGATCGTCAGCTGGAAGTCTGGGAACAGTCATACGACCCTAAAAATGTGGTTGATTTTATAATTGATGAAACTCATCACGGATTAAACCTGGATTGATTTATTATCAGAAATAAAAGGAGAATTTTTGGCATCAATCAAAGCTGCAGTTATTGACTTATATAATAATGAACCGAATGAAGGAATCCGTTGTATTAAGGATATTCTTTCAGGGATAAATACCGGCTACGGTTTACCTTTTGATTATAAAGTTTTTGATACCCGGTATAAGGATGAAATCCCGGGTTTGGATTATGACATTTTTATTTCGTCCGGGGGGCCCGGGAATCCTTTTGACGGTGAAGGAACACGGTGGGAAAAAGAATATTTCGAACTGGTTGACAGCATTTGGACCCATAATCAGAATAATCCGGAAAGAAAAAAATATATCTTTTTTATCTGTCATTCATTCCAATTAATGAACCGCTTCTTCGAACTGGGAAAGGTGTCGCGGAGAGAAAAAACTTCTTTCGGTCTCCTCCCCTTCACAAAAACACCTGATGGCAACAGTGATAAACTCCTTGAAAATCTGCCTGACCCGTTTTACGCTGCCGATATAAGACAATACCAGGTCACTGATCCTGATCAGAAAGTTTTCGATGAACTTGGAGCAAGCATACTTTCATATGAAACTCCTTTGGAGGAAGGACAGCGCGAAAGGGCATTTACAGCCGTAAGGGTATCCGGTGAAATTGTAGGTACCCAGTTTCATCCTGAAGCAGATCCTGAGAGCCTGCTTTACCATTTCAAGCAGGATGAACGCAGGAAGCAGGTTGAAGATTTATTCGGTCCAGGTAAATATGAACAGATGCTCGGCTGGCTTAAAGATGAAGATAAGGTGAAACTTACCCGGAAAACTGTTCTACCCGGTTTTCTCAGTAATGCAGTTAAACAACTAACCTCAACTTACTCCCTTTAATGAAGCTATGATTCCCGAATTAAGAAAAGAATTCAACGCTGCTTTTTCACAGGATAAATATGAAAAATTCATTCAGGATATAAATACGGGACTAAGGTACCCTGCTGATTTCAGGATATCAGAATCTCCTGTTTTCCTTACAAGGGATTTCACAAATGAACTGATAAAAGCCTCTGACGGAATAATTCAGCAGTTAAAAACGGATGATTTCAAAACACGGATGCAGTCCGCTGTTCCCGCAGGCTTATCGGTACCGGGTGAAGACGACCATCCGCTTTTTCTTTCGATTGATTTTGCTGTATGCAGAAACGGCAGTGGAAGGCTGTTCCCTTACCTGATCGAACTACAGGGCTTTCCCACTGTTTATGCCTACCAGTCGTATTACGAACACATCTTAAAAAAGCATTTTGAAATTCCTTCAGGTTTTACACCGTACTTTGACGGACTTGAAGAAGAATCGTATCTCAGAATGCTGAAGGATGCTGTGGTCGGTGAGGCTGACCCTGAGAACGTAATACTAATGGAGATAGAACCGGAAAAACAGAAAACCCGGATCGATTTTGCCGCTACTGAGAAATTCTTTGGAGTTAAAACTGTTGATATTTCTGAAATAATTCAGGATGGAAAACGCCTGTTTTATAAGAATGAGGACAGGCTGGTGCCTGTAACCAAAATATACAACCGTGTTATTTTTGATGAGCTCAAGCGAAAAAATATTAACTATAATTTCAATCTGACCGATGATCTGCATGTTAGCTGGGCAGGACACCCGAACTGGTTCTTTAGGATAAGCAAGTATTCTCTCCCTCTTTTAAAGAGTAAGTACGCGCCGGAATGCTATTACCTGAATGAACTGGAAGAATACCCTCACGATCTGAACAGTTACGTCCTTAAGCCCTTATTTTCTTTTGCAGGATTAGGGGTTAAGATAGATGTTACACGTGAGCTGCTTGATAAAATAAGTGACAGGGAAAACTACATTCTTCAGCGAAAGGTTGATTACGTCCCGGTTATCGCTACTCCCGGAAGCGAATCCTCCAAAATTGAAATACGTATGATGTTCATCTGGCAGGATAAACCAATCCTTGTAAACAACCTGGTAAGGATGAGTAAGGGTAAGATGATGGGAGTTGATTACAATAAAAACAAAATCTGGGTAGGATCCAGCTGCGCCTATCACCCTATTTAACATTTTTCCTCTAAATTTCTTTCCGAACTGTGAACCAGATCAGTATCACTTTTAATCGATAAGGATATTTTATATTTTATTAAGATAAACGAGCAAAATTCCCTTATTTATATGAAAAATACTTTTAATACTACCAGGAAAAATATAATCTTTGAATTTCACACCTCATCAGAAGCCCGTAAAAAATATAAGCTGGATGAAAATTTATTCTCTCTTGCAGGGAATCTTATCGTGGCTGATTTTGCGGAGGCACGAAAACTTGCTGATAAAATTAACCATGTCAAAGAAGGTGAAAGCCATCAGCATAACCTGACAACACCTGGGCAAATAAATGCCCTTGGATTAATCCACGAAATCTTCCACTTCCTGCTGGGATATTATGAGGAGAAAATAAATCCCGGAGTCTTTACTAGAGCGCTTAAGCACCTTAAAGAAAACCTTACTATTGAAGAAACAGATAAAGTACTATTAAACTTTATAAAAGATTTTCCCCCTCTCGAGGTTTATAAAGGCAGGATTGAAGCTGAAGATTATCTTATAGCCACCACTGGAAATAAATCAAACCGGGAAATTCTTGTTGAAGAAATAATACTCCTTCATCTTCAGAATAATAATCCGGCTGCTTCAAATCTCTCGGATCTTTATTCCGATCAATCTCTTTCAAAAAAAACGAAGTACCCCGGTTTCCTGGATGAAACAGAAAAATTCTTCATTACAGAAAAACCTTTTGGCAAAGAGAACCTGCCCCTGATTCAGTTCCTGAGAAAACCGATAATTAATAATCCATACAACCTTGAAGGCCAGCTCGATTTTATAATGAAGGAATGGGGAGTTTTTATATATGATAAATTCGGGAAAAGACTGCTGGGAGGAAAAGATCTTATTCATGAGGACTATAAACTTTTTATTAAACATGGCGGCGGTGAAAAAGGTACCCCCCCTGTCCCCTCTTATGAATTTGATCAGGAATATTTCAGAAATCTGAAGGCAAGACTGGAAGCAGGTGAACACCTTACGACTGATGAGATGATATATTACCAGGCGGAATATGAAAAATTCACCGCGGATATTGAATGGATGCCTCGTGTGGTAATGATTGCTAAAAATACACACGTCTGGCTGGACCAGCTTTCAAAAAAATACCATCGATCAATTACAAGACTCGACCAGATTCCTGATGAGGAGCTGGATCAGCTTGCAGGATGGAATTTTACAGCACTCTGGCTTATAGGTGTATGGGAACGAAGTTCAGCATCTCGAAAGATTAAACATCTCACAGGCAACCCTGAAGCCGTATCCTCTGCGTATTCACTTTATGATTACATAATTGCCAGGGATATAGGCGGTGAGGAAGCCTTTTATAACCTGAAGGAAAGAGCTGCCAGAAGGGGCATCCGTATGGCCAGCGATATGGTTCCTAACCACACCGGCATCTTCTCTAAATGGGTGACTGAAAAGCCTTATTATTTCATACAAAGGGATGAACCTCCTTATCCGTCGTATTCATTCTCGGGTCCTGATCTCTCCGATGATGACAGAGTCGCTGTAAGAATTGAAGATAAATATTACTCACGCTCCGATGCCGCTGTCGTCTTCCAACGGGTTGATAAGTATACCGGAGATACAAAATATATTTACCATGGTAATGACGGAACAAATATGCCCTGGAATGATACCGCACAGTTAAACCTGCTTATACCTGAGGTGAGAGAATCGCTTTACCAGACTATAAAACATGTTGCAAGGATGTTTCCGGTTATAAGATTTGATGCGGCCATGACTCTGTCAAAGAAACATTACCAGAGGTTATGGTACCCGGTGCCGGGAACTGCTGGTGCTGTTCCTTCAAGAGCTGACTATGCAATGACAAAGGAGCAATTCGACAATGAAATGCCGAATGAGTTCTGGCGTGAGGTTGTCGACAGGATGAAGGAAGAAATGCCTGATACTCTCCTTCTAGCAGAAGCTTTCTGGCTGATGGAAGGTTATTTCGTCAGAACACTTGGAATGCACAGGGTATACAACAGCGCGTTTATGCATATGATGATGAAGGAGGAAAATGAAAAATATCGCCTCCTTGTTAAGAACACACTCGATTTTAATCCCGAAATCCTGAAACGTTACGTTAACTTTATGAGCAATCCTGATGAAGAGACTGCCGTTAACCAGTTCGGCAAGGGTGATAAATATTTCGGGGTTTGTGTTACTTTAATAACTATGCCCGGATTGCCCATGTTCGGTCATGGGCAGATAGAGGGCTTCGCTGAAAAATACGGCATGGAGTATAAGCGGGCTTATTATGATGAATTTGTTGATGATAACCTTGTGCGTACTCATGAAGATCAGATATTTCCCCTGATGAAAAAGAGATATCTCTTCAGTCAGGTTGAAAATTTTGAATTCTTCGACTTCATTGATGACTCTGGAAATCTTAACCAATCTGTCTTTGCGTATTCAAACATGACCGGAGATGAGAGGGCCCTTATACTTTTCAATAATTCCTACCAGGAATGTCAGGGCACTATAAAGTACTCAGTTGAGAAAGCAGGTTCAGACGGCAAAAAAAGCAAATCACTGGCAGAAGCGCTTAACATTAAATCGGACCATAATGTTTATTATATTTTCAGAGATTATCACACTAAGTTTGAGTATATAACCCCGGGCAGGGATATCTTCAACTTCGGCAGGTACTTCTATCTAAAAGGATATGAATATGCGGTTCTGCTTGATTTCAGGGAAGTTTATGATAATGACGGGACCTATGCATCCCTTCACGAATATCTTCATGGCGACGGAGTTTATTCAATAGAGGATACCAAGCGTGAACTAACACTTGCTCCCCTTCATAAAGCTCTTTCTTCTCTGCTGGAGCCAATGCCTTTTAATGAAATAAAAGCTGATATCTTTGAAGAAAAAGATCAGGGTCTCAGCGGCCGGTTTCAGTCGGACCTTAATAATGCAGTCGATGAGATCAACAAGCTTAATGATATACCACTGGATAAAGCCGGGGTACAGAAGGATCTTTTATCTAAAGTAAAATCAGCAAGAGACTTTACCGGGGTTATAAAAAAGAAAAGCGAATCAAAAAGAAAGATTACCTGGTTCGATGAAGCCAAAAGGAGCCTGGTATACCTGGATGGAAACGGAACTGCCGTTAGCGGTAAGAATATTATAACCGCATCTTTTCTTTTGAAAGAATTGCAATCCGGCAAGCCCGTTATCAGCGCAGAAAAAAACTTCTTCAAAAGGTTCCTTTTAGACAGAGTGGTTCCCGGAAAGCTTAGACAGCTTTCACCCAACAGGACGAACGGCTTCAGTGAGTATGACCTCGTTAAAGTTTTATCTGAGAATACTACTTCATCTAAATGGACGGATGAATTCAAGTTCTTTAATGCAGAAAGTTCCGGTTCCAGAACCAGGAAGCCTGCATTTTCACCCGAAGGAATTGAATATATTAGCGGATTAATGGATAGTGATGAGCTGAAGAATTTCATCGGGGTACACGAACACCTTGAAATAGTCTATTTTAATAAAGAGAAGTTTGAAACGTTACTCGAATATCTTTTTACCTTATACAACCTAAACTCGCCGCTCAAATATGAATCGGCTAAAAAGAAAAAGGCAGTAAAAGCATCCGGAAAAGAAAATGGTTCTGCTGCCTTTGAAAAATACATACTTGCTCAATTAAAAAGTTCACATCAATTTTTTACCCGTCTAAAAGAAATCGCAGCCTCAAAAGGCTATCGGTTCAATGACCTGAGAGATGAATTTATACCTGTACAGACTAAAAAACCACGGCAAATTAAAAAGAAACCTGAAACAACAAAACCAGGCAGGAAAACAATAACAAAAAAGAGAGAAAAAGGTGAATAAAAAAGTTCTTTTACTTTTCACGGTCATACTTATTTTAACGGGGAAGAACATTGATGCGCAGTTTAACCTGCAGCAGGCCTTTCCAAGTCTGAGTTTCTCAAATCCTGTTGATATGCAGTATGCACCTGACGGAACCGACAGACTTTTTGTCGTTGAGCAGTCAGGTACAATAAAAGTTTTTGAGAATAATGGAAATACCACTATCGTTAAAACCTTCCTAGATATAACTGACAGGGTGACCAGCGGCGGAGAAACAGGTCTGCTGGGTTTAGCTTTTCATCCTGACTTTGCCTCGAACGGCTATTTCTATGTCGACTATACAACACCAAGTCCGCTTAGAACGCATATCTCCAGGTTCCAGGTTACCGATAATCCCGATTCAGCAGACAATTCAAGTGAACTTGTTTTGCTTGAAATAGCTCAGCCTTTTTCAAATCATAACGGAGGCAGGGTTAGTTTTGGACCTGATAATTATCTTTACATTGGAATGGGTGACGGCGGCTCAGGGGGCGATCCTAACGGCAATGCGCAGAACCTGTCTGTACTGCTTGGAAAAATTTTAAGGATTGATGTAGATAATCCTTCAGGCGGATTGAACTATGGAATACCTGCCGATAATCCTTTTGCCGGGAATACGCAGGGATGGAGAGAAGAAATTTATTCCTTCGGGATGAGGAATCCATGGAGGTTCAGTTTCGATCCAGTTACAAACAAACTCTGGTGTGGAGATGTCGGACAGAATGCCTGGGAGGAAATCGACACGATAAGCAGCGGCGGAAATTACGGCTGGAGATGTTATGAAGGGAACCACGAGTATAATCTGTCAGGCTGCACCGGAACGGATTATCTTTTCCCTATCTGGGAATACAGTCACTCTGACGGCTGTTCAATAACAGGCGGCTTTGTTTACAGGGGAAACAGACGACCGGAGCTTAAAGGAACATATATGTATGGCGATTATTGCTCACGGAGTATATGGAGTCTTGATTTCTCCGGGGCTAATCTTTCAAATACCCTTGTACAAACCGCAGTTTCTTCCATTTTATCCTTCGCTACAGATATGAATAATGAATTATATGTCCTCACTTCCGGTGGTAAGATTTATGAATTTCAGCCGGCTATTGCCGCTCCCGCCAACCTCCAGGCAGGATCAGGAGGAACAGGAAATATCGAATTAACCTGGGAGGATAACTCAGATAATGAAACCGGCTTCAGGATTCAAAGAAAAGACAGTACAAACATTTATTCCCTGGTCGGAACGGCTGGTGCTAATGAAACAACTTTTACTGATCATGTTTCTAATATAACTACCTATACCTACAGGGTAATTGCCTTTAATGATTCAGCTGTTTCCAACTATAGTAATGAAGCAGATATTGAAATTACACAGGTACCCGTAAACCTGGTTTCCTTTACAGGAGAGGTATCAGGGAGCAGGGTTATTTTAAACTGGTCGGCTGCAACGGAGACAAACAATAAAGGTTATGCAGTTGAACGTAGTTTCGGGGATAACTGGGTTGAAATAAGCTTCGTAGATGGAAAGGGTACAACCTCTGAACGGAGTACCTATTCATACACTGACGATTTTACAAATGAAACCTACCGTGGAGGAGTGCAATACAGACTGAAACAGGTAGATTATGACGGAACATACTCATACTCCCGAACGGTGTTGGTCAATCTGAATATTAAATCCCGTGGATATTACCTGGATCAGAATTATCCTAACCCTTTTAATCCATCAACTTCAATAAGGTTTAACATACCCGAGCAAAGCAGAGTTAAATTAACTATCCTAAATAACTTAGGTGAAGTTGTCGAACAACTTTCCGATGGAGAATCGGTTCGGGGGACTTATGAGAAAGTATGGAATGCTTCCAGATTTGCATCCGGTATTTATTATGTATCATTAAGAGCAGTGTCTGAGGTTTCAAACCAGACATACTTCAAAGTTCTCAAAATCCTTTACATGAAATAGGATAAGTTAGGCTGACACAAGCTCATATCCCTGCGACAGCCTGGACTTAATAGCTAAATGTAGTATTCCTTTTAGACCAGGCTGAAGTACTTCATTAAGCAATTTAAGATTGATGGCGTGATACGCGAAAACTGCATGGAGTTAAAGACGCTTCATTCAGCGATTTATGCAAGGTGAGGGATTTCGCGGGATGCAAACATAGAATCGGAATTATTTGTTAATATAGGATGCAGCTGCCTCAGCACAGTTTTCGCCATCGATGGCTGCTGAAATAATTCCACCGGCATAACCTGCACCTTCACCTGAAGGGAATAGACCCCGTGCTCCCGCGTGCATAAAAGTTGTTTTATCCCTTGGTATACGTATTGGAGAACTTGTTCTGCTCTCGGCAGCAACCAACACAGCCTCCTCTGTAACATAACCCCTCATCTTTTTATTAAAAATATTAAGAGCTTCTTTAAGATAACGGGTGATATAATCAGGCAGTTCTTCGGACAGGTTTGACGATGTTAAACCAGGTATGTATGAAGTATTGGGCAATGTTTGCGATATTTTCCCTGCCAGGAAGTCAGTTGCACGTTGTGCAGGTGCACTCTGGGTATTCCCTGCCAGTTCAAAGCATTTTGTCTCCAGCTGGTGCTGAAGCTCAAGTCCTTTAAATGATTCCTCCGCGTCAATATCCTTCCAATTGCTTTCGTCAACAGTAACCACAAATCCTGAGTTAGCGAAAGGTGAATCACGCCTGGCTAATGACATACCATTAACCACAATCTCTCCCGGAGCTGTTGCAGCGGGAACGATAATTCCGCCGGGACACATGCAGAAGGAATATACTCCCCTGTCCTCCACCTGGCAGGAAAGTGAATACGGTGCTGCGGGCAGGTTTTCGTGTTTATGCTTAGTATGGTACTGAAACTCATTTATAAGTTTCTGCGGATGTTCAATCCTTACACCCATAGCAAACGGTTTAGCTTCCAGCGTGAGATTTTTCCGGTGAAGAAGATGATAAATATCCCTTGCCGAATGACCTGTTGCCAGAATCAGTGCATCTCCGTTAATCTCCTCATCATCATTTATAACCGCACCTGTTACCACACCATTATTTATTATCAGATCGGTAAGTTTAGAATCAAAAAGAATCTCTCCCCCGTTCTTAATAATTGTTTCCCGAATAGATTGGACCACCCCGGGAAGTTTATTTGAACCTATATGAGGATGTGCATCGACGAGGATATCTTCAGGCGCTCCATTGGTTACAAGAATATTCAGAATAGCACCTACGTCACCTCTTTTGGTTGCTCTTGTATAAAGCTTCCCATCACTGTACGTTCCCGCTCCTCCTTCACCGAAACAATAGTTGGAGTCAGGATTTACTTTATGGAACTGCTGAATGGCTTTTAAATCTCTTCTACGGGTCTGGACGTCCTTTCCTCTTTCAAGTATAACAGGTTTAATCCCCAGCTCAATAAGCTTTAATGAGGCAAAGAGTCCTGCCGGGCCTGAACCGACAACAAGGACCTTTTTATTTCCCTGCACAGGTTTATACTTCTTAACAGGATGGAATTCTTCGGGAGATTCGTTTATGTAAACGTCAACCAGCACCTTGTATACGGGTTCGCTTCTTCTTGCATCAATTGATCGCCTGACGGGTACAACAGCTTTAATCTCCTCTCTTGAGAGTCTTAATAGAGAGGCCGACTTTTCATAAAGAACTTCCTTATTAAGAATATCATCGGGGGAAATTACAAGCTCAAGTTCTTTCTTCATAGTTCAACAACCTTACGAATAATATATACAATCAGAACAAACCTTTATTAAAACCACCGTCAACATTAAGGGTAACCCCGTTGATATATGACGCCTTTTTCGAAGCAAGGAAGAGAACTGCTGAAGCAATTTCTTCAGGACCAGCCAGCCTGTTCACCGGAGTTTCTTTTGCCATTGCCGTAAGTATTTCCTCATGCGACACATTCTCTTTTTTAGCCCGGGCAACTGAAAGATCATACAGCCGGTTAGTTAATGTATAGCCGGGGGCTACATTATTTACCGTAATATTATATTTAGCGTATTCGGTACTTAAAGTCTTCGCCAGACCCGTAACACCGGTGCGTAATGCATTTGAAAGAACCAGGTTTTCAACCGGCTGTTTTACGGTGATTGAGGTGATGTTAACTACTCTCCCCCACTCATTGGCTATCATATCAGGAATAACAAGCCGGATAAACCTTACAGCACTCATAATCACCTGGTCAAATGAATTCTGCCAGTTCCTGTCAGTAAATTCATTGAAATACCCTGAAGGCGGACCCCCGCAGTTGTTCACCAGAATGTCGATATGCCCGAGCTCTTTGTGAACGGCGTCCACAGTACTTTCTATTTCCCTGGGCTTATTAATATCGCATATACACCAAGCAGCATCTATTCCGTATCTCCGTTTCAAATCACTGGTGAGTTCCAGAAGTTCCTCTTTGTTCCTTGCACAGACTGCAACCTTGCAGCCTTCTGCGGCTAAGCCTTCAGCAATTGCTTTGCCAATACCTTTGCTTGATGCCGTAATCAGGGCAGTTTTACCTTTTATTCCTAAGTTCATAATATCTCCCGCTTGTTTTTAAATAGAGGAATTTAATGAATAAGAAATTAATTACAGTAATTCAAATATCTGCCTGACTATAAAGCAATTTGAGCCGCCGCTTTCCGAAATTACTTAGCCGGCTGAAGATTCATTTCACTAACTATCTGTGCAGTATCCAGCGCAATAACCAGTTCTTCATTCGTGGGTATCCTCAGAACTTTAACTTTTGAATTACCTGATGATATCATTTCTTCATGTTTGTTGTTTTTCGCCAAATCAATGTTGATACCAAGGAAATCCAGGTTGCTGCACACGTTTTCCCTTACCATTGCTGAATTCTCGCCTATTCCTCCTGTGAAAACAAGTGCATCCAATCCTCCCATAGCAGCCGTATAGGCGCCCACATATTTTTTTATCCTGTAGCAGAAAGTATCGAACGCATACCCTGACCTCTTATGGCCTTCCTTCATTGCACTCAGAATCTCACGCATATCGCTGCTTTCACCGCTAATGCCTATTAACCCGCTGTGTTTGTTCAGCAGGGTTCCTGCCTCACTCAGTGAGAGACCTTCCTTACCCATGATATAGAGGATAAGAGAGGGGTCAAGGTCGCCGCTGCGGGTTCCCATAAGCAATCCTTCCAGCGGAGTAAACCCCATTGTTGTATCAATTGATTTACCTTTATCTACGGCAGCCATGCTGCAGCCGTTTCCGAGGTGTGCGGTTATTATTTTAAGTTCGTCAACCTTTTTACCCAGAATTTCTGCTGCACGGTTTGAAACATAGTAATGAGAGGTTCCATGGAACCCATATCTTCTAATCTTGTATTTTTTATAAAGTTCATAAGGTATGCCGTAGAGGTATGCACGCGGAGGCATCTTGGTATGAAACGCCGTATCGAAAACGCTGCACTGAGGCGTATCAGGCAGAATCCGTTTAACCGCTTGTATACCTTTGATGTTCGGTGGGTTATGAAGCGGGGCAAGCTCTATGTTGTCCTGGAGTGCCTGCATAACCTCATCGGTAATAAGGACAGAATCAGAGAATGTCTCACCTCCATGCACTACTCTGTGTCCCACAGCTTCGATGTCTCTTTTATCATCGATAACACCATGGTTCTTGCTCAGCATTACGCCGAGGACGTATTCAATTCCAATGGTATGATCGAGTATTTCACCTACAATCTTTATCTGGTCGCCGTCGTATCTCTGGTGTGTAAGAACAGCACTGCTCATACCAATCCGTTCCACAATTCCTTTTGCAAGTGCTGTTTGTTTATCAGTATCAATAAACTGGTATTTTATTGATGAACTTCCGCAATTAAGAACTAGTATCTTCATTTTTAATCCCTGGTAGATAAATAATAATTATCCGGAAATTATTCTTCCGTTGTTATCATACTTGTAAAAGCCTTCACCCGTTTTTTTACCGAGTTTTCTTTCCCTTACAAGTTTTCTTAAGATAGGGCATGCACGGTATCGTGGTTCGCCTAATGTTTTCCATAAAGTCTCCATCCAGGCAAGAACCTCATCAAGTCCCATCATATCAGCCATTTCAAGAGGACCATAAGCAAAATTATAACCGAGCTTCATAGCCGTATCTATATCTCTTGCAGTGGCTACTCCTTCAAGCAGAATATACATAGCCTCGTTCAGCAGTGGCACTATTGCCCTGGTTGTTACGAAGCCGGGATACTCATAAACCTCAACAGGAGTCTTTCCGATCTTAGCAGCAAATTCTTTTATTATTTCCACTGTCAGGTTTGAAGTATGAAGACACTTTACAAGCTCGACAAGAGGAACTTTTGGAACAGGATGAAGAAAGTGCATTCCGATAACCCTGTCAGGCCTTCCTGTACTCTCCGCAAGCTTTGTAAGGCTAAGCGTGGAGGTATTAGAAACGAAAATAGTTTCTTTCTTAACTAGCTCATCAAGTTGTTTAAAGATTCCCTTCTTCAATTCAAAGTCCTCATCCACAGCTTCCACCAGAAGATCGGTTTCCTCCACATTCTGATAATCAAGGTTCCAGGAAATCCTGGAGAGTATCGATTTCTTTTCAGATTGAGTAAGTGACCACCTCTTAATTTCCCTGTCCAGTGATTCAGAGAGCTGGGCTTTAGCTTTTTCAAGGAAATCTTTGTTCTTCTCTATCAAACGCACGTCCATTCCGGCAGCTGCTATCGTCTGCGCTATGCCCTGTCCCATCACGCCTGCGCCAATGATCGTTATTTTATCTATCCTGTCGGTTTTATCATAATTTTTTGTCCTGCTGAGCAGGTCTTCCAGTTTCAGATTCTCTTCTACCATAATGTACCTTTAGATTTTTTACCCGGTTTTTCCAATTTGGTTAATTCTTGAATATCATTTAGTTCATCCTCTGTAAGATTAAGGTGAAAACGGATCAGGCTGCCCTCCCTGTTCACATCCATCTTGTTGAGAAGTTTTCCAAGTTTGTAATTTTTCTGCGAGAGGATGTTCATTGCAATGGCGCCTTTTACTGCAGAAGAAAGAAGGTATGCATTGCCTGCACTGCTGCAGCCTAGTACAGATTCTATTTCAGTACCGCCGCCGAATTCCGCTGATACAGTGAAATTATCAATTGAAGATAATATCTCAGGGGAGAGAAGTTTTGAGTCCTTCCCTGCTATGCGGTCAAAAATACCAGCTGCGAATGCGCCCTTATCAGTAGCCATCCAGAAA
The DNA here is from genome assembly GCA_963800255.1 of uncultured Ignavibacteria bacterium. Taxonomy (GTDB): domain Bacteria; phylum Bacteroidota; class Ignavibacteria; order Ignavibacteriales; family Ignavibacteriaceae; genus DATFVA01. The sequence goes on along the minus strand of CAWDAK010000022.1, from coordinate 48,262 downwards.
CTCTGCTTTTCCTTTATATTTTTAATTATTGATATAAAATTTTTATTCGCAGTAAGCGTTCTGCTTCTTCTGCTTCGCAGGGAATCAATATATCCCTCGCGGTTGGAAACTATCATAATGTTACTTCCCGGAAAATAAACCCTGACGGAAGGCCTGTCATCAGCCTTAAACACATCGGGCTTATCAGTACTTTTGAATTCCGTACTCCTGTTAAAATATTTTTTAACTCTTTCATAATTCTTATCAAATTTAACTATAAGAATCGCCTGATCTTCACGGGTATTCGCAATTATAACTTCCTTTATTCCCTGGTTTAGTCCTGTGCCGGTTTCTTTTTCAAACTTCTTCAGCCAGGCGCCTGACGGCTTCTGAGGCAGAGATGAAATAAAGTTCTCCTCACCGTTTTTGGTTTTACTTATCACACCCAGGTCGGCGTATAGAAGATACTCCGTATTAAACGGCAGATAATCGAAAAGCTCCCGCTGCGATGAGGTCAGACTGTCGGTTTTTGTTTTAGTGCCGCAAGCTGCTGTGAGAAATAATAATGGTAATATTACCAGGTACCGAAACATCTCTAAAAATCTTTTTTCCTGAAAGTAATTATGCTTAATATCATCATCAAAATTAAAAATAAGAAAGAGCTTATTAAAGGCTGAAAGTTCTCTATACCTTTACCTGTTGCCAGGTTTGTAATCATTGTGCCCATAAGCTCTGACGTTTTTGGAATAAGGTAATAAATGCCCTTGATAATTCCTTTAACTACGTCACTTTTGAAAAATATATCGGCTCTATCGTTAGCAAGGGCAAGCACGGGACTAAGGATAAGGAATATGAAATATGCCAGCATCATACCCAGCATTGAGCCTCTTGTAAGAATACCGCAGAAAACAATGAGGGAGTAGAGCACGGCGAACGTAAATGTTATTACAAGGATCGACCATAAGAATGTAGGGTCCCAGAATGAAAACTTAAGAGCAATTATAAGCCATATCCCAAGCACAAGGAAACCGATATTTATCAAAACAACAAGCAGTCCGCCTGTAAACTTACCCCAGAGAAGCTGCTGCCTTGAAACAGGTTTGCTTAAAAGCAGGTCAATATTCCCCTTTCTCCAGCATATTGGGAACAAAGCTTGCGCTTGAAAATATTGCCAGCAGCAGTCCTAATCCTGCCAGGGGAGATATTATCATTATCTCAAGGGTTGACACGATATTCCTTACCAGGAAATCGTTCCCTGTTTTATTTTCCAGTCCGGTAATAATTGACTGCGTATCAACAAGGCTGAAAATGAGTGCAGTAATAATTATTGCAAGTATCGATATTCCAATGAAGAAAAGGAAAACTTTTCGTGCCATTGCTTCTTTAAGCGTAAAGAGAGTCATCAGGTATATATTTTTCATATAGACTGCTCCTTTTCTGATTCCTGAATCAGGGATATAAACATATCTTCAAGTGTACTTTTCTCTTTAATTATACCTGAAATTAAAACGTTGTTCTTTCTGATGTAGTCGATAAAGGTATTCAGCTGTTTCGTATCAGATGCTTTAATTACATAAGAATTGTCTTTTAAAGGACTCGCAGTGACACCGTTGTACTCACCGGGGATTTTGAAGCCAGGCTCGGGTTCAATAGTCAGCCTGTATTCCTCTTTCTTTTCTGTCAACTCCTGAACCGTACCTTCTCTTAAAAGCCGGCCTTTATTAAGGATCGCTACACGGTCGGTAATCAATTCAACTTCTGATAAGAGATGACTGTTAAGAAATATTGTTTTCGACTGTGCTTTAAGTTCAAGGAGAATATCCCTTATTTCTTTTCTGCCGATAGGATCAACTCCGTCGGTTGGCTCATCCAGAAATATAAGTTCCGGATCATTTATCATCGCCTGAGCCAGGCCGAGCCTCTGCATCATACCCTTTGAATATGTTTTAACCTTAACTTTCTTCCATCTTGAAAGCTTCATCATTTCGAGCAGTTCATCTATTTTTCTATCAAGGGAAACACCTTCAAGTCCGCTCAACCTCCCGAAGAATTTCAGCACTTCGCCTCCCGTAAGGTAGCTGGGATAACGGTGATTCTCAGGCAGGTATCCGATCTTCCTTTTGATATTAAAATCAGAAAGATCATGGTTCATCAAATAGGCTTGACCTGAAGTCGGGAACGTGATACTCAGCAGGATTTTTATTAAAGTTGTCTTCCCGGCTCCGTTAGGGCCGAGCAGTCCAAAAATAGTTCCCTGGTCAATTGAAAGATTAAAACCGGATAAGGCAAGAACTTTCTTAGCTCCTGATGAGTAGAATTTTGTAAGCTCCCTGGTCTCAATAATCGGCATATTTACGCTAATATTTTATTATCTAAGGTTTAAACTTAAACAAAATTGAAATGATCTCTTAACAAACACCCCGATAAAAACCGGGGTGTCAGATTATAATTCATAGCGATAAGAGCCGGCTCCTTTTTTACTTTACAAGGACGATCTTACGGCTGTCTTTGAACAAGTTGTGATTCTGCATATCTGAAACTTCAAGCGTGTAGAAATAGATTCCCGAGGCAAATTCTTCCGCATTCCAGGTCAACTGATAATTTCCTGAGGTCTGTACGGAATTAACAAGTTCACTAACCCTCTCACCGAGAGAGTTGAATATTGCCAGCTTAACATTCGCTTCAACAGGTATTGAATACTTGATAGTTGTTGCCGGGTTAAATGGGTTAGGATAATTCTGGGCAAGTGTTACCTCACCGGGAACAAAATCAAAATCCGCATAAACCTGGTTTGAATAATCTTGTGAACCGTCAAAATCCACCTGTTTCAGTCTGTAAAGTACTCGTCCTTCATAATTTTCATTCATAGCATCATCAGTAAAACTGTATGAATGTCTTTCACTGGTAGTCCCGTTTCCTTTTACAAAACCTATTGTTGTCCATTCCTGGTTCTTAAGCTTTCTTTCTACTTCAAAACCCCTGTTGTTTGTCTCGGTTGAAGTCACCCAGTTAAGATCAACCTTGTTTTGAGAGATTGATGCGCTAAAAGCCGCAAGTTCTACAGGCAGATACAAATCTATATAGGCTTCGTAAACACCTCTGCCGTGAGTTGCTGCTATTAAGGTGTGAGTTTGAGGTGAATAATCAAGATGCATAACCAGGGTATTCGGAATACCGTCTGCCAGTTCTACCCAGCTTACACCATCATCCTGTGTAAGGAATACACCAATGTCTGTTGCAGCAAAATATGTTTTTGGATGCGAAACATCTTCAGTATAAATAAGGACATCATTAACAGGCGTATCAGGCAGATCTCCATTTATACTTCTCCAGCTGCCGCCGCTGTTGTTGGTTGTATAGATCTTCGATCCCCCGAGTCCGTAGAACGATACAATGAAGGATTGTTCATCATCAGGATGTATGTAAATGGATGAAACCGTTTTATTAGGAAGACCCGTGCTTATATTCGTCCAGTTAACCCCGCTGTCAGTCGAGTAAAATACCTTGCTGCCTGATGAAGCAAGCATAACTAATGGATTGGATTTACTTACCGCAAGTTCGCTTACGGCACTGCTTCCATTTATATTTCCCGAAACGGCTGTCCAGTTCGCGCCGTTATTAGTTGATTTATACAGCCTCTGGCGGGCCACATAATAGGTTCCCGAAATATCCGGGTGATGAACGATAGGCGCAACCCATACAACATTTTCATTCTGATCAATCCCGTTCATAGAACCATAGCTCCAGCTGGTTCCGTTATTTGTTGTCCTGGTCAATCCGCCGTTCTGTGTTTCACCTATAATATAATTCTGATTAAAGGGATTAAAAGTAACTTCGCCCCCGTCACCGCCAAACGCTGCCGACCAGGAGAGAGTTGAAAATGTCTGCTGGGTACCATTGTCCTGCGTTCCGCCCAGTATTCTGCCGGGGTCAAAAGGACTGCTTGTAATCCGGTAAAACTGCGTCAGCGTCAGGTTCTGATTCATATTTGTAAATGACGTACCGTTATTTGTTGTCTTATAAATACCTCCGTCATTGCATACAAAGAATGTATTGGAATCCTGGGGATCAAAGAAAAGGTAATGCTGATCAGGATGCACCGAACCGTTGCTATATGCATTGGTTATATTTGCAAATGAGGTCCCGCCGTTTGTTGTACGGAAAACATCTATTGTTCCTACATAAGCGTCATCAGGGTCGTTAGGATTTACCCTGCAGTACATATCATACCACGACTGTCCTCCTTCAAAATCGGTTGATGGTGATACCTGTGAAAATGTAAGACCGTAATCGGTTGACTTGTATACTTTGAAAGCTGAAGAAGAATAAGTGGCAGCGTACATATAAGCAGGACTATTATAACAGTAATCAAAATGATTCCTTTCTCCAAGGGTCAATCCTGAACTGAAGTTGGAAAAAGTATCCCCTCCGTCTGTTGAACGTTTGAAGCCGGTTCCAGAACCAGCCGCAAAAACTGTATCTCCAGTAGGAGAATACCTTACCTCATCGCACCGCCCGCCAATTTTTGCCGACCATGAATTTCCGCTGTCAGTGCTTTTATAAAGTCCCGCAGAACCCATCGCAGCAAGCAATTCATTATTATGGCCTGGACGAATGACTATCCTTGAAAAGTAGGTATGGGCAGGAAGTCCTGCGGTTATCTGTATCCACGTTGCTCCGCCGTCTGTTGATTTTAATAATCCCAGACCTGAATAAGAAGCGCCGCTGTAAGTAGCTTCACCTGTCCCCGCATAAATTATCTGAGGATTATCGGGATCAAGAACTATAGCACCCATAGACATTGAATTCTGGTTATCGGTTAATGGCACCCAGTTTATTCCACCGTCAGTTGATTTCCATACCCCCCCGTAAGCAGGACCGATATAAATAACCGTATTATCCTGGGGATCGTATGTACCTGAAACAATCCTTGAGGAAATCTTTCCGTAATTGAAATATTCGCCGGGCGTTGGACCAAGACTCACCCAGGTAACACCGCCGTCAGCATAATTATTTTTTGCCCTGAGGGCGTTTCTTTGCATTATAGCTTTTTCATAAGCATCGGCAGGAATAAAATCATTAGGATAAGCGCGTTGTTCAAAAAAGCGCCATTCCCTTATAAATGCCTTTGAGTGTTTAATCTGTTCAGGAGCATTACTGTATACAGTGTTCTCAAGCTGCTGGTTACGGTATTCGACCTGGGAAAATACCGTCTGGATCAGAAAAAAAGAGATAAGAATTGTAAAAAGTTTCATATGAAGCGCCTTATATTTTGTTATGCTTTCCCTGATTAGTTATACGGATTTATTTGAGGATCTGATAAAGAAGCCTTTCTGAGTTGCCATTCCGGTTTTTTTTCGGAATCTTAACGGAATCAACCGCAGATTAATAAATATCTTCATTACAATTTATAAAAATTATCTTTTTATTTGTAACTACACTTAAAATATATTTACGGTACCAATGACGCCTTCTGAAGCTCTTAAAAAATACTTTTCCTATGATTCATTCCGTCCCGCCCAGGAGGAAATCATTACCTCAATCCTTAAAGGGAGTAACGTCCTTGCGGTACTTCCTACCGGTGCCGGTAAGTCAATATGCTACCAGGTTCCGGCCTTAATCTCCAGCGATTTCTCTATTGTAATTTCCCCGCTAATTGCCCTTATGAAAGACCAGGTGGATAACCTCAACCGCGAGAAGAATATAGCCGCATTTATAAACAGCTCAATGAGCTTTATGGAGGCTGAAAAGGTACTTCAGGATATTTCCTTCGGAAAGGTAAAGTTACTGTATATAGCCCCCGAAAGACTGGAAAATCTCCTCTTCGCCGAGAGAATAAAAAACCTGAACCCCAATTACCTTTTTGTTGATGAAGCTCATTGTATAAGCCAGTGGGGACATAATTTTCGTCCCAGCTATAGTAAAATCAGGGATTTCGCTGACTTTATCTCGATTAAAAAGATTTCCGCTTTTACGGCTACTGCAACTCCTGAAGTAGTGAAGGATATTGTAAAGCAGCTGGGACTAAAAAACCCCAACCTTTTCGTAAAGGGATTTGAAAGAGACAATCTTCATCTTAGTGTTATAACCGGTGCTAAAAAATTTGAAAAGTGCGTTGAACTGATATCAATATATAAAACCCCTGCTATAATCTATACTTCCTCAAGAAAGAAAACTGAAGAGATTTCCGAATACCTTCTCCTTCACCGCATAAACAGCGCAGCCTACCATGCCGGCAAGCATCCTGAGGAAAGGAAAAGGATTCAGGAGGCATTTATAAATGATGAGTTAAAGGTTATCTGTGCAACCAATGCCTTCGGTATGGGCATTGATAAAAAAGATATAAGACTTATTATCCATTTTAATACACCGGGCTCTATAGAAAGTTATTACCAGGAGATAGGGAGAGCCGGACGGGACGGAAAAGAATCTCATATTTTCCTCCTGCATGATGATTCAGATCTTTCCATACAGAATTATTTTCTTTCAAACTCCTACCCCGACAAAAAATTGATCCAGGATGTATATAATGCCGTGTGCGATTACGGGAAAACTGCAGTAGGCAGCATGTCGGATAAAGAAATTCCAATAAATCCTGAGTTCATCGGGACCTTCACACAAAAGAAATTAAACAAAGGACTATTGATTTCAATTTTAAGGTACCTTGAAGAAGGCGGATATCTTAAGCTCCTGTCCGACTATGATAAAAGGTCGACTCTCCGGATAAATTTTAAAAAGGATGAACTGAGAAAGTTTGTTGAAAATGTATCAGGCAACGCACTAAAAGAAACTATACTCCTCCTCCTGAGAGAATACGGAAGCCGGGCTATGAACTCACCTGTTCAGTTTTCGATATCCGACCTTACAGATCATCTAGAGTTAACAAAACCCGAAATAGAAGAAGCTCTTATAACTCTTGAAAATCTCGGGGTGATTACATACCGGAAAGCGCTTTCAAGCGATTCCGTTATCCTTACATCTCCGCGGGTACCTGAAACGCGGCTCGCTATTAACTTTAAGAAAATAAACGAAGCCTACCTGCATTCTCAGAATAAACTTGACCGGATGGTGGAATATGTCTTCTCAGCTGATTGCAGGTTTCGTTATATCCTGAGTTATTTCGGCGAGGATGTTTCTGAATATAAATGCGGTAAATGCGACAGATGCACGCTTGAAGAAGCGGTACCCGAATCGGTAAGAGAATATATTTCCGAACTTATTTTACGAACCGTCAGAATTCTAAACGGCAAAACCACAAAGATCGTCCTGCTGAACGTTCTTAATGGAAAAGGAACAGAAAGCAGTCTTACTGCAGTCGCCACCTTTGGATCGTGCAGGAATTATGATTTAAATGAACTTAAAACGATAGTTCAGGATCTTGTATCACGAAAAAAATTAACAGTCGAAGGTTCCTCCTTGAAAATTAACGAGGAGGAGAATCTGTTTGTTGAAGAAAACGACGACCTGCCTTTCAGCTTTCAGGCAGATTATGAGCAGGACCTTGAATTATTTAATATTCTTAGGGAGACCAGGAACAAGGCTTCGAGGAAATTCTTGCAGTCGGCTTATTTAATCTGTCCCGACGATGTCTTAAGAGAAATAGTGCGTGTGCGTCCTAAATCAAAAGAAGAAATCCTTGCTGTGAAGGGTTTCACGAACCGTATGTTTAATAAGGCCGGAAATGATTTCCTTGAGGCGGTTATGTCTCTTAACGCAGATAATAAAGGCACTCTAAAAGAGATGCCTTCCAATATACAGGAGACTTACCTGCTGCTTAAAAAAGGATACGGGCTCTCAGCTATAGCTTCTATGCGAAAACTTTCTGAAGCTGTCATCTCAATGCAGATAGAAACTATAATAGAATATGAACCGGCTATCGCAGTTGAAAAACTTTTCGGGGATATCGATTATAAAAAAGTAATGGATGAAATAAAGAAGGGCAGCACTGAGATAAAGATACTGAAAGAGAGATTAAAGGATGAGGTTTCTTTCCCCCTGCTACGTATAGCCCTTGCGAAATATAAATTTACTTCTTCTGATTCTTCAAACTATCAACGCGCGCAATAGCCTCATCGTAAAACTTTTCCCAGAGTTCCGGGTTTTCGTTAAAGTATTCAAAAGTGGATTTGTATTTTTCTTCGGAAAGTCCGTGCCGTTCCAATATCTCCGCCTTCAAACCCCTGATATCAGTGCTGTCGCTTTTAAGCGTATCCTGCGCAACCATTATGTCAACATAAGCGTCAACAAATCTTTGATGATCTGCCTCCTGTTCAGAACAGGAAACAGCTGAAGCAGATGCAAGCAGAACTAATACAACAATAATACCTTTTGCAGCTTTATATAAAATATTTTGTTTAATCGGATGCCTCGGGTCTATTTCATCTTTTTACTGGCTTCAAAAAGAATTTTCTTCTCTTTCTCGCTCAGGTTCTGGTAACCCGACTGGCTTATCTTGTCAAGTATCCTGTCAATATCCGCCTGTGAAATTTCTTCTTTACCTGATTTATCCTCATCTTTTATCTCATAAAACCTGGCTTCCTGTACATCATCGTCTTTCTTCTTAAAAGCATCTTTTATGCCACCAAAAGGATTATAAGGTCTCTTCGGTTTGTTTGACGAACTTCTAAAGATATTTCCGGGGGAAAAAGTAGTTTTCTTATCAACCATTATATAAATAAAACCTGCAAGTGCGCCGCCCAGATGAGCAAGGTGAGCAACACTTCCACCCTGGGGAACCGCGTAAAGTTCAAGAAGGATGTAACCTATTATAAGATACTTTGCCTTAATGGGAATGAAAAAATAAAGGAAAATGAGACGGTTAGGGAATACCATTGCGAAGGCGATCAGCACACCGAAAATTGCGCCTGAAGCGCCAATGGTAGGAGCCAGCTGCTCATTAAACAGCGGCGGGAAAACAAGTTGTGAAACGCCTGCCGCAACACCGCACAAGAGGTAAAATATCAGGAACTTCTGGGAACCCCACATATTTTCTATTTCAATCCCGAACATCCATAGGGCAAACATATTGAAAAGAATATGCATAAAGCTGCCATGCATAAACTGGTATGTAATAAGCTGCCATATCTGGAAATTATAACCTAGAGGATTAAGGGCGAACCAGTGGTCGAGGTAATAAACACCCGGCACACCCTGGAAAGTAAGTCCCTGCATAAGAAGCTGCAGGAAGAATACCACTCCGTTTATTATCAGAAGGTTTTTAATCACAGGTGGGAAAAGACTAAATCCGAATCCGCCCGGACGATAATTATTACTCACTAACTTATCCTTTAATTTTCAATCAAATTTATTTTGAATCACTCAGAGCTTCAACACCGGGAAGGGTTTTGCCTTCAAGGAATTCAAGCGAAGCTCCTCCGCCTGTTGAAACGTGCGAAACTTTCTCATCAAGGCCTGCTTTTGTTATCGCGGCTGCAGAGTCTCCTCCGCCTATTATAGTAACAGCACCTTTCTGAGTAGCTTCAGCAAGAGTTTTTGCAATAGCAAAAGTACCTTCAGCAAAATTATCCATCTCAAAAACACCCATAGGACCGTTCCAGACAATAGTTCTTGATTTCATCAGTTCTTCAGAAAACAATTTAATTGTTTCGTTTCCTATATCCAATCCCATTTTATCAGAAGGGATCTTATCTGCCTTTACAGTTTCTGAGGGAGAATCGTTCTTGAACTCGGGAGCAACAACAACATCTACCGGGAGCAGGAACTTAATCTTTAACTCTTCCGCTTTTTCCAATACTTCTTCCGCCAGATCGAGTTTTTCCTCTTCAAGCAGGGATTTCCCAATTTCCTTACCCTGTGCCTTGAAGAATGTAAACGCCATCCCGCCGCCGATTATCAACGTATCAACTTTACTGAAAAGATTCATTATCACATCTATCTTTCCGGAAATTTTAGCACCGCCGAGAATGGCGCAGTACGGTCTTTCAGGATCACTAAGTGCTGATCCAAGATAATCAAGCTCCTTCTGCATAAGGTATCCTGCAGCACAGGTATCAATAAAGTGTGTTACACCCTCGGTGGAAGCATGGGCCCTGTGAGCCGTACCAAAAGCATCATTTACGTAAACATCGCCCAGCTTTGCAAGTTTTTCAGCAAATCCGCTCTCGTTTTTCTCTTCTTCAGAATGAAACCGCAGGTTTTCAAGCAAAATCACGTCGCCATCCTTCATATCATCAACCATCTTCTTAACTTCATCACCTATACAATCGGGTGCAAGTTTAACTTCCTTTCCCAATAGATCACTCAGTTTTTCTGCAGCAGGCTTCAGACTGAATTCAGGTTTCACCTTTCCCTTAGGTCTTCCAAGATGACTCATCAGCACTGCCTTCCCGCCGTCTTTTATAATTTTATTAATCGTCGGTAGTGATGCTGTTATTCTCCTGTCGTCAGTCACTTTCTGGTTTTCATCCAGAGGCACGTTAAAATCAACCCGTACAAGCACACGCTTATCTTTAAGGTTTAAACTATCTATTGAAAGCTTCTTCATTATATTCCCGGTTTGACGTCGTTTAAAAAACGACTGTCCTACTTTTCGTTAGGACAGTCACCTTACCAAATTATTTCGCAACTTTCTTGATGAGATCTACAATGCGGCATGAATAACCCCATTCATTATCATACCAGCCTACTGCTTTAACAAGGTTGCCTATAGCCATTGTTGAAAGAGAATCAAATATGCATGAAGCAGGATTTCCAACTATATCAGCGGATACAATCGGATCCTCTGTGTACTCCAGAATTCCTTTCATTGGACCATCAGCCGCTTTCTTCATTGCAGCATTAACTTCTTCAACTGTTACATCTCTTTTAAGAATCGCAACAAAATCTGTTATAGATCCGTCGGGTGTTGGTACGCGGAGAGAAAATCCATCAAGCTTACCTTTAAGTTCAGGTATCGTCTTGGTAACTGCTTTGGCCGCGCCTGTAGTTGTCGGGATTATAGAAAGAGCTGCAGATCTGGCTCTTCTCAAATCGCTGTGCGGAAGATCGAGCAGTCTCTGGTCGTTAGTATAAGAGTGAACTGTCGTCATAAAGCCCTTATCTATTCCGAAAGTATCATTAAGAACTTTTACCATCGGTGCAAGACAGTTAGTTGTGCAGGAAGCATTTGAAATTACTTTTTCATCCCCCTTTATAACCTCATCATTAACACCTAAGACTACTGTAGCATCCACATCACCTTTAGATGGAACTGTAAGAATAACTTTACTTGCTCCTGCTTCAATATGCTTCATACAGGCTTCTTTGGTTTTGAAAATACCTGTTGCTTCAATAACGATATCGGCTCCGAGTTCCTTCCACTTCAGGTTTGCCGGATCTTTTTCAGCGGTGATCCTTATTCTATCGCCGTTAACTATAAGATCATTTCCTTCTACCTTTACTTCGCCGTTAAACTTTCCATGCACAGAATCATATTTTAAAAGATGTGCTAATGTCTTTGCGTCTGTTAAGTCATTAATACCAACAAAGTCAAATCCGCCCAGCGCAAGGCTGCGTCTGAATACCAATCTGCCTATTCTTCCAAAACCATTTATACCTACTTTGATTGCCATTCTGAACTCCTATATTTAAAATTTTATGGTTAATAAAATTACTTAAAGGGTGTCTGAATTTCAATTCAGAAACCATTGAATTATAATAGTTTAATGGAATTGTGACAGGAATTAATGGGTAAGTGGTCATGAAAAAATAAAACCTTCGAGCCAGCCGGAGCCGGCCCAAAGGTTTCTAGTTGAGTGGGCAGCAATTTCTTTCCCCTCCAAGAATGACACAGGAACTATCGGGGCGGAAAACTTTCAATCTTTCAAATTCTCTTACGGAACTGATTCCGTATAATCTCAAACTCCCTATATGTTTTTCAACTTATATGCCATTGCCTATACCGTATTTTTGCCCTTTTTCATAGGGTTCATTCAAAGAATTCTGATTTAAAATGAGATGTTGTTTTCTTTTGAGCGATTGAAATCTCACCCCTCTATTAAAAATGGCACCTCAATATGGAGACATCCATTATTGAGGTGCCAAGATATTACTCAGGTTCTTCCTTATTTACTATAGGGCCATTTGGCACCTGGCATATTTTTCACTTTTTTGTTCTTACTCCAAGATTTAGGTCATGATATAACTTAATATATTCTCTTACCACTTTCATAGACCTTCCAGTTATTTCCTTTATTGATTCTTCATCCATTCCTTTTCTTAAGAGCTTCTTAACCTGGGTATAATGTTTTATGTATCTGTCTACCGCATCCTGACTGTGACTTGTTTTCAAGACTATATCAGCTGGAGAGACACCCTGCTCATATAAACTTATTATGATTCCTTTATGTGTCGGTAAACTTCCCTGGTCCAGTACATATCCTTTCAACGGAAGTATCTCTCCGGTTTTTGTTCTGTAAGCATCTAAATATTTTCTTATTGAAGTCAGGCTTCTATTCATTAAAACACTCAGCTCTGCACCACTTAGTAGCCCTCCCTGTGCCTTGGCTGCCTTCAGCAACCTTACCATTGTCTCTATATCCCTTGCTTCTCTGTGCTTATAGTTACTATTTCGGTCTCCCTTCTTATAGATATATCCTTCTTTCAACATCTTCTCTGGTTATCAGTGGCAGAACTACCGTTACTGATGCATAATCCTCTGTCTTTTTTCCATAGCTTTGACGCTGCCCATCATCTTTCGTTGTTCTGAAAACTATTTCTCCAAACCCCACCTGGTTCTTTGCCGGATAATATTCCCTGTGCAGGTTCTCTATATCATCTGCCAGCATATCCAATACTTTTCTTGAGCCTAATATTTTATATTCATTCTCCAGCAGGTTTACTATTGCCTGATGAAAGTTCCTCTTGTTTATGCTTTCATATCGATCTCTTGTCGGATTTAAACTCATAACAAGCCTCCCATCATAGCTGCCAGAGGCTCTGAATGCTTCTTGACTGTTTTTTTTATATGCTCTCTATAGCTGTTCCTTTCCACTAACAGCTTAAGATTCTCTTTCCTTGTTTTATCTTTTTTACTCTCTTTTATCAACTCATTGTACTGCTTTACCAGTGTTTCACTTATCCCGGTTACTGCACTTATATCCTTTATTCTATATATCCCTTTTCTCTGTGCCATCAATACTTTTGTGAAGCTCTCCAGATATCTTTTTATCGCTCCTGTTGAATGTCTTGCTTTTAATTTTATTTCACTATATGTATTTCCGTCCAAATACATACCGATGATTTTTACTTTATGTGTTTGTCCTCTTCCTATATTATGTAAATAACCTCTGGTTATTACTTCTATTCCTTCTTTCCTAATGTAGGCTATGTCTCGTTTGACTGTCCTTATACTTATCTGTAATATTTTACTTATATCTTCCTGGCTTAATACTGCTCTTTGCTCCAGGGCTTCTTCCGTTATCCTTATTATTTTTTTCCTCCTTAGTTCTATCCTTCCATATTCCTTGCGTTATCTCCAGATCCTCTATACCATTATCTATTGCTATCCTTACTCTTTTCTTCTCCATCTTTTCAATTGTTTTTCCTGCACGCTCTTCGATCTCTATGGCTGTTACTTCTACTTGTCCCTCTCTTAAACTGTTCTCTTTCAATAAACATTCTTTTGCCGTCCATAATATCATCTGGCTGATTTTCGGAGAGAGTTCATATGAGTTTTCTAATTCCCATATGAACTCTCCTTCCGAACTTTTTATTTGTTGTCTGTTTAAGTCTCTTCTTTTGATTTTCACTTAGCACCTCAATTGTTTGTTTTAATTTATCCATTTTTGAGGTGCCAAATGACACTGTAGAGTAGGACAAGGGCGCAGTTCCCACTCGTGGGCTGTTTCCCTTGAACCCTCGTCAAACCGTACGTGAGGTTTTCCCTCATACGGCTTTCCTAAATAATTTATACTTTCAACTATAGCCATTGAACAGTGTAGTTATAGAACAATCCAAACCTTTCGTATATTTCACCGTTGCTTATCCTTTTCCATCCATATCCATTTCTTCCTCTGTTCCTTTGAAGAAGCCGTCTTACTCGTTTCATTGTATACCCACACATTTTATAAAGCACTTTTGAGGCATTCCCAAGTCTAAAGTAGCCTGTCCATCCTCTAAGAAACTTGTTCAAGTTTCCTATTTGGTCTTGAACCTTCAGCGGCAGCTTATGACTGACAAGTTTCCTTATCTGTTCTCTGCACCGCTTCTGGCTTTTCGGACTCGGCGATACCAGTATTAACCGGTTCTTTGTTTTCTTATTCTGAACCCGTTGGAATTGGAACCCTAAGAACTCTACCTTTTTGTCTTCTTTGAGATTAAGCCTTCTGCTTTTCTCTTTATTTAGCTTCAGCCCTAACCTCTCTGTATAGTTCTCAAGTATCTCTACTCCTTTTCCCAGGTTCTTCTGTGCAAGTATCAGCATATCATCTGCATACCGCACAAGATGTATTGAACCTTTGCTGATATTCTTTATTCCGCTCCTCTCGAATGCTTTATCTACCGGATGCAAATATATGTTTGCAAGCAGCGGACTTATCACCCCTCCCTGCGGTGTGCCTCTCTTACTCTGTCGATGCTGATTATCCTCCACATATCCGCAGCTTAACCACTGCTTTATTACGTGCAGTATCTTTCCGTCTGAAATTCTTCTTGCCAGCAGCCGCATCAGCTTCCAGTGCTCTACTGTATCAAAGTATTTCTCCAGATCAACATCATAGATTTCCTCACACCCCCAGTTCAGGTATTTGTATATTTCCTTTATCGCATCGTGTGCACTTTTCTCTGGTCTGAATCCATAACTCGATTCCGTGAAGTCAGCCTCGAATATCGGTTCCAGCACCATTAAGAATGCCGTTTGTACTATGCGGTCACGAATAGTCGGAATACCCAATGGCCTTTTCTTTCCATTCGCCTTCGGTATATACACCCGCTTTACCGGCTTTGGTTTGTACTGTCCTTCTTTCAGTTCTTCCTGAAGTTCTGCCAGGTATTCTATACTTCCCTTTGCCTTAATATCCTCAAAGGTTATTCCATCTACTCCGCTTGTTCCACCATTGCATTTCACTCTGCGATAAGCTTCTTCCAATATATCTGACCGATAGGTTTTATCGTACAGACTGTAGAACCTGAACTTCGGGTTGGCTTTTGCCTTCTCGTATCCCGCTTTGCGGGAAAACTCCTGGATTTTCTCGGCTCCTCCTCCTGTAAGTTGGAACTGTCTTATGTTTGTTAGCTCCTGCAATACATTTTCCATTATTTCTTCGAAGCTATTATTTAGCAGAGATCCTTTCCTACGGTAATGTTTTGCTGCATCACCATTCCATCCCTTCCACTTCCGGGATTCCGGTACTATGATCTCATCCGACTCCCTGCCATCTCTTATCCATTTCGTTGCCTTATAGGATAAGCCTTAGCTGATAGCGATCCCGCTCTGCGGGAAAGTTCCTGAACCTTCTGTCTGACCGTGTCGTCACTAACACCCCGGAGATGCCATTAAACCCTGCTCTAATCATCAAGGATTTAATGATGCTGACTTCGCTCGTAAAATAACGTCTCGTCCATCTCTGTTTCTGGTCTTTACGAGGCTACCTTTGTGTTCACTTTCGTTGCAACCCGGTCTTTTGCGTTGCATCCTTTCTTCCCGACTTTCATCAGGAGTGATTACTTTGTCAAGCCGCTTAGAATATAGCCGTTTCCAGCTATACTCCGGCTTCTCGCTACGTGGCTTTAGAGTTTTACCACGATCAGGACTTGGCAGGTTCGCAACTTCCTGCCTCACCCGATTAGAATAGTCCAAGCTTTGCTTGGCGCTCATTTCAAAAGGATCATTTTTTTCGAATTCATATAGTCGTTAACTTTCAACTGATATATATATATTCCGCTCGCTAATCTAGAAGCATCAAATTTAACAGAATAACGCCCCTTATTTTTTGGTTCATCAATTAGGGTCTTAATTTCTTTACCTAGGATGTCGTAAATTTTTAACGTTACTTGACCAGTTTGCGGAATTTGATAGAATATCTCTGTAGTAGGATTAAAAGGATTTGGATAATTTTGAGCCAAATTGTATTCTGTTACAGGTAAGTCAACATTTTTATGAATAATGTTCATCTTTTCCAAGGCTTCGGCTCCATCGTTTAAGCTTTGATTAAGTGTATAGTCGGCATCAAAATTATTTGAAGTCACAAGTTTCATTCTTACTGTTCTGCGTCCCAGTCCAGTTGTATTTAATTGATATCGGATGTTTGCGTACTGAAAAATATTTCCCTCGTCAAATATGATATTGTCCAGCGGCACTAGTATACTACCAGTTGCATCATCAATTAAATACAAATTATAGGATACTGAATTTCCATTTGTTAATAATGCTACAGCAGCCGTCGAATCTGCAATCCCATATAAGATAGAATAAGTAAAGTCCACGCCGTCATAAATATCGAATGGCTGCGTTATACTGAACTGATTCATATCTTCACAGGAATTGTATTGTGGATGTTCAGCCAAAGGAACAAATTCTACTGGTCGATCATCTATACTGATATCACCAAAATTAAAGAATAATTCAGCATGCCCCGAGGTTATAATACCTTCTCGGCCGGTTGCTGGCCCATCTGTATAGGATGGAATATTATATTGCATTGCTCCTAAATTAGCCGATGTTTTAAAATAATAAGGAATGGCTCCGTTATTATATGTTTCAGCATACATCGTGAATTTGTTATTCCCATTAGATAATTGAATATCTTTGCCAATATTATTTGGCATTGTCCATATATTATTTAAGGTATTATCTGCAAATTTATTAACCGCCCCATTGTTTTCGCTCCATGCGAATGCAAAATATGTACCATCATCCGATTTATTTATGTATGGATTCGAAGCATTGCTTCCGAACTGGCCAAATCCTTCTACCCCAGGTTCTTTATAGAGTATTGAATTTTGTCTGTAGTACTGGGCCTCACCGCCATCAGGATAGTAGTTACGAGTACCCCTCCAAACTAATTTTGCATTGTCTCCAAGAGCAATAATTGAAGGATTGGTATGGCCAGTAAATCCTGTACCTGAAGAAGATGTATATTCTGCTTGATCCAAAATCTGAAGTACACCGTTATTATACTGATACTCCAGATATTCAATTTTATTATCTTGTTCCCATGCTAAATGGAACTTGTTACTATTTTTAGCAACATCAATAGAGATATTTTTTGCTGTAGTTGAGGAACCGTTTACAAACCCACTAGCTAAAACGTTAAATTGAAAAGGGCCACAGGGTCCATTATCTGGGGTAAGGATTCCATATACATAAGAAAGTTGCTCAGGTGTGCTATTGAATATTTTTTTGTAAATAAACAACGATTCATAATTGTTATTCCAAGCGAAGGCATGATCTGTAACCACCGTAACATCACCTTCAGGACTGTCTAGTGGAGTTTCTATAAATGAAACATCACTAAAACAATCTGATTCGATACTACTATACAATACGTCCATTCTCCAAAATGTGCCCCATTGACCTCTATCTAAGTAATAACCTATCGCAACAAGAATTATATTATCATGAACAATATAATCTATATATGGCTGCTGAGCGGGCATATCATCATAACCAAAAGAAGTTACCACGTCCCAACTTTGTCCGTTATTTGTACTTCTCTCGTACCATACTCTACCCATACTTTCGTAAACCTTATGAAGTTTTCCATCAGGGGTTCTTAAAAATTGTTTACGACCATTCTTAAAAAAGGAATTAGTATTGTTGGAATAGTTTGCATTCTTATACAATGCTGTGTAAGTCTTATTGTCATTTGGATATATCGTTCTATTGATAGGCTCTGTAAGGTCATCAGTCCAACCTTCAAAGTTGTAACTAACTACTCCAGGGGTATAAATAGGATCAGCAAAAATCTGTCCGCTATTTTCTTGGACAACGTACATCGGTAGCCCCTCCGTAAACGTTCCATCAAATTCTGTTTTGTAAAATTTATTTATTTTATAATTTTTCATCATACCAGCAATGTAGGTTGCATTATTATCTCCTTGACTTGCTGTAAATGAATATGCACAGTCATTTCCGTTTGCTAGATCGACAGGGGGATTCTGCCCAACCTGTTTTTGCCATTTACTAAAACTACTAGGTACACCATTTCTATTCCATACCCTTAATATGTTTTGATAAATCTGAGGTTGAGTTAAAAAACTTACGCTTTGATCAATAGTTGCACCAAAAGTGTAAGGACTATTTTTTTCCAAAGGAGTTGTATTAGTGCCCACTTTTATTGTGCCATAGGTAAAATTATTTTTTACATTTATTTTTAATAACAAATTAGTTTCGGTAGCAAACCAATAGAACAAACCTGCTGTTGCTTTAATTGCTTGAGGGAATGTCCAGTTTCTGATGTTTTCTTTGTTTGCAGTATTGAATGGTCCTCCTGTACCTGTAGGCCCTCCTAAATCACCTCCTTCACCTGAGAAAATTGGGAATAGGTAAAAGTATTCCTCAGTCGTATAGTCTCCGCCAATGATTGCATCCCCATCTCCCTCATAGGGTCCATTTGAGCCATAGTAATCAGCCCGTTGTTGCGTAGTATACATCAAATAGTGAATTGGATCGGAATCAGTCGGATATCTCAATCCCCCGACATTTTGATAATTGAATACGGAATAATTTTGAGTGGAGCTACCCATCCAATCTTCATATTCGTCTGTCGGAGGAAGCCCATGCTCATCTCCATGAGCATGGGCTGGAACACTCATGTCTCCAAGAAGATGGCATAATCGGCCGAGAAATTCAAAGACTACTTGGTTTTTAAAATCATCATCAACATAAACATCACCATCATACCACTCATATCTTTGAGTGTTTTCGTTAAACATTTCATAGGTGCCTATTAATTCAGTACGCATTCTATTGTTGACAAATAAATCAGCTAATGAATAATAAGATAATGATATTGGGTAAGGGGTATTATCTACTAATCGTAACCAATCCCCATTTGCTTTTTGAACTCTCAACCATGGTGTGTGATTAAAAGTATAAGTCCAACCTCCATCAGCATACAATCTTGCTTTTAGATAAGCATTATGATATGGTCCAATAGTTCCTGCAAAATTTTGCCACGCGACCCGAAAAGTATTATCATTAAAATTACCATCGTCAGCGTCCCAAAAATGAGAAATTGATATTATAGCATTATCACCCACTAAAAAATCTTTATAGTGAAAAACAGGATCGTTCTCGTCCTCTTCAATTGCTCCAGCCAATATAGTATTGAAATTATTCTCTATTTGAGAAATTGAAGAATTGGTTGATTTGAATAACTGATATCCTTGTGAAACCAGATATTGATGTACATTGCCTTTATGCGCGAAAAGAACCCCTGTTAAAAATGCGAACATTATTAGAAAGTACTTCATATTCTCACCCTTATTTGTTAGTTAAAACTCCACCCCGAAGACAATGTTAAGAGGTGGAAAATCCTTTATATTTTTTTTGCTGAAGTATTCTGGTCCAATAGCGATGACCTGTCCCGCAACAAATATTATTTTTGTTTCAAGGAAAATGTCGAAATTTTTTAGAAGAGTATAGCTCATTCTAATTCCAACGATTCCTGAAATATCCAGTAAAAAACCTATAGGTAAGATTCCTGCTCCAATCTTTGGACTTATTCTTAAAGCTTTTGTAAATGAAATTGGAAATTTTAAGTTGCCGCTTAATATTGGAACACCAATGATGTCAATTCCCGGAGAGAGCGCGAGGTATTTTTTTACATAGAAATTATAAGCAATTCCACCAACTAGTGCTTTCCTATAATATTCAACTCCAGCATTTAACTCTAGACTTTTATCTTCTGTTCTCTTACTTTGACAAAATGGTTCTATATATAATACACTTATAATGATCATAATAAAAATTAAAATTCTACTGTAATTGTTGGGCATTTTATACCAATGATTGATTATGACATTATCATTTAAGTTTGCCATGAAATATATAATTCATACTTGAGTTATAATTTGTGGCAACCACAAAGACTTCTTTTTCAAAAATAATTCCATCGGTTATGCTAATTTCTGGGTCATTAAATGTATATAAATATTGAATCTCCATTCCATTGTAATGGGCTATACCATCTCTCATCCCAAGGATAATGTCCATAATGCTTCTCCCCCAAAACACAGCTTCATCAGGAATCGAGAATATTAAATTCAATTTGTTATTATCGTATTCAAATATATCGTAACCTTCACGTATGTAAATTTTATTATTTAAACAAGACAAACCGGCTAATTCTTGACTCGTAGTTATCCCCTCATAGATTTTTTTTATTGTTGATTCATTAAACTCGTATATGTAAGAAGTATCTTCTGCAAATTGTTCAAATCTAAACCCAAAGATGAATTTATTGCTGCTTGATTCACTTCCACTGCGAATTTTTACAAAAGAGTTTTTAATAATTGGTATACTTAGCTCTTTCCAAATAATACCATCGTATTTAAGTATAATGGCTTTATATTCCGATCCATTTTCTGCATACCCAACTGCATACAATTCATTCGGGTCTTCACCCCACAAATCTTCGATGCCATATAAATTATATCCTTCGATATTGACACTATATACTTTATTCCATTCGGATCCATTAAAATGCCAGATATCTCCTCCCCTTCCTCCAATCCAAACATCGTCATTGGCGAATCCATATAATGCTGTTGGTGCAAGTGGTCTTGCTAGCCCGTCACTAGACCAACCAGTTCCATTAAAGTGAAATATTGTCTTATCTTTATCTCCGCCGGGGCCTATAACCCAAACATCCTGGGGAGAACTTCCCCATATTTTCTGGAATGTAGTAAATGGAATGAATAATGAATCAACAGACCAAAAATAATTGCGATCGCCGGGAAGTATTTTATTCTCAATAGGCGCAACTGAGTCATTACACGAATAGGAGGTGAAAACTAAATACAAATAAAATATTCTATAAAAAGATTTCATAATATTATTTTGATAAATATTGTTTGTAGACTTCTACTATAAACGTATACTTCACTTCAGTCAAGTATTTGTAATCATAGAACAAACTTGTAGCTAGGTTGATTTAAGATAAACCATCACAACAAGAGGTAATTAATTAAAAATATAAAGATAGCTTGAATGAATTTTTGAATTTTATTCATCTCCCCAGAGATTAAAATTGTATATAACCAATATGTATCTGAAATAAGTAGGCTTATTACCCACTATAAACGATCGCTAATAAGTATTTCATACTTAGTACATTTAAAACATAAAGGCAAATATAAATTTAGATTAAAGAAATTTTAAATTTAAAAGGGATAAGGGTACCTAGGTATCTAAGTTTATACGATTAGAGAAAGATAGCACATTTTTCTGGTTCCAGACAGAGAACCGCGCTGCTGATGATGAAAAGAAGAGAAAAGTTTAAGCTTGTTGGTCGCGGATTTAAGTGCAGGATCTGGAACTTCCAGGTCCAGTTCGCCCGTCCTGATATTGCCCGCAAAGTGCTGTAAACCATAACAGGCAGCAAAGTTAAGTTCATCCCCTCAGAGAACGTATTTTGTGCCCGGGTAACCAATTCCCCGTCCTGATCAAAAAAGAGCCCATATTTTAAAGATTGTGGGCTAAACCTATGCTATGCTGCAATGTGGATAACAAACAGATTAGCTTTTAATTTTCTTTTTAGGATCAACCCATTTTTCATAAAACCTACTCATATTTCCTTCATCACCCAATGAATTTATCGTTTTATATGTTTTTAATTCAATCCTAATCATTATGATCAAATCATCTGCATCTTGATAAGAATTTTTATAACCATAATTAATTTTCTGAAAGTATCCTTCCAAAAATTGTTCTCCCTGGCGTATTCGGTTCACCTCATACTTATGGACGTCCTTATCCTTGCTGATATTTGCAGCTCCCGGAGATCTTCTCTTACTGTCCTTGAACTTACCTGCAGAAGTCTTCCTATATCTTCCTGTGTCAGCAGCCCTTCCTGGTAATATGCTTCTTCTGTCAGCCTGAGTATCTTTAACTGCCTTAATGCCTTCGATCCCTGGGTTCTTAATACATTCAGATATTCTATCCCTCCATCCAGTGTAAGTTCTACCTCAACCATTTCCTGCTGTTCAATGTTCTTCCGTGCTTGGCTCTCCTGGATGCACAAAGGAACTTTTGCTTTCCCAATATCTCAGGCACTTCTCCGAATAAACAGTTTTTGGCTAACTCTAAGATACCCGCACTTTCTACCGGAGATAATTCATACTCTTTCCTTAAGGAATTTATGAATAGCTGCTCCGGTGTTTTTTCCAAAGAACGATCATACAAACCCTTGTTTGTAATGTACATTTTGCCTCCGGTTAGTTCTTAATACTTCCGGTTACTTTCTGGTTTTTCTCAACCAAAAAGTAACCGTTTTTTATCTAACTAACCGGAAGTTCTTCCTTATTTCATGAGGATCATTTTTTTTTCTGAGGTGAAGCTTCCGGCAGTGAGACGGTATATGTAAATGCCTGTTGATACCGCTAGCCCGTTATTATTTAATCCATTCCATTTTATTTCATATGATCCTGCTTCCCTGTTACCATTTATCAAACGTTTTAACTTCTTTACCGAGTATATCGTACACTACAAGTTTTATATCCGATTTCTGCGGCAGTGCGAAATTAATGGTTGTTGCAGGGTTGAACGGATTGGGATAATTTTGCGACAGGCTGAAAGTTGAAGGGATCTCAACCGATACATAAACTTCATTGGAGTAGTTCACAGAACCGTCAAAATCAATTTGTTTAAGCCTGTATGCGTACTTCCCTTCCTTCAAGCTTCTATCGCAATATGAGTATTCCTGTGGTTTAGATGAAGTTCCGCCGCCTTTAATGAAAGTTATATCCTGGTAGTCTTCATTACCATATTTCCTTTCAACTTCAAAGCCTTTGTTGTTAACCTGAGTTGATGCAGACCATTTAAGGTTGACTGAATTACCCTCGGCAGAGGCAGTGAAAGATGTAAGTTCAACGGGCACTGCATTCAGGCCGCCTGAGTAGCAGACCACTGAACCGTTCTTCGTACCGACCAGAAGTTCATAGCTTGCATTGCCATCGATTGAAGGGAGAACATTAACTGAATTGATCCTGTCGCCCGCAAAAGTATGACTGAAGAAAAGTTCGCTTCCTGTTCCGCTGATGCAGTAGAACGTACCATCCTGGTCACCTGTAACTACATCATCAATTCCGTCGTTATTAAGGTCAGGCACCGCGGCCACACCATACTGGTAATTCATCGGGTATGCCCATAGATCCTGCCCTGTTGCACCGCTAAGACAAAGTACGCCGCCTGAAAAGGCTGCTATGAGTATGTCATCAACATTATCGCCGTTTACATCTTTGATCCGGGCGATCTGGATCATTCCTGTGAATCCATAATTATATGCCCATACCTGCGCGCCTGTTTCTCCATCTATCCTGTAAACACTCCCGAAGTATTGCGATGCTACCACATCCGGAGTCTGACCCGGTACAGGCAGTTCTACAAGTTCTTTCGGTTCGTAGCCAGATACAGAGAACAGCCATTCAGATTGGCCGGTTGCACCATTAAGACAAATTACATCCAGATCCGTCGTCCCGTTGTTCCCTACGTTGATAACCGCATCAGGCACTCCATCGCCGGTAACGTCATCAACGGAGATTATAGTTTTGCCGAATGAAAGGAAAGGACCCGGATAATAATACTGCCAGATGATATTTCCGTTAACCCCGTTAAACAGGTATGCGGTATGATATCCCGTACCCTGATCGTTACCGTCTGCAATTGCCAGAATGTCGGGAACCCCGTCGCTGTTAAAATCACGCTGTCCGTCTACAGCTTCAAAGTCACCAAGACTATAATTTATATCGTCGCCGAATCCCCATAATATATGTCCGTTCATACCATTTATTGCATAAACGTGCTCATTACCTCCCCCGGTACCAATTACCACATCATTTTTACCGTCGCCGTTCAGGTCACTTACAATTGCCAGAGCATCCTGCACGCCGTAGTCGTTCGACTGTCCGATTGATCCGGCATTGGAATTATTGAAATATGTATTAAGTGTCCATAGTGTATCGTTATTTCCCGCCGCGGCACCATCCAGCGCCATAAGCAGATAATTATCTGTTGCTATAATAACATCATTTATCCCATCGCCGTTTATATCATTAATTGGCTTCAAGCCTTCAACACGGTACTCATCGTATGTCGTCCTCGGGTTAGAAGGAACCTGGTAGGTCCAGAACTGGAAGCCTACAGCATAATTCCCGGCCACGCCGTTTCCTGATACAGAAACAGTTTTCACAGGAATAACGGGATCATTTGATTGAATGAACAGGGTATCTTCATATAGTCCTGCTTCAGACGGGGTAAATCTCAGGCGTATAATTGTAGTGTCAGCTGATTGAATCTGGAAAGGAACGCTTTCACTTTCAAATGAGAACTCAGTTGAGTTAAAATGCATCTCCGAAATCTCCAGAGGAGTATCTCCGATATTATAAATATTAAAATACCAGTAGCCGTTGCCGTCACTACTTACCCATACATTGCCAAAGTCATGAGAATCATCACTTAAGACTATGGAGGGACCGTTTACAACTCCCTGACCTGATAGTTCAACGTCAAAGGCGGGAGTAACCACATCATTACTTAAAAGAGTCATTGTACCTGTGAAAAGTTCAAAGGCTAGCGGGTGGAAATCCACCTGAACATTATGGCTTCCTCCCGGAGGTACGGTGAATGGAAATGATCCTTCCGGGGAGCTGAAAGCAGAATTAACAAAAGAACTATTAATAACATCAAGATCAGCGGTGCCGATATTGGATACTGTAACTGTCATATGAGAGGTATCGCCTACCGTGGTTTGAGGGAATATCAGCGAAGTCGGTGAAACTGCTATATGAGGAGATCCTCCCCCGCTGAGGTCATATTTAAATAGTTGCCGTCCTGACCCTGCCCCGACAGGTTCAGCCATCAGCCAGAAGTATGTTCCGTCCCAGGCTAGTCCCCGAGGGTTCTGTCTTGTACCCGGCACTTCAGGAATGTGCCATGAAAAGAGTGTATCCTTTGTACCCAGGTCAACAGCATATATATTTTCAAGGTCGCCCTCAAAACCGTCCATAACATAGAAAAGCGTATCTCCTTTCACGGTGATGCCTGTAGGCTGAGTTCCAAAAATCTGGATGGTATCAACAATCTGTTTTGCCGTAACATCCACCTTATACAGGGCAGCAAGGTTGTTAGGATAATAAACCGATATCCATAAACCAGTACCGTCCCAGGCTGCTCCGCCAAGGTACCAGGAGCCGCCTAAAGATTGAATCGGAATAGAATCCAGAACATTGCCGGCAGGAGATACTTTAAATAAGTCGCACCTGGAAGTTTTCCTTTCCACATACCAGAAATCTGTACCATCATATGCCAGTCCCTGCGATGAGTGAATCCCGGGATAGTTAATGTTTATAGTTGTTAGATAATTACCTGAAGCATCAACCGATTTAAGCACACCGCTGCCGGTAGATGATTCGGAAGAGATCCAGTAGCTGCTTCCGTTATAAACAAGGCCGTAGCCGGAGTTAAAAAAGGATTCATTAGGCAGGTTAACAGTTTCAACGAGCGATTGTGAGAAACCGCTTGTACAGAGCAAAAGAAACAAAATGAAGTATAATTTTTTCATTTGCATCTCCCTAAATAATTGTGGAAAGAAAGGATGATTTAAGGTTTTATATCTGAAATATTTTAATTACTCCTTGGATGTTCAGCATACCATTCTTTTATATAACCGGATATTTCCGTGGTGGCCGCACCGGGAGTAAATAATTCACCTACCCCCATTTCCCTAAGTGTCTTTATATCTTCTTCCGGAATAATACCTCCGCCTGTAAGAAGAACGTCATCTATCCCTTTTTCCTGCATAAGTTTCTTTATTCTGGGGAATATAGTCATATGCGCGCCTGACAAAATACTTATTCCTATCACATCAACATCTTCCTGAACAGCAGCTTCAACTATCATTTCCGGTGTCTGTCTCAATCCGGTATATATAACTTCCATACCCGCGTCACGTAGTGCAGCCGCAATTACTTTTGCACCACGGTCGTGACCGTCAAGTCCGGCTTTTGCTACCAGGACCCTTATTTTCTTATCCATTTTGTTCAACCTTTTTTTGTTACAGCATTACGAATTATTTCAGCGAAATCTTTCATGGAACCATCAGCATATGCTTTAAACCTTGGTCTGTAATTAAAATCGCTTATGAATCTCGGTATAATATGAAAATGAAAGTGATACACGGTTTGTCCCGCCGCTGCCCCGTTATTTATTATAACATTAAAGCCGTCAGCCTTCAGGCTCTCCTGTATTATTCCCGACATAAGTTGTGTAACCCTGGCAAGCTCCGCAACGTATTCGCCGGGGAGTTCAATGAAATTGCTAAAGTGCTTCTTCGGGATAACAAGGGTGTGACCATAATTAACAGGACGGATATCAAGAAAAGCCATAACCAGCTCATTCTCATATAATATTTCGGCTTCCCCCTTACCACTGATAATATCACAAAATATACAATCCATATTCAAAAATAATCTTTATTTATTTTTAAGGCAAAACAGAAGACGATTATTCTTTTTCCCTCTGCAGCCGTGAATAATAAAGACGTGCACGTTTAAGGTCATCGGGCGTGTCAACAGCAAGGTTTTCGTAGTTAGTAACAACTACCTTTATCTTGAAACCGTTTTCAAGCATCCTCAGTTGTTCAAGTTTTTCAATCTGTTCAAGGTCTGTAGGAGCTAATCCTGTAAACCTCAGCAGGTAATCCCTTCTGTATACATATAATCCTATATGCTTATAAATATCAGCTTTAATAATATGATCAAATGCAGTTTTTGCATCCCTTACGTAAGGAATAGGTGATCTTGAGAAATAGAGAGCGAAGTTATTATAATCGAATACCACTTTAGTTACCGAAGGTGATTTCAACTCTTCCACAGTTTCAATTTTTTTGGCCAGTGTTGATACGTTAACAGAGAGATCAAACAGAAGGGGTTCAACTGCCTGGTCAATCATTATCCCCTGTATGAAAGGTTCATCTCCCTGTATATTAACCACAATATCAGCATCCGGAAGATGTTTTGCCGCGTAGGCAATCCTGTCAGATCCTGTTGCTATTTCCTTAGGGGTTATGAATACCCTGGCCCCGAAATCACGACATACACCAGCAACCCTGTCATCATCAGTTGCAATTATAACCTCGTGCAGCAGCCGCGAAGTTTTTGAACTCTCATAGGTATGCTGAATCATAGGCTTGCCGCCGATATCCGCCAGCGGTTTCCCCATCAGCCTGCTTGAAGCAAAACGTGCAGGTATAATTCCGACTATCATCTTATCCTTCAATGTTCACAGGTTGCACAGTATTTTCAACTGCCGTAATAATTAGAAGATATAATATCCCTTACTTTTCCCATAAGTTCAAGTTCATCGCTGCGGGTTTCAATTTTATCCGTCACAATGGGTTTGCTGAATTTTATCTGCACTGTGCCTTTATTAATCTTCAGTGAGCCTTTCGGAAGAAGTTTGTTGGAATCGCGTATCGTTACGGGTACAATAGGAAAATTTACCTGGCTTGCAAGATGGAAGGCTCCTCTCTTAAAAGGCTGAAGCTCCCCGTCTTTGCTCCGTGTTCCTTCGGCAAATAATATCATAGAAACGCCTTTAGTTTTCATTTTCTGCCTTGCTTTGTGGATACTCTTCAAAGCTTTCTCGGCATTGCTTCTGTCAATAACTATATGGGGTCCTGCAAGCAGCTGCCATCCAAAGAGTGGTATCTTTGCAAGTTCTTTCTTGAATACAAAACCTGATTTGCCCGGAATAGTATACTGAAGCGTGGTTATGTCAAACTGACTGATATGGTTGGAAACAAAAATAAAGGGACCTTCCCCGCGTAAATTTTCAAGTCCCTCTGCCTTAACCTTAACTCCGCTTATGAATAATATCCCCTGGCTGTATAATTTGGTTATGTATTTGTAGGTGAAAAATGATCTATCTATAAGGGCAGAAAGCAGCGCAATAAATGATATAAATATCGTATAGATTATAATGAAGAAGATTTTAACGTAAAACAATCCTACGTCTCCTCAAGAGAAATAGTATCTTCATTTATTCCGCACTGCATTACATACTTTCTTATTGCATTTACCCTGTTGGATATTGAAGGATGGCTGTAAAAAAACCATTCGATAATGGGATGGGGATTTTTATCGCCCAGGTTCTGGTCTGTTAGTTTATTAAGAGTAGAAATAAACGCCGTAGGCTTGCTTGTAATAAAAACGGCATACTCATCGGCTTCATATTCAAATTTCCTTGAAAGGATATTTGTTAAAGGGGTTTCAATCAAACCGATAAGCATGGCCCACACTGATAATATCGGCAGAGCGGCAATTTCCTGGATTTTTGAAAACCCGAACCAGTGAATGGATACCCCGTAAAAATAGGCTATCAGGAACAGGGTGCCGAAGCTTCCCACTGTGCCTATTATAATATTCTTAATAATGTGGTTTCTCTTATAATGACCAAGTTCGTGAGCAATCACAGTTTCAATTTCGTCCTGTGTATAATTATCAAGCAGTGTGTCGCCAAGAAGGATGCGCTTCGATTTCCCCAGTCCGGTAAAAGCCGCGTTCGCTTTCTTAGTATTCTTGCTCATATTGAATTTGAAAACATTCTCGACTTTAATTCCCGCGTCTTCTGCAATTCTGGTAATTCTTGCTTTAAGATCTTCATCTTCAAGGGGAGTCAACTTATAAAACAGGGGCAGAACAATCACCGGCAGGAGTCTTGCAAAAATAACCGAGATGATAAAGAGAATAACGGCAAACGGAAGCCACCAAAGGGCTCCGAATTTATTTATAATAAAATAAAATATAAGGAGTACGGGCACGCCGATAATCAGCGAAACTATAAGCCCTTTTAAATTTTCAAACATCCACTTTCCCAGCGTCTGGTTTGAAAGTTCATATTTATGTTCGAGATAAAAATCCTTGTAATAATTAACCGGGAAGTAAAAAATAATTGCTGCTATTCCCGTTATAAATATGAACGCAAGAAATAATAGGTAGGCATTGCCTATATAATAACCCAGAAAATTCTCCAGTTTAAGACTTAAACGGGAATACACAAAAGCGATAATAAGTACAAAGCTCATCACACTTTTAGATATACTAATGCCGAGTTTTATGTTATTATATTTTTTTGATTTCATTAAAACAAACTAAGGAGAGCAGGATTTAAGTTCAACCTGTTTTGTGATTTATATTACAAAAAAAAATTATATCATTCTTAAATCATCCTGTTGGAAGCCATCCAAGTTTGCCGTCCTGTAGTCTTATTCTGTAGTAGTTGTCAACCTTATCCTCTATCCTTAATGGTTAAACCCTCGTGGATTACAAATGCATCCTTACTGTCAGGATCGGGAGAAAGTTTAGCCGTAGCCGATGGCTGCACAACTACGCCTCTTTTAATATTGAACTCGCGGTTGTACTTAATTGCTGAAACAGCAACAGTCCCTGCAAACAATAATAGAACAGCAGCGCCTGTAAAGAAAGCCACCCGCTGGTAGTTAGCTTTGCGTGTGAAGAAATAGAAAATGATGACTATGATTAAGAGAAGATAAAATATATACGACAGGTACACCCACCCCGAAAAAGTCAGTAATGCGAGGAAACTTTCCCACCATTGAAAAATAAAAAACTCGGGAAGTGTATTTATTTTGTCAATAGTTCTGGAATTCGCAAGTGCAAGATTATGCCGGGTATCTTCATCGCCGGGTGAAAGCTTAAGCGCCCTTTCATAGTTAAGTATTGCATATCCCAGGTTTCCCTTCCTGTAATATGCATTCCCCAGGTTATAATATAATTCAGTGCTCTCGTACCCTTCGTTAAGCACCTTGCTGTAAGCCTGGATAGCCTTTTCGTACTGCTGCTGCTGGTAAAAGTTATTACCCTGTTCCATAAAACTCCGGGGCTGGGCTGCAATAACAGCCGGCACAAGCAGCAGCAACATAAGAAGTTTTTTACGCAGCATTTTTCTTAAGAGATAAAGATTTTTCAATTTCAGTAATTAAATGAGAAAGTTCATCATACATTTCTGCAACAGCTGCAGTCTCGCTTTCCTTGGGTGCAAATCGTATAAATTCGCATTTATTCGCTACGCGTTCAAATTCATCAACCAGTTCCCTTTCCAGTCCTCTTTTCTGAAGCTCGGCCGAAGCCCTCTCAACACCAAGCTCTGATTTCGGAATATGGAACTTATCTTCAAGGTACCCGAATAGTGCTAGCGATATCTCCGAATAAAAAGCATCATGATTGCCTTCATCCATTAGGATTTTGGCTTTTTTAAGTCGAAGTCTGGCGACCTTCTGAGCACGCTGATACCTCATAAGCTGAACATTACCGGCCAGCTTATCCTCTCTCCTTCGCCAAACAACAAGACCAAGGCCTAGTATAAACGGAAATCCCAGGGCAGCCCAGAAACCAATACGGCTGAAAATGAAATCACCTGTCCTGTGAAGCGATTCAGTATCAGTCTTGATGTAACGAATATCCTCACCCAGCATTTTAACATCCTCTTTGCCGGCATATTCCTGCGAACCGGAAACTCCCTGCTCTACATTAAGGGAATAAGCGGGAGTATTAAGAGTGACGTAAGACTTTTTACTGATATCGAAATAAGAAAATTTAACAGAGGGTATTTCCTTCTTTCCTGCGTCGCGGGGAACGATTAGATACTCTGCTGTTTTCTTTCCTGAGATTCTTGTGGTCCTGTTAATCTGCTCATTAACCTTCGGCTCGTACTGTTCAAAGCCTGCAGGAAGATTTATTTTGGGCATATCGAGCAGACTGATATTCCCCGTACCGTTTATCGTAAGCTTCATCGTTACAGGTTCATTTGTTTTGGTAGTTCTTTTATCAACTTCTGAATTCATCGAGAAATCACCCACAGCACCATTGAATGAATCGGGTACGTTGGCCGAAGGAAGCGGCTGAACGTTTATCTTAAGAGAATTCGATTTAGCTGTAAAGTCTATTGTCTGCCCCATCCCGAAAAAAGGGTCATTAAAGAAATCATCAAAGACGTTATTACTTTTTCTTTTTTTCTGTATCTGCACCGGCACATCAAGCTCAAAAGGAGTGACTTTCAGTTCGCCTGTCTGCGTTGGAAAAAGAGCAACCTTTTTAAGCACACCCACCCTGTATTTCTTACCCTCGTAAGTCTCTGTAGTAAAGGAAATATTGCCGGGAGTTTCCAGTTCCTCTGCCCAGAATCCGGGATACTGCGGAAGTTTGCTTATAGACATCTGGGATGCGATACTCAGCCGGGTATAAAGCTTATAAGTAACAGTGACCTGCTGACCCATAAAAGCCTTCTGCAAATCAGCTGTAGCCCTTACAAAAACGTTCTGTGCAATTTCATCATTACTTATGTCTGATGAATTCCCGCCTTTATTCTGCTGCGTTCCTGAACCGGAAGAAGAACCTTTCTCAACCTGGATAGCAATAGGATCGGTTCTATAGGGATTACCCTTATACTTTATAGTGGCGCTTCCTATGGTGTACTTGCCTATATTTTTAGGCTGAAGATAAAATGAATAAGAAAGCGAAGCTGAAACAGAACCGTTGATAATCTGCATGCTGGTTGATTGATTGGGACCGCTTAAAACCATAAAGCCCGCAAAATCGGGAGGATTAAAACTGTTAAGACTATTTATATCCGTGCCCTGGAATGTAAAGGTTACCTGGAAGCGGTCGCTTAGTCCCACTGTGGTATTATCAACCGAGGCTGAAAAGGATTGAGCCATAATAGCGGATGGGACTAAAAAAACAACTAGTAATATGTATGCAATATATTTTTTCATTTCGAAATGAGTTACCAGTCCTTGTCAGTCTTTATAGGTGTGCCTTTCTGTTTCCTCAATTTCTTCTGAAGGTCTTTCTCGTTATTCTTAAGAGCCTGCAGAATTCTTTCGGCTTCCTTTTTTGATATTTTATTCTGCTGCTGCTTCTGCTGTGTAGCATCCTGTTTAGCTTCCTGGTTTTTCTGATCCTGAGGTTTCTGCTGGTTCTGTTTATCCTTCTGATCCTTGTTCTGCTGATCCTTATTCTGCTGGTCCTTATTCTTATCCTGGTCCTTATTCTTATCTTTATCCTGCTGGTTCTTATCCTGATCCTTCTTCTGCTGGTTCTGCTGGTTTTTCAGCATGTTCAGGGCATAAGATAAATTATATTTCGTCTCCTCATCGTTCGGATTCAGTTTCAGTGAATTTTTATAAGCCTGAATGCTTTCCTTAACCTGCTTCGATTTAAGAAGCGAGTTGCCGATATTATGGTAAACCTTTGCTTTCTCTTCCTTTGTGTCTGCCTTTGAGAGCGCAGCTTTGTAAGCACTTAACGCCTCATCATATCTCTGCTGTTGATAATATGCATCTCCCAGGTTAAAGTTGGTAACGAAATTCTGTGGTGCTTCATCAAGTCCTTTTTTGAAGTTAACCTCCGCATCAGCAAACTTTTTATCTTTATACTTCTCCACACCGCTGTTATTAAGACTGCGGACGCTCTGTGCATGCACAACGCTCATTGCTGAAAAAGCAATTACGCATCCAAATATTAAATTCATAACCTTCATATTACACCTTTTGTTCAATTCCTAATTTCCTGTTAAGCCTGTCAAAAAGCAGTGATCTTCTGTCTGACACAAAAAATTCCAGCACAAGAAGTAGAATTGCCGGAGCTAAAAAATAGTAAAACCTGTCCTCGTAATCAGTAACTTTCCTTACGCCGAACTCGCTTTTCTCAAGGGATGAAAGGTCGCTGTAAATCCTGTCGAGGTAATCATCATACGTAGCTGCCTGAAAATACTTTCCATCGCCCGCAGAAGCTATCTGCTTTAAAGTAGTATCATCCAGTTTAGTAAGTACGATATTTCCGTTCTCATCCTTCTTATAGTCGACCTGCTGACCCTGTGCATTATAAACAGGAATCGGAACCCCGGTGGGTGTTCCAAGTCCAATTGTATAAATCTTTATTCCCTTATCCTTTGCAGCCTCAACCGACTGCATTATATCGCCTTCATGGTCCTCTCCATCAGTTATAACCACAATAACTTTCTGCGTACTGGTTTTATAATCAAACGATTTAACCGCCAGGTTAATTGCGGAAGCAATAGCCGTACCCTGCTGGGGCACCGAATTAACATCCACAGCCGAAAGAAAAAGATTAGCAGCCGAATAGTCAGTTGTAAGAGGAAACTGCACAAAAGCATCGCCGGCAAAAATAATAAGACCTATCCTGTCCCCTCTCAGCTTATTCACCAGGTTCGCTATCTGGTATTTTGCCTGGTCAAGCCTGTCAGGTTTAATATCCTGCGCCAGCATACTGCGCGAAACATCAAGAGCGATAAACACATCTATTCCTGTCTGTTTAACCTCCTGCACCCTCGTTCCCACCTGGGGATTTGCTGCAGCAAAGATCAGAAGGATAAGTGAAAAAAGAACGAGGCTTATTTTTAACCAGTTCTTCAATATGCTGAAGTCGGGAAACAGCACCTTGTGAAGTTTCCTGTCGGCAAACCCATTAAGCAGCTTTTTGCGGTTCCGGTTCAGGTACCAGAAAAGAACGACCAATACCGGCACCGCATAAAGCGCATTTAAATATTCAGGATGTGCAAATCGAAACATTTAATTATTCATTCTAAATTATTCATTATTCATTTCAAGCTAAGGGAGTTTCCGCAGGACTGTGCGTGACAGCGATACCTCGAGGAATAGAAGGAGGATACCGCCGCCAAGCCAGCCGTAAAAAAGTTCCTTCGCATTTCTGTATGAAGTAATCTCAACTCTTGTTTTCTCAAGCTTATCTATTTTATTATAAATATCCTCCAGGGTCCTGTTGTCAGTAGCCCTGAAATACTGGCCATCAGTTATAGACGCAATTTTCTGAAGCACAGCCTCATCAATCTCCACAGGCGCCATCTGATATCTGATGCCGAAGGGAGTCTGCACAGGGAAAGGTGCATTTCCCCTGGTTCCAACGCCTATAGTATAAACCCTTATCCCGAAGGTCTTCGCTATTTCCGCGGCTGATACAGGATCAACCTCGCCGGCATTATTCACACCGTCCGTAAGCAGGATAATAATCTTGCTTTTAGCATCGCTGTCCTTAAGGCGGTTAACGCCGTTGGCAATAGCATTTCCAATTGCGGTACCATCTTCTATCATCCCGCTTTTAATCTGGCTTAGCAGATTCCTGAGCACAGGATAATCAACAGTTAAGGGGCACTGCGTGAAAGCGTCCCTTGCGAAGACAACAAGTCCTATCCTGTCAGAAGTCCTACCCTTAACAAAATCATCAATTACATTCTTTGCAGCCTCAAGCCGGTTTGGTTTCAGATCCTCAGCCAGCATACTTCCTGAGATATCAAGCACCATGGCAATATCTATTCCCTCAGTATAGACGTTCTCTCCGGAAGAAAAGGTTTGGGGACGGGCAAGGGCCACAATAAAAAGAGCAAGGGCCAGAAGCCGGAGTATAAGAGGGATATGCCGCATCCTCTCTTTAATAGTTGGAGCAAAACCTTTAAGAAATCCCAGCGAAGAATACTTTATTGAAGGCTGTCTCTTAAACCCTTTCCAGAAATACCAGGCAGCCATAACCGGGATGATTATCAGTGTATACAAAATCCAGGGATAAGCAAATGTTATATCATGGAACATCTTCCACCACCTCGCTCACCGCTTCATCCGAACCTGCTTTAGTTTTCTGCACAATATCTTCCGCCTGCTTCATCATCTCCTCATTAACAGAAGCCATTGGCTGGTATTTTGCAAATTTCACCAGGTCGGCATTACTTAAAAAATTCTCCGTGTCTGTAATTATTTTTTCAGTCCCTGCCCGCTTACGCAATTCATCAACAGCCTCTCCGGAGGTCATTTCAAGAGCGGGGAGGTTAAACCTTTCCTCAAAATACTTTCTTATGATCTCGGTAATCTCTGAATGATACTCTTTTACCATTCCCTTCTGCCACATCTGCTTTTCACGGAGACTCCGGAGTGACTTCAGGGCAGTAACATGCGCAGGAAGTTTAATGACCACCTTCTCAGGCACATAGCCGGCTTTTCTTTCCTGGTACTTACGGTAGATGTAGTATGCGGCGGCAAGGATTATAAGTCCGATTAACACCCAAAGCGCTATCCACTTCCAGTCGAGTGGTATCTTCACAGGATCTTTAACATCTTTTATCTCTCCTGCAGGATTAACCTTTAAGGGGCGGACAGTAAAAAACACCTCGGCAGTCGACAGCACCTTTTCAGTTGTATCACCTTTTGTTTTATAGTAAACCGGAACAGGCGGAACTGTAACATCAGAGGAATCATACTTTGAAAAAGTATAACTATAAGTAAAAATCTGTCTGCCGTCTGCCTCCTCTTTCTGAGGAGCCTGCTGAGTAATAAGCTCCATACCGGCAAGAGTATCGCTTACAGCGGGACCATCAACCTTAATTCCCTGCCGCGCCTTCACCTGTATTGTATAATGAATATAATCGCCCACCTGGTAGGCAGTAGTATCAGTTGAAGCCTCAACAGAAATATTCTGTGCAGAAGAAAAACCTGCCAATGCACAGACAATAATCAGAACATTAAAAAATCTTTTTACCATCTTCTTTCACGTAATCTGAAGAATTGAACAAGAGGTTTTACGTAATCATCGCCCGTCTGCACCTCAATGCTGTCGAGACGGCTTGAAATAAACAACGATTTTCTCTTCCTTATCATATCAGATCTAACTTCTTTCAATCGTTTCTGAATCTTTGTACTGCTGGTATCCACCCATCGTTCCTCGCCCGTTTCGGCATCCGTCAGTTTTACAAGTCCCATTGCCGGGATCTCACTCTCACGCTTATCATTCAGCACTACGCCGATCAGGTCGTGTTTCTTCCCGATGATACGGAGAATTTTCTCATAACCCGTGTCCATAAAATCCGACAGCAGGAAGACGATACTTCTTTTCTTGATAGTGCTGTTCAAATACTCGAGTGCAGCCTTAAGGTTAGTTGATTTACCTTCAGGTTCAAACGAAAGAACCTCCCGGATAATCCGGAGGACGTGACTGCGGCCCTTACGGGGCGGAACGAACTTTTCAATCTTATCAGTAAACAGGATCAGGCCAACCTTATCATTATTCTTCAACGCAGAGAAAGCGAGGATAGCGCTCAATTCAGCGGCCACCTGCTGTTTAGTTTTTTCAACCGTCCCGAAGATCAGCGAACCGCTTAAATCGACCATGAGCATCACCGTAAGCTCACGTTCCTCCTCAAAGATTTTAATAAACGGATGGCCGAACCTTGCAGTAACGTTCCAGTCGATATTTCTTATATCATCGCCGAACTGGTATTCGCGTACTTCGGAGAACTCCATTCCCCTGCCCTTGAATACAGAATGATACTCGCCCGAGAAGACCTGGTTTACCAGACCTTTCGTCCTTATCTCAATCTGCCTTACCTGTTTTAATAACTCTTTTGTAATCATATCTTTTACCTGTTACCCTGAACCTGGCCGACCCGCTCCAGCAGGGATTCAGGATCTCATCTCCTTACGGTACCTCAATCTTATTCAAAATCTCCTGAATTATATATTCCGAAGTTATCTCCTCAGCCTCCGCCTCGTAGGTAACGGCCACCCTATGTCTCAGCACATCCTGGCAGATCGCACGCACATCCTCAGGGATCACGTAACCCCGCCGCTTAATAAAAGCCATAGCTTTAGCGCCCAGGGCAAGATTGATAGAAGCACGCGGTGAACCGCCGTACGAAATAAGATCAGTAAGATTATTCAATCCGAACTCCTTAGGAGAGCGCGTTGCAAAAACAATATCGAGTATATACTTCTCAATCTTCTCATCAACATAAATATCCTGCACCAGCTTTCTCGCCTTAAGGATCTCGTCAGTTGAAATAACCGGGTTTATTCTTTCTTCAACAAGATTTACATTATTGCGCATAATCTTCAGCTCCTCTTCGCGGGAAGGATAAGTAATCTTCACCTTCAGCATAAAACGGTCAACCTGGGCCTCAGGAAGCGGGTAAGTTCCCTCCTGTTCAATCGGGTTCTGGGTAGCCAATACCAGGAACGGCTCTGCGAGGTAGAAAGTCTCCTCACCGATAGTAACCTGGCGCTCCTGCATCGCCTCAAGGAGGGCGCTCTGCACTTTTGCAGGTGCACGGTTAATTTCATCAGCAAGAATAAAATTAGCAAAGAGAGGACCCTTCCGGATGAAGAAATTACCTTCCTTCTGGTTATAGATCATGGTTCCGACAAGGTCGGCAGGCAGCAGGTCAGGAGTAAACTGAATACGCTGAAACTTTGCCTTCATAGCCGCCGAGAGCGACTTTATGGCCAGGGTCTTTGCGAGTCCCGGCACACCTTCAAGCAGGATATGGCCATTGCCGAGCAGTCCAACTATCAGCCGCTCAACCATGCCCTTCTGACCAACAATCACCTTGCTGATTTCACCCATCAGCAGATCAATAAAAGCGCTTTCCTGTTTAATTTTCTCATTAAGAGCAGAAATATCCAAGTTTTACCTCATCATTTTGTGAGTTATCGATTAAAATAAGCAATAAATAAATAATACCCGGTAGTCAGATTAGACGGTCCCAAACATAAAAATGTTGCATTTCTTTTGCAAAAAAGTAGGCTGCGGGAAAAATTTTGGTATATATATCCTCAAAACAATTTTAAGAAACTGCCGAAGTTTATAGTTTTATCCGGCAGCAGACATAATCAATTTTACAAGGTCTGCCTTTTTCTGATTCGTAATATGAGTTCTACGGATTTCTCACAGCTTAAAGTTTACCTCTACATTGTGGTCCTGACGGTCATCAACCAGGGGAATCGCATTATCCGACATATCATTCCCATCTACTATTATAGTCTTATGAGGGTCACCTTCATGCGACTGGTAAATAGCAATATGATATACGGTTTCCCGGTATCTGTAGTTTACTTTGTAGCTTTCCCAGCCGGCAGGTATACAGGGTTCGATGTAAAGTTTG
Organism: uncultured Ignavibacteria bacterium; assembly: GCA_963800255.1. Taxonomy (GTDB): domain Bacteria; phylum Bacteroidota; class Ignavibacteria; order Ignavibacteriales; family Ignavibacteriaceae; genus DATFVA01. Next base: position 10,140 of record CAWDAK010000022.1, on the reverse strand, counting down.
TCAGCTTCGAGCCTTAACCCGAGTAACGATTCTACAATGAGACGGTAGAGCCATCCGGCCGAACCGGTGTACCACGTCCAGCCCCCCCGGCCGGTGTGAGGCTTTACTGCATAAATGTCGGCAGCAACTACATAGGGTTCGACTTTGTATACGGCTACGTCTTCGGGACTGGAAGCATGGTTCAGCGGAAGGATTAGCTGAAGCAGTTCCCATGCGCGTTTGTTGTCACCTAAAGCGGCAAATGCCATCGCCGCCCATATGGCAGCATGCGTATACTGACCGCCGTTCTCTCTTACGCCCGGAACATAACCTTTTATATAGCCCGGGTTTAAATCTGATTTGTCGAACGGAGGATCCAGGAGCTGAATTAGTTTGTCATCGCGGTGGACAAGGTACTGGTCGAGTGAGTCCATTGACTTCCTTTGTCTGTCTTTGTCACCTGCACCTGAAAGTACTGACCAGCTCTGAGCTATTGAATCTATCCTGCATTCCGGATTTGAATTTGATCCAAGCGGAGTACCATCGTCAAAGTAAGCTCTGCGGTACCACTCCCCGTCCCATCCGTTCTGCTCTATGTTTTTCTGCAAGGCGAAAGCTTCAGCTTTACACTTTACTGCAAAAGCACCATCGCCCTGTATTTCCGCAACCTTGGTGAACCGGACCAGCACCTCGTAAAGAAAGAATCCCAACCAGATACTCTCCCCCTTTCCTTTAATGCCCACCATATTCATTCCGTCATTCCAGTCACCGCCCCCCATAAGAGGCAGATTATGTTCACCAAATCTTAATCCTCTCTTAATGGCGCGGACACAGTGCTGGTATAGACTTCCTGATTCCTCGGCAATAGCCGGCAGGTCATAATTTGAATCAACATCGGGGTTAATCGCGTGACCTTCCAGGAAATTTACATGCTCATTCAGCACACCTGTGTCTCCTGTACTTTGTACGTACCTGCAAACCGCTAAGGGCAGCCAGAGATAATCGTCCGAACAGTGCGTCCGTACTCCTCGTCCCGAAGGCGGATGCCACCAGTGCTGCACATCGCCTTCAAGGAATTGCCGGCTTGCGCAGAGTAAAAGGTGATTTCTCGTTAGCGCCGGCTCGGTATGTATAAGCGACATTACATCCTGAAGCTGATCCCGGAAACCAAAGGCGCCGCCCGACTGGTAATACCCGCTTCGTGCCCATATACGGCAAGCCAGTGTCTGATACGAGAGCCATCCGTTTGTTAGTAAGTTAAGGGCTGCATCAGGAGTTTCTACCTGAACTGCACCGAGCATTTTATTCCAATAGTTCCAAACTGCTTCAAGTGCTGTACGCGCTGCCTGCGAGCCCTTGAACCGGCTTAGTAAATTAGAAGCGTCCTCCTTATCTCTTCCTGAGCCGAATTTAAATATGATCTCGTAATCCTGCTCTTCGGCAAGCTCAAACGAAACTCTTATCACTGCACAGGGATCTAATGCGGCCCCGGTGTTACCGGAGAGATTACTGCTGCTCATGCCTGCAGGATTCTGCAATGAGCCGTTCCTGCCGATGAACTCGGTGCGGTCGCCGGTATAACTACCGGCAGCACTGTCCGTCTGAAGGAACACTACCCTGTTTGCAAATTCTGAGTTATAAGGATTACGCGCAAAAATCGCAGAACCGTCCATCCCGGTTTTTGTAATAACATGCATCCCTGTTTTTGAGCGCAGATCGCCGAGCACCAGCTCAGCATATCCCGTAAATGAGAGTCTGCAGGGCCGGCCTGACTCATTCCGTACTTTTAATACCGAAAACTTGATTGCTGCATCTATTGCGGCGTAAATCCAGAGCTCTGTACGTATGCCGTTTTCTGTATGTTCAAAAACGCTGTATCCGAAACCATGGCGACTGGCATAGGCACTGTTCCCCCTCGCCGGCAATGGTGTGGGCGACCAGTAGTGACCGGTGTCTTCATCACGAATGTAAAATGCTTCTCCGCCTGGCATCACTTACAGGATCGTTGTTCCAGGGTGTAAGCCGGAATTCATGCGCGTTCATACTCCATGTGTAGTTGGGACCGCTTTCAGATACTACTGTTCCGAATTCGGGATTAGCAATTACATTTACCCAGGGAGCAGGTGTAACCTGGCTCGCAGAAGTTGTGATTATATATTCACGGCCATCGGGAGTGAAACCGCCCAACCCATTGAAGAATATCAGATCATTCCTGGGACGAAGGGTATCTTCATTAGCTGAACGATGGCTCCTTACAGGTTTGAAACGTCCCCGCGGCGCTTTTTCAAATTGCAATTTGCTAAGCTGCTGATCAAGACTTCCTTTTTGATCGGAGATAATTACACGGGCTACTGTCTGGATCAGAATACGGTCTTCGCTGGAGATCTGGTCTGACTGTCGTACAAAGATCCCGCCGGATTTGTCAACCAGTCCCGCTTCTACACCCGCAGTTATCAGGGTCAGAATCTGTTCCTGAAGCAGCTGCCTGTAACCTGCCCTGTCCTCGTTCCAGATCACCAGGTCAACTGCCAGACCTTTCAGCCTCCAGTATGAATGAGCCTGCACAAGCTGGCGGACAAGCCCTATGTTTTCAACGTCTTCAATCTGAAGCAGTACAATAGGCAGATCACCGGAAATAGCATAGCCCCATAAGCCCGATTGCCCCCTGCGGTTTTTCAAGATGATTTCCGGATCGGCCCGAAGAAAAGAATTTCCGTAGATGATGGAACTTGCAAGCCGCCTGTAAATCTGGGCATCTCCCTCCGAAGCATTCAGCTGCCGCAACGTTACCTGGCTGTGCGTCCACGCCAGTTCAAAAACCCTGTTGGCAAGGCGCCTGTCCTGGTACTTATCAACCAGGGTGAGCACTGAATCCAGGGTTTCACCCATTCCATAAACCATATCTATCACGGCGGTTTCCTCGGGTTCAAGAATTAATTTATATCGGATTGAAGCTACCGGATCAAGCACCGAACCCTGGCTGCCTGAAAGAGTGCCGGTGTCTTTCATTGCATCGGGAAATGCATTCGTGTTTCCGCGGCCGATGAACTTCATCCGGTCGGTTTCAAATGAAATTGTTCCCTTATTGATTCCCCGCCCTGCCAGCATATGAAACATAAACGGCGTCTGCTCGTCCACTGATCTCGGCCTACGTGTACAAATGATAGCATTCCGCTCGGGCATTATCTCCGTCCTTACAAACAGGTTGCTGAATGCAGGGTGAAGATTGTCGGAATCAGCAGTGGCGAGTACTACTTCTGTATAACTGGTAATTTCAATAGTTCTGCGCAGGCGCGACTTATTTGTAAGATGGATCCTGCGGAGTTCGGTATCATCTTCGGGAGAGACTACAATCTCTGTATGCATATCGATGTTGTGATCGCTCCGTTTGAATTCCGCCAGTCCTTCAGAGAAAATAACTTCGTACGATTTTGAACGTTTCAGCGTAGGCTGATGAGCGGTTGACCAGAATTCACCGCTCGCTTCATCGCGTATATAACAGAACGTACCCCAGTTATCGCGGGTACTGTCTTCCCGCCATCGTGTAACCTGAATATCTTTCCATTTGCTGTATCCCCCGCCCGCGCTGGTAACCATCACATGGTACCTTCCGTTTGACAACAGGTGAACCTCAGGCACAGGTGTATCAGGATTATTTATTATCTGCATCGGAATTCCTATATCGCCCGTTTTTACCGGAGTATCTGTAAGTCCCGCTTCGTGTGAATGAAATATCGTCGCCCTGGGAATCCTTTCCTGAAGCAGCAGCATTGTAGCTTCCAGCAAAGGATCAGACCTGAACCGCTTCTGCATCTGCCGGTTAAGGATAAGGTATGCAAGGGAGAGGAGACTCATTCCCTGGTGATGAGCCATAAAAGATTTTATTATCACGCTCGATTGTCCGCGCGGCAGCCGTGATTTTGTATAATCTACAGCTTCATAAAAACCATACTTACCCAGCAGGCCGTCAGCTGCCAGCCTCTCAAGATTCGAACAGGCTTCCTCAGGGTCAATCATCAGAGCGAGTACCGTGGCATAAGGAGCAATAACAAGATCCTCAGCCAGTCCCCTCTTTAATCCCAGTCCCGGAACGCCGAACGCACGATACTGGTAGTTCAGGTTAACATCAACAATGTTGTAACCGGATTCAGAGATACCCCATGGCACTCCCCGGTTTTTACCATACTCCACCTGGTACTTCACTGCAGCCTTATACGTTTGGTGCAGAAGTGTGTTCTCATAGGTAGGCATTACAAGCAGAGGCATCAGGTATTCGAACATAGAGCCGCTCCATGAAAGAAGGATGGGATCTCCCCCTACTGTTGTAAGGAGCCTTCCCAATGCAAACCAGCTTTCCTGCGGCAGCTGTCCCTGTGCAATTCCCACGAAGCTGCTTAATCTTGCCTCGGATGCTAGCAGATCGTAGTAACTTGAGTCCCTCCGCCTGTCAATCACATTATAACCTACTGACAGAAGGTGGCGCGGTTTGTCATACAGAAAATCATAATCCATAAGTGAAAATTTGCCGGCCCGGGCAGCTAGACTCTCGATTACCGCAATACGTTCACTTGCTCTTGCACTGGCCTGACGAACTAACTGCATTTCGTCCCCATGCACAGCAGGCATTTCTGCTTCCGCTAGTTTGCGCAGCGTCGGTATTTCACCGTCCATCATAAAATGCCTTAAGGAAGAAGAATCCGAGGCTTTAATCCATGGGACAAGAAACGTTAATTCATCAAGAGTACTTCTGCACTCATCCGCAAGCGCTGAGGCCCATTGCCTGATTTCCTTATCATCACTTGTTGAATAGCTCTTCTCTATATCAATGCTAAGTGATGTAAATGTTTCAAGTTTTCGTGAAAAATCTTCAAGTGTACCTGGACCTGAAGAGATTGTTAATTCAAGCTCCTTTTTAAATTCGGCCAGCCTGGCATTTTCCTTTGCCGCATCCGTAAGAATGCCTAAAGTATCGCTTATTCCTTCAAATAAACGGTAGCCCACTATTTCCTTATCGGGGAGTGAGAGAAGTCCCTGCCTGAGGGTAAGCAGATGACCAAGGAGATTTCCGCTGTCAACTGATGAGATGTACAGCGGAGTAAGCGGTGCTAAAGAATGTGTATCATACCAATTATAAAAATGTCCTTTATACCTTTCCAGGCTTTCCATAGTCATAAAAGTATTGGAGATACGGTCTACCAGTTTTCCGGCAGTTATGTAACCAAAGTCAAAAGCTGATAAGCTTGCAAGCAGCGACAGCCCGATGTTTGTGGGCGAAGTTCTGTGTGCCACCACTCCGACAGGATTTTCCTGGTAATTGTCAGGGGGCAGCCAGTGATCCTCAGGACCAACAAAAGTATGGAAGAAAGACCATGTCTTGCGGGCGATCTTTCTTAAAAATATTTTTTGTTCGGAAGAAAGAATTACATCGTGACGTGCAACAGGAAGACTGATCCACCAGGCAGCATAAGGCGAAAAAAACCAGAGGAATAGAATAGGCAAAGCCGCGGCCGGCAAATTTTGTTTTGTTAAAACGAAGTAGATAACCGCAGCGATAACGAGAGCCGGGGCGATCCACATTTTCCGGAAGGTACCAGGAAGAGTAATGCGCAACCTGCGATCACTGGACGGATTCCATTCGAGCAGTCTTTTATGCGAGATCATCATCCTCCACATAGTGCGGATAATTGCATCCAGACTAAAAAACATTTCAAACGGAAGGGTAATGATTGTGAATGCTGCCTGGGAAATATGCCTACCTGTAGCCCGGATAGCAGAGGCAAGGTGCTGACTAAAAAGCACATCTCCAGGTTTCTTAAAAAAGTCGACTACTGAAATGATCAGAGGAGGAACCAGTATTATCCCGATCACCAGCAATGTCCAGAACCAGGGATCGGGAAGAACCGTCCAGCCCAGAAGCAGAAGCATTGTGAGTGCAAACGGTGAAAGACTCCGACGCAGGTTGTCGCCAATTTTCCATTGAGAAAGCCATGAGAGGGGGTTTCTGCGAAGCCCTCCCTTAAGTGATGGAACAAATGGGAGCAGCCATTTTATTATCTGCCAATCGCCTCTTATCCATCGGTGCCGGCGTTTCACATCCGTAAAATAGTGTGAAGGATACTCCTCAAATAATTGCACATCACTCAGCAGTCCTGCTCTCGTATAGCAGCCTTCAATCAGATCGTGACTTAAGATCTGGTTCTCAGGAAAACTTCCCTTCAGCACCTGCTCAAACATATCAACATCATAAATACCCTTACCGATAAACGAACCCTCGCCGAAAAGGTCCTGGTAAACATCAGAGACAGCGCGCGTATAAGGATCAATTCCCGGTTCACTTCCGAAAAGACCTGCATAACGCGAGCGATTTATTCCCGGAAGGCTGACTGCAACCCGCGGCTGCAATATTGCGTGACCCGCATGGACGCATTTTCTTTTGCCATCAAAGCGCGGCCGGTTAAGGGGGTGTGCCATCGTTCCTACCATCTGCCTGGCTGAGTCGCGCGGTAATTGCGTATCGCTGTCTAGCGTAATTACATACTTAACATAAGGCAGAACAGTAGTCTTGCCGATGATACACAAGAACCTGTCGTTTATACCGCTCCGCAGCAGCGAGTTCAGATCCTCAAGTTTTCCTCTCTTTCGTTCATAGCCCATCCACTTCCGCTCGCGTGCATTCCAAAGCCTCGGACGGTGGAATAAAAAGAATTTATCACCCTTATATTTTTTATTGAGGTCTTCAATAAGTTTAACGGCAAGCTGAAGGAGAGATTCATCCCCGGGGAGTATTTCCTTATCAGCGTCCTGGTAATCAGTTAGCAGGGAGTAGAAAAGATTACTGTCCTGATTTCCAAGGAAACGTATTTCCAACGACTCAACAAGCCGCCGTATACCATTCTCATTAGTTAATATGGAAGGAATTACTATTAGCGTACGTGATTCCTCCGGTATCCCCTCCGAATAGTCCATCCTCGGTAAACGGCCGGGCTTCACGACTAAAGTGGAAATCCAGTTAACCAGAGCAACCGGTAAATTAGCGGCAGCTATAAAAAAAAGTATTCCCAGAAGGACAAGCTGTAAACTATCAAATCCCTTATCGTAAACCTGCCCTAACATAAGGGCAGTAACAAGTAGTGTAAGGAGTATAATTGAACCGCTGTAGATCAGTAATGGAACCCTGCGGCTTACCTTTGCAAAAGCTTTAAGCGGGGAAATCCGCACCTTGCAGGCCGATTCCAGTTTGACCAAACCCTTGTCCACCAGGTAGTAACCGACGTGAGCTGTAACGGCATCAGGACCGTTTTTTTGAGCGCTTTCTTCTGAAAGACGGATTGCCGTCCTTGCAGTTTCTTCTTCGGAAAGCGGACTGTGCTTTGCAATTTTTTCAATAACGTGGCGGTACCGGTCCCGTGTGGAAAAATCCATTTGACGGTATACGCTGCCCGGGTCTTTCATCAAAATATTTTCAACAGTACTCATCGTTTCGACGAAACTTTTCCAATCCATCGTTTCAAGGAAACGAAGGCTTCCTATACTATTGCTGATGGAGACCTGGTCAGCCGCCTGCTGCTGATTGCCGAGCTGGATCAACTCTTCAATTTTCTGATCAGAATCTGAGAGTCGTTGTTCCACCCATATCAGGGCGGTAGACAAAGTATGGCTCAGGCCCTGCAGTTTGCGGGTAAGTTCAGACACGAAAGACGTTGTCATCGGCGGGTCTGACCGCGACATATCCGCCACAACCTGGATGAGATTCTTAGGATCCTTCTCAACCATTTCGATCATATCGTCAGCCCAGGCATCAGCCAGGTTACGTTCAATCCTGCCGGCTGCAACCTTTACGGCAACACGGCGTAGATTCTCAATCAGTGCCAGCCGCAGCATAATAGGGATTGCCCATAACTCGCCAATCTTCAGCACTGTCACAGTCTGGTAGGCTGATACAAACCGGTTAAGATTTTCCGGATCCACCCGCCCGTCGCCATGAGATATAATTTCCTGTGCAATATCATAAACGCGCGGCAGGCCTTTCGACAAACCACGCGAAAGTCGTGGTAATTCACGACTGTAACCTTTAGGCAGGTGTTTTTTGCCGGTACGTATCTGTTCTTCTATGAGGTAGAAATTATCAAGAAGCCATTCCTCGGCTGGTGTAATCGGGTGTTCAGCTTTAAGTGAATCAATCAGTAATTCCTGTACCTCAAAAAGGAACTCCTCATTCTCTGCAAGGCGTTTAAGGAGCACAGGTTCGATTAAGAAGCTGGAAGTTAAAGTGTGAGTTTCCGCAAGAAATCTCCCGTGATGCTCCATTTGGTCGGCACTGAATAACTCGGAACGCATAGGAGGTTTCGAATTTTCAAACTTCTTTATAAGGGAATTCGCATTTATCTGCGACTTAAAGCGCAAAATCGACTCATTAATGTTCGGGATAATAGGTTTCATATTCTAATGATCAATATACCACAAACAATCCCTTATATTGTGCCTCATCGGGTTACATCTTTTTTCCTCGTAAGGTTAACAGCTTCCCCTCAGTGTTTTTGAAGTATGTAGATATTCATATCTTCATCCGTATGTGAAGCGTATTCACTGCGTATTCAAAGCGTATTCACTGCGTATTCAAAGCGTATTCACTCCGTATTCACTAGGTATTTATCTTGCTTATATGGCTTTGTTATGTTACCCTTTCTTTCCAAAGCGGTTTTAATTGTACCACAACGAGCTATTCCTCATTGTACGGCTATTCGATGGTTACTTAAATTTCCAGCTTAGGTTTTCAGGTTTTTGATTTTTTGCGGCGGTCAGTTTTCGGAAGGAAAAGTGATCTACTCTCAGAAGGGAAAGTGATCAGCTTTCAGAAAGAATCGATTCCTCAGTTTCAGGTCCACATTATTCCTCACCCTTAAATAAGTAAATCTTATTCAAGCGATGGGTACTTAAATTTGGTAATCCCATTAATTAGAATAGATTTATTACTGATGGTTCTGTAATAAAAACAATTTTTTCAGATATTAATTTCAGGTAAGCCTGGTTCAAGCGAATAGTATACTAAATCTTTTTAAAATCAATTCTGAATATTTTGCTTTCATTTCCTCAGATAAGAAACTTTTGGAAATTAAACCTGTCATCGAAGGATGTATATTACTAAACCTGTCATAAATATCTGATCTGGTTTTTTCATTGATGGATAGTTTCCCGGCAAAAATATCAAAATCCTTCCTGCTCAGATTATTTTTTTTACCATTCAAAGTTAAAGCCAAATCCTCTTTGTCCTCAGGTATTAAAAGTTTTGTTGAAAGTAAATCATAAGCAGGTGACAATATTATTTCATCATCCTGCTCTCTGAGCAAAGAAAAGTTTTTAAGATGCATATCTGAATTTCCGGTAAGAAACGAGAATAAAATCAGCTCGAACAAACGATTAATATCATTCCCCGGATAATCTGAATAACTTAAGATTATTTTACTGATCTTTTCCATGGACCCCCGGTATTTATATTCGGTAAGGGAACCGGTTAGCTGAGCCATATCTTCAACATGCAGTTTTTCTTTTTTTAAACGATCAAATCTCCTGCTTATATAGGCAAGTTCTCCTGATTGCAACCTTATCAAACTGTGAATTGCCGTTCTAATTTTACAAATCTCAGCTAATTGCATGGTAAGATCTTCAATTTCCGGCATCTGCGGGTATTCAGCCAATGCCGGTTTCAAAATAAATTGTCCCCACAATCCAACTATAGTTAGCCTGTTCTCTTTTCCTTTCTTTTTATAGTAATCAAGTGAAAGTTTTGGCTGAACCCCGGTAAGTGCAATACTTTTTCCTAAAGTTTTTAATTGCTAAATCTGCAATATCTTTTAGCCCGAAATCCAAAACGGGGGGAACTGTTGAACCAAAAAACTTTTTACTGCATAAAGGATGATAATCAGTTTCATCATCTTTGAGATGATCGTAGCAATAAAGACATTTTGTTCTCAGGTCACTCATAACTTATGCTCCTCATAGGGAACAATACTTACTGCACCAATACAGTCTCTACAGAATCCTAACAGTAATCCCATTCTATCTCTTTTATCCAGCTTCCAGTTTTTCTCGGCAAGGTTTAACAGCCAGCCTTCCGGTATCAAACCGTAAAAAAAGGCAGCATTACTTTGCTATTATAATCAT
>CAWDAK010000021.1:0-11207 GCA_963800255.1 uncultured Ignavibacteria bacterium | reverse complement strand
TTGATGAACTGGGTTTGGTAGGATATGCAAGACTATCCTTCGAGAAAGCAATAAGCAAACCCCAGGGAATGGTTATCCTGACAGGTCCTACAGGATGCGGTAAAAGTACTACTATCATCGCAGCTCTACACCATGTAATGGATCCATCATTAAATGTGCTTACGGTTGAAGATCCGATTGAATATGTCATCAAGGGTGCACGGCAAATAAAATTAAGTCATAAAATGAATTTTGATCAGGCAATAAGATCAATTTTGCGTCATGATCCGGATGTAGTGATGGTTGGTGAGATCAGGGACAGAGAAACAGCGGATATTGCAATAAAGCTTGCAAATACAGGGCATTTGACATTTACCACGCTCCATACGAATGATGCTCCGAGCGTTGTTTCCCGACTTTATAAGATGGGGATTGAACCTTTTCTGCTAGCATACGCAATAAATGTTATTGTTGCTCAAAGACTAGTCAGGAAACTTTGTCAGAAGTGTAAAAAACAAATTGATCATCCGAGCGACCAGTTTTTAACGAGGTTAAAACTTAACCCTGATGAATGGAAGAACTATAAGGTGTATGAACCTAATGGGTGTGATAAATGCGGTCATACGGGGTTCAGCGGAAGACTGGCTATCCATGAAACTTTATTTTTTACAAAGGAACTAAGCCAGTTAATATTTAATGCAGGAGATAAGATCGATGAGGAAAGTATCCGTGCGGCCGCTAAAAAAGATGGAATGCTTACTTTAAGAGAATCCGGATTTGAAAGGGTAAGAATGGGACTGACATCATTCGAAGAGGTTCTCTCCAATACGGCAGATGATTAACAAAAATAAGAGATCATAAAATGCCTTTAACAGTATCAACAATAAAAACAAATCCAAGGAATATTGTTCCTCCTGAGGCAAAGAATGTACTTCAAAAATATATATCTAAGATACCCAGGTTCTTAATGGGCCCTGACAGGGTGAGCTTCCTGATGGAACAGTTTAAAGAAATGGATAATGAAGAGCGCTTTCATCTGATGGAGGTGATGAATAACCTTCTTAAGGTGATGACAGATATGGAAGCCTCCGATATTGAATTGGGGGGATATGGAACTGAGGATTTTGTTTGGTTCAGGATTTACGGGAAAAAAGAACCGGTAATGGAACTACCCAAGTTTACAAATGATGAATCGGCTTTAATAATATTATCGATCCTTAATGACAAACAGAAACAAGTTTTAGAGAAAATACGCAATTTGGATTTTTCGTACACATTTGAATATGTGAATAGTCAGTATGCACGTAAGAACGGAAATCACGCAGAAATCCGTTTCAGAGGTGACGCATTCTTCGATGTCGACTGCCTCGCAATGAATATGCGTTCTATAGTCCCTGATCTGAGAACGCTTGACCAGCTTGAATTTCCATCCAATGCCCTTAAGGTTTTGTCATATAATTATGTAAAGCAGGGATTAATTTTAATAACGGGTATAACCGGTTCGGGTAAATCCACTACCCTGGATGCAATAGTCGACTGGCATAATGATAATTCAAATGCTCATATTGTTACCATTGCCTCCCCTCTTGAATATGTACATAGATCAAGAAAATGTATCATCAGGCAGAGAGAAGTAGGCAGGGACGTATTGACATTTCATGAAGGTGTCGTGCAGGCGTTAAGGCAGGACCTTGATATAATGGTTATCGGGGAAATGAGAGATCCGGCAACGATAATGGCGGCGCTTGAGGTAACCGATACAGGTCACAAAGTATTTTCTACTCTGCATACTTCCTCTGCAGTTGAATCACTAGACAGAATAGTAGCTGAAGTTCATAAGAATGAACAGGAAAGGGTAAGATACAGACTTGCAGATGTTTTGACAGCAGTTGTATCTCAAAAGCTGGTTCCCGCAATTGACGGTAAATTAATAATGGCAAAGGAAATCCTAATTGTTAATCCTAACGTAAGAGCCGCTATTAAGAACAATAATACCGGCGAAATTTATATGATGATAAACCAGGGATCGCTTTCAGGTATGATTACCATGGAGCAGGATCTGAAGCGATTATATATGGAAAGAAGAATATCACTGGAAATGGCACTTCAGTATGCTAACAATAAAGAATTATTCAGACAAATAATCGGAGCATCGAGCTATGAGTAAGATAGCATGTCTATATTTTGAAGGTAACGACAGCAAAGTTGCACTATTCGAGAAAGAGAATGGCCAGCTTAAAATGCTTAAAGCTGAATCAATAGATACCTCACTTGCTTTTTCCGAACAGAAAGCAGGAGAAAAATCAAATGGCTCGGGAAAGTCAAAGGATAAATATCAATATAATTTTGTTCTGGAAGAATCCGCAGCTTTCAATAGAACTTTTCTCACCAAACTTAATGAATTTTTCCTTGGAGAGGATTTATCAAAGTGTAAGTTCATTCCAATTCTGTCGGAGCCGGCTATTTATTTCCAGAAAGTGAATGATGAAAAAGATCTTGCGTCCTTAAATATTAATGCTAAAGGTAAAATAGTAACCACTATCGACTTTGTTCAGCTTTATGATGATTCGAAACTAGCTGTATATCCATCGGGACAAAGCAGCTACCTGCAGGCAATTGATTCTCTCGCTAGAATGAACAACCGCAAGTTCTTTAAGATACCCACTGTAAAAAGCGCCGAAATCTCACTTGCGTCTTACATAGCAAGAAAGAAAATATTTGCAGATAAAGAAACGACTTTAGTACTGTACGTTGGGAAAGAATATTCAAAACTAATTTTCCTGAGAAGTAATAAGATTTTCCATATTGGATCCACTCTATCCGTCGGGAAAAACAGTTTTAACGCGCATAACGTTATCGTCAGCAAAATACTTCTTGAGATGGAGCATGGAGCTATTAACAGTATCGAGAATATTGTCATCTGCGGGGAGGATGAATCGGAAGATCTTTTAGTTGTAGTAAGTGAGGCTTATCCTGATGCAAAAGTTATGTTCCAGGAAATCGAATCGATGGAGACGGAGGGTGTTGATTCATTCAGCACCGAATCTGCTTTCATTGTGCCTGCGGCTGTAGCGGAAGAATATTTTGCCGAGCTCGATAAAAAACTTGAGGGCATAAACCTACTGCCGAGTTACATAAAAGAAGAACAAAAGGTTTTCCAGCTTGGATGGCAGGGATATCTGATGCTTGGGCTAATAGTGCTTTCAGCAGCATTTTTCATTAATAAAACTTTTTCAAATATCGTTTCATCCAAAGAAAAAGATACTGAGATAAGTAAGCTATTGTTAATGGAAGCTCAAAATAAAGCCGTAGTTGAAAAAATTAAATCTTATGAGAATAAGATCCAGAACGTTGACCAGACCAAGACCGTACTAAATCAACTTTCGAGCGGGACAGGGATTTTAAGTGTTCAGATGAAAAAATTATCCGGCTTTGCCAATCAGAAAAGAAATATGTGGATGAACCAGTTGACCATGGATAAACAAAAAAACGTTAAACTCGGCGGGTTTACCTTTTCCCGAATTGTTGTGAAGGATTTATCCGATTCTTATAAAGGAGCCATCCTGCAGAATATCCTATATGAGCCATTGCGTGATACCAGGACCTTTAAGTTTTCTATTGATGCCGGAAACCTGATGGGAGGAGTTCAAAATGAAAAAAAGAAATAAGTCACTAATAATTCTAATAGTTGTATTCGTTCTGATTACAGCGGCAGGAAGCATTTATACGTTAGGAATTCAGCAGAAGGACCTTGATGTTAAAGACCAAAGGCTTGTTAAACTGAGAGCTAACTATTCAAGTATTGAAACACTGCAGATCCAGCTTAGAAAAGCTGAAGAAAATGTAGCCGTTGTAGATTCATTACTCTTTTCAGGTAAATTTACTATACCACAGAACCTGCCTCAATCCAACTTTTTTAATTTTGTTGATTCTTACAGCGGGGATTATTCTCTCTATACATTTACCAACACGCAGTATGTTAGTACAGGTGTAGAGAACGGTTTTAATTTTTACATATTCAAGGTGAGCGGAAACGGTTCATTTGAAAATGTATATGGATTAATCTACGCCATTGAACACAGCAAAGAGTTAAAGAAGATAGAATCAGCTAACGTATCCGGAACCACCAGCGTTGATGAAAAGGGTATACCTCACTACCTGGTGAAATTTGAATTAGAAGTTAAAGTATATTATTCCTCAAGCGACAGATACGCTGAAGTTAATTATAATGAAAATGATCTTAGAACAGGCGGACTGTACGATGCTTTCTTTCCGCTGGTTAGAAATGAAATACGTCCCAATGTAAATAATCTCCCTGATATTCAGGATGCAACTTTGATCTCACTGGTACCACAGGGTGCCTTTATTTCTGATTCGAAGGGAAACACCTTACTGCTGAAGAAAGGCGATTCTGTATACCTGGGATATCTGATGGATATCGACTATGAAAATGAAACGGTAACCTTCGTATTAAATAAGGGGGGAATCATAGAGTACCAGACCCTCAAAATAGGGAAGAAAAATCAAAAAGAAGGACAACAGCAATGAAATTTCCTGTAATCTTAATTTTAATCCTGATATTCATCTACCCTGTCCAGGCACAGCAGGAGCTGGAAAAAAAGTTATCCGGGGAATATAACCCACTGGAGCTTGTTTCCATATCGCAGTATGCCAGCTTTGACCAGGCGGTTAAAATGCTAAGCGCGGTCAGCGAACTGGTATCCGGGAAAAGTATAGTCTCAACAGTTCAGATATCCTCCCCTATCGGTGTTGAAATCAAAAAGATGCCATACCTGGATGCTTTGAACCTTATAGTAAACGCCGAAAATCTGATGTATGAGGATAAGGAAGGTTCTATTGTTATAAAAAATAAGGGGAAGACCGAAGAAGAGAAAATAGATGAGGATACATTTGCTGACCTTGATGCCAGGGAGGTTAAAATCTCCGCTATATTCTTCGAAGCTGACATACAGAATTCGTTGGACAGAGGTATTGACTGGGATTGGTTACTTTCAAAAGATGGAGTTAATGTTGGAACCACCCTTCGAACCCAGGCAACAGTACCTGAACAACAAGTACAAAACACAGGGCAAGCCACCGGAATTTAATATAAACTCACTTACCGATTTTAAGATGGGTGATTGGGTAGGGAGTGCTACCGCAATGTTCAGGTTTTTTGAATCACAGAACCTGGGGGAAATTATTGCAAGTCCCACTATTTCGGTAAGAGACAGGCAGAAAGGAAGGATACAGATTGGTTCTGATTTTTCCATTAAACAAAGAGATTTTTCAGGAAATGTTATCGATAAGTTCTATTCTGCCGGTTCGATAATAAATGTGGTACCGTACGTCTACTCTAAAAAAGGAATAGACTACATTCTTCTGAAGCTTGAAGCCGAAAGGAGTTCATTCTTTCCATCGGAGTTGACAACTGAAGTAAAGAAAACTTCGGCAAGTTCTGATGTACTTATTACTTGATGGAGAAGAAACTGTAATAGGCGGACTTTACATTAATGAAGAAACTATTGCAAGAACCGGAATTCCTTTCTTAAAGGACCTCCCATGGTGGGTGCTTGGAATAAGATATCTTACTGGAAGTGATAAAACTGTTGTGACCAAAAAAGAAGTCATTATCCTCTTAAGAGCCGAACTATTACCCACACTTGAAGACCGGTTTATATCAATCCAGAAACAAAACCTTATTAAGCAGAAATTAGAGAAAGATAAAGAAGAAATTAAATATTATAATATGGATTACCTGAAAGATGAGAAGTAAATCTGAATACCTTAACACTGTCATAACTAAAGAAATTGTCAAAATGAAAAATTTTATATACTTATCAGTCTTTATTTTACTCACCGGTTTATATTTATCGGGCTGTGAGTTTGGTGTCCCCGATGAGAATATTATACCTGAAGTTCCCGATGCAACAATATCGGGACAGATAGTCGAATCGGTTTCGGGGGATCCTATTTTTAACGCAGCAGTTAAAATTACAGACGGTATTACACAGGTAAACACAACAACCGGAAATGACGGAACTTTTTCCACCGATTTCCCGCTGACCGAAGATAAAGAATTGACTATAGTTTACTTTAAATCAGGATATGATACGGATACGACTACTGTTTACGTTACAGTAAGCTCAAACGTTGAAGTACCCGTATTAAGGCTAACCCAGCAGCAGGGAACTGGAGGAGGAACCTCCTCAGGACAAGCGGCAACTATTTATCTTTATGCTCAATCAGCTGATAATGTTGGGGTAAAAGAAAGCGGTGCTAATGAAACAGTCCAGTTTATTTTTGAGATTCTTGACTCAACTGGTGCTCCGGTCACGTTAGATAATGCTGTTGAAGTCTCCTTCAGCATCGGTTCCGGTCCCGGTGGTGGAGAGTTCCTCTACCCTGCTTCAGTAATCAGTAATGCTCTTGGAAGGGCTTCTGTTACATTGAATACCGGGACAAAAGCAGGGGTGGCACAGATAACTGCAGAGTTTTCAATAAATAATGTGGTTGTTAAATCGCAGCCAATACTTATGGCCATTTATGGCGGGTTTCCTGATCCCAGCCATTTTGCAGTTGCTTCAGATAAACTAAATTACCCTAACTATGGGATTATTGGGGTTGAAATACCTTTTACGGCATTTGCAGGTGACAAATATTCTAATCCTGTGAGACCCGGAACCAGTGTCTACTTCCAGACAACTTCCGGAATCATAGACGGATCAAATAGCACAGATAACCTTGGCAGAGCTACAGTAATCATGTTAACTCAGCCTTTTCCGGATCTGAACGAGCAGGGTTATGGCCCGGGGTTTTTCAGGGTTACGTCTTCAACTATTGATGAAAATAATACAACAATTCAAACATCAACAATAAGACTTTTGACTGGACTCCCACAAATTACGGTTGATCCATCGACTATCGATATACAAAATGGCGGTGCCCAATCTTTCAATTTTACGGTAAGTGATGGAAACGGTAATCCGATGTCTTCCGGACAAACCATTTCTGTTAAGGTTAATAAAGGAGATATTGAAGTTTCAGGAGATGTGGATATAACGATGCTTGATACACAGAGCAAATCTTTTACTATGTTTAGCTTTACAGCAGTGGATTCAAAACCTGATACGACGAAGCTGCAGCAAGCTATTATAGATATTTCTACTACAGGACCGAATGGAGATAAGAAAATTAGTATCTACGGAACTTCACGTTAGAATTTAAATGTAAAAAAGAGGCTGTCTCAAAGTCTGATATTATCAATCTGAACCGGTTTTAGATTCCGAAATAAATCCGGAATGACAATATAAAAGTTTAAACAAATTTCTTTTGCAGACCGATATAGTCTCCATCCTGGTAGATGACCTGGTTTATTATTTCCCCTCTCTCATCATAATATGTCCAGATCCCGTCCTGCTTCCCGTCTCTATACTTGCCTTCGTTTTCTATATTCCCATTGGGATAATAGGAAATCCATTTGCCGTCAGGTTTGTTACTCTCAAAATCCCCTCTACTTTCCATCTGTCCGTCGGGATAGTAATATTTCCAGGTTCCCATATTTTCGTTGTTAACAACATACCCTGTCTTTTCTATCTGGCCGTCCAGGTAATATGTTCTGAAAGTTCCGTTCTTTTTTCCATTCACGACCTGGAATTCTATTATAACATCTGCGGTATCACGGACAGTGCCTGTAAATAACTTGTCATTATGGGAATTATAGATTAAACCGTCCTCACCCCAGCGGTAAGCATATTTAGATTCATAGGATTCACAGGAGGTTAAGATAAATGAGGTAGTAATTATAAGCAGGGCAGCAGTTAATAGTTTTTTCATAACTCTCTTTAATTTTGATCATCTTAACCAATATCAGTGCCATAGGATTCTTATTATTATGCTTAATATTTCAACATCTTATTAATGGATTAAGCAAATATTACACCGATATCTGTAAAATGAACTTACGGATCATACGGTTCAGGTTGTTTTATGACTGTCACAGGAATGCTGGTTTTTATGAACAGATCACAATATTTTAAACTCTAATTCCTGTTCATTAAATTTGCAGCTAATAATAAGCAATGTGAGGATATAAAAATGGCACAAAACCATACTTTTGATATAGTTTCTGAAATTGATCTGCAGGAAGCGGATAATGCTGTCAACCAGGCTTTGAAGGAAATTCACCAGAGATATGACCTGAAGGATTCGAATACTTCTATGGAAATCAACAAAAAGGATAAGCAGATTTCTATCAATACAAAAGATGACTATTCATTAAAGTCGAGCGTGGACATCCTCCAGACAAAGTTCATCCGCCGGGGAATTTCTATTAAGGCTCTTAAACTGAATGAACCTGAACCGGCTGCCAGCGGAAGGCTGAAGCAGATAATCGATCTTCAGAGCGGAATCTCTAAAGACAACGCCAAGAAGATTACTAAAATGATTAAGGAATCAAAACTTAAGGTTAGTGCGCAGATACAGGATGAACAGGTTAGGGTTCAGGCTCCTAAAATAGATGATCTTCAGGCGGTAATCCAGATGGTGAAGGATGCGGATCTGGATTTCCCGACGCAGTTTGTGAATATGAAGTAAATCGCATCCTAAAATTATTGCTTTTGCTTTTGGAATCAACCCGGTCAAATTAGGATAAAATTGCTTTGGCTTTTTTTAATCTTAAATAATAAAAAACTATTACCAATAAGCTTATTAAACATAAAATTAATATCGAGGGCTGAAGATAATTAGTCAGAGGGATGGTTTTCCATAAACCAACCTTACCTCTGGTTATTTTTAATTGATAACCTTCGATGTAAACTCCATCTACTATTGAGGTATTTTCCGTTCCAGGGTATACTCCGTAATCATTACTATCTGCGATTAATGGTTCTAACTGTACCGCTTCAGATGAAAATGGAATTTCCTAAATTTACGTAATGTAAAAGACAGGAGGTTCTAGTTATGGCAGAAGGAAGAAGAGAAAGAAAGATCTACAGTCCAGAACAGAAGGTCATAATAGTAAGGGAGTTACTCGAAAATAATGTCCCTATCAGTCAGCTGGCCGAAAAATACCAGTACATCCCAATGATATCTACAACTGGAAGAAAAAGCTCTTCGAGGGAGCAAAGGACCTGTTCAGAAGTACACCGGTCAACCAGAAGCAAAAGACAGCAGAACAAAAAAGGATAGAAAAGCTGGAATCAAAGTTAAGAGATCGGGATGAGGCAATAGCAATGCTTCTGAAGGAAAACATCGAAATAAAAAAAAGTATCGATGGGGAGATATGAACCAGCAGTGGGTTGAACTGGATGTAAGAGAGCAGGTAATCGGCCTAATCAGGACCTACAGACCCAAAACAGGATTACCGGTAAAATGGTTTCTGGGAAGGCTGGGTGTGAAAAGCAGCAGATATTATTCCTGGTTAGACAGGGAAGGGCTGCCCAATCAGCATAACGGTGACATTCCCAGAGGACACTGGATCCTGGACTGGGAAAGAGAAGCTATTATCAGGTATGCCGAAGATCATCCCGGAGAAGGTTACAGGAGGCTTACCTATATGATGCTTGATGACAATATAGCAGCTGTAAGCCCATCTACAACCTACAGGGTGCTGAAACAGGCTGGCTTGCTTAACAAGTATAATAAGGTCAAGAAGACAGCCAAGGGTTTAGGATTTGATCAACCGACGGCTGCCCATCAGCACTGGCATACAGATATTAAGTATGTTAATTTTAACGGTACTTTTCTGTTCTTCATTTCGGTAATAGACGGATATTGCCGGTATATGGTCCATCACGAACTCAGGCTTAGTATGCAGGAATATGATGTCCAGATTACATTGCAGAGAGCTCTGGAGAAATATCCCGGCTACAGACCAAGGATAATCTCAGATAACGGGAGCCAGTTTATATCTAAGGATTTTGCCGAATATCTCAAGCAGCTGGGACTACAGCACGTCAGAACTTCGATTGCGTATCCTCAGAGCAATGGGAAGATCGAGAGATACCACAGAACACTTGAGCAGGAATGCTTAAAGAAAAAATCCTTCATCAACCTGGAGGATGCAAGAAAACAAATTCAGGGTTTCGTTGATTATTATAATACCAAAAGACTTCATAGTTCCTTATATTTTTTAACACCGGAAGATTTTCTTTTAGGAAGAGTTGATGAAAAACTTAAAATCAGGGAAAGGAAACTTAAGGAAGCTAAAGAAAACAGATTTGAGGTTAGAAATGTTAACTGAAAATCTACCTTATTTAATTAACACGAAATTCCATTTTGCGCTGAACCATCCTACAATTATTGCTCTTGCTTTTAATCAACCCGGTCAATTTAGGATAAAATTGCTTTGGCTTTTTTTAATCTTAAATAATAAAAAACTATTACCAATAAGCTTATTAAACATAAAATTAATATCGAGGGCTGAAGATAATTAGTCAGAGGAATGGTTTTCCATAAACCAACCTTACCTCTGGTTATTTTTAATTGATAACCTTCGATGTAAACTCCATCTACTATTGAGGTATTTTCTGTTCCAGGGTATACTCCGTAATCATTACTATCTGCATTAATGGTTCTAACTATATCTCGCCCATCTTCTAATATAATATTTGATATTCGTAAGTTGTATATATTTGACGTTTTATTTTTTCCCTTCCCGATATTTCTCCAAATAATCCCATCTGAGTACAGGCTATCACCTTTTAAATGTGTTGGAGGAACTTGAGAAATAAGTTTTCCTCTATTTAATTTCTTGTACTGTCTGTTTTGATAATTAACAGTGTGTCCTACATAATATTCGTTTCCCTTCTTCCAGTCCTCCCAGCTTCCAGTCATTAGCCTTAAAAAAAATCCTGATTGTGGAGTTCGTGCCCGGCTAATACCATTTTTAATCTCTATATCCCTGATATCCTCGGTATTATGTTGAACTCGCGGGTAATCATCCGTCATTATACCAAATGCATCGTCAAAACTGGAAATATCAAATCCATCAATTTTTATATTTTTGCATCCACCATTAATGTGAACCCCATCTTTTTCACCTTCATAAAAATAGTTCCTGATTTTAGCATTTTTAACAGATTGCAGATGAACACCGAATAAAAGAGGATCTCCATTTTTAATTTTTATATCTTGCAATATCAGATCATCTACTTTTATAAAAGAGATATCTCCATTTGAAGTAAGTTGGGACGAACTTTCTTGAGTTCCTATTTCGTTGGCATCAA
>CAWDAK010000020.1:0-21030 GCA_963800255.1 uncultured Ignavibacteria bacterium | reverse complement strand
GAACTTGAAAACCTGATATTAAACGCAGTTGCAAAAACAAGGGATAATGAGCTTATTACAGAAATTGATATACCTGACGGGTATAACGAAGAAGTTCAATTTATGCCTTCTGAGAACAACCTGATTACCATAGACGATGCTGTAAGAAATCATATTATGAACACAATGAAACATACGGACGGCAATGTTCAGCGGGCAGCATTAATACTTGGGGTGAGTGAAAGAACCCTTCAGAGAAGACTTCAAAAAATCAGGGAAAACGGTAGTTAGTTCTGCTGAACAAGTAAATTTTTCCTGTGCGGCGTCAAAAATGACACCTAAGTTGTCTCTGTTCATCTGTTTTACTCTGCGCGTCCTCAAGATTCAACGATAGGATACAGGCATTGGATTTGCAGCTTTAATTTAGTTTCCAAAAAGGATTTACAGATATGGCAAGTATACAATCTATGTTAGCTGTCGGAGCACTTGTAATTTTCTCTATTGTTTCCCTGCTCTTCAATTCAAGTGTACTTCAGAATACAACTATAGAAATCGAAGATAAGGTCTACCTTAACGCATTTTCTCTGGCAGATGATCTGATTGAGGAAATGAAACAGAAGGCTTTCGATGAGAAAACAATTGATTTCCAGGCAATTGCAAAAAATCAGCTGACTTCTACCCTGGGAAAAGAAGGAGAGGTCTGGCCTAATTTTGATGACATCGACGACTATAATAACTACACCAAAGATGTTGATGCACCTCATGCAGAAGGTTATAATATTTTATGCAATGTTCAATATTGCGATGCCAGCGGTACCGTTAAACTCAGTCAGGATTATTTTAAGAAAGTTACAATTACAGTTTCCAGTCCCTACCTGAGGGATAACTTTCAGATGTATTTTATTTTTTCACTTCATTCAAAGAATTAGGAAAAGTTATCTATGAATACAATTATGGATATTTTAGGTTCAACAATCATTGGAGGAATGATTCTCCTTTTGATTATAAAACTGAACCTGTTTATGTCTGAAACCAGCTATTCATCAGATGCGGAGCTAAGGCTGCAACAGAATACCAAAACCCTTGCCGAGATAATGAATTCCGATTTCAGAAAAATAGGTTATAAGGTAGACACTACTCCGATACTTTCTGCACAGAAAGAAAGATTTAAGTTCGTAGGTGACCTTGAACGTCCTGGTACCGCGGGATATGGAACAGTAGATACGGTAGAATATTTTCTGGAAGACTCAACTTTTTCATCCGGAACCACCAACATTCACGACAAAATACTTGTTAGGGTTCTTAATAATAAAGATACTATAGATGGTCCTTCACTAGGTCTGGTAAAAATGGAGTTTTCTTATCTCGACAGCGTATCAACTCCTACAGTAGATCTCACCAAAATAAGATATATAAAAACAGAAATGTGGGTTCAGCCCACCGAAGCACGAAATAACTTTGTTACCGGTATTCATGATTCTACATTCACATACTGGGAATTTACAATTTATCCGAGGAATATATAATATGGGTAAAAGCTCATTAATCATTGTACTTGGAACGATGCTCCTTGTATCTTTCCTTGTCTTGAAGTTGAACGGAAATTCGAAAGAAAATCTGTCAACAACAGTTGATATGTTCGATCAGACGCAAGCCCGGCTTATTGCAAATACAGGTGTGGAGGTATATCTTGAAAAACTGTATAGTGATAAATCCTTAGTGGGAAGTGCGATACCTACTCAAAGTCTGTTTGGGGGAACATATGACGTAAGCATAACCGGAACACTACCGTATGTAACTGTAACTACTCAATCAAATTTCCAGGATGTTGAACATATATCAGTTGCAGATGCCTTCCTTACGCCAATTTCTTTTCCGACTTTGCCTGCAGGGGTTTATATAAGTTCCGACGCTGCTATATCAGCAAAAGAGGTGGGAGATATGGAGGTAAGCGGTTTGGATCACGATGTGAACGGAAATGTTAAGGGAAACGGAAAACCAGCCGTCTTCGGGGTTGGTGTAGATAATGAAGCTGATAAAACCAACATTCTGAATAATCTCAAGAAACCGGAAAACATCGAAGGTTTAGTTGATACTGCAACCGGGGCAACCGGTTACAAGAGTGTGGGAGTGACAAATTTGGGGATTGACTGGGGTAAGATTTATCAATTCCTGGCAAATGCAGCAGACCAAACCTTCATTCAGGATATACCGAACGGAACCAACCTGGGTACTTTGGCTAATCCTAAAATTACGCTTGTTAATGCGGATGCTGCTACGAATAAGACTATCATGATAAACGGCAATGCCGGGGCAGGTATACTAGTTGTAAACGGGGATATAAAATTCGCGGGTAATTTCGAGTATCAGGGAATTATTTTATGCTACAAAAATTCAGATCTATATTTTCAATCGACCGGAACGAACCAGGTTATAGGGGGAGTGATTGTGGCAGGAAAATTTGTAAGCTTCAAGTTGAGTGGAACAATGAACGTAAAACACAGCCTTGATGCCATAAATGCAGTCAGGGCAAATCTTAAATCTAACGGATTCAAAATCTTATCCTGGTACGAATAAAAAAGGCAATTAAAGTCTTTTAAATTTTGTTAATATATTTCAAGGGACAAATTAAATTCTGACGTCAAATGTCACGTTTGACGTCAGAAATGTCTTTAATCCCCGAACTGACAAATCTGACATTATAAATTCAGCCCGAAAAGAAGATACCTTAGAAGGTACAATAGTTGACATGCTCTGTATCATTTAACACTAAATTGCAGGGAAGATATGAACAGTGTACAATCTATGTTAACGATGGGTGCCTTAGTCCTTCTCTCTCTTTCATCTTTAAATTTTAATAATTCTGTTCTTGAGAATTCAACCGTACAGATTGAGAATAAGGTTTATCTCACAGCCTTTTCACTAGCTGATGATATGATTGAGACAATAAAACAGAGGAGTTTTGATGAAGCAACAGTCAAATTTCCTACAGGTCTTGCTAACCTAACACCCGCCAATAATCTTGGTCCCGAATCCGGGGAAACTTACCAGACATTTAATGATATTGATGACTATAACCTCTACAAAAAGACGGTTAACGCCCCTCACGCAGAAAACTACGGAATAGTCTGCAGAGTTTATTATGTAGATAGTTCCGATCCGGACAATGAGATAAGCACACCCAGTTACTATAAGAAAGTTACCGTAACGGTTTCAAGTCCTTTTATGCGTGATGACGTTGATTTATCATTTGTATTCACCCTTAAATAAGCAAAGATATGAACGTAATATTAGACCTTCTTGGAGCTTCCCTAATTGGGGGCATTGTTATGCTGCTGGTTGTGAATCTAAATGCATACTCGCAGGAGACTAAGTTTGCTTCGGATGCCGATCTGAGGCTTCAGCAGAACGCTAAAACTCTTGCTGAGATAATAAATGATGATCTGAGAAAAATAGGGTATAAATATTCCGGAACAGCTATCACAGAAGCAGCACAGCAAAGAATTTCCTTTAAAGGTGATATAAACAACGACGGCAGTATGGACCAGGTTACATACTTTTTAGGATCAAAAACTGACGCGGCTGCTACACCAAATCCTGACGACAGGATATTATTCAGAGTTGTAAACAATGACACAATCGGCGGCCCCACCCTGGGTTTAACCGATCTGCGCTTTTCATACCTGAATATAAATGAAAATGATACCGCGAATCCCGATAGTATTTGTTATGTAAAAGCGGAGATCTGGGTTGAAACAATGCTGTCCGTAGGAGGAGAATATCCGTTTACTTACTGGGAACTAACGATAAATCCGAGGAATATATAATATGGGAAAAGGAATTTTAATATTGGTGGTTGGTGTGGCCGGGTTAATTTCACTGTTGATTGTAAATCTTAATGCCAATACTAACCGGAGTCTAGACACCACGCTGGATATGTACAAAACCACCCAGGCAAGGCTGATATCAAACTCAGGGATAGAAATTTATTTAGAAAAAATGAGAAGAGATAAAGATTTAACCGGTACATTCATGGACAATGAACTACTAGGCGGTAAATATAATTTATACGTTTCAGGGCCTGATTCAAACCTTACAATAAGAGCGGTGGGATATTATGAAGATAAGGTACATACCAGTATAGTGAATGCGAAAAGGAAACCGGTTACAATGCCTGGAGTAAATTCAGCTTTGTATATTTCATCGAATAATGTTTCACTTCATCTTAATGGTAATGTAGATATTGACGGAACCGACCACAAGATGACCGGAACTGCCGGAACAGGAAGTCCACTACCGGGAATCGGCGTAGATGATGCAACAGATAGTGCTTATGTAATTAATAATATAAAATCCAAAATCTCTAAAGATATTAAGGGACTGGGAGGCGCGCCCAGTGTTTCGACTGTGCCTGATACAACCGACTGGCTTGGTTTATCTGAAGATTTTATCTTCTCTGCTGATACCATACTTACCAGCGGCACATATTCCAGCGGTTCACAATTTGGAACAGCCGATGATCCTATTATCACTTACTGCAACGGTGATGTTAACTTTACCAGTGCAACGGGCTATGGTATTATGATAATAAACGGAAATATAACGCTTAGCGGAAATTTTAAATACTTTGGGGTTGTAGTTGTTTATGGTCAATCATCTATCAGCTGCCAGACCATCGGAAACAATGGTATCTACGGGGGTGCAATCCTGGTAGGGGAAGATGTATCAGTTGAATCTCAGGGAAATGCACAGTTTTATTACAGTAATGAGGCGATTCAGCTTGGTCAGCTCAAATTAAAATCATCCCGGTTTGAAATATTGAGCTGGCTTGAGTAGAAAAAATTTTGTACTTAAATTCTTTTAAAGGAGAATTTTTTAAGTTCTTGTTTTTTAGTATTTTTGCTTGCCTAGTGGTAATTATTTCTTTATTTACCCCGAATAATATATTTTTTCTGCATCCTTCTGCACAATCAGAGGGGTATGAAATTTGAGTTTATGTTACTGAACTACTACAGAGGAAATGGATAATGTTGTCTATGGATTATTTCGACAGAGACGGTGATAAGTGGTCAATTGAAAAAGGTGATTGGAAGAGCCATCAGGCAAATTCCAATAATCTGAAAAAAAAGGACTTTCCTAAATTTAAAGCGGGTGGCGTTGCGTTACTCATGCTGGTTCTGGCTGCTGTGCTCGCCTTTATAACGATGAAATAAGGCATTCATACCTAAAAATTTATAAGATCATCCCTGATAAGTAAAAGTAGTGCTGCTTGGGGTACAATAAGCAGCTTTTCCTTTTCAAACTCAATTTCATACGCTTCTTTACGGAGGAATATGGCAAGGTCTCCTTCTTTTGCCTGCAGGGGAATATATTTAATCGGTTCTTTTGCTTCTTTCCAGGGCTCATCGTCTGCATTTATTCCGGTGGGGTATCCGGGACCTGCTTTGATGACGTACCCGCTTTGAATTTTATCTTTTTCTGATACACCCGGAGGCAGATATAAACCGGAGGCAGTTCGTTGGGATTCCTCGGTTGCACGCAGAAGAACCCTATCCCCCACCACAATAAATTTATCTATATTCTGCAAGTTCATAACCATATAAATATTTCAATTTCTATTACAAAGATAAGTAAAGGCAATAAAAGAAATAATATCATTTCCTGGTAGCGTTTATTAGTAACGGGATAGAGGACCTGATCAGAGGGGCCGGAATTAAATTCATAAACGACTTCTTAAGCAGAATATTCTGCACTATACGTGCAGCTGATGTTCTGATGAGAAAATGTTTTTTCCATTTTGCATTATAATTTTGTTCTATCTGCAAAATATCATGTTGATCTTCATTGGCTTCCCTGATAATGTCAGATGCTATTTTGGCTGATTGAAAAGCCATACCTATTCCATCCCCGGCCAGAGGGGCAATTATCTTAGCAGCATCCCCAACCATAATGATTCCATTTTTAACCAGTTCTTTTCTTCCGAAATAAATACTGCCCGCTCCGTATACCTTACGCTGCTTCAGGTCAGGTATAACATTGTTAAACATTACTGCCAGGTTAGGATTTTCTTCAAAGAGTTTGGCTAAATGCTCTGAAGGAGAAAATTTGCTTTTTTTTCTCCTGAGAAAACAGAATGTAACCTCTCCCCTGCCCACAGAATTAACCCCTGCATAAATATTGTCACCGCGATAAATATAGATACAGGAATCATTGATGCTGGAGAGTTCATCTTTACAAAGATGGAATTTTATTCCATGGTAACCTGTGTTTCTCTCAGCATACTTCCTCTTCAATTTTTTATCCAGCAGGTTATATTTTCCAAACGCCCCGATTACAAACCGAGAAGAAATTTCTTCAGTTTCTCCCCCTGAAATTATTCTTACAATAAACCGATTGCCTTCATTTACAATTTCCCTAACCTCTGCAGGCTGAAAAATATTTGATCCGGAGTTCACAGCTTCATTAAGAAGGAATTCATCAAATATCGAGCGTTTAAGTGAAAAACTTTCAAACGGCAGTTCTGAGTTAAACAGACGTTTCCCGGTGACAAAACTGAAAGAATTGATCCGGTTCGGCTCCAGACTGAGGAATTTTTTTTCAAGATCAAGCTGCCTGAGCTGCTCAATAACTTCCAGCGAAAGAAATTCACCGCATAAAGTTTCCCTTGGAAATGCGGTTCGTTCAATAACTGCAGTGTTTAATCCCGACCTTGAAAGATAGATCGATGAGACAGCACCTGCCGGTCCCCCGCCGATGATAATAACATCAAAATCAGATTTTATCATTTTGCACCGGTAAAATTATTACGAGGAACCTGAAGGCCCACATTTTTCGGATTGTGTAATTGGTGATACCGGCACGGGATAAAATCGATACCAATTCTTTTGAGGTGAAAGCTCTGAGGACCGATAACGGACCATCATACTTTACAAAGCTGCTGCGCGAAAAAAGCAAGGTAAGTAATCTTATGCCGGCATATGCCAGAATATTTCTTCTCAGATCATTGATAATTACTCCATACCTGGCTGCTTCCCGGAAATGTTTCAGCATACTGATAATTACTTCTTCATTGAAATGATGGAAAAAAAGAGATGCATGAACAACATCAAAAGATCTTTCTTTAAACGGAAGTTTTTCAGCATCGGCACAAATTACATTATGACCCGGATGAAGGTTTTTCTGATAATGGCAGGAATATTTATTGATGTCGAGCGAGTAAACATTCAGAGGGTATTTCTCCTTTAGATCTGAAAGGCTGTCAGATCCTCCTCCCCCCACATCAAGGATTTTCATCTCATATGTTCGACCGTTAAGAAAATTTTGTATCCCCCTTTCGGTGACAGCAATACCGCCAAGGTATTTGTTGATAAGATGAAGTTCTTTAAGAGCCTCAGCCACTCTATTATCAGAAAGAGATAAATCATCCATCAGTTCCGGCTTGAAACTTCTTTTAAGCAGCATCAGATTCCCCTGAATAATGCAGTTTCCATCGTTAATCCGGGACCGAAAGCCACGGCGCAGCATAATTCACCTTTCTGCACATTACCGGAGTTAAGTATTTCCTTCAGCACAAATAATATTGAGGCAGAGGATAAATTTCCGTAGTTTTTTAACACGTTTCTTGAATGCACCATTTGATCATCTGTGAGCTTAAGACCTGACTGCAGCGAATCGAGGATGGCTCTTCCGCCGGGATGAAGTGCCCAATGTTTTATCGAACCTACATCAATACCCTGTCTATCCAGAAGTCTTATTAATACAGGGACAGCTTCATTCAGAATTATCCTGGGTAGATCGGAAGAGAGCAGCATCTCAAACCCCCAATTTCCTATTTTCCATCCCATGTATTTTGAGGAATCTTTAAATAACGTTGAATCAGTTCTTATTAAATTGAGCGCGGCATTGGTACCGTATTTCTGAGAATTCGAAAACAAAGCAGCGGCACAGCCGTCGGCAAAAATAAGGTTGGCCAGGATGTTATCACGACTGGCTTCCGTCTGAAGGTGAAGACTGCACAACTCAGTGGATATAAGTAAAGTGTTGCTTTCATTTGAAGAATTAAGTGCCTGCACCACCGATTCCATCCCTATAACAGAAGCCGCACATCCCATAAAGCCGATGTTCATTCGTTTAACATCCAAAGGAAAATTAAATTCATTTATCAGGTAATAGTCTATTCCCGGGGCAAAGAATCCTGTACAGCTGATTGTAATTATTTTATGAAGATCTTCGGGATGAAAGTTCGTTGCCTTTATGAGTTTTTCCACTGCGTCTTTGGCAAGTATCTTTGCCCATTTTTCATATTCGTCCATTCTTCTTTTGGTATCAGGAGAAACATAAACCCCGCCAGAGGAATAAAATTTATCTTTTTTTTCCGGTTCTGCATCAGGGATTACTACAGACCGGTTATCGATACCTGAATGCTGGGCGGCTATATCAATTAATCTTGAAGCAGCATTACTGCCGGTCATCCGCTTTTTAAGTTCAGAGGCAGCTTTTTCCTGGGTTACAACGAAAGGAGGAGATGCAGTTTCTATATCTATCAGCATAATATCTTTCTGGTTATATTCAGTATTTAATAATAATAACAAAGAAATTGGGCGTGTTTGTTCCCAATCTCAATATTTCAATTTACCTCAGTTTCTGCTTAAATTTGAATTTATAAATATAATAGTGAAATATGAATGAATTTTGGGATAATCGTTACTCTTCGGAAGATTTTGTTTACGGTATTGAACCAAATGAGTTCTTCAAATCAGAAATAACCAGACTTTCACCGGGTAAATTACTCGCATTAGCGGAGGGAGAAGGAAGAAACGGAGTTTACGCTGCATCACTTGGCTGGAAGGTTGATGCGGTTGATTTCAGCGGGATAGCGAAACAGAAGGCAATAAAACTTGCCGCTGAAAGGCAGCTTGAAATTAATTATACGGTAGCAGACCTTGCGACATTCGAACCAACAGTTGATACCTATGAGGCAGTTTCAATGATATTTATGCATCTCAGCCCGGAGATATCTAAAGTGGTTCATAAGAGAGCAGCTGACTCTTTAAAAAAAGGCGGGAGAATAATAATGGAGGTATACGCAAAGGAGCAGTTGGGAAGAGAATCTGGAGGTCCCCAAAACTACGATATGCTTTTTTCTATGGAGGAAATTGAAGAAAACTTTAAAGGTTTGAAAACCAGGAAACTTACGAAGGAATTCATAAAGCTGAACGAAAGTAAATATCACAAAGGTGAAGCCGTTGTACTAAGGTATATCGGCATTAAAGAATAATGAAAAAGGTTCTTTTTATAACATATTTCTGGCCGCCCTCAGGAAAAGCCACACTACACTGGCCCCTTAACATTATAAAATATCTGCCTGGATCTGGGTGGCAGCCTGAAGTGCTTACAGTGGAGGAAGAATCTTTCACACAGAAAGACGAAAGTCTGCTGAAAGAAGTTGACCCCGGTTTAAGGGTATACAAATCAAAGGCATTGGAACCGTTCAATATTTACAAATGGTTCACAGGGAAAAATAAGAATGCACAGCTGGTAGCTTCGGAAACCATTTCTACAAAAAATAAAAGCTTATCGCACAGGCTTTCTATCTGGGTCAGGATGAATCTTTTTGTACCTGATGCCAGGATTGGCTGGTATATATCAGCCGTAAAAAAAGGAAAAGAGATACTTGAACAGAATAATTTTTCCGCAATAGTAACTATAGGTCCTCCCCACAGCACTCATCTTATCGGGATGAAGCTTAGCAAAGTTTATTCTATTCCGCACATTCCTGTTTTGATAGACCCGTGGGTTGATATTATTTATTACAGGAATTTTAAAAGAAGCTCTCCCACACTTGCACTTGACAACCACCTTGAAAAGTCCGTTATGCAGAATGCAGCTTCCATTGTGTTTGTAACAAAATCGACGCTTGAAGATTACGGGAGGAAATATCCTTTTATAAAAGATAAGTCTAATACTCTTTACTGGGGTTATAACGAAGAAAACTTTGATGGATTGAAACAGGACAACAGTAAAAAGGATTATAAGCTGGTGGTGCATGCCGGGAATATTTTCGATTATCAGGATCCTCCTTTTTTATGGAAGAGGATAAAGGAAAATAATAAGGAGGAAAAAATAAGGGTAAAGTTCATCGGGACTGTTAGTCCTCTTATAAAAGACGAGGTAGCGAAGAACGGACTTTCCGGTGTGACTGATTATGCAGGATTTCTTCCTTATAAAGAAATGTTAAGCGAACTAATGAAAGCTGATTACCTCCTGGTGTGCTCAACCGAGAAAAGACACGTGCCCGGGAAGCTTTTCGAATATCTGAGAACAGGTAAACCAATATTAGCCTTCGGCGATGACAATGAAGAAGTTAAGAACATCTTAGAAAAAACCAATAGCGGGATGATGTTCAGGTACAACGAAGATCCTGAAGAATTCTTTAACAAATCTGGTACCTTTAAAACTGATATAGAGGCAGTAAAAGAATTTGACCGCCGGAATATAGCAGCGAAGTTTGGTGAAATATTGAATCGTCAGAACAAAAAGTAACTCCCACCTGAAAACTTCTTCGCTACACATTCACCCGACATTGGATTTGAAAAAACAAAAACCCCCGCCAGTTGGCGGGGTTGAAAATCTTGCAGTTTTTGTTAATGTTTAATTATTACTCCAATCATAGCCGACCAGTTCACATCGAGGTTGCCTGTGTAATAAATCCGGTACTGACCATTTATCTTCCTGAAAAAGGGATAAGTTATTCTGGCGCACCAGTTGTTATGAACCTCACTAATATCGAAGAAAGGATTTCCGGTGTCTTTTGTCCAGTTTGTACCATCATTTGAATACGCCATACCCAGATCTGTACCTTCACCCCCCACACTAACGTAGATCATTTTAAACTGTCCGTTTTCATATATCACCGAGGGAGAAAAAACTCCGGAACCTTCCCAATATTCATCAGGGGTAAGAACAGGATTATTACCTGATTTAGTAAAGTTTATTCCATCCTGGGAAACTGCAACTCTTATATCATAATAAGGGTATTGTCTCACCGAATAATACAGATAATATGTTCCGTTAATTTTTATAACATCATTCACAATTATTTTCTGTGCTTCCGGGCTAGCATAGACGACAGGGTCAGGCAGCCTTGTCCAGTTTATTCCATCGGATGAGGTTGCCAGCCCTATATGCCAGCTACCGTACTCATCAGCGAAACCCGTATAATACATTTTATATTCATTTTCATCATGTAATACTACTGAGGCACATACCGTATGAGAATCCCAAGTATAAGCATTGGTTGGAGTAAAAACCGGCCCGTTATGTTCCAGTTCCCAGTTTATTCCATCCGTTGAAACGGCATACCAGATATTAGAAACTGCAGAATTATATAGACTAGTAAACCACATTTTGTAAATGCCGTTCTCATACAGGATTTTGGGCTGGGTTACGGCATTAGGATTATCGGGGATTATGGGCTGAGCTATAATAGGATTATATTGATAATCAATCCAATCCAAATTTGCCGGCACCCCCCAATTAACATAAATATAAATATTACCATAGCCTGCTCCTGTAGGTTCAAGAGTAAGGTATACCTGGGTTGTTATTCCAGCAAGTATATTTACATCTGCTTCACCGGTATATACCACGGTATTCTGTTCATCTGCAGCATCAACCTTAAGGTGCCAGTTACCTGCTGCAATATCATTAAACGTGATATCGGCAGTCGTATCTGATAACAGGTTCAGTGAACCACTGAGCGTATCGAAGTTCTCACGGGTTAAATATGCAGTAACACTGACAACGTTATCAGGTTTATGAACCCTGTCTATACTAAGTGCCATCCCGCCTTGCTGCTGTTCATTAGGAGAGACAGGGGTGTTGTTGGCACAACTACTTATTAATAACCCGAAAAAAGCTGTTATTATTAAAATTAATTTTTTCAATTTAAACCTGGCTTTTATAATTTTATTTTTTAGTCAAACAAATAGAAATATCTCCGCTCATAGGATCTTTTCCTGTATAATACACCCGGAAGTCTGAATTTGTTCTTACAAAACTTGGATACAAAATTTTACTCCATACTTGATTACAATCATTCATTTTGAAAAATGGGTTATTCGTGTTTTTTTCCCAATTATAGCCATTAGATGAATAAGCAAAACCAAAGGCAAAATTTTGCTGGTTAATACCTTCATATACCATTTGAAATTGATTATTATTAAGGATAACGGAAGGGAAAGCAACTCCGGAACCTTCCCAAGGTTCTGTTTGAGACATCAAAGGATTTCCAGCATATTTTTGCCATACAATACCATCTGTTGAAGTCGCTAAGCCAATATTATAAATATCTCCGTTATAATTTTCTGGGCTTCCAGTATAGAACATATAATAAATTCCATCCTTTTTAACTATGGAATGCGCACTGCAATGCAAATCCCAACTTCCCCCTGATAAGATTGGATTTCCGGAATACTTTGTCCAATTAATTCC
The DNA here is from genome assembly GCA_963800255.1 of uncultured Ignavibacteria bacterium. Lineage (GTDB taxonomy): Bacteria > Bacteroidota > Ignavibacteria > Ignavibacteriales > Ignavibacteriaceae > DATFVA01. The sequence continues at coordinate 8,559 of CAWDAK010000020.1, read as the reverse complement.
ATCTGTGGAGGTTGCCAAGCCAATATGCCATGCACCCTCCTGATATTCCCAGCCATTATAATACATTTTATAAATACCATCTTCCTTGATAACTGGTCCAGGAGATAAATGATAGGAATCCCAGCTACCGTATGGTCCTGGCATTAGAACAGGGGTCTGACTATAACGTGTCCAATCTAATCCATCCGATGAAAAAGCATAAAACCCGTAACCAACCCCACCTGTCGACAGTCCAGTATACCACATCTTATAATTATTATCATCTCTAAGAACAAAACATTCGCCTGATCCCATAACGTCATAAAAAGTATTATATTTTACAACAATTGGATTATTCTCATAATCAATCCAGGTGGTATTAGCAGGCACTCCCCAGGACACGAAGATATAAATATTACCCATTCCAGCACCAGTAGGTTCCAGGGTCAAATACACGTGGGTCGTCACCTCAGCAAGGATATCTACTTCCGCCTCCCCCGTATAAACAACTGTGTTTTGTTCATCTGCTGCATCCACCTTCAGATGCCAGTTGCCTGCAGCGACATTATCAATAGTTATGTCTGCTGTAGTATCAGAAAGAAGGTTGAGTGAACCACTAAGTGTTTCAAACCCTTCCCTGGTAAGATATGCGGTAACACTAACAACATTGTCAGGTTTATGAACCCTGTCAATATTAAGAGAAATTCCTCCATGTTGTGTCACATTTGGTGATACAGGCAGATCATTTGAACAACTATTTAAAAATAGTGGGAGAAGGATAGCAAACACAAAAAAGTAATTCTTCATTATTAACCCCGATCCTTTATTAGTATTGATATATTATTGAAAAATTGCTACAGCTAGATTCCAGACATAATTCTGATCAGTTCCGGTGTAATAAATACGATATTGATTTCCATATCTTCCAAAACAAGGATAACTGATTTTCATCGCCCAATTATTATGAAGATCATTTAAGCTAAATATCGGATTTAGAGGCTCTTTGAGCCAATTAATTCCATCACTTGAGTATGCCATCCCTAATCCACTCTGTGTCTCATTACTATAAATCATTTTATAACTATTAGCTTCATTGACAAGTGTAGCGTGGCGTACACTTATTCCTTCCCAATTCTGATCAGAAACCAGTACTGGATTTCCTGAATATCTAGTCCAATTTATGCCATCAGGAGAGGTTGTCAGATTTATCACAAAGTCAAAATATGAGTTCATTGGACTAGAATCATAATACATATAATAGGCCCCGTTCACTCTTAGAATAGAATGAACACCCAGATAAAATTCATCAAAATTGGTGGTTAAAACGGGGTCAGGACGTTTGATCCAGTCGATACCATTTGTAGAGGTTGCAAGTCCAATCTGCCGCATTCCCGAAAGTGGTTCCTGCATACCAATATAATACATTTTATAAATCCCATCATCCTTTATCACGTATCCCATTCCAACTGTATAATCATCCCAGGAACCAGGATCACCTGCCGTCAGCACAGGACCATTTGATAAAACCTCCCAGGACAGACCATCAATTGATTCAGCATAACTTATATCGCCCCGACCACCTGAGTATAAATTCATAAACCACATCTTATAAATATTTTCATCATACATAATCTGAGCTTGACTTACACCAGTAGTGTAATATGGAATATCTTCCACGGAAAGAATGGGATTATTTTGATAATCTAACCAGCTTAAATTTGCCGGCACCCCCCAATTAACATAGATATAAATATTACCGTAGCCTGCTCCTGTAGGTTCAAGAGTAAGGTATACCTGGGTTGTTATACCCGCAAGAATATTTACATCTGCTTCACCGGTATATACCACGGTATTCTGTTCATCTGCAGCATCAACCTTTAGGTGCCAGTTACCAGCTGCTATATCATTAAACGTGATATCGGCAGTCGTATCTGATAACAGGTTCAGTGAACCACTGAGCGTATCGAAGTTCTCACGGGTTAAATATGCAGTAACACTGACAACATTATCGGGTTTATGGACCCTATCAATAGTAAGGCTGATTCCACCTTGTTGAATATCCTGCGGTGAAGTGGGTAAATTAGATGAGCAATTGTTTAAAAATAAAGAAATAAAAATAAATCCCAGTGGAAAGATCTTTTTCATTTGAACCCCGGCCACCTATTATAAATTGAACCGTGATTTAATATGCTTAAAATTCTTGTTAGAAGCAATATTTTTTGTGTAAGTCCTTTCTTTATCAAAATGAGAAAGTTTAATTATTTTATTAAATTAAGCAATTAACAAAAGATAATAATGAAACTCTCTAAGCTACTTCATCAAATATTCGAATTTTCAGAACTGAAGGATCAACCTCCAGTATTAATTGATATAGGTGCTTCGGAATCGATGCACAAGTATTGGAAACAAATTTCAAGATATTCTATCGGTATCGCATTTGAAGCCGATAATAGAGAAATAGGATACACGGAAAAAATTACAAATGATTTCAGAAAGTTATTTGTTTTTAATTGCATAGTAACAGATAATGATGAAGAAACAACAACCTTTTTCTTAACGGAGTCACCCTTCTGTTCAAGTACCCTGCAGCCTTATAGTGAAAAATTAGCAAAATGGGCATATGCAGAAAAATTTAAAGTTGTAAACCAGGTTAGGATAAACTCTAAAAGTCTTATGAGTTCATTAAAGGAAATTAATATAAAAAACATCGATTGGTTCAAAAGTGATTCACAGGGTATTGATTTAAGGCTTTTCAAATCATTATCGGAGAGCCTTAGAAACAAGATTATAGTTGCGGAATTCGAACCTGGACTGATAGATAGTTATATGGGCGAGGACAAACTGTCTGAATTAATTAATTACTTTGAGACGGAAAAATTTTGGCTTTCGGATTTTACATTAAAAGGGTCTCAAAAGTTAACTCAAGCTCAATTAGATAATATTTTTAGTTCAGGTTTTCTTAAAAAATTGGCCCAGTTTTCCCATAAAACCAGCCCGGGTTGGGCTGAGATAATCTACATCAGGGAATTCCAAGAATCATCGAGTTCAGTCAGAGAACTAATATTGGGTTGGATTTTTTCGACGATTCTAGATCAGCACGGTTATGCATTACTTCTTGCAGATAGATTAATGAGTACGAGTGAAGGAGACACAAGTTATGAGAAGATAATTAAGGAGATGATAAATTATTCAAGAGCACAAATACGACGAAATATATTAAGACTTAGGTTCATGCCATCTTTTTATACAAAGCTAAAAAGTATATTAAGAGTTCAATAGACTTTTATAATGCTCTGTATATTTCTTTGCAATATCGCTTAATGTAAAAGTTGAAAGTACCTTATTTCGACTGTTTATTTTTAACCTTGTACGTGAATCCGCATCCAAATCAAGAAACCATAAAAATCCTCTTAATAAATGGTCTGCAGTAATTTCCGCTGCTAAATATCCATTCTTCAAATGATCAATCATATCCGGCATACCACCTATATCAAATGCTAATACAGGAGTTCCGCAGGCTAGCGATTCCATTACGGTATTTGAAAGATTCTCCTGGATGGAGGGGGCAATGAATAAATCAGCTGAATTATAATATTTTACGATTTCATTTATTTTTTCAAGCCTGCCAGGATAGTTTACCCTATAAGGTACATCCTTGAATTCTGATCTATCGAACGAGCCCATAATTATAACTTCAACATCCTTAGATAATTCAGGTTTTGCCATATTTAAAGAAAGCAGTGCTTCTCTAAGAAAAGAAATTCCCTTACGCACCTCATCCGCTGTATAAGCACTAAATAGAAAAATGAATTTATTTTTAGGCAAGCTCAATGCTTCCCTAGCTTTATCAGTTGCTTGTGGTTTAAATAAATCTGTATCAATGGGGTTGGGAATTGTATCGATTTTGAAATTCTTCAGGAGTTCACTTTTCCTGGTTTCATTCGCAAGCCAATTACTGCAAGTCAAAATTAAGAACCGTTTATCCTGAAATATTTTTTTCTTATTAGAAAATGTTTTGTTAGATAAATCATTATAACCCCTAAGTTTTAGAGATGGACAATTTCTGCATATGGTTAGAAAGTTTGTACATCCTAAAGTATAATGACAACCTCCTGTGAATACCCACATATCATGAAAAGTCCAGACAATAGGTTTCTTAAGATCAAATAATTTTGACAAAGATTTTAATGAAAGGAACCCTCCATTTACCCAATGTAAATTTATTATATCTGCCTTTTTAACCAATGGGTGCTTATGAATAGTTGTTCCTATGAAGGGGATTGTGAATCTTCCTCTAGCTTTAACTGAAATAAGTTCAATTAATATGTAATCAAATAGGATCCTTACCTTAGTTCTCACACGACGGAAAAAATTAGGACTTATAGAATTTATAGATTCATTTTCAGAATGTTTTTGCTGAACAAGTATTTTTGAATCTATCCCCATGGAATTTAAGGCAAGACTTATATTATAACAGGCTTTAGCAGCTCCACCATTAAGGTCCGATGTACAAATATGTAAAATGTTCATACTATATTCTTATAAGCAAAAATATTTAATTGTAAATCGCATTGTGGATAGTTCTTATTCGTTCTATTAATAAAAGGCTGTATTCTATCATTTACGGGTTTAATAAAAAACCTAAAATTTTTGTCCACAAGTATCAAAAGGATTTCATCCAATAACTGTCTTGTTCCAATAAATGAATGATATTCAATAAAAATATTACAAACTTTATCCAGATTATCCGCACAGTCCTTTATTACTTCAATCTCTGCTCCTTCTATATCGATTTTTAAAAGATCGATTTTCCTTTTTTCATTTTGTAAAACCGTCCTCAATCTTATGGAAGGGACATATTCCTTTTCTCCATTCCCAAATACAGAAGAGTTATCGGCAAGGTCTGACGTCATCTCTATACCGTCATTATTTATCCACACAGCTTTATTAATAACCTGAACGTTACTTAATTGATTAGTGATGATATTTTCTTTTAGCAGTTCAGATATTTTATAATTGGATTCAAAGGCAAGGATATCAGCATTGGGAAATAAATGTTTGAAATAGAATACACTAATTCCAATATTTGCACCACAATCTATGATGAGCGGCTTAGCTGAATTTGATGAAAATTTATAGGATTCATCTACAAAAATCTCTTTGTATTGCCATAAGAATGAAAGACAATCTGGTACATTAGCTTTAAATTTATTGAACTTAATTGTCTTTCTAACATGTCTCTTTATATCTCCATATCTGAAAACCAACCATATAAATTTCCTCTGATTTGGCTTTGTTAGATAATGGTATATTCCCTTAAATAGTATTTTGAATAACAGTTTCATTTATAGCGGAAAGTGTATTTTACAAAATTTATTATTTTCCTTTGGACACTCAATTTCATAAATTTTTTCAGGTTCTGTTGTATCTTGACATTTAAAACCGGCTCTTTTATGAAATCTGTTTGCACTGAGCTATTTTCCAAAAATACATTAAATTTTTCAGTTCGGGGCGTGTGAATTCCAGACTTATCAGCCCCGATATTTTTAACTTTGGATTTTACAGGATACAAGCAAAAGGAATTATTCTTATAATGCGCATATGCCCACCTGATCCCCCATGAATCAATTACGCCTTGCATTTGGGAGGTCAACATTGGAGTAAGATCTTCTCCACCCTGATTAAATCGTCTTTGTGCTAATTTATTCTGTATAAATTTATCATAATCGGTAACGTTCCAGTCAACCCTCTCCCAGCGATCTATCCAAGTTCCCCACCCCCAGGTAGAGGCTCTGGGTAATACATAAACATCACCATCGTATTCAGCAGGAATATTAATTGGGAAGCTGTATCCCGAGATTGAAAAGATCCTGTTGTTGTTGACATATTTGTTCAGAGCCTCGTTCATATATGTTAAATAATCTGAAGAACAAACAATGTCATCCTCAAGAATTATCGCTTTATGAAACTTTTTGAGAACTTTAGTGACACCTTCTATTACGGAGTTCGCCAAACCTTTATTGATTTTGCTTTCTTCGATTTCTATACTCTTAAATCCATCGATTTTATGAATGAAAGACCTGACTTCGTTTATTTTTTTTTGATCAGATCCTTTTCTGGGTCCATCTGAAAAAATGAATAAAGAACTATCTCGAGCCAAATTATTTCTCTGAAGAGAGTCTACAGTCTTTTTTGTATGCTCGGGGCGATTATATACAAATAGGATTATGGGAACTAAATTCATTAATAGTTTATAATTATTACAATATAAAATTACTATATGTTAAGGCAGTTGTTGTTTCTATAAAAAATAGATGTGCATTTCTTATACAACTCACCTGCAGAAATCCCCCAACAATCTAGTTTCTTAAATCCTCCCTTTAACAATAGAGATACTCCTTCAAGATATTCTATTCTTTCGCTATCATCCAGAATTAAAACACCGTCTTCAGATAAGGCTTCAATTGAGTTATAAATTGATCTAACACGGTCAATTCCATCTACAATAATTAGGTTAAACTTTTCCTTTGAGGCTTTAACTGAAGCCGCATATAATTCACCAGAGTGAGTTTCACAAAATATTAGCTCAGCGTTTTCGGGAAGTTTTTTCTGAAGATATTTATACCAAACAGGATCGTGTTCTACACAAATAATCTTATTAACTTTTTGAGCATAGAACAAAGTTGAATTTCCGCTTCCGAATTCAAAAACTTTTAGATCTTTTGAAAGTCTGTCGCTTAAGAGATCTATTGAGGGATAACTTAACCAAGGTATTGGATTATCATATTTATCGATAGGAGTCTTAGACAAATATGACTCAAACCAACCTTGTTCTTTCAAATAACCTGAATGATATTGTCCTAATAATACTTTTATCAGAGAGGGCTTTTTGAATAATCTGAGAACAAGATTAATTCTTTGAGGTAAATTTATGGGCATAACTTGATTTATCTTAAAATAATTGAAAATTAATGTTTAACCTTTAGTGCTCAGATTCTTTCTCCAGGTTGCAGGGTTTTTCCATTTATTATAAAAACCTACCAGACTTTCAATCTCCTTCAGTTCAAAAAATCTCAGGAAATAAAGGATAAAAGGGAAAATTATCAGCAGGACTGTTTTAATAATAAGATCAAAGAATAAATTAAGATCAAAAATTAAAGAAATAAGGTACAAAATTACTCCGATAGAGATGGTTACAGCAACTTTTAAATTTTCGTATGGAATTTTGTAATATTTCTGCGAGATAAAATATGATAACCAGTAAAGAAATATAAATGAAATTAACGTTGAATACGCGGCTGCCATCATCCCCCACAAGGGGATAAAAATAATGTTCAATATTATATTCAATATTGATGCAACCAGGGTTATTACGGCTAATGCCTTCGTATGTTTTGTAAGAAGCATTCCCAGGGTAGTTACTATTCTCATCCCGAAAAAGATATATGAGAAGACTATTACAGGAATTACTTTTGCTGCACCCCAGTATTCAGGGTTAAGGGCAAATATCTTTATGATGTGTCCGCTGAAAAGGGAGATTGCCAGACTTATCCAGACCAGCAAGAAGGTCAGATAGGTCAGCAGCTTTGAAAAATATCTTTTGTCACCTTCCTGCTTATAAATCCTGTACGCAAAAGGCATTAAGGCAAGATTGAAAGGCATAATGATAAACATATTTACTACACCTGAAATCCTGTACCCCAGATCATAAAGTCCAAGTTGCTTATAATCAGTAAAATATTTGAGTATGTACCTGTCACTCACATTAAGTATCAGCATTGCTACCGAAGTGAATATCATTGGGAATCCGAAACTTATTGCCACCTTTATAATTTCTTTTTCGAATTTATAGAACATACTTTTTAACATCGAGGGAAGCAAAAGTATGAAGAGGATCGCTTCACTGCAAATGTATGAATAGAGAACTCCGCTGATACCCAGCTTTTTGTATGCTACAAAAAATATGATTAAACCTAATGTGAACCCAAGTTTGGTCAGGCTGCTGGCCGTGAACCAGCCGGATTTTTCATCTGCCCTTAGTTTGTTAGAGAAAAATACGTTAAGCACTCTTAAAGAGATAATGTATATGGCTAAACGAAGGTAAAGATGAAAATCGGATGAATCCTGGAAATAGGAGGATAGGAAAGGAACACTTAGTTCTCCCAGTGCAATAAATATCAGGAGGACGAAAACCGAAACGACCGTAAGGGTGTAAAATATACTGTTTTTTCTTTCCTGGTAGTCGCTATGATTGGAAAGCATCACAAGAGACTGTCCAAGTCCGAAATTCAGGAATTCTGTAAAAATAGAAATAGTTACTTCCAGTATTCCTAAAACACCGAATTCACTGACTGAAAAGAACGTGGAGTATATAGGCAGTAATATAACTCCGGAGGCTTTAGTGGCAAGGTTGCTTATGCTGTATATAAAAGAATGCTTAACTAAATATTTTAATTTATCCAGCATTAAACAAACTTTATACTTTCTGTTCCGTAGATCTTTTGCTGCGGCTTACTAGCACTACCATTAATCCAATGACAACAAGCGAGCTCAGTACGAGGGATAAGTATTTTGAGATAT